>JBHHTQ010000010.1:0-101379 GCA_046753445.1 Anaerolineae bacterium | reverse complement strand
AATTCCACCGACGGCCAGATCATCTCGTCCGCTTTGACGGCCGTCATCCAGGAATCATTCGCCGCCTGCGTCAGCCCGGCAAAAGTGCGCTGGTTCCGCTCCTCGCGCACAAACGCCTGCGTCACCTGGATACCGTTCACCGACTCGTTGACATTGGTGGTGATGTTGGAGATGCTCTTGCGCACGTTCTTCCAACTGGTTTCAATGGTTGTCCTTAGCTTGACGACGATGAGAATGAGCAGTGGCAGAATGACAAAAGCGGTCAGCGTCAGCCGCCAGCTCATCCAGAGCATTACCGCCAGAATGCCTACCAGGTTCGCCCCTTCGCCGACGAATGTGACCAGGCCGGTGTTGAGCAGGCGAGCGATGGATTCCACATCGCTGGTGATGCGGGAGAGGATGCGCCCCACCGGGTGCTTGTCGTAGAAGCGCAGGCTCAGCTTTTGGATGTGGCCGAACAGGTTGTCGCGCAAATCGTAAAGCACGCCCTGGCCAATGACGGCCGACTGCCAGACGCGCATCCGGCCGCCAATCCAGGCCAGGAGGTGCAGCGCAAATAGGAGGACGGCCAGCCGCTTGATGGCGTTTACGTCGCCGGCGACGATGCCGTCGTCCACCACGCGCCCCAGCAGGTACGGCTCGAATAACGGCCGTCCTGCTCCCAGCAGGATCCCCAATGCCACCAGCCCCGTTTCCCGCTTGTACGGCCGCATGTAGCCCAGCATTCGTAAAAAGTATTGTTTGTTGAACGGCCGTTGTTCGGCCTCGTCCAGTTCTTCATAAGTTTGGTAATCAGACATTTTTAATCCTCGTCGTAGGGGCGGGACAGGCGGGCAACCTTTCTTGCCATGCAGAACGGCGATTTCTCCCGCCTGTCTCGCCTAACCCGCCGGGCGAGGGGGCGAGATGGCACGGAGAGAAGGCCGTTTGTTTTGACCAATACCATTCCGTGCTATCCCACCCCTACGAATTGTTAAACCGCCAGCGGCCGTACTCCACAATCACCGCCATTCGCTCTAATTTGTTCCAGGTATTTGGCGATCTCGTGCGCCAACTCATCACTTTCCCGGTACTGCAAATCGTAGATGCGGGCGTATTCGCCGCCCAGCGCCAGCAGTTCCTCGTGCGTCCCTTCCTCAGCCACCACGCCATTCTTCAACACCACGATGCGGTCCGCGTGCTTGATGGTGCTCAACCGCTGGGCGATGATGAGGCTGGTGCGCCCCTGCATCACCTGCTCCAACGCGCGCTGGATTTCGTGCTCCGTGCGTGTATCCACCGCGCTGGTAGCTTCATCCAGAATCAGGATCGAAGGGTTAATCAAAATGGCGCGGGCCAGCGACAGCCGCTGTTTCTGTCCGCCGGAGAGGCGCACACCCCGCTCGCCGATTTGCGTGTCGTATCCTTTAGGCATCTCCATGATGAAGTCGTGAGCATGGGCCAGTTTAGCTGCCTGAATCACGTCCTCCATCGTGACATCCGGGTTTCCGTAAGCGATGTTCTCCTTCACGGTTGCCGAGAAGAGGAACGCTTCTTGGGGCACGATGCCGATGTGACGGCGCAGGCTGTCCAGGGTGATGTGGCGCACATCATGCCCATCTACCAGCACCTGCCCCTTTTTCGCTTCCCGGAAGCGGCCGATCAGGTTCACCAGCAGTGACTTGCCGCTCCCCGTGCTGCCGAGGACGGCCACCACTTCGCCCGGTTTCACGCGTAGATTCAACCCCTGCATCACCCAGCGATCCGGCTCGTCGTCAAAGGCGAAATACACATCCCGGAACTCAATCTCGCCCCGTATCTCGTTTAGCTCAATGGCATCTGGCGTGTCATGGATGACCAACGGCGCATCCAAAACCTGGAACAGGCGCGGCGCGGCCGCCAGCGCTTGCCGCATCATGCTGATAAGCCAGCCGAGGAAGCGCACCGGCCAGATGATGCCCCACAGATACCACTGATAGGCGAAGAACTGACCCAGGTCGCCTTTGCCGTTTAGCACGCGCTGCGCCCCGAACCAGGCCAGCAGGACGAAGGTCAGTCCCACCATCAAATCCATCGCCGGGAAGGCGTTGGCTTCCAAGCGCTGCCGGGTCAAGCCGTGTTGCCGGGTTCGTTCATTTTGCGCCCGGAACCGGTCGTATTCCAGCGGCTCCCGGGCAAACGCTTTCACTACGCGGATGCCGGCGATATTCTCCTGGAGCACGGAAGATAACTTACCCATTTGCTCCCGAATTGCTTCCCATGACGGGCCGATGCGTTTATCAAAGTGATAAACAATGACCAGCAGAACGAGTAACGGCAGATACAATGCTACTGTCAACTGCCAATCCAGGACGAACAGGATGACGCTCGTCCCCACGAAAGACAAAACAGCCATCCCCTGAATGATGAAGCCCCAGCCCAAATACTCCTGCACCGCTTCCACATCGCTGGTGACGCGGGACATGATTTGCCCGGTGGGTATCTCCCGGTAAAAGCTGGTGGGCAGCGCTTGCAGGTGGGCGTACAGTTGGTCGCGGATGTCGCGGACGACGTTTTGCCCCACCTTCTGCTGCACAATCCATTGAAAGTAGTCTGTTACCGATTTGAACCCCTGCGCCAGCACCAGCAGCGCTGCGTAGAAGATAACGTTGCGTAATTCGCCCGACGCCAGCCCCCGGCTCACCGTCCAGCCAAAGAGCATGGGGACGACCAGGTCGGCACTGATGGTTAATACAGCCAGGAACGATGCCAGAGCAAAACGGCCGCGATACGGTTTTAAGAATCCGAGTAAGCGCATTAGATTTTGCATGAATTTCATCCTTGATGGATCCATAAAAACTGGTGGTCGAGGATTGATGAAGCGTGCGTGCTCCGGCCATCAACCTTGAATCCTCAACCTAAGTACAGTTGAAGTGCAAAAAAAAACCCCACATGTCCTGGCGACATGCGGGGTGTATTCGCTGTTGAAGCAAAATGGTTTTTGTGTCAGGTTTTCACTCTCTCGTAACACCAACCATTATTGTCACAGGGACACCAATGCATGCCGCATGCACGCGCCACAGGGGTACCGCTACCCTGTGGAATGTGAAATACGGTGCTGCTGATATTGATTAGCATGCGCATCGGCATTTCCCTAAACTGAATAAATGATAAAACTTAGGATTGAAACTGGTGAACCAACCCTGAACATTCTACTCACCATTGTGGGTTGTGTCAATACGCGCGTTTAACACGGCCGTTTCGGCGCAGGCCCTCAATCAGCCGGCAGCAGCGCCGTAGTTGGGAGGGGAGGCCCTTGATTCGGCCGTCAGGGAGGATGTAATCGCCGCGCTTTAGTATAGATTGGATGGGAGTGATACAATGCACGGGATACTGCCTGTCGTGTGGGAATCAGGAGCAACGGGATGAAACCTCGGCCGTCTTTCATTGCCTTATTGCTTATCAGCTTTATGTTGTCGGTCTGGTCAACCGCGCACACACCCCTCGTCACCGGGAAGCCGGCCGGCCCGGCGCGCGTCAACACCGACCCCAGCACAGAGCGGGTTTCGGTAGCCACCGACGGCAGCGAGGCCAACGGGCCATCAGACGAACCGGCAATTTCGGCCCGCGGCCGTTACGTGGCGTTCTCATCCCAGGCGACCAACCTCATCGCCGGGGACAACAACGGCGTTGCCGACATTTTTCTCCGTGACCGGCTGGCCCGGCAAACGATTCGCATTTCCATTGCCACCGGCGGGGCGGAGGCCAATGGCGCGTCTCATTCCCCGGCGGTCTCCGCTTTCGGCCGTTACGTGGTCTTTGAGTCAGACGCCTCCAACCTGGTGACCGGAGATACCAACGGAGCGACAGATATTTTCTTCCGCGACCGGGGAACAGGCGAGACGTCCCGCCTGTCGGTGGGTTCCGGTGGGGCACAGGCCAACGGGAATTCACGGCTGCCGACCGTTTCCGATGACGCGCGCTATGTGGTCTTTGAATCAGACGCCTCCAACCTGGTGACCGGAGATACCAACGGCGTGACCGACATCTTCCTCTACGACCGGCAAACGGGGCAGACGACGCGCGTCTCCGTGGCCGCTGACGGGACCGAGGCTGACAACACCTCATTTCTCCCCGACATCTCGGCTGATGGCAGCCACATCGCGTTCATCTCCAATGCCGGCAACCTGGTGGCTGGAGATACCAACGGGGTCTTCGACATTTTTATCCGCAACCGGCAAACGGGGCAGGTGGAGCGCGTTTCAGTTTCGTCAGGCGGCATTGAGGCCAATGGCGACAGTTTCTTCCCCTCCCTTTCGACCGATGGCAGTGTCGTCGCTTTCTTCTCGGCTGCCGACAACCTCATCCTGGGCGATCTCAATGGGGTGTGGGATGTGTTTGTGCGCGACCGGCAGGCGGGCCAGACGAGCCGCATTTCCGTGGCAGATGATGGGACGGCCGCTGACGACAACGTCTTTGTGCCCTCGATCTCCGCTGACGGCCGGTATGTGGCCTTTTTCACTGGGACCGACAAGCTGGTACCCGGCGATGTGAACGCCGCCTGGGACATCTTTGTCCGTGACCGGGGAGATGGGCTGACCACGCGGGTATCCGTTGCCAGCGACGGTACCCAAGCCGACGATGCATCCTATTTACCCTCAATTTCGGGGGATGCCCGTTTCGTGGCCTTTGCCTCCCTCGCCACCAACCTGGTGCCCGGCGACGCCAACAACGTCCAGGATATCTTCATCCGCGACCGGGGCAGCAGCATCTCGATTGCTTTCTTGCCGTTGACCCTGCACAATTACCCGCCCACCTACAGCGTATCGGGCCAGGTGGTTGATGACGAAGGCGCTCCGGTGCCGGGAGTGACGGTCACGACTGACACGGGCACATCGGCGACGGCAGGGCCGGACGGCCGTTACACCCTGATAGACCTGCTGGCGGGAACCTACACCATCACGCCGGCGAAGAGCGGTTACACCTTTGCCCCGACCTCGCGCACCGTCAGCCTGCCGCCGGACGCGATCAACCAGGACTTCACGGCGTCCCTCATCCCCACACCCACGCCGACGCCTACGCCGCCTCCCCCACCGACGCCTACGCCGGTACCGTGCACCGAGGTCGTCGCCAATGGCGGCTTTGAATGGGACGGCAGTTGGGAGCTTCCGTTGAATGAATTCCCGGCTGCTTATTCCACGACCGCGGCTCACAGCGGCGGCCGTTCCATGCGGGTGGGCATCATCAACCTTGCCGACAACCGGTTAAGCTACTCATCTGCCAGACAATGGGTGCAGATTCCCGCCAACGCCGCCAGCGCCACCTTCAGCTTCTGGCTGTACCCGGTGAGCGGCGAGGCTCCTCTCATCTTTCCCGCCAGCTGGCAGGCCCCGGATGTGCGCGACGGTGCGCTGGTTGATGATGCTCAGTTTGTGCTACTGTTTGACCAGAGCGGGCAGCAGCACACACTGCTGTTCCAGCGGCGCAACGACCAGACGTGGATGTCCCATCAGTTTGATTTAATCTCGTTCGCCGGGCAAACTATCCAGCTTTACTTTGGCGCGTTCAACAATGGCTTCGACGGGGTGACAGGCATGTACGCGGATGATGTATCATTACATGTCTGCCAGCCCTGACAATAGACACGGCGACGCTTGCCAGGGACGGATGCCTTCAAGTACACTCGTATCCGGCTGGCGAACGCGCCGCCGGGATCAACAAGGAGCGATTATGGAATACCGTCGGTTAGGAAAATCCGGATTGAAAATCAGCGCCCTGTCGTTTGGATCGTGGGTGACATTCGGCCGTCAGATGGACGTGGACAAGGCCTTGGAGAGTATGACCGTCGCGTACGACGCCGGCGTTAACTTCTTCGACAATGCAGAAGTCTATGCGCACGGGCAATCTGAACAGATCATGGGCCAGGCGCTCAAAAAAGCGGGCTGGCGGCGCGACAGCTACATCGTCTCCAGCAAAGTGATGTGGGGTTCGGTGCCTGACGCCAAACCGACGCAGCAGGGCCTGAACCGCAAGCATATCGTCGAGGCGTGCCACCAGGCGCTGGAACGGCTGCAAGTGGAATACCTGGACCTGTACTTTTGCCACCGGCCCGATCCTGAAGTCCCGATGGAGGAAGTGGTACGTTCGATGACCGATCTGATCCGGCAGGGAAAGGTCTTTTACTGGGGCACATCGGAATGGTCGGCGCAGCAAATCATGGAAGCGTACAGCGTTGCCCGGCAGTACAATCTGATTCCCCCGACGATGGAGCAGCCGCAATATCATATGTTCCACCGCCGCACAGTTGAGGTGGAGTATGCGCGTTTGTACGAGACCATCGGCCTGGGCACCACCATCTGGTCGCCGCTCGCTTCCGGCATCCTCACCGGCAAGTACAACGACGGCATTCCTGCGGATTCTCGGATGAATCTGCCGGGGTACGAGTGGCTGCGGGAGATGTTTGAAAGTGAGGAATGGCAGCAGCGTTTAGCCGTTGTGCGCGAACTGACGGCCGTGGCCGGGGAACTGGGCACGACGATGGCGCGTATGGCCATCGCCTGGTGCCTGAAGAACCCGCATGTGAGCAGCGTCATCACCGGCGCTTCTCGCCCGGAACAGGTCGCCGACAATATGAAAGCGCTGGATGTAGTGGCCCAATTGAGTGACGATGTGATGGAGAAAATCGAGCCTTTGTTGAACAATCGGCCGGAGCCAATGCCGTTTCAATAAAAGAGGGTATGTGGTGGCATCTGACAAAATATTGCCCATAACAGGGTTAAAGGTAGGGGGGGTGACGCCATCCGTATTGGTTTGCGGCGATCCGGGACGGGCGGACAAGATTGCTGCCCGGCTGGACGGAGTGGAGCTGTTATGCGCTCACCGGGAATACCACGCCTGGCGGGGAGTGTTCCGGGATTTGCCGGTGACTATTTGCTCGCATGGTATTGGCGCGCCGGGAGCAGCAATTGCTTTTGAGGAGCTGATCGAAGCCGGCGGCCGCCGGTTGGTGCGCGTGGGCACATGTGGCAGCTTGCAGCCGGACATAGACGCGGGTCACCTGGTTGTCCCGACCGCGGCCGTGCAAGGTACCGGTTACGGCCGGGCAGCAACGCCGCCGGGATACCCGGCCGTTGCTGATTTGGAGTTGTGCCTGGCGCTGCGGCAGGCAGCCGGCGCCAGCGACCATCCTTTCCGCAGCGGACTGATACTCTCCTCGGACGTTTTTTACGAAGGCATTCCCGGCCCCAACACCCCCAATTATCCGGCGCTGTCCGCAGCAAATGTGCTGGCGGTGGAAATGGAATGCGAGGCATTGTTCCTCGTCGGGAGCCTGCGCGGTGTACGCACGGCCGCCATTTTAGCGGTTGATGGTCAGGTCCTGGAGCACGGAGAGAGTATGGACACCTATCGCCCCCATCGGGAAATAGTTTCGGCCGCCATTGAAGCAGAAATCGAAATTGCGCTGGAGGCTCTGCAGGCATCAGTGATAGACGTGTAATATGGCGTCCTGTTGAACCCCAACGGCTTACCATACCTGATATGACATTGCCTGACCAGACATTGCCTGAGAAACGTCAGGCCATCCGGCGACTGCTGAACGACTACAATCCGGCCGATGCGATGGCCGCCTATTATGCATTCCACCACCCAGATAACAAGACGCAGCTTGTGACTTACCCGGCCGGTGCTGCTCGCGCCATAGGGTATGTCGCCTTGTCGCGCACCGGCATTGATCTATTTCGCCCGTTGGTCACATTGCGCTTACCGGTTAATGACATGATTGCCAGCGTGGCATTGTTCTACCAGGCGCTGCAACCGGGTACGGCCGTCATCCTCAGCGCTCCCATTCAGTATCATCCACTGCTGAAGGCGTTGATTGACATCCACGCTGAAGAGCGGCTGCATCTTTTTGTACTCGACCAGCGCCGGTTTGAGCCAATCATTAACGTTTTAGTTACCCGATCTGTGTCTCCCAATGGCTTACCCCGGTTTGTCATACGCAGCGCGGCTGGGGGTAGCAGCGAGGTGGTAGCCGCCGCCGGCCTCAACTGGCAATCCCCTGCCTTTGCTGAAATCTCCGTCAGCACCAACCTGAGACACCAACGGCGAGGTTGGGGGCGAAGTGTAGTGGCTGCGATGGTGCAGTATATTCTGGACAGCGGCCGTCAGCCTTTGTATATGGCGGCGGCGCAAAACCAGCCCTCTATTCGGCTGGCGGAAAGCGTTGGATTTGTAGACAGCGGCATCCGCGAAGTGATACTTCAAGGCATTGTCAGGCCACGTCCCTAAGGCGCTCCCGGCTGTTTCCAGGCCCCGCAAAAAGCTGCACCGAACATAATCTTCCCCAGCTGTGAAATAGGTGTTAAAACGCCCTCTCTTCAATTGACACTCCTGAAGCACCCGTGATAACTTGGCAAAAGCTCCCCTTTGGGAGCAACCCTAGTGGCTGGGAGTCGAACTGTTCACTACCACAGCCCGGCCACTGACCCACTTAGCGTAGTTGGCAAAGCTATATTTGGTGATGGGAGGAATGGGTTATGCCGAAACAGACCGGAATTGTAAAGTGGTTTAGTCGGTTGAAAGGTTACGGTTTCATCAATCCTGATGGCGGCGGCCAGGAAGTGTTCGTGCACTACTCGGCCATTGACGGGGAAGGATATCGTAACTTGTATGAAGGGGATCGAGTCGAATATGAATTGGTAGATCTCGGCCGTGGCCCGCAGGCACGCAAAGTTGCTTCGCGCCGCAGCTTTGGCCCCGTGTTGCAACGCCAGTAGTATCCTGCCTGCATTCCTGTTTGATAGCGGCCCGCTTCAAACGGTTGGTAGCCTTCGGGCGAACCAATTGCTTGAAACGGGCCGTTTTCTTTGCCTGCAAACGGCCGACCAGATGAAAACGCAGTAGCCCCTAGCGGCTATTTACCCGCGCCACATCCTTAAATACAATGAAAGCTTATGACGCAGTCACACAAGATATTGGTGGTAGACGACGAAGCCTCAATCGTGGAACTGTGCCAGATCATCCTGGAAGATGCCGGTTATCAGGTGCGCGGCGCAATCAGCGGCTCTCAGGCCATGGAGCTGATCACTGAGGAGATGCCTGATCTGGTGCTGTTAGATGTGATGATGCCGGGAATGACGGGGATTGAAGTGTGCCGGCAAATCCGCGCCCGGTGCGAGAATAGGCAACCGGCCATCGTCATGTACACGGCCGATGACCGGGACGAAACCAGAATGCACAGCCTGTCCGCAGGAGCCAACGATCTCATCACCAAGCGAACCCCCATCTTCGAACTGCCTGACAAGATTTCCCCTTATCTCGCCTCCAACTGCTGACACCCCTAACGGCCGAAACGGCCCCTGTTTAGTTTACAGCTTGGTCAGAAAAATTTGAGCCAGGCGGCTGTTCGTTTTCATCCGCCTGATCAGAAAGTCGATCAGGAAAGGGAAGCTCATCAGCCAACGCTGCAACTGGTACGAGCGCTGCATGCCGCTCCACAAAGCATCATGGCAATGCTGCTCGTACACCTTCAGGTTCTCGCGCGAGACATCCCCTTGCTGTAACGCTTTGTGTGCGGTCTGGGCCGCAAGGTCGGCGGAAACCAGGGCATTGTGAATGCCGCCCCCGGTTAGAGGGTTAATGAATCCGGCTGCGTCTCCCACCAACAGCGCCCCATCGTAAGCATGCCGCATGTTTTTCTGCGATCCAAAGTTGAGCTGCCAGGTAGCCACATTTTTCAACTCCCATCCGGGCAGCAATCGAGGCTTGATGGCCGGCATTTCCAGGAATTCATGCAGCATTTCTTCAAGGCTCTGTTTAGTTTTGCGGAAGTGGTCAAGGCGCATTCCCAGGCCGATGTTGGCGCGGTTCTTGCCGGTGGGGAAAATCCACGCGTAGCCGGGTAGGATGTCCTGGTACAGGTAGAACTCCACCTCGTGGGGGAATTCTTCGATCCCTTCAATGTAAGCGCGGAGAGCGACGGCGCGGTGTGCGTCTACATGCTGCTCAGATTTGGGACGAAGCGCGCGTGTGATGACGGAGGTGACTCCGTCTGCGCCGATGACGATACGGGAGCGGAACTCTTTTACGGAGCCGTTGACACGGGCGGTGACGCCGACGACACGGCCGTCTTCCATGATCGACCCCTTTGCCTGAGCCTGGCAAAACTCCGCGCCGCTTTCCACAGCATGTTGTTGGAGCACGGCATCGAAATACAGTCGAGGGGCCACATAGGAATCGCTCCCCTTTTTCCCCTTCTTGAAATCAGCTTCTAATGCGTGGCCTTTGGGGGAAACGAGTAACATCTGATATAGGGGGTAAAACTCTCCCCGGTCAATGGCCGCCTGAACCTTATCGCCCATCCCCAACCTGTACATAATTTCAATCGCCCCGGCTGGTACGGCATCGCCGCAGGTTTTGTCGCGGGGGAATTGGTGCCGGTCTATCAGCAGTACATCGTAGCCTTTTTGTGCCAGGATCGTGGCGGCCGTCGAGCCGGCCGGCCCGGCTCCAACAACGATGATGTCACGTTCGCTTCCCATGGATTCTCCTCTTTTTCATGGATTGATTGAAGGGCAAGTTCCCATCCCATATTATAATCCCTGTTGCTGGCGAATGGTTGCTAACAGGCCGCGGCAGCCATCCTGCACCAGCTCATATACGATCTCGAAGTTGCCGGAATAGTAGGGATCGGGCACGTCGTGGATATTGGTATGGGTGGCAAAATCGAGCAGAAGGTGCATGCGCGGATGACGGCCGAACCGGTGTTGCAGTTCGAGCAGATTGCTCTGGTCCATGGCGATGATGTAGCTGTTAACGGCTGTTATATCTTCATGGCGGACCTGGCGCGCACGGCCGTCATACGAGATGTCGTGCTTAGCCAGCACCTTCCGCGTACCCCGGTGCGCCCGTTCCCCTACGTGCCAGGAGCCGGTTCCGGCTGAATCTACGCTGATCGCGGCCGATAGCCCTGCTTCTTTGACCATTTCCCGGAAGACGGCTTCCGCCATTGGAGAACGGCAGATGTTGCCCAGACATACAAACAAGACCTGAATATGCATACGCCTCCGGAATGAGTTAGCAGGAAGCAGCCACCAATGCAGGAGCTTGCCTCCTTGAAATCATTCACTGATGACTGCCGGCGGATCACTGCGTTGCCAAGTTGGCCTGTAAGCCGCATTCTGTAATCTCTCGCAGGCAACGCCCGCGAAAGACCGGTGATCATCTATCTGGGAGTGCTATTGCTAGCACCCTCACGCAGCCTACCCGGATGTCGTGCCAGACTTGCGCCTGACATTACGGAACGAGCAACTCCGTACGCCAAGAAGAGGTTGCCCTCTCCCCGGTGTTCCATCCTGCTTGGCCTTGCTCCCAGTGGGGTTTGCCTGGCCAGCGACATTACTGCCGCTGCCGGTGGTCTCTTACACCACCGTTTCACCCTCACCAACTGATTGCCGGAGCAATCAGCGGCAATATACCTCTCTGTTGCACTTGCCGTCGGGTCGCCCCGCCCGGCCGTTAGCCGGCACTGTGCTCTGTGGAGTGCGGACTTTCCTCAGCCGGCGCACCCGGTGGATGCGCGGCCGCGATCACCCGGCCAACTTGGCAACCTGATCCTAGCACTGCGTCATGCGTGCGGCAAGTGGGGAAGAAAGAAAGCAGATTGGGGAGCAACCTGTCAGTATAACTCCTGCAGCACCCGCCTGGTGAGTACGGCAGCCACTTCAGCCCGGTAGGCCGCATCTCCCCGGAAATCGCCGGGGTGCTGGCAGGCGGCGCGCGCGGCCGCCGCGGCCGCTTCAACAGCTTCGTCCGTGATCCCTGCTGCCAGCGCCTGCTCAGCCGCGTCTAACCGCATCGGCCGCTGGCTGATGCCTGTGGCTGCCAGCCGGGGCGAGTCGTCCTCCGGCTGCCACAGCGTGACAGAGACGATGGGATAGTCAGCCGGTGTGCGCGCGACGCGTTCGCTGGCGCCCCGCCCTGCGGCCCAGGGGATCGTGATTGCCGTAATGAGGCCCCGCGGCCGTTCGGCCCGGCCAAGATAATTCGCCAGGCGCATCGAGGTGATTTCCGGTGTGCGTAAGGCGACTTCTGCGTTCAACACCAGCAGCGCGGCCAGAAACTCGCTGTCAGGCAGGCGGGCGGCCACAATCCCTCCCGGTGTAGCTGCGTTGCGATACGTATTCGGCCCGGCGAGGTGAATGGCTTGTTGCAGCAACCTGGCCGGCGTCTCTGAATCAGCATCGGCCGCCACGGCTTCAGCGATTTTTGCCAGCCTGGCTGTCGCTCCCAGGTGAAGGCGGCCTCCCTGCTGTTTGATTTCATCCAGGCCCAACGCCTGCAAATCCACCACGGCCGCCGGAGCCTCTCGTCTGGCCAGCAAATGCGTTCCACCGGCCAACGGGGCCGTCTCAGGTTGCGTCAGCAATTGCAGCGCCTCGGTCAAATCTTGCGGGCGATGATACGCTTTGGGTCGTTTGGGCACATCAGCCTCCTCGTATCCTTGACAATGGCTTCTAAAGTAGGCGGGGTTTTGCTATAATGCAGCCGCACATACTCCTTGCTATTCTACCTGCAAAGCGGATTCTGGAAAGTCGTTACGGGGTTCAATGAGCGTTCACACCAGGCCGATTTCAGAGACGAGCACCAACCCTCCCTCTACGAAGGCGTTCCGCCGCTGGCTGCCGGCGCTGATTGTCCTGGGTATCTTGCTGATCATGGGGTTTTATTCCGCGACGAATGGTACGCGCCTGGCGCACGATCCGGTGCTGGGAGTGGCCGATTGGACCGGTTATGCGGTATGCCATCGCATCACCGGACGCTCCTTTACCATTAACGGCCGCCAGTTGCCGTTGTGCGCGCGCTGCACGGGGATGTACCTGGGGGTGACGCTGGTCTTCCTCCTGTTGGGCCTGTCCGGCCGTCTGCGTTGCAGCGACTTGCCGCCCTTGCCCATCTTGCTGGTTCTGTTGGGCTTCGTGGCCCTGATGGGGGTTGACGGCATCAACTCTTACAGCCATTTCTTTCCCAATGCCCCGCACCTGTACCAACCGCGTAACTGGCTGCGCCTGTTAACGGGGATGGGGACTGGCCTGGCTATGGGCGTGTTTATTTTCCCCGCCCTGGCGCAAACGTTATGGCGATACCCCGCTCCCCTGCCGGCCATCGGCTCGCTGCGCGAGTTTGCCGGCGTGATCCTGGTAGGAGGAACGGCCGTCTTGCTTGTCCTCAGCAACCAACCCTTAATTCTGTACGTATTGGCGTTAGCCAGCGCGGCCGGCGTTGTGATGATTGTTACCGCCTTAAATGCGATTTTGATGCTCATGGCAGTGCGAAGGGATGGGCTGGCAACAGGGTGGCAGCAAGCTGCCATGCCTCTGCTCATTGGCCTGATATTGACGGCCGTTGAGATCGCCGTCATTAGCGCCCTGCGTTTTAATTTGACCGGGATGATGGCAGGGTTTCCGGGCTTGTAAAAAAGCCGAAAAACGATAAAGTCGCCCGGCTGTAACAAGGAGGTGTACAGGAAACATAGCAATCGGTACGAATGCTGACCCCAATTTAGTATGTAATCGTGTTTGTTCGAATAACTGTTCTTGAGTTGGTCATCATCATAAAGCCCGCCGAATTGGCGACTTTACGCATTACAACCTAGGAGGTTTGAAATGATCCAGCGAGTGATTGGGATTCTGAAGCTTGATGTCAACACTTATGAGGAGATTGAAGCAGATGAAAGCGCTACCAGCCAGGCGGCCATTGTAGTGGCTATTGTGGCCATCGTGGGCGGTTTGGTCGGCGGCGGTATCAGCGCTGCGATGGGTGGGAGTTTCATCAGCAGCTTCCTCAGCCAGCTTATCGGCGCTTTCGTGGGATGGATCGTCTGGTCAGTTGTGACCTACTTTGTGGGCACCGCGCTGTTCGGCGGCCAGGCTACGATGGGTGAGATGCTGCGGGTGCTGGGGTTTGCCCAGGCGCCGGGTATTTTAGCTGTTATCCCCGTATGCGGCGCTTTTGTGGGCTGGATTTGGTCTATCGCTTGTGGGTTTATTGCCGTACGTCAGGGTCTTGATCTGGACAATACGAAAGCATTACTGACGATTGTTGTGGGATGGATTGCTGTTTTCATCGTCACCCTGATCATCGGCGGAATCTTTGGCGTCGGGGCGGCTGGGCTGAGCGCTCTCTCCGGGGCACTTTCGGGATAAAAGCGCTTGACCGTTTGTTGAATGCGAACGCCCTCTTCCGAGAGGGCGTTTTAGTTTGTTATGAAGGCAGTTGGTGTTGTTGGGCAAGCTTCAGCAAGTGGCGGAAGGCAGCCCAACTGCGACTTTTAGCATACTCCGGCAGTTTGAGGGCCGCGAATTCCTCTTCGTCGAGGACGGTCACACGGCCGTCTGGGTCTACCCACACATCCAGGGCCAGGTCAGCGCAGCGCACGGCCGTTTCCCCGATTTCAGCCGGGCGGCAAATATTACAGTACCAGCCCTTCAGGCGGCCGTCATCCCGGTCGTAAACGGCGAAGATATTGTACCAACGGTCGTTGAAGTAATGCTCAATGAAGCGATCCCCCCGCTTGAACGTGGTGAAGCCGAGGTCCACATCCCCCCGGTCAAAAAACGCCTCCAACCGCACATAGTTCGGCCGCCGCTCCAACACGTCTGCCGGGTATTGCCAGACGAGGTTCCCGTTCTCATCCAGCTTGTAAACCATCATGCCGGTTGGTGTGTGATAAGTCACTTGTCACCCCTCACCCTATCACCTTGTCAGCCTGCAGCTGCGCCTGCAGGCCGATGATATGCGCCTCCAGCTCTACCAACCGGTCACGCTGCGAGCCGATTTTCTCCTGTTCGGCGCGGACAAAGCGGCTGAAGGGGGCGATCGTGTCCTCAATGCGCCGCGTGCTCCGGTGCAGCTCCCTGTCGAACTGTTCGGTCAGACTGCTCACCAGTTTCTGACGCAAATCAGCCAATTTCTCTTCCAGGTCATGCTTGGCCTTGCGGCGGCGGGCGGGCAGAATGAGCAACCCAATCGCAGCGGCCGCTACCCCGGCGAGGATACCTGTCACATCCACCCAGACGACGTGAGCGGCGATGGCGATGGCCACGCCCAGCCCCACGCCCACGCCGGCCAACCCGGTGTTGACCACGGCCGCGCGCGCTGATTCCGCCATTTGCGCCGCTTCTTTCTCTTTGTCGTAGCTCTCTACCGCGCGGCGGGTGGCCGTTCCGATGGAATCAATAAGCCGCTGCCGGTCATAGGCTAATGTGCCCTCACGCGGGCTGCCCTCACCAACAATGCGGTTCAGGTGGTCTTCTTTACGCTGGGCCAGATGCTCGGCCACGGCCGTCCACTGGCGCAAATCCTGCTCTACCATCCAATCCACCAGTTCACCCACATGCTTTTCAATCTGCTGCGGCGTATCCGCCACCACTTCTCGCTCGAAGGCGCGCTCGACCCGCCTGGCCCGAATCAGGTCGGGGATACGGCCGATGCGCATCATCTCGTCAAAGAACGCATTGCCCCGCTTTTCCATGTCGTAGAGCAGGTTGTCAATTTCGCTCAGCCGCGCCTTGAAGTTGCGCTGCATATCCTCATCGTAGTAGGTCATTTGCCGCTCGATATCGTCGAGCAGTTGGGCGTCGTCCTTGAGTGATTCCAGGTCAGCCTCACGAATCTCCAGTTGCTTCTTGACCAACTTGTGCCCTACGCCCAAAGGGTTGAGCAGCTTGAGCCGGAAACGGCCGTCGTCGTCCAACGTCTCCCGGATAAACGTTTCCAGCGGTTCCAAGCCGCTCTCTTGCCACAACTGGGGTTGGCCTGATTTGGCCTGCTGCGCCAATCGGGCCGAAATGGGGAACACGGCCGAAATCTCGCCCACCAGATTACGCGCCGAGTCGGTGACGAAAGCGACGACCTGTTCCCTGTCCTGCTCATTGGTGAGGATGTCAATCTTGTTCACGACCAGCACAATCTTCTTGCCCCAATCCCGAATCTGGGTCAGAAAGTGGCGCTCGCTTTCAGTAAACGGCCGATCGGCAGAGGTAATGAACAGCACCAGGTCACTGCGGGGGATGAATTCGGCCGTCAGCGCTTCATGCTCGCGCAGGATGGCGTTGGTCCCCGGCGTGTCAACGATGCTGATCTTTTGCAGGATGTCCACCGGCGCGGTCTGCACCCATACCCCTTTTTCTACCGGTTTATGCTCCGCCTTGTCCCCGTACTTCAGCAGATAAATCTGGCTGGTTGTAGGCGTCACCCCTTCAGCCAGCAAAGGCTGGCCGATGAGGGCGTTGATGAAGGCGGATTTGCCGGAATTAAATTCCCCGGCCACGACCAGCAGGAACAGCTCGTCTAACTGGCGGATAGACTCGGCAAGGGCGGCGCGATCTTCAGGGGATGCGGCCGTGTCGGCGAGCACATCCCGCAGTTGGCCCAACACATCCCGCGTGCGTTTGAGCAGTTCTTCCTGCTCCGGGTTCAAAATTGCTTCCATAAAGGTCTCCTATCTTACCGACCTCAAAAGTATAACATGGGGAGTTTCGGCGGCAATGAGGAAGGGGTGAGTGCCTGCTGCGGCCGGTTGGTCGCGGCCGCGACTCTTGATATAGTTGCGCCCATGCGACGGAGAATGATGTTGAGTCTCATTTTAGGATTATTGCTGGCGCTCACCCGCCGCGCCTCCGCCCAATCTCCGGCTCAGGAGACATTCGCCCTGGTCAACCAGGTGCGGGCCGACCATGGCCTGGCCCCCTTCCAGTGGAATGACACCCTGGCCCGGGCTGCCCAATGGCAGGCAGAGTACATCGCCGCCAACAACCTTTACAGCCATACCGGCGAGGGCGGCACGCGGCCGCAAGACCGGGCCAATGCGGTCGGTTACCAGGGATACGTGGTAGAGAATTTCGTGGCCGGGTGGCAGTTGACGCCGCAGCAAGGCGTTACCTGGTGGATCAACAGTCCCGTCCACTACAACACGCTTATCACGACACGTTATTATGAGGCAGGCGTGGGATATGCCTTTGGCAATGACCAGCATTGGTATGTGCTCGTCGTCGGCCGGCGCAGTGATCAGCCAGTGTCCGCGACGGCCAGCCAGCCGGCTCCAGCCGACCCCCCCGCACTGGTAGCCCCCATCATCCTCAGTGAACCGCGCGAGGATGGGTCTATTGTTCACGTGGTACAGGAAGGGCAGACTTTGTGGGCCATCGCCGCCCGGTACGAGGTTCGGCTGGATGATTTACTGCTGTACAACAACCTGAGCGAAAATTCTGTTTTACGGCCGGGAGATGAACTGATCATCAGGCTGGCAGAGGGGCAATTGCCACCCCCCACCCCCACGCCGCCGCTGACGCATATCGTGCGTGAGGGAGAAACGGCGTGGACGATTGCCGCCCGTTATCAGCTCAGCCTGGCCGATTTCTTCTGGTACAATGGGTTGGATGAGGAAGCAATCCTCCAACCAGGGGATGAGGTGACGGTTCGCCTGGCGCCAGGGCAAACGCCGCCGCCCACCCCCACGCCGCAGACGCTTTACGTGGTGAAAACGGGCGACACATTGCTGGGGATTGCCGCGCGGTATGGTCTGACATTGGAGCAGCTGCTGGCTTACAATGGCCTGACGGCCGACGCGATTTTGCGGCCGGGTGACGAACTGCGCCTGATTCCCGCGGTTACGCCGACGCCCCCACCAGAGGAGTCAGGCCCGACGCCTACGCTGACCCCGCCGGGCACGGCCGTTGCGCTGGAGGCGGCGGCTTCGCCATCACCAGCAGTTTTGGTAACCCCGATCCTGGAAAAGACGCCGGTTTCTGCCCGGTCAGAGGCCCCCTCACCAACGGCGGCCCCAGCCACGGCCGCTCCCGCTGTGGGGAAGGGTTTTGACCCGGTATTGGGTGGGGTGGTCATTTTCCTGGTCGTTGGGTTGATTGTTTGGGTCGTCAGGAATTCGCGAGACTGACACACGAATATGTCCGCGGTAGATTTATGTAAAGAGCGAGGGTGTTATGTCAAATAAAGTCCGGCAAGATAGGATTGAGGCCCGGCTGGCCCAACTTGGGCTAACGCTTCCCGAACCGGTCATCGTTCCGTCAGGAGTGAAGCTTCCTTTTTCTTTTGTCAGGATTCGCGGCAACCGGGCCTTTATTTCCGGACATGGCCCGCAGAACCCTGACGGTTCCATTGCCCGGCCATTGGGCAAAGTAGGGGCGGATTTGACGGTGGAAGAAGGGTATCAGGCCGCCCGGTTGGTGGCGCTGTCCATCCTGGGCAGCCTGAAGCGCGCCCTGGGCGACCTGGATCGGGTGGTTGCCTGGCTCAAAGTGTTGGGCATGGTGAATTCGGCGGCCGGTTTCAACCAACAGCCCCAGGTGATCAATGGCTTCTCTGACCTGATCCTGGAACTTTATGGGCCGGAGCGCGGGGGGCATGCCCGATCGGCCGTCGGCATGGCGGAATTGCCGTTTGATATCCCGGTCGAGATTGAGGCTGAGGTTGAGATCATCTGAGTTTATCGAGGCAGGCGTTATGCAAGAACCAATCGACCGCGCCCGGCTGGCACAGGCGCGTTCCGTTCCACGGCCTTTGACCTGCTGCGGTTCCTGGCGGTCGGAGAATATTCCATGACAACGACCTCTCGTCCCCCGCAGGATATCTGGAAAGAGTGGCTGCTGGAAAGACGTTTCGGCGGGGACCAGGCGTTAATGCAAAAGACGCTGAGTGAGTTTCTCTATCCGATCCGTGACAGGGTCCTGGATCACGCGGCGCTTCAGGAAGGGGAAACACTGCTTGATGTGGGATGCGGTGACGGCCTCATCGCTTTTGGTGCATTAGAGCGGCTGAACGCAGGCCGCGTCATCTTTGGCGACATCTCGCAGGATTTGCTCGACCATGTTAGTGCGCTCGCCCGCCAGATGGGGGTCTCCTCCCGCTGCCAATTCTTGCAGGTTGCCGCAGATGATTTGTCGCCCATCGCGGACGCCTCCGTGGATGTGGTGACGACGCGCTCAGTGCTCATTTACGTGGAAGATAAGGCGGAAGCATTCCGGGAATTTCATCGTGTGCTCAAGCCTGGCGGCCGTATCTCACTCTTCGAGCCAATCAACCGCTTCGGCTATCCGTCGCCGCGCCATCGCTTTTGGGGGTTCGATGTGACCCCTGTCATGGAGATCGCTGGCAAACTCAAGGCGCACTATCAGGCATTGCAGCCGCCAGAATCGGATCCGATGCTGAATTTCGATGAACGAGACCTGGTCGAGATGGCCGCCAAGGCCGGATTCGACGAAATCTACCTTGATCTCAAAATAGAGTTGAAGCCTTTTCCTGCGAGCTTCCTGAAGTGGGAGAATCTTTTGAATGTGGCTGGCAACCCCCGGATACCGACCATGGCGGAGGCAATGGATCAGGTCTTGACGAAGGCGGAGAAGGAACGGTTCATTGTCCATTTGCGGCCGCTCGTTGAGCGCGGCGAACGCAGGGCACGATCAGCGTTGGCTTACTTATGGGCTGTAAAACGGTAACGGGTGCGTTACATTTCAGTTATAACCGGCGAAAGGGCAGGACTGCGCGGTGCGGCCGTGGCGGTAACATATGGCCTTCTCTTCGCGCTGTCTCGCCCTTACTCGTTTGAAGCTACAGGCTACAAGCTGGGCGCGATCTTTGCCAGCCGCTCTACCGCCCGTTCCAGGTCGTGCATGGCTGTGGCGATAGAAAAGCGCACATGCCCTTCCCCGCTCTTTCCGAATGCAATGCCTGGCGTCCCGGCAATCCCTGCTTTGTCCAACAGGGCATCGGCCAGTTCCAGGCTGTTCTTGTTGCTGTTAGGGAAGCTGGGGAAGAGATAGAATGCCCCTTCGATAGAACGGCAGGAGACCCCTTCAATCTCATTCAGCGCTGTCACCATGAAGTCCCGCCGCGCCTGATAAGAGTCGCGCATCTTAGCGATACTCTCTTGCGGCCCGTTAAGCGCAGCCACGGCCGCGTGCATGGTGAAATTTGCCGCCGAGGAGACGGTCTGGCTGTTCATCCGGGTGGCGATCTTGAGGATCTCCGTGGGGCCAGCCAGCCAGCCCAGCCGCCAGCCAGTCATGGCATACGCTTTGGACATGCCGTTGACGGTGAGGGTGCGTTCCGCCATGCCGGGAACGGCGCCCACCGACAGATGCTGACGGCCGTCAAACACCAGCTTCTCGTAAATCTCATCAGCGATGACATAGAGATCAGCCTCGATTGCGACCTCGACAATGGCTTCCACTTCTGCCTGCGTCAGCACGCGGCCGGTCGGGTTACAGGGGGAGTTGACCATTAACGCCTTTGTCTGCGGCGTGATGCGCGCGCGAAGTAAGTCGGCCGTAATGCGGAAGTTATCTTCTGCCGGCAGACTCACTGGCACCGGCGTTCCCCCAGCCAGCGTGATCATCGGCGGGTAAGAAACCCAGACTGGCTCCAGGTACAGCACCTCGTCGCCCGGGTTGATCACGGCCGAGAGGGCCAGAAACAGCGCCCACTTGCCGCCCGGCGTGACCACCACATCCGTCTTCGGGTTCACTTGAATGCTGTTGTCGCGTGCCATCTTGTCGGCGATTGCCTCCAGCAGAGGAGGAATCCCTTTCATGGGCGCGGGATAATGTGTGGCCCCGTTTTGAATGGCCTTGAACGCGGCCTCGACGACGTGCGCCGGCGTATCAAAATCTGGATCCCCCCCGGCCAGGGCAATCACATCGTGCCCGGCTGCTTGTAGCGCCTTGGCCTTGTCGTTCACAGCCAGCGTCACCGAGGCGGGGATGCTGCTGACGAGTTGTGATAGTTCTTTCATCTTTTCTCCTTCTGTGTCTCCACTTCGCCCAATTCTAACAGAGGAAAAGGGAAAGTCTACCGGCATATTGCCTGAAAGGATGCCGGCCGCGCTTGCCGATTCTATCTAAAGGGTTTAGCCTTGGGCCATGATTGATCTGCCGCAGGGACAGGTATCGGCCGTGGTTCTGGGCGTCATGCAGGACGGCGGCCTGCCCCACATCGGCTGCCGCTGCACTCGCTGCGCGGCCGCCTATGCTGACCCATCCCGGACGGAGTATGCTGCCTGCCTGGCAATTGTGGACCGCCGAGGTTCACGGGCGGCCGTGTGGCTGATTGACGCCACCCCCGATATCAAACACCAGTTGAATCTGCTGGCCGACGTGCTTGGCCCGCACCCCCGGCGGCCCGGCCGCCTGCGCCAGCCAGACGGCCTCTTTCTGACGCATGCCCACATGGGGCATATAGCCGGGATGGCGCAGTTAGGCCCGGAGGCGATGGCCGTGGAGGGAATGCCGCTCTACGCTGCGCCGGGCCTGATTGAGATGCTGCGCCGGACGGAATTGTGGCGGCCGTTGTGCGCGGCGCTTGTTCTGCACCCACTGCCGGCCGGCGAGCCGCTGAAGCTGGCCCCTGATTTAACCCTCACGGCCGTGCCCGTGCCGCATCGGGACGAATGGGGTGTAGGCACGTTCGCCTTTTACATTCAGGGGCCGTCGCGCTCCTTGCTCTATCTGCCTGATATTGACGCCTGGGAACAGTGGCCCGAAGCGAGGGAGCGGATGGCGGCCGTGGACGTGGCCCTGGTGGATGCCAGTTTTTACAGCAGCGATGAACTTGGCGGCCGTGCCCCGGTCGCCCATCCCCTGATTCCGCACACGTTGCAGCTTTACGCCGGTCTTCCCGGCCGGCTCGTGCTTACCCATCTCAACCACACCAACCCCGTGCTTGATGGCGACAGCCCGGAGCGGGCGGCCGTTCGTACCGCCGGCGCTTCCGTCGCTCGGACTGGCCAAGTCTTTGCCCTTTGATGAATGAGCAATGAACAATGAGCAAAATTTGCTTTTGTAGGGCAACGTAAGACCCCTTCCAGCCTGTTCCGACCCCACAAACTATAATGCGGCTATGAAGAACCGCCTGCTGTTTTGGCTCTTAATCCTGAACGGCGCACTGTTGGTCGCCTGTTTGGCACCCTCATCGCCGCCTTCGACTTCGATGCCAGCCGCTGAACAAGGGGACGCAACGAGTGACTCTGTGACCATTGACCTGGACGCCATCCCTCTGGTGGACACCTCTCAGCACAGCGTGCCCCTGGACGAGGTGGTATTCGACACGTTCAGGCCCGTCAAACGGGCTGTGCCCCTGGATAGCGCAGACTCACAACTGATTCGATCCTTGCTTGATGCCATCCCCCCCATTTATGAGCCGGTATTTGAATCGGCCGCGGCCGCAGCCGAATGGCTAAAAGCCGACGACATCGTCCTGGGATATGTGGACGGGGACGAAGCATACGCCTATCCCATCAAGATTCTCAACTTCCACGAAATGGTCAGCCACGAAGTGAACGGCCGTCCCATCCTCGCTTCCTATTGCCCCCTGTGTCGCAGCGGCGTTATGTATGACCGCACCGTTGACGGAGAAGTGCTGCTGTTCGGCAACACCAGCGCCCTGTACGAGTCAGACATGGTCATGGTGGACCACCAGACAGGCTCCTACTGGATGCAGGTGAGCGGGGAAGCGATTGTGGGGGCGCTCACGGGGCGGCGACTGACCGCGCTTCCTTCCCAGACGACCACCTGGGCATTGTGGCGGGCGCAGTATCCCCATACCGTGTCGCTGTCCCGCCAGACTGGTTATGGGCGCGACTACAGCCGAGACCCGTTTGCCGGCCTGGGCGAACAATACAACAGCAGCGGCCGTTTCATCTTTCCCGTGTCGGAAAATGGCCGCGATCCCCGGCTCGATCCGGGCGAAGTGGTGTTGGGCCTGGAAGTTGAGGGCGTGCAGAAAGCATATCCCCTCAGCCGCATCGGGGACGTGGCCGTCAATGACCAAATCGGGGACACGGCCGTCGTCATCTTCAGCCTGGCCGACGGGCCGACTGGAGCCGCTTACCGGGCCGTTGTAGACGGCCGTCCGTTGACGTTTAAGCGGGTGAATGGCGTTTTTGAAGATGAACAGACCGGGAGCGCCTGGGACCTGACCGGCGCGGCCGTGGACGGCGAGCTGGCCGGGTCCCGCCTGGCGGCGCTGCCGGCTCGTTCCACATATTGGTTTGCGCTCGTTGCCGCCTTTCCCGACCTGACCCTTTACACGAGCGATGAGTGATGTGATTGCGTATTCCGAAGCCCGTATTCCGTTTATTAAATTTGAAAGGTAACACACCACCGGCAGTTCAAGCGAGAGACACATGACCTGTTCAGCCCACATCTTCCTGCCCTCTTCCGTTCGTTCCTCGGCGAACCATCCGGAGTTAGAAGCCATCAAGGCGGCCGAGCTTGAGTACCAGGCGAACGCGGACCAGATGATGGAAATTCAACGGAAACGGCCGCGCCCTTCCCTCTGGCGTCGGTTCCGATTACGCTTCTTCGGCCGCTGGTTGGCGCGGGACGTGGTATAGCCATGCATTGCCCTGCTTCCCGATTACCTCGATGCCCCCGGACTGTCGCAGCGTGTAGGTCATTTTACGCGCCAGCGGCAGCCGGCAAGGGAGCGCGGCCGCCAGGTCACGACTGGTGAAGGGGTCCGGCAGTGTCTCCGGCAGCAGGGCACAGTAGTCGGCCAGAGATGACAGACGCACCTGCTTCACCACTGCCAACAGGCGCCGGTCGTGAATGCTCCACCGCTTGCGCCGCCAGCTTCCCCGCCCGTCATTACGCAAGATTTCCTCTTCGCGCGTCAGCAGCAGCTCCACAGTCAGGTTGGGATGCGAGAGCAGATGGGGGATGGACACCAGTTCGGCGAAAATATCGACCGCCTGGCCCCGTTTGGGTGACTTACGCCGGCCGAGAGGGAGGCCGCCGGCCGTCTGTCGCACAATCCACTTTTGTTGGGCAATAGGATGGACCAACCGCACCGGGTGATGGGGCAGCAAGCGGGCCAGCTTTTGCTTCATCGCGCCCAGGCGCCGCGTCTGAATCTCGATCAGCAGTTCCCCGCGCACGATGTCAACGACAAAACCGTCCACCCGGGCCTCGATCCGATCCCCGGGACGGCCGTACCATGCCTTGAGGGCGGCGTGCAGCGATTTTTCCCGCAGAGTCCCGATGTGGGGCGCGGCTTTCTCCGGGTCGGGGGTCATAATTGCCCGGAGGTAGCGTCCCAATGGGCCAGCAGGGATTGGTACGCTGGGTCTTCGTACCGGGACAGCAGGAAGGCGGGTGCATATTCCGGCAGCGTGCCGCCGGTCACATGTGCCGCTAACAGTTCCCCGGCGGCCATGCTGGCCATAATGCCATACCCGGACAGCGCGCCGATGACAAATGCCCCTTTTATCGGCAGCGGGCCGATGAGCGGCCGATTTTCCCGCGTCTTGCAGTAGTAACCCCCGTCCACCACCGGCCGGGTCATCCGGTCGAAATAACGCGACAGGCCGGGAATCATGCGGGAGAGGCCGCGAATGACCACTTCCGGATATTCCGGCTCGAACCGGGGCAGCCAAACCGGTTCCTGGACCTCGATGTCGTATGTCCACAAAATGAGCAGCGTGCGCGCGCCCGGCCCCCCTTCCGGCCGAAAATGAACCCCGGCGGGGAATTCTTCCAGCAGCCAGCGTGTCTCGGGGCTGGCTGCCAGATCGCGGCGATCTTCCTCCTCCCAGGGTAGGTGCACCGGATCGCTCCATATCATGAGCGGCACATCGCGGGGAATAATGCCCAGCGTGTCTTCAAAGGCGATCTTGCCGTGTAGTTCGTTGAAGACGGGCAGCTCCAGGCCGAGCACAGCTCCCGCCTGTTGCAACAGCGGCCCGGCGGCGATGACGAAGTTATTCGTGTGGAGCCGGGTCGATCCGCTCCCGGTTTCGACGAGAACGGAGCGGACGCGGCCGTTTTCCAGCGTTACATCAACCACGCGGCCGTTCACCAGCCTAGCCCCATTTTCCTTCGCTTGTTGCAGCAGGTACATGCCCAACTGCTGCGCGCTGAGCCAGCCGCAGCGGCGGGTGTGTAGCATGGCGACGGCCGTATCGGAGACAAAGGGGAACTGAGCCTGAATCAGCGATGGATCAAGGATGAGGTCGGCGCCGGTCAGAGGGGAATCGAACCCGTGCGCCGCCGGCGGTACGTAGGCGGCGCCGCGGCCGTCCCCACGATGAATACGCAGCTCGCCCGCGCCCAACCGGGAGATGGCGGCGGCCGTTTGCTCAAATTCGGCGGCCTTCTCCGGCCTGGCTGTGAGGAAAACGTAGCCGCGCCGGTTCATGTGGAAATAGTTGCCGCTTTCCAAGGCGAGCGCTTCCAACAGATCGATGCTCCGGTTCATAAAGCGAACCATCGTATCGCCGGGGCCGGGCCACCAGTTGCGGTAGCACTCGGTGGATTTATCGCTGGTCAGGGTCAAAGGGGGGCGTTCATCTACCAGGATCACGTTCCTGACGCCGCGCCGCTCGGTCAGATGGTAGGCGGCGGCGATACCGGCAATGCCTGCGCCACAAATCACAACCTCGGCCGATGGGATCGTCATTGCTGCCTCCTAATCAATCCCGATTCTTAAGCCGCACGGCTCCGTCGCGTGTAATCTGAAAATGGTCGAAGTCGCGGGCGACGTAGCTGTTGGGAAAGATGGCGCGGGCTTCGCTGCGCACTTCACGCTCGAAATAGCGCCGTGACAGGTGGGTGAGGATGAGCGTGTTCACATTGGCCTCGCGCGCCAGACGGGCGGCCCCCGCGGCCGTCATGTGGCCGAACTGTCTCGCCATCTCCGCCTCTTTCTCAATGTAGGTGGATTCAATGACCAGGGCATCGGCGTCCTGGCAGGCATCCCGGACATGGCCGTTGATGCGGCCGATGTCGCCGATGTGCACATAGCGGGTGCCGGGAATGGGATCACCCAGGACGTCGTCAGGCTCAATGGTACGGCCGTCGCTCAACATCACCGGCTCCCCGTGCACCAGCCGGGCGCGCTCCGGGCCAAAAGGAATCCCCAGCTCTGACGCTTTCTCTGCCAGGAACGGCCGCCGCACTTTCTCCTGGAATAGAAAGCCGTAGCAATCAGGGCCGCGATGATTCACAGGGAACGCGCTCAGGATGAACTTGTCATCTTCCATGATCGGTCCCGGCTTCAACGTCACCAGTTCGATGTCCACCGGCGCCCGCCGATCGGGGAACACCACCTCGAACAGCAAATTGTAGACGCGGCCCAAAGCAGAACGGCCGCCAAAGATACGCAGCTTATCCAGGTTTTCCCAGCGGCTCAAGGTGGAGGCAAGCCCGCCCAATCCCAGGATATGGTCGAGGTGGCCATGCGTGAGCAGCACCGTATCCAGACGCTTGAAGCCCAGCCCGCTTTGCAGGATTTGCCGCTGGGTCCCTTCCCCGCAATCAATCAGAAAGCGATACTGGCGGTGCAAGACCAGGTGTGCAGATAGGCCACGGTGAATGGAAGGGGCGGATGAGGAGGTTCCCAGGAAAATGAGTTCAAACATTGCGTTTAATCAATCGTGTGCTACTCTTTCCCACCCAATGCCCTCAACCGTTACGCCGGCAGGCTCATTCAGCACGCCGTCAATCGTGACGGATACATCTAACCAACGACGTAAAATCCGCGCGTTCGTCAACGTATGTTGGGTTAAGTGATGGGTTGTGAACGTGGAACACCCATGTGCCAGGGCCAGGGGCAAGAGCAGTTGATCGGCCAAGTATTTATCAACAGAAACGGTATTGTCCAGGAATTCAATGAGTTCGGCAACGGCCGTTTCCGCCACTTTGTCGGCCGGCAGCCCTTTTTGACCCAGCGCGCTGAAGCCGCCGCCCGGCAGCCACAGAAAAATGCCTGCGCCCGGCCCGCGCCCCCACTGACGCACTGGTTCAATCTGCGAGGGCAAACCAGCTTCGGCCAGTAAATTGTGCGCCCGGCGTGCCATGCGCTGGGGGATGTGGGCGGGCAGGTTGGTCACGGCCGCGATTCCCGCCACGTTGTCAATGGGCGCTCGCCTGAAATTCACCGCTTGCAATCGAGTTACGGGCTTGATGGCGGCCGTCATGCGCCCGCCGCCCGCCGGATACCAGCCCCACGCCTCCAATGCGGTCTCAAACCGTGCTTCCAGCCGGGCAAATGCGGGTCGGGCGACATGCGCCAGATAATGGTACGGCGGGCTGAAGGGCACATGGGTGCCGCCCAATAGGGTGAGGGACGACGGCTCGTCGGCAAACAGCAGCGGCCACAACACCGCCTGGAAGACCAGGGTTACGGCTCCGGCCGAGCCGCCTTTGGCCGCCTTGGAGACATCGAAGCGGTAGTCGCCCGCGCGCGGGCGTGATTGGGGCCGAAATTCAAGTGTGGTGGCGTTGAGCTTATCCCCAGACAATGAGGCATTGCAGATGGCGGCCGCGGCCCGCACGGCCGTCAAATGCTGCGGCCGCAAGCCCGGCCTGGAGCGGTTAGCGCGGATGTGGGTCAGGCGGAACGGCCGTCCCGTGAGCGCGGATAGACTTAAGCAGGTGCGCAAAACCTGTCCCCCGCCTTCGCCCCGGCTGCCGTCTATCTCCAGCATGCGGTTCACGTCAAAATCGGCCGCGGCCATCTCCGTTTCGTTCCTATTTCTCAGGCGACAGTCACTTTTCCCAAAGAGAATAGTCACGATATGATGCGTTTTAAGCGACTGTCACCTCTGGGGCTTAGTCGTTACAGTGTAGCATAGATTCAGCGAGACGGCGGGATGCGGGTTGTCCCCAAAACGAGCAAGCCCCCTTGCAAGGACGTGAAGGGGGCCAGCTCTCTTGGGAAAGGAGGAGAGGAAGATCGATTTTGGGAAAGCGTCTTAGTTGGATAACAAACGCTTCGGATTGTTAAAAAAAGCTACCAGTACAACTCCAAACTTTTACCGTTACGAAAGGTGTCGACCATCCTTAGTTTAGAGAGGAAACCTTACAAATTACCTTACAGTTGTTCATGCCGGTAGATGAAACGGCGCCCCCCTTCGCCAAACCAGCCTGCGCTGAATCGCCCTCAGCCTGTTGCCGTGAATTATTTGGGGGATTAATGGGGGAGTGTCAGGTGGCGGTGGCGATGGCGGTGAAGAGGAGGATGGCCGCTGCACACAACAGATTCAGGGTCAGCAAGCGTCGTTCACGACGGGTCAGCCGTTCTTGTTCCCCCGCAGCCGACTGCGGCCGTTTCTCTGCCAGCAGCCTTATGCGCGCCATGGCGGGGTAGAGCGACCACTGCACGTAAGCGCCTGTGAGGAGCATGCTGCCAAACGCCAGGTGTTTGATCAGGATTGCCCCCGCCCACAGGCTGTCAATTGCCAGGAAACCGGTGTAGTTGGGATCGTTGGTCATTTGAATGAAGCCGGTGATCAGCAGCACCAGCAGGCTGCCGTTGGCCCAGGGCATGAAACTCTGTTGCAGCGCCAGCCATTGATTTGAAGCCAGCGTCCCGCGCCGCAGCGCGGGCCACGCTACCAGCCCCATCAAGGCCAGCCCGCCCAGCCAGATGACCGTCGCCAAAAGGTGTATCCAGTAAGAGAAAACGAGAATCCAAAACATCATTCACCCGCCCTCCTTTTCCATGTCCCGCAGGGCGTAAAAAGCGGGTCTCGGCGTCCCGTCCGGCAGCACAATCGACCACCACCATTGTTCGTGTGTTTCCGCTTCCCAGGTGAAGTCAGCTAGGTAGATGGTCGTCATCAGCCCAATCCACGGCCGCCAATGTGCGGCCGCGTACTGGTAAGCACGCACCAGATATTCAGCTTGCGTTTGCTCGTCCACGGCGAACCAGGCATAGTCGGGGTTGACCTGATCCAATGTCCAGCCCAATTCCAGGATGGCGACTTGTTTGCTGCCGTCCCCGTTGGCCACCATGATAGCACGCATATCTTCCACATGCCGGAAGGCGAACCAGCGGCCGCCGCCGTATTCTTGCCGCGCTTCCGCCTCGGCCGGGGATGTTTCCGGGGGAGCTTTGTATCCCGGCGCATGCAGGCCGAGCGCATCGAAATAGGGAGAGGCTCCCGCATCATACATCCCTTGCAAGAAAAGGGTGTCGGGCACGGCACCCGCCGAGTGTGTGCCGGTAGGGGCCAGCCCGGCTGATATGACAATGGCCTCGGGATCAGCTGCTTTGATGGCTTCGTAACACACTTTGAGCAGAGCCGTATACCCGGCCGGATCAGGCGGTTGTCCCCCCCACTCCCGGCTCAGGTTTGGTTCGTTCCACACTTGATACGCAGCAATGCGGCCGTGATACCGTGCCGCTATTGCCCCGCAAAAATCACCAAAATCTTGAAGCCGGTCCGGGGGCTGGTTCTCTGTCAGCGGCGAGCCTGGCCGCTGTGACCAAAACGGCTGGCGGTCAATCCGGGCCACAAGGTGCAGCCCGGCCGTCTCGACCGCCTGCACAATTTGGTCTGCCCGCCACCAGTCATACCCCCCCTTTTCAATGCCCTCGATGTCGCGCCAGGCGAATTCCTGTTTAACCCAGCCAAACCCCATTTCATTCACCTGGGCCAGTTCTCGCGGCGTTTCGCCGGACGCCCAGCGGTCAATGTGGGGATTCCACCACAAGAACGCCTGCACGCCGTAAGCCGGTGAGTCAAACACCGGCCGCACCGGGTCTTCGCCCATCAAGGCCGACGGCCGTGTTGGCGTGGGCGAAGGCGGCGGCGGGGTTGGATCTGGTCCGGCGCATGCAGCCAACAAAGCGCAATACGTCAGAAGCAGCAAAGGCGTCAACCGGTGGGTCAGGGCAGTTTCTCCATGGAAGAAAGGGCGTCAAAAGCGGGACGAGGGGAGCCGTTGGTGTCTATAATGCTGTACGGAATCGGATCATCCGTGGGGCCGTTCCCCTTGTTGCCAAAATCGAAGTTGAAGAGGAATGCCAGCCAGACGTTCCCCGATGCGCGCATTTGCTGGTACGCTTGCACAATGAACTCCGCCTGCTCCTGGACAGTGTTATCAAGGGCGAAGCCGAAACCGACCGGCGATTCATTGTACCCTTCGCTGCTGGCCCAGCCGAACTCGGTGACGCACAATTTTTTGGCGGGATCGAGCGCCTGTACCTTATCCGCATAGGTGTCCAACGTTGTCTTGAAGCTCCAACTGTGGTGGGGGTTGTCAAATGGGCCTCGGAAAGAAGCGGTTGCTGCTTCGGCCGTAGCGCCTGCCTGGTCAAATGCAACGTCCGGGCCGATATTGTACCCGTTGTGATGCACGCCGATGCAGTCAGCGTAGTTGAGCAAACCGGCGGCCAGCATCTGGTCGAGGAATACGAAGTCGTCAATGGCCGTGACGCGGCCGTCAGCCTCGGTCCATCCTCCGGTAGGAGACAACGCCCCGCTGATCACGATGACATCAGGCGTGGTTGCTTTGATCGCTTCGTATGCCCGCTGCAACAGATCAACATACGCCGCTGCATTAAGCCCGGAAGGCGTTGCCCATTCCCGGTCCAGATTTTGCTCGTTCCAAACCTCGATGGCGTCAATCTGGCCCGGATATCGATCCAGCAGATTTACCAGAAAGCTGGCGAACTGAGTGTAGTCGTCTGGCGGCCCATTAAGGCCGCCGGCCGCCCGTGTCCACTCAGGCGCGCCCACCACACTCACCAGCGTGTGCAATCCCTTGGCATGCGCCTGCTCGATAACGCTATCGTAGAAAAACCATTGGTCTGCGCCTGGATCCGGCTGCACCAACCACCACTGCACCTGAATCTTTACCCAATCAAGGCCAAGCTGGTTGCGAATGACCTCCATGGTGATGGCCGGGTCCCCCACAGTTGCGTTCCCATGCGCCTGGATGCCGTAGCCGAATCGATCAGGGGGCCAGGGTCCCATGACCACAGGTACTTCCGCTGGCGCGGGTTCCGCGGCCGTCTGGCCGCCTGATTCAGTGATCACTGGCGGCGGCAGCGTAGCTGTTGCCTGGGGCGGATTGGCCTCCTGCTGCGGAACAGGCTGCCCGCCGGTTACCTCAGGGGCGACTTCTCCGCCGCAGGCGACGAGCGCTGCCAGCAGAAAAGTCAACGAAGCCGTAATTAGTTTTCGCATCATTCGGTAGCTTCAAATCCTCGCCAACAGAAGGGCGCATTCTGACCTAATTGGCCAAAATGCGCCCATGTCAGCACTCAATACAGCTTGCCGGACTTATCAAGGACAGGTCGCGGGGCGTCAATTAGCGTCCCATCACCTGCCGCAATGTCTCGCAGGCAGCACAGCTTTCGCCCGGCCGGATAATGGCATAGCCCGCCTGCGGGTCGCTATCCCAGGTGGTCGAGTCCACATTCCAGACGATCATCAGCCGGACTTTGCCGCTGCCGGCTGATAGACTGGTAGCTTCCGCCAGCCATTGAGCCTGCTGGGACACGGTCACGTTTTGTGCCCAGGCAAAGCCGCTGGGCAGGGAACCGTACCCTTCGGGTGTCAGATACCCCAACTCGGTGAAGCATAACGGCCGTGAGCCGCCAAAGGCGTTCCAGTATGCATCCACCATGCCCCAGAAGTAGCGCGTGTAATGTTCACTGCGCGGATCGCCGCTGGTCTGGTTGGGGGAGATAATGCCTTCATTGTAATGGATGCCGATGCAGTCCATGTAATTGGCTGCGCCGGCTCCGGCCATCCCGGCCATGTAGGGCGCATCATCACATCCGCCGCCGCCGCAGCCACCGAAGAAGCCGGTCGGCGCAGGCGCGCCGCTGATGACCATGATGCTGGGATTGGCCGCTTTGATGGCGTTATAGGCGGGGGCCAGCATATTATTGACATAAGAGGCGGGGTTAATCTGCCCGCCGGGCCATTCCCGATCGATGTTCATCTCGTTCCATACTTCGATGGCGTCGGGCGGATCGGGCAAGGCGGCTACCTGGCCCAGGAAATTGGTGTAGCCGGCGAAGTCAATGCTGCCCGGATAGAGGTTCGCGCCGGGGATGCTGAGCAGAATTTTGAAACCGGCATTGTGGGCGTCGGCGATAAGCCCGGCCACGGCATTCCCGGCCTGGCCCGGCCCCCACTTGTGCTGCCGCTTCACCCAGTTCATCCCGGCGTAGCTCATCATTCCGTAGGGGGAGCCGAACGCCTGACCGCCCAGTTCAAAGCCGCTGTTGCTGATGGGAGGCGGCGCAGGCGGCGGCGGGGCAGGGCTGCCGCCCCCGCTGCTGCCGTCGTCACCGCTGGCAACAACGGGTGGTTCTACCTGGACAACCGCCAAAGCGCCGACATCCACGGCCGGATTGACGGTGACCAATGAGGCAAATATCCAGCCTTCCGTCACGCCGTCCGGGAGGATGATGTTGAGCCAACTGGCGTCACTGTTGCGGCCGATAAGTGTGATCTTGTCCCCGGCTTTCAGCCCGCCGGCGATGGTGCCGTAGCTGAGACCAGGCCCCTGGCGGACGTTTGCCCCCACATTGACGGCGGCGTCCGCATCGCCGGGATCCACAGCCCCGCCCCCCGTTTCATTGGCGACGGCCGTATCTGTTGTTTCCGTGGGGGGGTCTTCCTGGGTTGTATTTTCCGCTTCGGGGGCAGGTTGTTCTTCCGCCGCGGCCGCAGGCTCAGAGGGGACGGCAACCACAACCTGGAGCGACCCCAGGCGGGCGACATTATCCCCCAAAGCGAAATCAGCATTGACGCTGTAGCTGCCCGGCTGTTCCGTTCCTTCCCAAGCAAAACTGAGCGCTTCGCCGCTGCTGCTGGCCAGCACGCTGTCGTCTTCACCACGAACGGTCCAGACAATGGCCGCGCCGGCCGGCTGGGGCGCTTCGGCCGTGCCCAGGAGGCTGGCCAGCGCCGCCGCAAACCCTGTTCCATCGGCCACATCGCCCAGGCCGCGGACGGCGACGCCGCGCAGGTGATACCGTCCGGCGAAGCGCCAGCGATAGGAAAGCGCAGCTTCGTTCCCCAGCCAGACATTGTGCGTTTGTCCGTTGTCCTGGTAGGTGTACCGGTATGTCAGGCTGGCCCCGTCCCATTCTAAGGGGCTGGCGGTGCCGGAGAGGGCCACTTTGACGGCCGTTCCCGGGTCCACCTCGGCCGCGCCCTGTGTGAACTGCAATTCGCCGAAATTGGCCAGCGCCTGGTCGTTGGGCAGTTCCAGGAAGGCATCGCCAATTCTGTCTATGGCGCTGGCGCTGACCAGCATGGTGATCTTATAGCGGCTGATCTGTCCCACGGCCCAATTGATTAGCTCTTCTGCGGCCGCATTGTCCCCGTACACTGCCGGGTTGAGCGGCATTTGGATGTAAACCGCATCGGCAGCGCGGCCGATTGCCGCCCAATCCTGCCCACCGCTGTCCCAATCGCTGTTGACTTTTTGCGGGGTCGCCAGCGTCACCACCAGCTTTCGCCCCTGCGCGTGCAGCGCGTCCGCCAGGCTGGTGACAAAGTTGGTGTAGGCGGCCGCCTGGTTTTCGGGCACGCCTTGATAGTCCAGATTGATGCCCATATAAGCCCCGGAAGTGACTTGCTGGACGAGTGCATTGATCTGGTTGCTCTGCGCGGCCGGGTCTGACAGGAGCGCGGTCAGCGATGCCTGATCCACGACCGCCCCGACGTTACTCACGCGGAGGAAGCTGGTGAATGCGCCGGCGGGCGCAGCGGCCACCTCGCCTTGAAGCTGACCCCCTTCGCCTAGCGTCAATGTGCCCAGAACCACCTCCGACAAGAGCGGCAACAGTTCTTCCGACAACGACTGCGAAGGAAGCAGTTCGGCGCCGGTATTGATTGTATCGAGCGCGGCCGTCTGCATCAGCGCTAGAATCTGGGGCAAGGGGCCTTCCAGAGTGGTGAATTGCCCGTTTGCTGCATCTATCCGGCTGGGAATGAAACTCCAACCGCCGTTCCAGCCGTATACGTCCACCGTTTGGAGCGCGGCTGCGCCAGCCGGAATCGTCAGTGTAGCTGAACCGGTGGGGGCATTCCCTTCGTATGTGATGACATATGCGTTACCCAGCACCGTCAGGTTGCCCGGCAGAGATGCTGCGGCATTCCCGCTGAGAAACTCTGCCTGGGGCATGCTGGACACACTCACCCCGGTTGTCCGGTCGCTGACGGCAAGAGCCACCTGATCCGGTACGGTCAGCACGTCCTCCGTGACGGTTTCCGGTGTGACGGCCGATTCGCTGCCGCTGCCCAATCCCAGGCGTTGGCCCAGCGAGATGGGGGGCAAGAACAGCCCAATAATCACGAGCAGAATCACGACCACAAACCCGGCTCCGATCCAAAGCGAAGGTTTTCCTGGCGTACCTGTTTCTTCCTGTTCCATTTGTGTCTCCATTTGGGGCGGCTCCTCTCCCGGTGGAGTTATCACTGTAGCAGGTTTAGACGAAGGGCGTTCCTCTTCCATACCTCACGTACCTCCACCAGGTTCAAGCTTTACGCCTGAACGTCAGGGGCTTACCGCCCGTTTTCACTGGTCGGATTTTTCCTCTTCCTAAAAGCGCGCAACCCTGTTGGGCAAGCGGGTCACGCAAAAAAGCGGCCATCATGAGCCGCACATGCACCAGTCGTCTGGAGCGGTGAGATTCTAGCACAAGGATTTGGGAGTTGCCAAACAGGAGAAGCGGCCGTAGGCTGGCCGTGGGTCAGTTGTAGGCGCTACAACCCTATTAACAAAAAGGTACCAGGTCTTTCGATTTTGTGAGGATTGATTGTGTTATGTGGTGAGGGGGAAACTGTAATGGGGTAATTGGTCATTGCCCCATTACAAAATCTCCAGCAAATCACCATGTTTAAGCGTGTCACGGTTTATAATTCAAGAAAGGAAAACCGTGACACCGCCAAACACTTAACTTAAACGTTCCTTTAGCCTTCCACTCCGTACACGCGGGTTTCAGGGAAGAAATCCTTCCATCCAAACCAGAAGGAGCGCGTGCTTTTCACTCGCTGCAATACCTGGCCGACCAGTGGGCCGTCCAAAGCTTCCCCGCTGAAGGCATCCCAGGTGCTCCCTGTCTCGACATCGGTCAGTATGCCGGGGGATGTCTTGGAAAATGTGAGTACCTGGCCGTCTATTTCACGGTCATAGACAACACTGGCGGCGCTGTCCGGGTCAAAGACGACGAGCAAGTTATGCTCCCCGACGACATCATTGACGACGGGTTCGTTGTTTAGGACGCTGAAAGGATAGGCTATCGCGGCCGAGTCCAGCTCTACCCCCACCACAAACTCTTTTGTGTACAGCCTGTCATCGGTAAATGTCTCGCCGATCACGCCCGCGGAAGGGGATTGGTAATACCCGTCGTACGAGTCACGGCCGCCGCGACGGCCGCCCTTGTCTAGCGCCACGGTATCCGGATGCTGTGCCTTCCACTCTGCCCAGGTCATCATCCAGGAAGGTAAGAATTCCAGCTTGGTCCCGATCATTTCCCCCTCAACCGCTTCGCCCAGGAGCTGGCTCCAATAGCTTTCGGTTTCGCGGTCGTACATCACGAGTACATTACGAATAAGTTTGCCGGAGACGCCAAACGAGAACTCACGGCCGTTAATTTCGCGGGCATACACGATGCCCGTGTAGCAAAGCGGTCACCACGTGACGGCGATTTTCACGCCGCCGACGGTGTCGTTAACAATCTCATGGCCGCTCAGGAACGGGACAGAGTACGCGCGAGCCTCGCCGTTGAATTCCACGCCCAGGACCAGTTCGTCCGGATCATAGAATTCATCCGCCTCGGCCGCCGACAGGAAACGGGGGGAGTCAATGGCGGGAATGGCGTCGCGGGGGAGGAGGGTGACAATGCGATAATCGTCATAGCGGCCCGTGGAGGCCCGATTGGCGCTGCCTGCATCGGCCGCAGCCTGTCCGCTGCCGGATTCGCTGCTCCGGCTGGTTCCAGTGTCGGGAGAATTGTCCGACGAGCAGGCGGCCAGAAGCGCCAGCAAGGCCATCCAGGGGAGTAAAACTCGCGTTTTGAATATCTTCCTACTCAATAGAATCATAAGCCTAAACAGATCCTTCCGTCCTTTGACGGTTCACAAGCTTGTTCGCAGAGCCGGGTAAATGGTTGCCTTTAGCTGCATGTTCGATTATATGGGCTACCGTCCTGCAATCTGTAAGCTTGACACCCATGCGGCCGTTGCCTATACTCAGCCGCTGTCGAGATTGATACGGTAGACCGATAAGGAGATAACATGCCGACACTATCTGAGCTGTTTAAGGAAATGCCCAATCGTTTCCAGGCGGACAAAGCCGGCGATATGAATGCGGTCATCCAGTTCGACCTTACCGGCGAGGGCGGAGGACAATGGCACCTCAAGATCGCCGACGGCGCTTGCTCAATCGGGGAGGGGGTAGCCGACGGCCCGAAGGCAACGATTCATATGGACGCCTCCGATTATTCGGATATGGTTAGCGGTAAGTTGAACCCGATGATGGCCTTCATGACAGGCAAGGTCAAGGTTGAAGGTGACTTGAACGCTGTAATGAAGATGCAGCAGATTTTTGGGATGTGACGAACTGCTGCAACCAAACCGGATCGTGAAAATAAAAAAGCCCGCACCTCTATTGCAGAGACGCGGGCTTTTGCTTCTTGAGGGCAATGAGGCTACGCGATCTGAGCTTCGTCCAGGGCCAGTTCTGCATATTCCCGGCGTTCGGCCGTTTCTGGGGCAAGGCCAAACAGCACCAGCAATTGAGTGATCAGGGCGGCCTTGTGCTCTGCATCGTGGCGTGACCAGGTGCGAGACTTAATCTCCAGGAAATGACCGGGAAGTTCGGGTAAAGACAGCGTGTCCAGGTTGACGGCGAAGTCGGTGTCTTTGTACAGGATGCGCCAGCGCCGCCGTTCCTTAATTACTTCTACCTCTCTGGACGGCGCAAAATACTCCCGGTAAAAACGAAGACTGTGACTGGCGTCCGCCAGATAGCGGGAACGAGACAGCATCACCGCATTGGGGAAAGCCTGCCGCTCCTCTTCTCCGATCAGCGTGAGACGTGACCGTACCTGATATACCTCTCCCTTATCATTGACGAACTCGTCTTCGCGATAACGCAGCCGGGCAGCATCGGGGTCGCTCCCATCAAAGAGGAAATAAGCGTCGAATTGTTTGTAATGAGAGCGTTTAACCACATCTACCTGATCACCGGCCACCACTTCCAGAATGCGCGAGTCATCCGCAAGAGGGACTTTTACCTGTACTTCAAAGCTTTCCTGGCGCTGGACGCCGGACAGCAGGACGAGTTTATTATAGGGGCTGGACTCCCGTTCAATGACGAACGCATCAATTTGAGCCGCCACAGCGCCCGCGGCCGCTGTGGCTTCTGCTTCATTGATCGTCAATAACACCCGATCGCGCATCAACCAACGGCCGTTGCACAGCACATGTGCCACATCAGTACTCTTCGACGCATACACCAGGCGTGAGTACACGGCGTCCGGATTATTGGCGAACTGCGGTTGGTTGTGCACGCCATCCATGTCCACGACGATGAGATCGGCCCGTTTGCCTGCTTCCAGGCTGCCGGCGAGTTCCTCCATGTGCATGGCCTTCGCCCCACCGATGGTAGCGATTTCCAGCGCCTGCCGGGCGGGCAGCACTGTCGGATCGCTGCTGGCGGCTTTTGCCAATAGCGCAGCCAGTCGCAGCTCCTCGAACATGTCCAGGTCGTTGTTGCTAGCCGGGCCGTCTGTGCCCACACCCACCTTCAGCCCCATTTCCAGCATTCGGCCAACAGGCGCGATGCCGCTGGCCAGCTTCAGATTGCTGGTGGGACAATGGGCTACGCCTGCGCCCGCCTTCTTCAAACTGAACATCTCGCCACTGTCCAGGTGGACGCAGTGAGCCGCCAGGAGCTTGGTGTTCAGGATGCCGTGCTTGTCCAGCCAGGGCACCACCGGGATGTGGTTCTGTTCCCGTGAATTACTGACTTCCAGACTGGTTTCGCTGACGTGTGTGTGCAGGGGAACATCAAATTCCTGGGCCAGCGCGGTGCAGGCGCGCAGCAGTTCCGGCGTGGCCGTGTACCAGGCATGGGGGGCCACAGCCGGCTGGATCAGGGGGTGCCCGTTCCAATGCTCGATGAAGCGGCGGCACAGGAGCAGCGCATCGTCGTATGTTTCGGCGTCCGGCGCGGGGAAAACAAGGATAGTTTGCCCCAAAAGCGCCCGCATGCCAATCGCGGCCGTTTCCTCGGCGATGGCTTCTTCAAAGTAATACATATCGGCGAAACTGGTGATGCCGGAGCGGATCATCTCGGCGCAGGCGACGCGCGCCCCCAGCTTGACGAATTCAGGCGTCACAAATTCCCGTTCCAACGGCATGAGGTAGCCCAGCCACACATCCAGACGCAGGTCATCATTCAGCCCGCGCAGCAGGGACATGGGGATATGGGTGTGTGCGTTGACCAGGCCGGGCATAATCACTTTCCCGGCGCAATCCACCGTTTCGGCCGCGTCATATGCCAGCGCCATTTTTTCGGCCGTGCCGACCGCCGCCACACTGTCCCCATCTACCGCCACTGCCCCATCCGGGTAGATATCGAAGACTGAATTCATCGTGACTACAGTGCCGCCGGTCAGCAACAGGTCCACTTTTTCAGGCATGGAAATTTTCCTCTCGCGTCTGTATCAAAGTCGCCGGGCGCACGACCCAACATAAGGGCATTATACCGATTCCTGTTATAATCGAAAAACGATCAATCGAGCAAAAACAGGTGTTGCCAATGAGAATGATTGACTTGATCGAGCGGAAACGGGATGGGCACGAACTGACCACCGGACAGATTGAGTGGTTCGTGCAGGCGTACACGGCCGGAGATGTTCCCGATTACCAGGCGGCGGCGCTGATGATGGCGATTTTCTTGCGCGGCATGAACCGGCGTGAGACGGTGGACCTGACGCTGGCCATGGCCCGCTCCGGTGACCAGTTAGACTTGCATGATGTGTGCCCGTTCGTGGTGGACAAGCATTCTTCCGGCGGCGTGGGCGACAAGACAACGCTGGTGGTGCAGCCCCTGGTTGCAGCCTGCGGCGTGCCGGTGGGGAAAATGAGCGGCCGTGGGCTGGGTTCCAGCGGCGGCACACTGGACAAGATGGACTCTTTCACCGGCTGGTCGTCGGACATCCCCCTGGATCAATACAAGAAGCAGTTGTCGGAAATCGGGTTGGTGCTGGCCGGGCAAACGGCCGACCTGGCTCCGGCCGACGGCAAATTGTACGCCCTGCGCGATGTAACCGGCACGGTAGCCAACACCTCGCTGATCGCCGCTTCCATCATGTCGAAGAAGCTGGCCGCAGGCGCAGACGCCATCGTGCTGGACGTGAAGACGGGCAGCGGCGCGTTTATGCCCACGGTCGAGGCCGCGCGGGCGCTGGCCCGCGTCATGGTAGACATTGGCAAGGATGCCGGCCGCAAGACTATCGCCCTCATCTCCGACATGAACCAGCCGTTGGGCCATGCAGTGGGCAACGCGCTGGAGGTGAAGGAAGCGATTGAGACGCTGCGCGGCGGCGGCCCGGCCGATTTTTGGGCGCACTGCCTCGATGTGGCCGGTTATATGATCCTCCTGGCGGGCAAAGCGCGCTCTTTGGAAGAGGCGAAAGCGTTGGCCACGGCCGCCCGCGATGACGGCCGTGCCTGGGAGAAATTCCGCGCGCTGGTTCAGGCACAGGGTGGTGACGTGCGCCAGGCAGATGATCCGGCTCTGCTGCCTCAAGCGCAGTACGTAGAGCCGATTACCGCGCCGCGGGATGGCACAATCGCCGCCATGGACACGGCCGCCATTGGCTGGGCCTGCGTGCGCCTGGGGGCGGGCCGCCTGGTGAAAGAAGATGACATTGATTACGCCGTAGGGCTGGTCATGCCGCGCAAAATCGGCGATCGTTTGCACGCGGGTGAAACGCTGGCCGTGCTCCATGCCAACGATCCGGCCAAGTTGGCCCAGGCCCGCAAAGAAATCCTGGCAGCGATTACCTGGTCGGATGAGGCGGTATCCCCCCTGCCCCATCTGTATGGGACTGTGGAATAAATGATGAAAGTCGGGTTGGCGTTGGGCGGCGGCGGCGCACGCGGCGCGGCGCATATCGGAGTATTGATGGAGCTGGAGCGGCTGGGCATCCGGCCGCACCTGATCGTCGGCACCAGCATCGGCGGGATGATTGGGGCCTTATACGCAGCCGGGCTTGGGATGGAGGATATTCTCGCCTTCTTCCGCAAGTTATCGGTGAGCGGCATGTATGCCTTGCCGGGGAACGCGCCCGCCCTGACCAGCAATGCCAAGGTTGGAAAACTGCTGGAAGCGACACTCGGCCGCATCACTTTCACTGATCTTCAAACCCCTCTGGCGCTGATCACGGCCGATCTTGTGGGCCGCCACGAAGTGGTGTTGGACGAAGGGGACCTTATTTCGGCCATTCTGGCGACCATTGCGATTCCCATCATCTTTCCCCCCGTCGAACGAGACGATCAGGTATTGATTGACGGCGGCATCCTCAATAACACACCCTTTGATACCGCCCGCGCCCGCGGCGCAACCTATGTAATCGCCGTGGATTTGAGCAATACGGCCCCTTTCGGCACACCGTCCGAGCCGGCACCCCCGGCCACAGGCATGATCGCGCGGGCGTTGTCCATCACGCGGCGGCGGCGTACCTGGCAGGTTTTGTCCACCGTGACCGACATTATTACCACCCGTTCTGTGGACGCCCGCCTGGCCGTATCCCGGCCGGAGCTGTTCCTGCGGCCGGAAATGGGCACCATTGGCTTGTTTGACTTCCACCGGTGGGAGGAAGGAGTGGCGGCGGGACGACAGGCTGTGAAAGCGGTGGAAGATCAGTTGACTGCCCAGGCTGAAAAACTGTCGCCGGCCCCGGCCGACAACAACCGTGCGGAGGAGACGGATGGTGATTCTGGGTATTGATATTGGGGGGACTGGCATTAAAGGGGCGCTGGTGGATTGCGAAACGGGCCGGCTGGCCGGTGAAAGGCTGCGGCTTCCCACGCCGGCCGGGTTTCAGCCGGATGAGGTGATCGCCACGATCACGGAACTGATCCGCCATTTCGATTATGATGGGCCGGTTGGGGCCGGGTTTCCTGCGGTGGTCATTGACGGCCGTGTGATGACGCCTCCAACCTCCCTCTCCGTTAAAGGATGGGAGGCATACCCGGTAGCAGAACGGATCAGCCGGGCCGCCGGCCGCCGGGTCACGGTGATGAATGACGCCGATGTAGCCGGTTTGGCGGAGATGCGCTTTGGCGCCGGCCGCGGCCAGATGGGTGTGGTGATGGTGTTTACGCTGGGCACGGGTATCGGCAGCGTCTTGTTCGTAGACGGCGTCATGGTGCCTAATCTGGAACTCGGCCGTCTCTATCTGCGAAATCGTCGTAAAGTGGTGGAATACCAGGCGGCGGAACGGGCGCGAAAAGAGAAGAAGTTGAGCTGGAAAGCGTGGGGCAAAAATCTGAACAAGTACTTTAACCATATCGAACGGATTTTCTCGCCCCGCCTGATTATCATCGGCGGGGGCGTCAGCAAGAAGCACGAGAAATTCCTCCCCTATATCCACGTCCGGGCCGGGGTGGTTCCGGCCGCGCTGCGGAATAAAGCGGGGATCATCGGCGCAGCGCTCGCGGCCGTGCCGGCGTAGCTGCGCTTTTCTTACGGCCGCTTCCCGCGACTGCTGTTATGTTCCGTGCTCTCTTTCGCTATTTTCTTACCCTCCTGGCACATCTTCTGAAGCCGCTGCTGTTCGACTTGACTGTGACGGGATGGGAACATCTGCCTGAACAAGGGCCGCTCATCATCAGCAGCAATCACTTCAGTTGGTTTGAAGTGTTTCTAATCACCCTCTGCCTCCCCTACCAACCTGTCTTTTTTGCTGCGGCCGAATTGCGGCAGCATCCCATTTTGCGCCTTATCACGGCTCCCTTTGAGTTCATTCCGGTTCACCGGGGTCAGGCCGACCGGGCGGCGCTGCGGCGCGCCTTACAAGTCCTGGATGAGGGCAAAGTGCTTCTCATCTTCCCTGAAGGGGGGATTGATCCTGACCTGATCAATGAGATGGTGGAAGGTCGTTCTGTTGACCTGCGCAAAGGCCGGACATCGCGGCTCAGCGCGCAGCTTATTCGCGCGCGCCCAGGGGCGGCATTTTTGGCAGTGCGCAGCCAGGCTCCCATTCTCCCCATAGCTTTCCTGGGCACAGAGCAGGTACAGGCGAATCTGAAACGATGGCGGCGCACGCCGGTGAGCATGCGCATCGGGCCGGTCTTTGGCCCGCTGACCCTGAAGGCAGGATTGCGCGGCCGCGCCCGGCGCAGGCGCTTAGATGAACTGGGAGACGTCATGATGGGGCGCATCGCCGCCCTGCTTCCTCCGGAGAATCGGGGGCCATACGCCTGAACCAGCAGACGGCCGTTAATCCCTCCCCTACCCCATCGCTCTGGAGTTAATGAGTTGATGTATTGAGGTGAGGGTGTTTTTGCCACTCAAGCACAAGTCCTAAAGGCAGCCCCCTGACATGGCGAATCCCTGGCTTATCATTCAGTACTTTTTCGCTCATATGAGCCTCTGTCGCTTCCCAAAAATAGCCGGCTTTCACCAACAGGCGTTCGTAGTCTGCTAATTTCCGGGGGATGACGGGCAGCCGCAAATGACTTGGGCCGCGTGCATGGTCAACACACCCTGCCTATTGCGCTGGAGCATACTTCTTGGATTTAAGTTCTCTACAAAGTCAGGATGCGTCGCCGTGATAAGCAACATGCCGTCAACGCGCAGCACACGATGGCACTCCCTTAATGCTCGGTTTACCCCTCCCGTGGAGATTTCATTGAAGACCATCGTTGCCAGAATGAGAGAGTACCCATTTCCGGCGCCTAGTTCCAGAATCGCACGGTTGGACAGGCTTGATATTTTTTAGAGCAGCAGGTCGTTGAGAACGTGGTACTTGAAACTGCCGCCTTTGTACCCGGTGATCTTATGCCATTCGCTTCCAATGCGGCCGTAGTATGCTATCAGTTCCGGTTCCGTTCACATTTTGGGCGGCTTATACGCTGCATCGCGACGCCACATATCTCGAATTTCCCAGCATAGGTTAACCATGATGTGGGATAGGCTTGCAGCATATCGGCTCAGAAAAGCGCATGTCAATCATGATAAAGAAGGGTGCCCTTGATTGACGCATATGGGTGCCAATGCTATCATGTTCGCGAGCATTTTGTTCGTAACTTGAATCGGGTGATTTCCAAGAAATAATGATCCAGGTTTACAAACATTTTTAGAAATCGCTAAAGGCCTTTTCGGGACGAATCGGATCATTTAATTTCCGAAAAAGTCTCAGACCTCACGTTGCTTGACGCGCCAGAAGCGAGGGTGAAATGACTCAATATTGTAAGGTCGGGTTCCACGGTGGCAGCAGTGGCAACCATACCGGCATTGGCGATTATATGAGGACGCTGGATGAAGCCGGTGTCCCTTTTTGCCTGAAGTCGGTGAATAATGTGGGCCTGGCGGTGGAGGCTGCCCAGCATGCGTGGCAAAGCGGCGTTTCCCACCGCATCATCTTGCGTTGGACGAACCCCGGCGTTCCTCCTGGCCCGGAGGTGCCCGATTACCACCTCAGCCCTGAAGAAGCGGCCAATGAGCATTGGCAGCTGGTGCAGCAATCAATCGCCGCTGCGCCGGAGCTTGAGCCGTTTAAGCATCTCGTCTGGCTGGAAACGATCAACGAACCGCGAACGGCCGTGGATGCCAGTGATCCTAATTTCGAAGAGATGCATCCGGCCGATTGGTTGGGCTGGTTTGCTCATTTTTTCGGCAGGTTGGTGAATGGGGCCGGTTACAAATGGGCTGCGTTTGGGATGAACTCAGGCACGCCGGAACCGTTGGATTGGAAGCGTCCGGGCATGGTGCAGTATCTGCGGGATTGTGCGGAAAGGCCGGACATGCTTGCTGTAGCGCTGCATGAATATACGTTCACCCTTGACGGGAGAATGGCAGCTATGCACCCGCACTTGATTGGACGCTTTATCTGGCTGTATACCGCCTGTGACCAGCTTGGCATTGCCCGCCCCACGACCTTGATCACGGAATCCGGGTGGACGTACGATAAAATGCCCAATATTCCCCAGGCGATGGAAGATGTGCGTTGGTGTTCGGAGTTGGTGGCCCATTACCCGACGATTCAGGGCGTTTATTTGTGGACGTTGGAAGGGACGTCTCCTTTGCCGGACAAACTACAGCGGCTGATAACCCCGCTGACCCAATATGCGCTGCAAGTCCGCTTTCCAGACCCGGCTCCGCCGCCCCACCCCAAGGGTCGCGGCCGTCCCCGCATTCAGTACGAGCGCACGTATGTCCTGCTGCCGCCTACTGCGGACAGCGAGTGGGCCAGGGCTGTCATGGATGCGACCTGGGATGAGAAGCGGTACACCGTCGGCAACAGCGCGGATGATGCCGGGATTGGCGACCTCGACATGAAGCGAGTCATCGCCATCAATCCGGATGTGTGGGGGACGGGTGAGGATGGGAGCGGATTGCGTGGGTTTTTCCAAAAATATTATCCGCATGTCCGCTACAAATCGGTGACGGCCGCTTCTCCCGCCGCACTGCGCCATCTTCTGGCATCGCCAACCATTTCTGATTGGGATTGATATTCTGAGTACACATTTCCTCTACTTTAGAGTTAGACAATGGCTGCCTATACTTCGCCTGCTGCTGCCGTTGCTGCTCATTCTGAGCGCCTGCGGGCAATTACCCCTCCAGCAACAAGCGGTGCTGCCCACCGCAATGGCCACGGCTGTTCCAATGCCTGTGGACAGCGTAGATCAACCTGCGATTCAGGCTGCAATCCCGCCCACATGGACGCGAGGCCCTGAAGCGACAAGCGCTCCTGAACGCAGCCCCCGGCCTGCCTCCCCTGTCCAGACGCCGACGCTGCGGCCGACAATTCCCACCAATACCCCTCGCCCCCCGACGCCTACGCCGACCGTTCCCCCTGCGACTCCCACCCGGTATGTCAGCTACATTCCCACCCTGCCGCCCAGCGGCGAACTTGGCCCAAGCAAGCTGGGCCTCCACGTGGTGCACAACAACGATCCGGCCATCATGAATTTTGCCCGGCAGACCCATCCGGCGGTGATGAAGGCCATTGGCGATTTCGGGTTTCTGGCTGAAGTGCGCGCCGCATCACCCCGCACCACCATTATCGGCCGTGTAGATGACATCTTCATCCAAAATTACATCGGCACCCCTGAAGAGGCGGCCCAGGAATATGTCAGCAAGCACCTGCCCACCTACGAGGCCAATCCGGCGATAGATTATTGGGAAGGGTGGAACGAACCGGATCCGCCCACTGCGGAACTGATGACCTGGTACACCCGGTTTGAACAGGAACGGGTGCGGCTCATGGCCCAGCACGGACTGCGCTCCGCCATTGGCGGATTCCCTCCAGGAGTGCCGGAACTGGACGAATTTGCCTTGTTTCTGCCGGCCGTTGAAACCGCAATCGAGTACCGGGGCATTTTGACGCTGCACGAGGGAGATTTGGGGACAGGGGATTTGAGGTATCTTTATGGCGACCCCCTGCCGGGGTACCCTGCATACCCGGATCGGGGATCAGGAACTTTTCGTTATCGCTGGTTTTATCGGGAATTATTGGAGCCGGCCAACCTGGTCATCCCTCTGGTGATTTCAGAGTTGGATTTTTCCGGATGGGACATCACGAACCCGGATGAGTTCGTGGAGCAATTGATCTGGTACGACAACGGCGTTCGTCAGGACGGGTATGTGATTGGGTTTACTATCTTTACTGCGGGCGGGGCCGACTCCACGAAGATATGGGACATCAATTTTCTCTTGCCGCAACTGACTGCGTATGTGCTCAGTCAGGGGAGGGTTCCTTAAGAAACGGGGTTCAAGGGCGATACGCCTCAGGATTGGTGGCGGCCTTATTGGGCGGCAGCGGAACCACAAAGGTGTGAGTCAGACTGTAATCGGTGAGGGGGGCGATCAGTTGTTGTACCTGGTTGGAGAGTTCATCCGAGCAGCATCCTAATCGGCCTAGATTCCAGATAGCGGCTCCTTTCACTTGGGGGAAGGGGGCATAGAGGGCGGCCGCCCAGGCGATATCCTGCATAGCCTGTCCGGGCGGTGGAATCTGGTCGTACGTCCACCCCCATTCGGTGATCAGCAGTGTTGGCCGGGGAATGCCGTACTGGTCGGCGATGCGGAACAACTCCAGAAAACGGCCGACCTTGTACGGGTATTCATGCCGGATATCGTCGGACAGAAAGCTGTATTCGTGTACGGCGATGGCCAGGCGATCAGGATTATTGCCGGCCAGTTGCAGGAATTCCAACATTGCCGGAGACGTCCAATCATCCGGTTCCGGCTCGCCGGAAGCCCAGCCAAAGGCTGCCCAGCGAAATCCGTCCGCCAGGGACAGTTTCGCCGTCTCCAATGCGAATTCCGCCAGCCATTCAGACCGATTCTTGTCTACTTCGTTGAGCGTTTCTACCCAGACCAGGCTGGGGTCCAATTCCGGCGGGAATGCATCCCGATGTCGCTGCCAATGCAGCTGCGCGGCCGCTTCCGGCGACAAATGATATTCGGGCACATCCCACCGTGTTGAGCGGTAGACGAGGGTGTGGGGGACGCCGCTCTGGCGCATCATCTCCTGAGCGCGATAGAGGGGTTCTGCATTGCCTGCGCTTTTGAGGAAGAAGGGAACACCCGCTGTATCAAGGCGTTGCAGATATTCGTAGAACACGTCTTGTTCATTTAAGAAGGTGACGTGAAACCCGATCTTGGCAAAGGCGAGATCGTTCCCGGCTGCCTGCAACTCTGCCCGCATGGCCGCGAAGTCGGGCGTCGAGGTGGCTTCGGACGTGGCTGTGGCACTAGGCGCTGAATGGGGGAATTCGACTAGCGGTAAATAGGCGCGGTTTGTAGACGGCAGACCAGTACCTGGCGCGGCGGCCGCGGGAATTGATGTCGCAGTAGGAACGATTGTTCCAGTCGGCGCCGGATGATCCGGAGCGGCTAGGTTCGCCGTCGGAGCCGGTGGGGAGAGGGGAATCGTAGCCGAGATTGTCGGCGGGGCCGACGCTTCGCCAGGGGCACGGCCGCAGGCAGGAACGATCCACATCGTGAAAATCAAGGCGACAGCCAGCCTTGCCCGCCGGACAAGCGGTAATAAGCGGGGTAAAATTATGCCGACGGGTATCTGTTTGCCGTCAATGGATTGCGGCCGTGGCTCCGGGTTAGGCGCATAAGTGTCATCCGACATGTAAATGTAGTGTACATGCCCGCCATTTGGCCGTCAAAGCGCCCGGGGATCATTCAGGCGCTGCTCACCTTTGCCAGTGCGAGCTTGCGGTTGGCCACATGCCCTTCCCCCCTTCTTGGCGTATACTTCTCCTAGAAAACACACTGCGGAGATGATGAATGGAATTCACCCTGACCGACAAAGTCGCCCTCGTCACTGGCGCCGGCCGCGGCACCGGCGCAACCATTGCCCGCACCCTGGCCGCGGCCGGCGCGCGTGTGGCCGTCAACGACATCAACCCCGACCGGGCGCACCGCGTCGCCGCCGAGATCCGGGAAGCGGGCGGGCGGGCCATAGACATCACGGCCGACATCTCCAACAAATTCCAATGCTCCCACCTGGTGGACAGCACCCGGCGTCAATGGGGCCAGCTCGATATCCTGATCAACAATGCCGCCATTCGCCCCCAATCCCCCATCCTCAAGACGGATGAGTATGAGTGGCAGCGGGTGATGGATGTGAACCTGAAAGGCACCTTCTTCATGAGCCAGTTATGCGGCCGTGTCATGGCCGACGAGAACCAGGCGCGCGGCGGCGTCATCATCAACATCGCTTCCACGGCCGGCGTCGTCACTTCCTTTGCCGGTCACGCCGCTTACTGCGCCAGTCAGGGGGGCATCGTTGGCTTTGTTCGCGAGTGCGCCCGCGAATTCGCGGCGTATGGCATCCGTGTCAACACCATCTTGCCCGGAGAGCCGCCCTCGGCCGCGGCCGTCGCTGATGCGGTGCTCTTCCTCTGCTCTGAGGACGGCCGTCACACCACCGGCAGCACCGTTAGAGTGGACGGTACCGCAGAAGCATAGTCGACAACCGGATGGACGAAAAACTGCTATAATTGATTCCCATCACCTTTATTATAAAAATCAGGCTCTTTAGGAATCCATGGGATTGGCTCCAAATGTAAGGGCTGTTCGCGAACCGACCTTACCAGATGCGTCGATCACTCCGCAAAATCCCAAAGAACCCAAAATCAGATCTGACAGGGGGTGTGTTTCAAATTGGTTGTTGTTCGTAGGGGCGGGACAGTGCGGTATGGCCTTCGAGAAAACAGATAACCTTGTCTTCGCGCTGTCTCGCCCTCTTGCGCTCTTGCGCCATCGTCAGGGCGAGCGAGACGGGCGGGAGGGAAGGTGGTTGATATGGCCAAGATCGTAGCCCGCCCGTCCCGTCCCTACAGGGATTTCAACTGAAATAAAACACCCCCCCCTGACAGGTTGCTGCAAACCTGTCAGGTTTCCAACCGCCATAGCGACAACTTATGCGACAAACACCGGAACAAATTGAGGCCGCCCTGGAACGGGTATTACCCCGCGTGGCCAAGCCCGGCCGTTACACCGGCGGCGAATATAACCAAATACTCAAGGAGTGGGATGGGATTGATTTCAAAGTCGCCCTCGCCTTCCCCGACATCTACGACCTGGGCATGTCCAACCTGGGGTTGATGATCCTTTACGATCTGATCAACAAGCACCGCAACTTGCTGGCGGAGCGCGTTTTCTGCCCCTGGACTGACATGGAAACCATCATGCGCCAGCAGGGCCTTCCCCTCTACTCGTTGGAAAGCAAGCATCCCATCCGCGAGTTTGACCTGCTGGGGATCAGCCTGCCCTACGAGCAGTTGTTCACCAATGCCCTCAATTTGCTGGACCTGGCCGGGATGCCCATTCGCTCCAAAGACCGGGATGCCAGCTACCCGCTGGTCGTGGCCGGCGGACACGCTTGCTACAATCCGGAACCGATGGCCCCTTTCATGGACGTTTTTGTCATCGGTGAAGGGGAAGAAGCGATCCTCAAAATCATCGGTGTGATGCGCGCGGCCCGCCACCTGGACCGGGAGACGCAGCTGCGTTACATCGCCCAAATCGAGGGCTGCTATGTGCCCCGCTTTTATGACGTGGCCTACCATGACAACGGCACGGTAAAAGCGATCACGCCCAATGCGCCGGAAGCGCCGCCGAAAGTACTGAAGACGATTGTCCCTGTCATGCCCCCGCCGGTGACGGATTTCATTATTCCATTCGTGGAAACGGTGCACAACCGCGCGCCCATTGAGATCATGCGCGGCTGCACCCGCGGCTGCCGCTTCTGCCACGCGGGAATGGTGACACGGCCGGTGCGTGAACGGCCGGTGTCCGAGGTGCTGGACGCCATGGAGAAAATCCTGGAAAGCACTGGCTATGAAGAAATCGCCCTGCTTTCCCTCTCCTCCAGCGATTACACCTACGTGTTAGACCTGACGCAGCAAATTGGTGAACGGTTTGGACATTTAGGGTTGAATATCTCGCTCCCGTCGCTGCGGATCGAGACGGTGTCTACCCGGCTCATGGATAATCTGGGCGACAGCAAGCGAGGGGGCTTTACGCTGGCCCCGGAAGCGGCTACGGAGAAGATGCGGCGCACGATTAACAAGTTCGTGACGCATGCAGAGCTGCTGGAGACGGCGCGAGAGATTTACCAGCGTAATTGGCGCACCATCAAATTGTACTTCATGATCGGCCACCCCATGGAAGAGATGGAGGATGTGGAAGCGATCATTGAGCTGTCGAAGCAGGTGTTGTATGTAGGGCGAGAGTTCCACGGCAAGAAGGCGAGCGTCAACGTGGGGGTAAGCACATTCATTCCCAAGCCGCACACGCCTTTCCAGTGGGAACCGATGGACGAAACGGAGAAAATTTACGCCAAGCTGGACCTGCTCAGGCGCAAGATTCGGGGGCCGGGACTGCGGCTGCGCTGGAATGACCCCAAGGAATCCGCCTTTGAAGGGTTTCTCAGCCGGGGTGACCGGCGTATGGCGGAAGTGGTGGAGCTGGCCTGGCGTAAAGGGGCAAGGTTCGATGCCTGGATGGAGCATTTCAACGAGGATGCCTGGAACGAGGCCCTGGCTGAGATGGAGCTGGACCCGGCATTTTATACGCACCGCCGCCGCCCGATTGATGAGGTGTTCCCCTGGGAGCATATTGACGTCGCGGTGACGAAGAAGTTCCTGACACAGGATTACCTGATGAGCCGGGAACAGGAAACGCGGATTGATTGCCGCCACCAATGTTTTGCCTGCGGCATCCTGCCCAAGTTGAAGGAGATGCGCCGGGAGACGCCGGCCGAAGCGTGGGAATGCCCGCCGGTGAAGACACGGCCGCACCATCAGCCACGCCCACCCAAAGAACCGGTGGTGGATGGGATTCCGTTGCCCATGATCCGGTAATCCGTCACCTCTACTACCCGTTAGGGCACTCAACAGGGAATTTTATATGGACTCTGCCAGTATGAGGTCTCGATGATTATTCTTGTGCCGTTAGTAACCGCCTTTTTCGCCATCTGGGGCGAATACAGAGCTTCGCGCACCCAGGTCTACATCTTCAAGCCTTTAACCACACTCCTGATCATCTGGATCGTCTTATCGGGGCCATTGGGCGCGCCGCTGTTATACAAATGGCTTGTCGTGGCCGGGCTTCTCTTTTGCCTGGGCGGCGATGTCTTTCTCATGCTGCCTGAACGGTATTTCATCGCCGGACTGGTCAGCTTTCTCATTGGCCATCTGCTTTACATCGCTGCTTTTGTGAGCGACGGCGGTTTTCATCTGGCATTGGGCTGGCTGCTGCCGCTGGTGGTGTACGGCTTCGCCATGGTTCGTCTGCTGTGGCCGGGGTTGGGCAAGCTGCGCGGCCCAGTCATCATCTACGTCCTGGCGATCTTGATCATGGCGTGGCAGGCATTGGGCCGCTGGTCGGCCCTGGACACAAGGGGGGCTTTACTGGCGGCCGCGGGTGCACTGTTGTTCGTCGCCTCTGATTCTGTCCTGGCGTTGGATCGCTTCCGGCGAAAGTTCTTATCCGCCCGTTTCATTGTCCTCAGCACCTACTGGGCAGCGCAATGGTTGATCGCGGTGTCGGTGCTTAAGTAGAGGGGGATGAGGCGCAAATTAAGGCAAGAAATTGGAAATTAGAGATTGCCAACCTCCCAGTCTCCAGCCACCTGGTATTCAGCCTCCAAACTTGAATGAAGGAAACAGCCCGCACCGGACCTTTGCTCATTATCGCCGCGGCCGTTTTATGGGGTACAACGGGGACTTCCCAGGCATTGGCCCCAGCCGGAACGGATTCGATGGCCCTGGGCGCTGTCCGGCTCGTGGTGGGCGGCGCGGCATTGTTCCTCCTGGCGTTCGCTCGTGGCGTGCTGCGCCAAGATCGGCCGTGGCCTAAAGGGGCGACCATTTTCGCCGCGGCCGCCGTGGCTGTGTACCAATTGTTCTTTTTTGCCGGCATTGCCCGTACGGGCGTGGCCGTGGGAACTGTGGTCGCCATTGGCAGTTCCCCCATCTTGGCCGGATTGATGGGCAGCATCATTCGGGGCGAACGGCCGACACGCCGCTGGCTGACCGCAACATTGCTGGCTGTCAGCGGGTGCAGCCTGCTGGTTGCGGCCGGGAGTAGCCTCAGCGTAGATGTCACCGGCGTCATGCTGGCGCTAGGTGCGGGCCTGGCCTATGCAACCTATTCGGTGGCTAGTAAAGGGTTGTTGGAGAGTCATTCGCCGGACGCGGTAACGGCCGTCGTCTTTTCCCTGGGGGCGTTGTTTGTTGTCCCGCTCTTTTTCACGGCCGATTTCAGTTGGCTGGCCCAACCGTGTGGGCTGATCGCGGCCCTGCACCTGGGCCTGATTGCGACGGCTGGGGCGTACACCTTGTTCACGCGAGGATTACGCCTGGTTCCGGTGGCCACGGCCGTTTCCCTCTCCCTCACCGAACCATTGACGGCCGGACTCCTCGGCGTGTTCCTGTTAGGCGAACAATTGACCCCGCTAGCCTGGTTGGGCATCTTGCTCTTGCTTGCCGGGCTGATGCTGCTGACCGTCTATTCTGTGAAACAGGGGGCAGCGGCGCACCCTACTCATCCTCAAACGCACCCAACGGCATAATCGTGTCCTGATTCGTTTCTACGATTTCTGCCGCCAATGTGCCGTGCGAAAGTTCGCGCAGCGCATCCTGGAAGGTAGGGAACCGTTCGATGGTGAACTGGGCGGTGAGGGTGATGTCGGCGGCAAATTCCTCATCCAGGAGACGGCCGCGATTTTCCTCCACCAGCAATTTCACCCGTTCGAACAGATTGTAGGGCACGGCCAACATCACTGTATGGGTGGGTACCTTCTCGGCGCGAGGCAAGACATCCAGCACGGCTTTGACCGCGTCGCTGTACGCGCGCACCAACCCCCCGGTACCCAGCTTGGTGCCGCCAAAATAGCGTGTGACGACGACGGCCGCATCCCCCAGCCCACTCCCTTGCAGCACAGCCAGCATCGGCCGTCCGGCCGTGCCCGACGGCTCGCCATCATCTTTGCAATGGGCGATCACCGAAGCGCCATGGCCGATCTGGTACGCGGGCACATTGTGGCTGGCGCCGGCGAACTCCTGCTTGATGCGACGTATGAATGCTTTTGCCTCCGCCACGCTGAAGACCGGCGCGGCCGTGGCGATGAAGCGGGAGTTTTTCACCCGGATTTCAGCTCTCGTCTCTCTGGCGGGAATGGGGTAGCGGCCGGCCATGGCTCCATTGTAGCAGTCGCGGCCGCGGCCGCACAGGGATTAGATTCTGACGTCTTTCTGTCACGAGAAGTGAACAGGATGGCCTGTGCTATACTGAGGCGTAGGGACGCGTGAGGCAGGCATGACCACCAGGCGAACGGCCGAAAACAGCTTCTTTATCTCGAAACACCATTTTGAGCCGGCTTACCTGGCGTTATACCGCAGCGGGGAATTACAACGGCGGTCGCGGGCGGCCGTCGCCGGGTTGTCCCACTGCCGCGTATGCCCGCGTGACTGCGGTGTGGATCGGCTGGCAGATGAAACGGCCGTGTGCAAGATCGGCCGCTACGCTGTCGTCAGCAGTTACTTCCCCCACTTCGGCGAAGAAGATTGCCTGCGCGGTTGGAACGGCAGCGGCACCATTTTCTTCTCCCAATGCAATCTGCGCTGTGTTTTCTGCCAAAACTTTGATATCAGCCAGCGGCGGGCAGGCGTTGAAGTCCAACCGGCGGCGCTGGCCGGCATGATGCTGGAACTTCAGGCGATGGGCTGCCACAACATTAACCTGGTGACGCCGGAGCATGTCGTGCCCCAAATCCTGGAAGCCTTGCCCCTGGCGGTTGAACGAGGCCTGCGCCTGCCCATCGTCTACAACACCTCCGCCTACGATTCCCTTGACAGCCTCCGTATACTGGACGGGATCGTAGACATCTACATGCCGGACTTCAAGATATGGGATGCCCGCCTCTCTTTGCGCTATTTGAAGGCCAAAGATTACCCCGAAGTGGCCCGGCAGACGCTCAGTGAGATGCACAGGCAAGTTGGTGTGCTCAAAATGGACGAAGACGGGCTGGCGAAACGAGGCGTGCTGGTTCGGCATCTGGTCATGCCGGGCCAGGCAGCGGAGACGGCCGCGATTATGCGTTTCCTGGCAGGGAAGGTGTCAGCCGACACCTACCTTAACGTGATGGGCCAATATTACCCCGCCGGCAAGGTCACAGGTGACAAATACGCCGAGATCAACCGGTGCACCACCGGCCGCGAGTACCGCCAGGCCGTCACGCAGGCGCGGGAAGCGGGATTGTGGCGGCTGGATGAGCGGAAGCCTCGCTGGCCGCTGTGATTTCTCCGCTCGCATCCGCCCTCCGCACGGCCCATCAGCCGTCGGCGCAGTCGTACAGTTGATTCGGCCCACCAGGCGCGGCCGCGCCCCGGCTGCCGGGAGATTGCCATAAACGGGACGGTACGACTTGGCAATGCTGCTGTACCCAGCGGCCAAGCTCCTGCCCCCCACGCCCTCTTTCGGACAGCAGGAAAAAGCGCACAGCCCCCTCTGCCACCATACCGGCCAGCTCATCGGCCGTCAGGATGGGGTCGCCGCCGGAGAATCCCCCCATGGCCATGACCGGCTGTCCCGTTGCCAGGATAATGGGCGCGGCCGAGTGCGCGTTGTAAGCGGCCGCCAGAAACTCCTCTTCTCCATGATTGGCCTCCAGATAAGCGACCAGGCGGCTCACATCCTGGTTCTCGTTCCGCGGCCCTGGCCCGCCGGTTTCCAGATCAGGGCCGGCGAAGGGCAGGCCTGACTGCCCCCCGAACTGGATAGGGGTATACGACCACACAGCCGGCGCAATGAGCAGCGCCACGATCCCCAGTGCAAGGGCGGCCCGTGAAAATACGGCCGCGTTCCCTTGCAAGCGGGCCAGGCGCAAGAGAGACAGGCTGACAGCGGCGATCAGGCTTAGCCCGACAACCAGCGGCGTCAGCCAGCGGCTCCACTCAGGGAAATCAGCCAGGATGGCCGCCTGGAAGAAAGTGCCCCCCGTCAAAGTCGCCGGCAGCAGCCAGCCGGCCCAGCCGGGACGACGCGCGACCTGCCATAGAGCGACCAGCCCGGCCGCTGCCAGGCCTGCAATAGCCGGGGCCAACATTTCCAGGTAGTAGCGGTGGAACAGGTTGGCCACGCTGAAGAAGACGAGTTGCGGCAGGAGCCATGCTCCCCACAGCAGCAGCGCCTGGCGCCTGGGCCCCAGTGGCCGGCGCCGTTTCACCTGCCGGGCGGCCGCCAGGAGGCCGATGGCCGCCAGCGGCAGCAGCCAGCTTATTTGACCCGCCAACTGCTGATTGAAGAGGCGCAGCAGGCCGGGCGTACCCGTTTCATCGCGAAGCGGGTTCTGCGGCCCGTTTGCGCCGGGCGCCCCCCCAGGCGGCTGAGGAATGCCGCGCGGACGATTGGGAAGCGGTGCTCCTCCGGGAGGGGGGTGCCCCGGCTGCGCACCCAATGAATTTGGCGGCGGCCCTGAAGGGCGAGGCCCTGTCTGGAGGCCGGGGGGCGGCTGGTCGGGGGGCAGCCTGCCCGGTTGTGGCCCCCCTGGCGGCGGCCCACCCTGCCCCAGCAGCCCGCGCACGCCGCCCGGCAGTAAACGGGACAGGCCATTATGCCCGATGATGAGTTCCAGGACGGAATTATTCTGACTGCTGCCCACGTACGGCCGTGCTTCCGGCGGCGTCAGGTCAACGGCGACGGGCCAGGCCAATGAAACGACCAGCAAGACGAGGGTAGCCACTCCCAAATGAAGCGGCCGTTTCCACCAGGCGATGGGGGGTGCGACCAGATAAAGCAGATAAAAGGCGGGCAGCACAAGGAACGCTTGCAGCATTTTAATATTAAAACCCACGCCCACCAGAAAAAAGCTCAGTAAGAGCCACCGTAACCGGCCCCGCTCGGCCGCCAGCGTGATAGCCCAGGCTGCCAGCAGTGATGTGAACAGCAGTTGGCTGTCCATGGTGTTGTTGCGGTTGGCGGCCACGAAGATGGGGGTGAGAGCCAGTATCAGTGCGGCCAGCAATCCGGCGGCCAGGCCGAAGACCCGCTGTACCAGATAATAAAGGAGGAGCACGGAAAGGACGCCGGCCAGGGCCTGGGGCAAAAGCAGGCTCCATCCATGAAAGCCAAACAGCCAGGCGCTGGCGGCCTGAATCCAAAGGCCAAGCGGCGGTTTATCCACGGTGACGAAGCCGCCGGGATCAAAGGAGACGAAGAAGAAGTTGTGCCAGCTGGTGAGCATGCTCTTCACGGCCGCAGCATAGTAGAGATTACCAAACCCCTCCTGTTCCAGGCGGGAAAAATGGAAGAAGATAGCCAAAAGCATCACGCCGGTGAGCGCCAGGTAATGCCAGAGTCGATGTTTGCCAGCGGCGGCCGTCCGGCTGGCGGCGAGGGTGGGACTCAGAACAGTGTCATCAAGCATCAATCATTTGTCCTTTTGCATACGCGTATGTGCCCGCTCCCTGCTTTGCCTCCATGTTGCAAACGCCATCATCCCCCCCAGCAGCACAATATCGCCCAATATAACGAGGGGCTGTAAACGAGACAAGTGACAAATGTTATCAAATTGTAAAGCGGCCCGGCATTGCCATCCCGCGTATAATTCCGCTATGCTTACAAACCCGGTTTATTTCCTGGAAACGCTGGCCGCCAACGCCTGGCCGGCCCTGGTTGTGCAGGTGATGGATGGGTGGCGTCTACGTTATGGGTGGGGAGTGACGCGGCGGGCCAACTCGGTATGGCCGAACAGCGCCGACGGCCGCCACACACTGGCCGAGAAGCTATCCCTGGTGGAGGATTTCTACGGCCGACGCCATGCCCCGCCCCGCTACCAGATCAGTCCGGCAGCGCAGCCTGCTGATCTGGATGAGATTCTATCGGAACGGGGCTACACGGCCGTGGCGCACACGCAGGTGATGACGGCCGCGACTGACGCTGTGCTGGCCCAGATGAGTCCACCCCCGTTCGACCAGATCGTGCTCCACGAGCCGTTTGACGTTCGCTGGTTGACCTTTCATCAGCAGACGGGAGGGCTTGATACACATACAGCGGCCGTGCGGGAACAGATTCTGCGTCACATCGGGCCGCGCACCGCCTACGTCCGCATCGAACAGCAGGGGGAGACAGTCGGTATCGGTCTTGGCGTATTTGAACGAGGCTGGTTGGGCATTTTCAATATGCTGACGCACCCGGCCTGCCGCCGGCAAGGCGTTGCCTCTGCTATCCTGCGTCGGCTGGCCCAATGGGGGCATGATCTGGGAGCCGCTGACCTGTATTTACAGGTGATGGATGATAATCGGCCCGCACGACAATTGTACGAAAGAGCCGGCTTCGTCGCGCAGTATGGATACCATTACCGTCAGACGGCCGCGGGCTGACCTGCGGTGGACAAAACCCTGCCAAATCGCGTAAACTAGGCAGCTCGGTTAATGAATTGCCTGAAATGGCGTTTTTCTCCTCGCATCCCAATGATCCCGATGAAGCACAACGGCCGTGTGCCGTTTGGCATGGAGGCATTGGGAAGACGATGGGCGGAGTCTAATGATCTCGCAAATAATGGCTGAACTTGCAGCGGTGTCTAGTTGTCGCCTAGGAAGCGGAAGGACGGGAACATGACCGGACAAATGATAGTCTACAGGCGACTTTTTGGTTATCTGCGGCCGCACTGGAAGCAGGTTTTCCTGGCTTATGCGGCCACTTTGTTGGCCACCTTGCTCAACCTCATCGTTCCCCAAATCATCAAGAACGCCATTGACAACGGCCTGGCGGCCGGCCGGGCGTCCACTTTGTTCGCGGCTGGTGGGCTTATTCTGGTCATCGCTTTGCTGCGCGGCTTGACCGGCTTCGGCCAGCGGTATTATGGCGAATGGCTCACTCATCGCGTCGCCTACGACCTGCGCGGCGACTTCTATAACAGCGTCCAGCATCTCCCTTTTGCCTTTCATGACCGGGCGCACACGGGCGACTTGATGAGCCGGGCCACCAGCGACATCTCGGAGACGGAACGTTTCATCGGCATCGGGTTGGCCGACCTGACGGCGACGTTGCTGCTCCTGTTGGGGGTGATTGGGGCCATGCTGGTAGAGTCGGTGCCGCTGGCGCTGCTGGCCATGATACCGATCCCCTTTCTGGTGCTGGCCACGCTGCGCTTTGGCGCGACTGTGCGGCCGATGTTCAAGGGCATTCAAGAGCAAATGGGCGTGCTCTCCGCCAGGATGCAGGAAAGCCTGACAGGCATCCGGGTGGTCAAAGCATTCGCCCGCGAACCGTATGAGCTGCAAAAATTCGAGGCAGATAATGATGAGTGGTTCCGGCGTCGTTTCCGCCTGATAAAGACCTGGGCCAACAATTGGCCCTACTTCAACTTTTTGGTGGCGTCCAGCATCTTTTTGTTGCTCTGGTTTGGCGGGCCGCGCACGCTGGCAGGCGAAATCACTATCGGCTCCCTGTTCGCCCTCATCTCTTACGTGCTGATGCTGAGCGGACCGGTGCAGCGACTTGGGTTCCTGGTGAATCTGGCAGCCACGGCCGGAGCCAGCGCCTCGCGCGTATTCGACATCATCGACACTCCCAACGAAGTGGGTGACAAACCGGACGCCATCCGGTTGGAACAGGTGCGGGGTGAGGTGGTCTTCGATCAGGTCGGGTTTGCCTACCAGCAAGGCCAGCCCATTTTGCACAACGTCAGCTTCCGCGCCCGCCCCGGCGAAACAATTGCCCTCATCGGCCCTACCGGGTCGGGCAAGTCCACCATCACCGCACTCATTCCCCGCTTTTATATGGCGACGGAAGGGCGGGTGTTGGTGGATGGCTTTGATGTGGCCGAGGTACAGGCAAGGAGCCTGCGCCGGCACATCGGCATTGTCTTACAGGACCCATTCTTATTCAGCCAGACGATTGCTGAAAACATCGCCTACGGCCGTCCTGACAGCAGCCTGGAAGAGATAATGGCCGCTGCCCGGGCTACCTATGCCCATGACTTCATTATGAACTCCCCCGACGGGTACGACACACGCGTGGGGGAGCGGGGCGTGAACTTGAGCGGCGGCCAAAAACAGCGCATCGCCATCGCCCGCGCCTTGCTCACGGATCCCCGTATCTTGATCCTGGACGATTCCACCAGCAGCGTAGACACGGAAACGGAGCATCTCATTCAGGCGGCGTTGGCCAGGCTCATGGTTGGGCGCACGACATTTGTCATCGCCCAACGCTTGCTGACGCTAAAAAACGCTGACTGCATCCTGGTGCTGGAGAATGGGGAAATCGTTGAACGGGGCGCCCATGATGCGCTTCTGGAAAAGGGCGGTCTCTACCGGCAGATCTACGATTTGCAGTTGAAGGATCAGGAAGAATTTGTCGCCTTGCAGGCGGGGCAGCGGCGCACGTAGCGGCCCATGTAGCGGCCCATGTAGCGGCGTTGCACGCAACGCCGCAATGCACAACGCCGTATCACGCGCCACGCTGTGGCACAATCAGCGTCCGGAGTAAACGATGTTGACACGAAACAGACAAGATGAAGAGCGTGGGGCCAGGAGGCGGATTGATCCCACCGTGCCCATAGAAGAGCAGGAGCGGCAGGCGCGTGAGGCGCGGATTCGGGCGCTGCTGTCAGGCGAGGATGAATTGCTGGGGAAGGCTTATGACGGCCGTCTGGTGCAGCGCCTCTTCCAATTCCTCAAGCCATACCGGCGCAAGCTGGCGGCGGCCGTCGTCCTCATGATCATCAGTTCCTTGCTGAGCATAGCCGGGCCGCTTATTGTGGGGCGAGCCATTGACGACGGCATTCGAGCCGGTTCCCCGGCCGTGCTCCGCTTCTGGACCATTGCTTTCATTGTCGCCGCCGCCGGCGAATGGGTCAGCAACCGGGGACGCATCTCCTTGATGGCCTATGTGGGGACCAAGGTCGTCGCCGACTTTCGCAGCCATCTGTTTCGCCATCTGCACACCCTGTCGCTCAACTTTTTCAATAGCTACAGCGTCGGCCGTTTGATGAGCCGCCTTATCAGCGATGTCGGCGTACTTCAAGATTTCATCACCTGGTCTATCACCGGTCTCTTTCGTTCGTTTTTTACCCTGAGCGGCATTGTACTGGCGATGATGGTGCTGAACTGGCGGTTGGCGCTGACCAGCTTCGTCGTGCTGCCCCTCATGTACGTGCTCACCAATTATTGGCGTGTGCGCGTGCGCCAGGCATATCGGGCAACGCGCCAGCGGTTGGCGCTCATTAACGGTTACCTGAACGAATCAATCGCCGGCATTCGCGTGACCAAGAGTTTCACCCGTGAAGCGTTTAACGCCCGCTACTTCGACGATCTCAACCGCTCCTTCTTTGAAGCCAATGTAGAAGCCACCCGATTGTCAGCCATTTTCTTCCCCGGTGTGGATTTCATGGGCGCGTTGGCGACGGCGCTGGTGGTGGGCGTCGGCGGATGGCTGGTCTTGGGAGATGCCCTGACAACAGGCACGCTCATCGCCTTTGTCTTGTATGTACGGCGCTTCTTCGAGCCTGTGCGCGAATTGGCCCAGCGGTACAATGTGTTCCAGGCGACGATGGCTTCTAGCGAACGGCTCTTCAAGCTGCTGGACACAGCGCCTGACCTGACGGACGCGGCCGATGCCCGACCGCTGCCGCCGATTGTGGGGCACGTGCGCTTTGACCATGTGACGTTTGCCTACAAAGATGGCGAGACGATTCTGCGGGACATCAACCTGGAGGCGTACACGGGCCAGCGCATTGCGCTGGTGGGAGAGACGGGGGCAGGAAAGAGCACCATCATCCGCCTTATCGCCCGCTTCTTCGATATCGAGCAAGGGAGCGTGACCATTGATGGATATGACATCCGCGAAGTCACGCGCGCCAGCCTGCGTTCTCAGTTGGGGATTGTGCTTCAAGATACCTTCTTATTTGCCGGCACGATTGCGGACAACATTCGTTACGGCCGTTTGGACGCTACTGATGAGGAAATCCAGGCAGCGGCCGAAGCAGTGGGTGCGCATGAGTTCATCCGCAAGCTGCCCGACGGTTACCAGACCGAAGTGGGCGAAAACGGCGTCAATCTGAGCGTGGGGCAGCGCCAGATTCTCTCCTTTGCCCGTGCGCTGCTGGCTGATCCCCGCATTCTCATCCTGGACGAGGCCACCAGCAGCGTAGACACAACCACGGAGCGGCTGATTCAGCGCGCGCTGGACCGGCTCATGGAAGGAAGGACCAGCTTTGTCATTGCTCACCGGTTGAGCACGATTGTCAACGCCCATCAAATCCTTGTGCTGGATGGCGGCCGTATCGTCGAGCGCGGCACGCATGAGGCGCTGCTGGCCCGCAAGGGGCGATATTACCACCTGTACACCATGCAGTGGGCGCAGGATGGCGTCCCATTCAGTCAGAACTAATCGCTACACCTTTTTCAGCGTCCGTGTTAAGATTCTGGTATGGGTAACGGGTCTGCCACCGATCCGCTGGGGGTCCTGGCCAAAGCGCCATTGTTTCGCGGTCTGTCTGAAGATGAACTGCGGGCTGCGCTTCAGGTCGCCCATCACTGCCGCGTCCGGCGTCACGCCTTCTTTTTTCACCAGGAAGAAGAAGCGACGACCTGCTACGTCCTGCTTAAGGGACGGGTGCGGCTGAGCCAGTTGACGCCGGAAGGGCATCAGGTCATCATCCGCTTCATGGGGCCGGGCGACGGCATGGGCATCATTGTCGTGTTAAGCAATATCGCCTATCCGCTATCGGCCGAAGCCGTTACGGATTGCCACGCTCTGGCCTGGGATGCCGACACCATGATCAAACTCATGGAACGGATGCCTCGTCTGGCCGTCAGCGGCATGCAGCTCATCGCCGGCCGTTTTCAGGAATTGCAGAAGCAGTACCGGGAACTGGCCACCGAACGCGTAGAACGGCGCGTCGCCCGCGCGCTCATTCGCCTGACACGCCAGGTCGGCAAGCGTGTGGATGAGGGCGTCCTACTGGACTTGCCCCTCTCCCGGCAAGACCTGGCGGAGATGACGGGCACGACGTTGTACACGGTCAGCCGAATTCTTAGCAAATGGGAACACAACGGCCTGATTGGGACCGGCCGGGAGCGGGTCCTCATTCACACGCCGCATGCCCTCATCACCATCGCTGAAGATTTACCCACTCCCCCCAAGAAATCAGGCAGCACTCAATAACGGCCGCACCCGGGTGCGGCTGCCTCTCATTCTTTGCGCCAGCGCAAAGACACCCCCGCTCGCATCCTCTATTCTGAGGAAAATGGGTGAAGTTCGCTCTCCGGTAAGCGGGGAAGCGCAGTCCCCCCTGGAGCGGCTCCCCAGTCTGATTCAGTGTGAACGCTGCCTTATTAAGAAGGCAGCTACAAAGTTAAGGAGGTGAACCAATTCATGGCGACAGAAAAAGAAGTGGAAGAAAGCGGTGAAAAGAAAGGGATCCCGCTTGGACAGATCGTTTTCGATGAAATGTTCCTCTGGTTTTTACTGTCTCTGGTCATCAGTTTTATTCTTTATAATGCCTGGGGTCTGATGGAACTTCTGCGCGTGCCCGTTGCGGCCCCGTAGTTCGTCAGGCGACTGCCCCTGGATAGATTGTAGTTGGCGACATCTTGCTTCAGTTGCCTCTTGAGAGGAGGAGACAATTATGCTTGCACCCCCACGTACATGGTGGAAACCCCTGGATCGCTTAGAAAAAAATTGGGTGATTATCGCTTTTGTGTGGTGTCTATTTCTTACTGCGATGATGCCTATCTGGCTCTTTGTCGGGCGTCAGAATGTGCCGGCGACCACATTTAGGACGGCCCCCCTGCAATACGAGCAGAAGGTGCTGGATTTCGCAGAACAGTACCAAGTGGATACGCTGAACGGCGTTCCGGTCGTCGCTCCCCCGGCCGACAGTGATATCTATCTCCTGGCCAAGCAATGGCAGTGGTATCCCATCCTGAAACTGGAGAAGGGGAAGACGTATCGGCTGCACATTTCGTCGAAGGATGTGCAGCATGGCTTCTCGCTGCAACCGGTGAACCTGAATTTGCAGGTCATTCCGGGTTACGAATACGTAGCAACGATTACACCCACGCAAAGCGGCGAGTATTCAATTATCTGTAACGAGTATTGCGCCATCGGGCACCATTTGATGGCCAGCAAGCTCTTTGTTACGGAGTAGGAGGAGATTCATGGCTGTTGTTGCTGTTCCGTTAAAAGAGGAAACGACCGAGTTTCGTACCTGCCCTGTAACCGGGTTAAAGGTGGATCTGGCCGCCGAGCGGTTGATCATTGCGAATGCGGTCGCGGCCGTTGTTTGTTTATTGATCGGCGGTGTTTTTGCCTTGCTGCTGGCCCTGACTCGCTGGCAGGCAATTCACCTTTTGCCGCCTGATTGGTTCTATCGAGTTTTGACGGGTCATGGCATTGATATGCTCGTGGCCTGGATTGTGTTCTTTGAGATAGCCGGCCTTTATTTCGGCAGCGCTGTCTTGCTCAATGCACGGCTGGTACAACCTAAACTGGGGTGGCTGGCATTTGTGTTAATGGCTGGTGGCGCCATCTTGATCAACGTGATGGTCCTGTTGGGCAAGGCAGATGTGCTGTTCACCGCCTATATCCCCCTCAAAGCACATCCGCTCTTTTACCTGGGCATTGTGCTCTTTGCCGTAGGGGCGTTGATTGGGGTAGGCCTCTTCTTTGCCACGGTGATCATGGCCAAGGTAGAGAAGCAGTATGAAGGTTCACTGCCGCTGGTGACTTATGGCTTGATGACGGCCGCCATTATCGCTACCTACACATTGCTCTCGGGGGCGTTGGCTTTTGTTCCGGCATTGTTCTGGTCATTAGGCTGGATGTCCACATACGATCCCGCTTTTTACCGCAATTTGTTCTGGAGCTTTGGCCATCCGGCGCAGCAGATCAACCTGGCGGCTATGGTCGCCATCTGGTATGCCCTGGCCGGCATCACTGTCGGAGCAGTGCCGCTCAATGAAAAGCTCTCCCGAACAGCGTTTATTCTCTACATCCTGTTCATTAACCTGGGTTCAGCCCACCATTTGCTGGTAGACCCCGGCCCCGGGTTTGTGTGGAAGGTCACCAATACGTCCTATGCCATGTACCTGGCCGTACTAGGCAGCCTCATTCACGCCTTCTCCATCCCCGCGGCCGTCGAAGTGGCCCTCCGGCGTAAGGGACATAAGCAAGGCCTGCTTGGCTGGTTGCGGCGCGGGCCGTGGGGCGAGCCAGGCTTCGCGGCGCTGGTTATCTCCATGGTCCTCTTTGGCTGGATCGGGGGCGTGACCGGTGTAGTCATCGGTACCGAGCAAATCAACATGACGGCACATAACACCATGCGTTTGCCCGGCCACTTCCACGCAACGGTAGTGTCCGGCACCACGCTTGCCTTCATGGGCCTCACCTATTACCTGATTCCGCTCATCTTCCGCAAGAAACTGAAGCTGAAGAAACTGGCGCAATGGCAGCCCTATGTCTTCGGCTTTGGGATGCTGTTGGTTTCCGTGGGTATGATCGCCAGCGGTTTGCAAGGTGTTTCCCGGCGGCATTGGGACATCACCTTTGCTCAGGCCCCGTTCAAGGCGGCCATTCCCAGCACGGCAAACCTGACATTGGCGATTATGGGCGTCGGCGCGGTGATCGCCATCGTGGGCGGCATCATGTTCATGCTCGTTGTCCTGATTTCCGTATTCACCGGCAAACGCGTGGAAGCCAACCGGCTCACGCTGGTGATGGATCAGGCGAACCCGCTGGTAGACGGCGCCGGTAATATCGGCAAGGAAGCAGAAGGGGATGAAAGGCCGCGCGGCACATTTGTCATTGTGCTGGCCTTCCTCGCTTTCTTCGTTGTCTATTATTTGAGTAACTGGTGGCTCCTGGGTCGATCCTGGATTATCAGATGATCTAGGGTGCGCGACGATGAAACGTGGGGATGCGACCAGATCGCTCCCCACGTTTTCTTTTCGCCCCCTTTGATTGGATTGGATGCGATGTTTGCAGCATTTCTCCTCGGCTTAACCGGTAGTATGGGACATTGCGTAGGCATGTGCAGCGGCGTGACGATGTTACTGGCGCGTCGTGGGGCTGCACATGGCTGGAGACTGCTGTTGGCGCATCTCGGCCGCATTACCACGTATGCACTGCTGGGCGCAATTGCTGGCGCGCTTGGCTATTCATTGACGGCGATGGCCGGGCGTGAGGCGCCTATGGGACACACCCATGCTCCCCTTATTCCCGGCCTGTCTCGCTTGCAGGGCATCATTGCGCTGGTTACGGCCGTCCTGGCCGGCTATATGGCGCTGGCGCTCCTGGGGCGCGTGCCTTCGCCGGAACGATTCTTCACGCGGCTGACCGGCCGCTGGGGGCAGACGATGCGCCGGCTGACCACCCCAGCATCGAAGCCCACCTCCGCTGTTGGTGAATTGGCGACGCCGCTTGTCCTGGGCCTGGTTTGGGGATTGCTTCCCTGCGGCCTTGTGTTAACGGCTCTGCTCACGGCGGCCGTAGCCGGTTCTCCCTGGCGCGGGGCAATGGCGATGGTTGCATTCGGCCTGGGAACATGGCCCATTTTGCTGGGGGTCGGTATGCTGGCCCGCGCCAATATCAACGAGCGCCTGCGCCTTTCTATGCCCTGGCTGCGCCACGCGGCCGCTTTGATCGTCCTCCTTTTCGGGGCGCAAATGGCGCTGCGCGGCTTTGCCGCCTGGGGCTGGGTCAACCACTTCCATCTGGGCGGTGTGATGGTATGGTAAACCAGATAGTTCCCTGCGCGTTGTGCGGACTGCCTACCGCATACCCAATCTCTGACGAAGAGGGAAACGCTTTTTGCTGTCCCGCCTGCCGCGAGGTCAGCACACTGCTCATTGGGGATGGCGGTGAGACCACGGCCGCAGCGGAGACGCCAGCACAGGCCCGTTTTGAAAGTACGGAAACGGCGACATTGTCCCTGGCCGGGATGTGGTGTACCTCTTGCACCTGGCTCATACGAGAAACCTTGCGCCGGGCGCCCGGCGTAGACCAGGTCGAGGTGAGCGCCGTACAGCGAGAAGCACGCGTTACCTATTCTCCCAGACACACCAACCCGCGTTCCTTAACCCGGCTGGTGCGGCGGCTCGGGTACCGGGCATGGCTGCCCGGCGACAAGCCGTATGATGAAGAGGATGCCCATCTAACCCGTTTGCTCATCAGCTTCGTGCTGGTCATGCACGTCATGGCTATCAGCTTCATGTTGTACGCGCGTGAATGGACAGGCCGGGCCAGCCCAGATACGGAGTGGCTGGCCGACTTCTTTGTGATCATCTTGCTGGCTGCCAGCCTGCCGGTCATGTTGATCCTGGGCCTTCCCATTTTGCGGGCAGGCGTGGCCAGCCTGGTGCGCGGCCGTCCCAACTTACACACACTGATCGCCATTGGCGCATTTTCCGCTTTTGGCCTTTCCTTGCGCAACCTGATTACCGGGCACGGGGGCGTCTATTTTGATACGGCTTCAATCCTCCTCTTTTTGGTGGCGTTGGGCCGCTGGCTGGAAATGAAAGCCCAGAAAGCCAGCGGCCGCGCCATCGAAAGGTTGTGGGAGCAGGTGCCGCAAGCGGTAACCTGGATTACGGCCGATGGCGAGCAGCAGGTCCGTGTAGACGAACTGCCGCCGGGAGCCAGGGTGCGCGTGCGACCAGGTGAGCGCATCCCCGTGGATGGTGTGGTGGCCGAAGGGGCTGGTGATGTGGACGAAAGCTTGTTGACCGGCGAGCCGGAGCCTGTGCTGCGGCGGCAGGGAGACAAGGTGCTGGCCGGCACCATGAGCTTAGATGGCGCGTTTGAAGTGATCACGACAGCCACCGGAGAGGCGACGACCGTCGGCCAGATCGGCCGCCTGCTGCACCAGGCGATGTGGCAAAAAGCGCCCGTGGAGCGGCTGGCTGACCGCCTGGCTGCCTGGTTGGTTCCCTTAGCGGTTCTCATTGCAGCCGCGACATTCGTCTTTTGGATGCCCCGCGTCGGCCCAGAAATCGCACTGCTGCATGCCTTGTCGGTGTTGCTGATCGCCTGCCCGTGCGCCCTGGGTATCGCCACGCCGCTTACGCTTTGGCTGGGCCTTGGCCGGGTGGCCGAAGCGGGCGTGATCTTGCGCAACACCGGTGTGCTGGAGCGATTGGATGGGGTGCGCCGAGTTTATTTTGACAAGACGGGAACGCTCACAAAGCGGCCGCTGCGGGTACAGGCCGTTGCCCCCATTGGCATGGAAGATGAGGATTTTCTGACCCGGGTTGCGGCCGTTGAAGCGCTCTCGGAGCATCCGCTGGCCCAGGCGATTGTTGCCCAGGCGAAGGGGCAGGCCGGGACACAGGGGAAGGACAAGGTTACGGATTTCCGTCTTTGGCCGGGGGAAGGTGTTAGCGGTAAACTAGGCCAGGAAACATGGTGGGTGGGCAACCAACACCTGATGGCCGCTCAAAACATTTCGTTCCCCCCCGAACTGGCTCAGAAGGCGCGCTCCTGGCAGGAGCAGGGCCTGACGGTGATTTACGCAGGGCGTGACGGCCGTATGACGGGTCTGTTGGGCCTGGGCGAGGAAGTCCGCTCGGAAGTGCCGGAAACGATAAGAAGGCTGAAAGCGAGTGGCCTGCAGGTGGAAGTGCTCACAGGCGACGACGTGGCCGCGGGCCGGCGTTGGCAGCGGTGGCTGGATGTGCCGGTACATGCGGAGCAGTTACCACAAGACAAAGTAGCCCGGCTGCGGTTGGCCAATGAGCCGGTCGCCATGGTGGGGGATGGCATTAACGACAGCCCGGCGCTGGCGGCCGCCACCGTCGGATTGGCTGTGACGCAAGGAACAGATGTGGCCCAGGCAGCGGCCGAGGCCATTTTACTGCACGACGATTTACGGACAGTGCCCTGGCTCATCTCCCTTTCCCATTTAACCATGCGAAAGGTGCGTCAAAATTTGGCCTGGGCTTTTATATACAATATCATCGGATTGGCTCTGGCCGTCAGCGGGCAGTTGCAGCCGGTTTTGGCTGCGCTGGCAATGGTTGCCAGCAGCCTGATTGTGACCGGCAATGCCCTCCGGCTGAAGAAGGCCCCAATCTATGATGAAACCGAACTACAGCCGGCGACGCCGACGAACCCACAGCTCGCCGCCAGCTACCATTAAATGAAACGAATTGAGCAATCATGGCGAAAGCATATAAACTGTATTCGGAACGCCGCGTCTTGCGGACATTGGAAAAAAGCTGGGCCCATATTGAATCCTTTCTTAACCGGTTCAGCACAGACGAACAATCCTCTCACCCTTATAATCCCCTGTATCACCTAGGTACCCTGGCTATTTACCTGCTCATCATTCTGGCTGTCACGGGAACGTACCTGACAGTCTTCTACCGGCCGGGCAGTGATCGCGCTTATGAAAGCATGGCGCGGATCAGCGGAACCTGGGTGGGCTTATTGATGCGCACCGTCCATCGTTACGCTTCAGACGGCCTCATCGTGGTAACCCTGATCCACACCTTGAAAACCTTCATTAGCGACCGCTTTTGGGGCAGCCGATGGTTAGCATGGCTTTCCGGGTGGGTCTTGCTGGCGTTATTCTGGAGCATCGGCGTGATGGGGTATTGGCTGGTATGGGATCAGCCGGCACAATGGCTGACGGAGTTCGCCATCAGCGTGCTAAAGGGGTCGTTTGCCCTTCCCTTTGTGGGGCCGGAAATTGCCTCTCGCACGTTTGCCTTCTTCGTTATCATCCTGTTTCTCCACATTTTCCTCTCGGTGTTAATCGTGATCGGGGTCGTGGTTCATGTGATGCGCCTGACGCGCGTGCGCATCCTGACTCCCCGCTGGGTGATGGCTGAAGCCGGAGTGATTCTGGTCGTGCTGTCGCTGTGGCGGCCGGTCGCTCTGGCGCTTCCCGCTGACATGGGCCGGTTGATTAGTACGGTCAATGTGGATTGGTGGTATCTGGGGTTCTTGCCGCTGACAGCTAAGCTGGGGAATCCGTTGTTCTGGGGACTTTCCCTGATTGGGCTGGCGGCCGTTTCTGCGTTGCCTTGGCTGGCCCCGGGACGGCACGTAGGCCCGGCGGTGGTCACCAATCCCAATTGCACCGGCTGTGCCCTCTGCTCGCGTGAGTGCCCTTACGACGCCATCCAGATGGTTGGCCGTGATGACGAGACCCGGTTTCGGTCAGTGGCGGAGATTTACGCAAACCTGTGCACCGGCTGCGGCATCTGTGTCGGTACCTGTTCCACCTCCGGCATTGAACTGCAAGCGTTGCATTCAACTGTCTTGCGCCAGGACATGAAACGCTCGCTGCGCCATGCAAAGGAGGCCGGGCTTGCGCCGGTGGCTATTTTCACCTGTGACCGCCAGTTGGCGTTGGGGGCGGTACCGTCGCTGGATGAGGTGCCCGCGATCGGGGAAAGCTTAGACAGCATTCCGGTGCTGCAAGCGCCGATGCCGTCACGGGTCAGCCTGGGGACCTGGGCCGGAGCCAACCCGCATCCAATCCCGGTGGTTACCATGGCGATGCCTTGTGTCGGGATGCTGCACCCGCAGTGGGTGCGGGATGCGCTGGATCAGGGCGCGCGCGCGGCCATTGTTGCTGGCTGCCCGTCGGATGATTGTTCTTTCCGCGAAGGGCCGTATTGGGTGAGCGGCCGTCTCTCCCGCCGCCGCCGTACGCTGCCTAAAGAATTGGTGCATTATGTGGAATTAGCGCCGGGGAGCAGTGATCAGGTCGCCGCTTTGCTGAAAACCATGGGTGTGGGCGCCCAGCAGGAACGAGCGAAGAAGGCAGATAAGCCGGATTCCCTGTTGAACCGGTTGGCACAGGCGCGCTACCTGGTGGCGGGAACCATTCTGCTGGCTGTGACTCTGGGCATTTCGCTGCTCTTGCATCAACCGGCGACGAACCCGCTGCCGGAACAGGGATTGATCCGGGTGGCTATCAACCATGGCGGCAAACTCATCGCTGCCTCCGACCGGCTGCCGGAAGAAATTATCGCCAAACTGCCCTCGAATATTGAGCCGGCTCAGGTGCTAGGCGGGGAGCGATTCCCGGTGCGCCTGCGCCTGGAGGTGGATGGGGAACCGGTTCTCGAAACAATGTATAAACCGCGGGGCTTGCGCCATGAAGGGACGATGTACGGTCTGGAAACATGGTGGCTGCCGCCCGGCGAGCATTTTGTGCAAATCTGGCTCATGGATGATGAGTTGGAATGGCGCTCCGTTTTTGCTGACACGCTGGAGGTGAAAGCGGGTCATGTTAGCGGACTCGTGTATGACGAGGTGAAAGGTATCTTCTTCCCCTTCCAGTAAACCAACCTGCTGCCGGAAATCACACGAACCACGGCCGTTTGCGGGCGGCCGTGGTTTTTCTGTTCTGCCCCCTTCTCTTTGAACAGCGGTCTCGCATACGCTATACTGTCTCCGCCAGATGATGAATCATGAGTGGAGGCGCGAACGGGTGACAGTCAATGACGCTGGAATTTGAACGGCTGACCGGGAACATTGACGCGATGGCGCGGACTGTGGCGCAGCGGCTGCAAAACCGGCGGAGCATGGCCGATGAGTTGCTGGCTGTGCTGGCGCAATATGCCGGCAATTGGGCGGCCGTTGAAACGGCGCTGGAACTGGCGCAGGCGCAGGCGGACCCTAAACATTACCGCTCGGCACGGCCGTTTGACCACATGCATCCGCTCAACGCCGCTATCTCCCCGCCCCCGCCCCCGTCCCAGGCTACCCTCATCGCCACCGACGGCTCTCAAATCATGCCTGACCGTCATGCGGCACATCTATATTACCTGATCAACATCGGCGGGATTGTGTACCATCACGGAAGCGGCCGTGCGCCGGAACCATTCACACTACCGGAATTTCGCTATCCGCGTGATGATCGTGAGGCGGCCGACTTCACCATCAGCAGCAGCGTCGTCAGCGTTAAGCGAGATTTGATGGAAATCGGCACGCTGGCGAAGAAAGCGTGGCAGCACCGGGGAGATGCGCATCCTTTGTTGGCAATCCTCGATCAGCGACTATTGTACTGGCCACTTGGCGGGCCGGACGCCGCGCCCAATGAGGAGGTGCGGCAATGGCTGGCGGCGATGACAAAGCTGCACGATAGTGGCGCGCTTCTGGCGGGATATATTGACCGCCCCATGACCGCGGCCGTTGTCACACTTTTGCGCTCGTTGCAGGGGATGGGCGAGGCTACGTTTGATTGGAAATCGCTGGGCAAGCGGAGCGCGGGCAGCGGGTTGTCGGACCGGGCGCTTTTCGGCCGCATCCTGGAGCCGGGGCAGCGCAGCAAGCTGTTTGTGAGCGTCTCGCCCCCCAACGAACGGTTTGCCGAGCGTGATCCGGCCAATGAGGTTTGCTTCTTCTACTTCAATCCGGGGCGGGGCATCGCCCGTGTGGATGTTCCTCGCTGGGTGGCGGAGGATGCGGAAGCGGTGACGGCCGTTCATGCTCTCCTCACCCATCAGTGCCAGATTCTGGGTGATTACCCCTACGTCATCGCCCGCGCCGACGAAATGGCGGTCATCGGCCACAAAGACCACGAAGAGTTGAACCTCATGATTGACCTGACAATGCAAAAGTACGGGGTCGAAAGCCGCCTCACGGCCAAGCAGAGCAGCAAGGGGTTGGCACGGGGAGCGAAGACACGGCATGAAGGGCTTTAATTGTCAATTGTGAATGGTGAATTGCCAATTGTTAATGAGATTGGCCATTGACAATTAGCAATCGGCAATTTGAGAAGTAAGGAAACATCCATGAAAAATCAGGAAATCGGCCGCGTTTTGCGAGCCAGCACTGTCGGCTTCTCTGTCGGTTGCCGCGTGGCGCAGTTGAGCGTGCCTGCGTTTGGCAGCCTGGTGAAAGCGCAGCCGGTAGACGAGCGTGAAGCGATCTACGGCCTTATCTACGATATGCACATTGACGACGACCCGTTGGTGCGCCGCCTGGTGCTGGCCGAGAATCCGAGTGAGGAAATCATCAACGACCAGCGGGACAACCGGATGCTGCCAGTGGAGATGAAGGTGCTGGCCGTCGGCTACCGGCTAAATGGGCAAATCAAGCATGGCCTGCCGCCGCGGCCGCCGCTCAATTTGGATCCGGTGGAGCTGTGCAGCGACGCCGCCGAAATTACCCAATTCACTGACAACCTGGGCTATCTGCGCCTCATCCTGCGCGCGGCCGACGGCAATGTACCGGTGGATCAACTGTTGGTGGCTCACATCAGTGACGCCTTCCATATTCGCGGCCGTGACCGGGGTTGGGCGCTGGGCGCGATTCAGGAGATGATTGAACTGCTGCGCAGCAACTACGACATGCTCATCCCGACGTTAGAGGCGTTGAATGACGCCTTGCCGGAATTGCCTGTGTTGGAAAGCGGAATCTAGACAGCGGAGACCATCAGATGGACAACAACCAATCAACTGGCGGGCCGATAGGTTACGTCATTGGCGGCGGATTAAGAGAAGGTTTTCGCATTCGACTCACGGTCCCGGCGGATATGGTGCAGGAAGGGAGCTTTGTGGTGTGTGACAGCGGCCGTTACCGCTACTACGGCCTCGTCACCGATTTGCAGCTGGGCGCCACCGACCCCCGCTTCGCCGACGAAAAAAGCGACCGGCTGCAAGAAGCGATCAAACAAGCGCTGCTGGGCAAAACCTTGTTCACGACGCTGGCGATGTACCCCACGCTGCTCATGGATCGCGGCCCAGAATTGGGCACGGCGGAGCGGCGTGCCTGGGAACAGCGCGTCGAGCGCGGCGAAGAAAGCCCCGGCCCCAAACCGGTCAAAACCGTCCCCGCCCACCACGCCGATGTGCGCCAGGCGGACGAAGCGGACGTGGCCGAGATTTTCGGCGGCACATTTGTGGTGGGGCAAACAATTGAGCAGGGGTATCCGGTAGCCCTGGATCTGGAGCGGTTCGTCAAGCGGTCCAGCGGCATTTTTGGGGCGACGGGGACGGGCAAGAGCTTCCTGACGCGGATAATGCTGGCCGGGCTGATGCGGGAGGATGTGGCCGCGGCGCTCGTTTTTGACATGCACAACGAGTACGCCTTCGACGACACGGACACGGATCGCGGGCTGACAGTGCGCGGACTCAAATCCCTCTTCGGCCAAAAGGTGCAGGTGGCGGCGTTGGGCAAAGGGGCGATGGTGCGCGGTAACACGCCCGACTTTACGTTGGAGTTAGGGCTGTCCGATTTTCAGACGAGCGACGTGACGCTGCTGTCGGAGGCGTTGAATTTGACCGACACGGCCGCCGTTACCCTGAACGCGCTGGAGCGGGGGTTTGGGGCCAACTGGTTCGCCGATTTCATGAAATTGGAGCCGGGCGCGGTGGAGACAGATCCGGAGAGCGGCAAGACGTATCCCGCGGCCAACTCGGTGGCAGCGTGGGCGCGGAGCAATAACATTCACGAGAAGGCGGCGGAGGCGCTGCACCGCAAGTTGAAGCTGGTGTATGATAAGGCTTATGTGGTGGAGACGCCGGCGGGCGATCCGGTGAAAGCGATTGTGGACAAGTTGGAAAACGGCCGTCACGTCATCCTTGGTTTTGGCGAATATGAATCCGACCTGGACTATCTGCTCGTCTCCAACATCCTCACCCGGCGTATTCGACGTCATTGGGTGAAAAAAACCGAACAGCACAAAACCTTTGGCGAAGCCAAACCGAAATCACTGCTGATCGCCATCGAGGAAGCGCACAAACTGCTCAATCCGCAGTTGGCGGGGCAGACGGCGTTTGGCATCATTGCCCGTGAGCTGCGCAAATACTTTGTGACGCTGCTGGTGGTGGATCAACGGCCGTCCGGCATTGATGACGAGATCATGTCCCAGCTAGGCACGCGCATCACCGGCTGGTTGGGCGACGAAGACGACATCCGCGCCGTGTTGACGGGGCTGGCCGGGCGCGACCAACTGCGGGGGATGTTGGCCCGCTTGCAGGAGAAAGAGGAAGTGCTGCTCCTGGGCTGGGGCGTGAAAATGCCCATCCCCATCCGCTCCCGCCGCTACGACGAGAAGTTCTACGCTGGGATGAAAGGGCGTGCATCTGCCAGACGCCCCCAAAAAGCAGGGGGCCTGGAGGAGCTAAATGAGGATTTATTTGGCTAAGGTTTCTGCGCCGGGCTGCTAGCCGGCCCGGGGGATGGCCAGCCCCACTTCGTTGATGGTGTAGCCGGGGAATACCTCGGCCGCACGTGGGTTGTTGAGCCGACTGGTAATGATCTCCGCCAGCACATCCCGGTAATCGATGGTGATGGCCAGATCGCCGGGGCCAACGAGCTGTTCCGGGTGCAGGCCGGGCCATTTGGCGTACACATTGCCGCCCCGGATACCTCCGCCCAGGATCATCATCATGTTGCCGTGCCCGTGATCGGTGCCCAAGCCGCCGTTTTCCTGGACGCGGCGGCCGAATTCTGACATCACCACCACCGTCACGCTATCCATCTGGGACTGCAAATCTTCATAGAAGGCGGCCAGGCTCTGGCCAAGTTGTTCCAGTAGTCGCGCCATCTGCCCCTCGGCGGCGCCCTGAGCCACGTGCGTATCCCAGCCTCCCATGTCTACGCAAGCCACCTCCACGCCCACGTCCGCCCGGATGAGTTGGGCCACCATGCGCAGCGCCTGGCCCAGTTCCCGCTCCGGATAGTCACGGCCGTTCGGGCGATAGTTGGTCGTGTCAATCCGGCTCAACACATCCATGGCAGCAAAAGTCTGATCGGCCGCGGCCGTCAATAGGTCGTCTCCCTGGCGATACAGCGCGCTTAAGAGCGACTGCATTTCGCCCACCCGATCGTTCCTCCCCAGCAAATGGTACTCCGCGATGGATTGCAGCGCCGTCGCTGTCATCGTTCCTGAAAGCGAGGCCGGGAGCATATCGCCGATGCCGATAGCCCGCAGCGCTGAATCGTTGCCCGTGTCCAGCGTGGCCAAATGACGCGCCAGCCATCCGGTATAATCGCCCGTGATCGCCCCCCGTTCCATCAAGTCCATTGCCTCGAAGTGAGAACGCGTCTCATCTGGCGATCCGGTCGCGTGGACGAAGGCCGCATCACCCGCCTGATAAATCTCGGCCAACGGAGCCAGCGCCGGGTGCAGGCCAAAGAAGCCGTCCAGGTCAATGGCTTTGGCGTCGGCCTGGCGATCATCCGGCCGGGGAATGCCGATGATGGGGCGGCGCGTGTAATATTGATCATCGCCGTGCGGGACGACAATGTTCAACCCGTCGGCGCCGCCGCGGAGGAAGATGCAGACCAGGGTGTCACCGAGCGGGCCTATGTGGGGGTCGGCCAGGCTGATACGGGGCATCCAGCTTGGCATGGCCACCAGCTTGTTGCCAAAGAGCAGACCGGCGGCCGATTGCATGCTTTGGGCCAGGAAGGTCCGGCGGCTCACTTGCGCGTATTCGGCGCAATGGGTGCAGGTTGGGTTACTCATCACTCATCTCCGATAGGGTTGGGCGTCAGATCGCTCCCCGATAACCGGGCACTTGACCCCTGATACTTGACACATATTTTACGTCCACTGAAACGCTGGACTGGCGAGCATGAGAGCAACAGCGTCCCCCAGCCGCTCGCGCGTCGGCTCATCCGATAAAGCGCCGCTGCCGACGTAACCGGTGAACAGCGCACGGGCCTCGTCGTCCAGCGGCCGGCCGAGTGTAAGCCCGGCGAACAGGTCGAGGACCTCATCCACATTTTCAGCGTTGCCGGCTGTGACAAGCTGCTCCAGTGGGGCGCTGACCTGGCCTATCTGGTTGTGCACCAGGGCCAGAGCGAAGTTCCACCGGGGCAGCAAGTTGGCCGCCCACGCGGGTGAGATGTCCGGATACCCGTCAGGCGGCGGCCAATGGAACAGGGGCTGGCCCAACCATTCCATCCAACGGGCAATTACCCGGCTTTGCCCTACGTCTGCATGAACCGCGCGCAAGGCAGAAACCATGAAAGAGAACGGCCGCTTTAACTTAGGGGGCGCGGTGGCAAACTCGTCGCTGAGAAAGATGACTCGCAGCATCTGCTTCACATCCCCATCCGTCTGGCGGAAGGTCTCGGCCACCCGCTCTACCAGGGCCGCCGGCGGGTCATCGGCTACAAAGCGGCGAACGAGCTTGGTGGCGATGAAGACGGCCGTGGCCGGATGCGCCAGCAGCAGTTCCAACACCTGTTCCACGTCTGCTTCCCCCTGCCCGGCGGGCAGCGTGTGCCCGAGCACCTGCTTTTCGCCGAAATCGTGCCGCTCCTCCTTAAAGGCAAACTGCCCCGCATTGCGGCCGCGATGGTGCACCGTCCAACCGGTCAGGGCGCGGGCCACTTCCTGAATATCCTTTTGGGTGTAGCCGGCGTTCACGCCCAGCGTATGCAGTTCCAGCAGCTCGCGGGCATAATTCTCATTCGGCTCTTCTTTGTGATTGCGCACGTTGTCCAGGTATACCAGCATCGCCGGGCTTTTAGCGGAAGCAAAAAGTAAGTCGCGGAACTTACCCAGAGCATGTGGCCGGATCACGTCCCGATCATCTATCAACTTGAGCAGCGGCATGGGCTTTGCCTTACGAAGGTAGATGTTGAAGTGATCCGACCAAAACTCGACCATAGCCTCATAAAGCTGGCGCTGGGAGAAGATGGCGCGGGCAACTGTGGCTCCGATTAACTCGCGGACCGCGTCTTTCGGTTCTTGATCAATAAGCTGGCTCACGTCCATGTGATAGAGCGTCAGGTTACGGATCATCAAGTCCGCGGCCGTATCCTCAATCTCTTCCGGGCTGAGCTGCTCATCCAGGTAAGCTTCCAGCCCCATCTCGCTAACGTGCTCCAGATCGCCCGGCCGCGGGCCGTAACCAGCCCGGTTGAGCAGCCTCAGGATGGAATTCACAGGGGTGGTAGGCAGTTCGGCCGCCGGCGTTGTCAGAGGTGCATCGGTTGGAACCGGCGTGGGGACACGCAGCACCTCCGGCAAATCATCTTGGGCCACCTGACGGCCGATCACGCCGCAAGCAGATGCAGTTGCGGTTGCGGCCGCCAGGCCGCCGAGTTTGAGAAAGTCACGCCGCGAAAGAGACATGGTAACTCCGAGTAGGGGTAACCGGCCTAAGCTGTCTGATTGCCGGTCACCGATGATTGTTCACTATTGAGTGGTAGCTGTTCAGGAAAGACGCGCCGGGGAAGCCAGCCCAGCAGGCCAAAGACGGTCGCGCCCATGAGCATGATGCCCGCCAATGGCGCGAAGAGGAACCAACCGACGATGGGCACGAGACAGGCCAGTTCAAAGACGACCGCGCCCCGTGTCAGATGTTTAAGCTCCGAGCCGGGGTCCGCCATACGGTCAAGGCGTTCGCCGAGCAGACGGGCCAATCCGGCCGCGCCGATGGTGCCGATTCCCATGCCGACGCCGGCGGCAATGAAGGCTGTGGCCCGGATCAGCCCCAATTCCACCTGGCTGGTGATGGCGATCCACAAGACAAAGGCGGCCGTGACCGGTATCCCCAACAAAAAACAACGACCAGGCGTCGTCATCAGGCGGCTTTGTGCCCGTTTGGTAACATTGGGCAGCAGCAGATTGAGCGCGATGATCAGCGCGGGCAAACTAATTAGAATGCCGATCACAGAAAACGTAACGGTATAAACATCAGCCATGATTTCATCACCTCTTGTGTGAAAGGCGTCCGGATATGCGCCAGACGCCAGCCGAATACTACGAAACCATACCGGCAAGGCGGCGGAAAGTTGCAATCCGTTTGTAAAGGGAGTGTAAAACGAAGGACGAAATCAGGGAGTTGGCGTAGGCAAGGGCGGCAGGGTGCCGGGAGGAGGCGGAATGGTGGAAATGGCAGTGGGCGTGCCTGTGGCCGTTGCTGGGGGCGTATTTGTGGCAGTAGGGGGCAGCGTGGCTGTTGCTGTCGGCGGGGGTGGGGTGTCGGTCGGCGCGGGTATTTTGGACACCGTAGCGATTGGCGTGTCGGAGACGATCGTGGTTGCGGTCGGTGAAGTTGTATTGGGGTTGGTCGCGGTTGCGGTTGGCTGGGGCGTGTGGGTGATCGTGGGCGGCGGAGTTGCCGTGGCCAGGGGCGCGGGCGTTTGGGGGATCAGTGACGGGGGTAAGAAGATTCGCTGCCCGGCCACAATGCGGTTATCGTTCATGCAGTTTGCCGCCCGCACAGCACTCACGCTCGTGCCCCGTGCCCCTGCCAGTGAGAAGAGCGTATCGCCAACGCGGACGAAATAAGGCACCCACCAGGAAGGTGGAGTGCAGAGGACAATCGCCGGCGTAGGCAGCACATCGGACCCGCCGCCGCCAGCCGCCGCGGCTGGGCTGGGCGGCTCTTCCTGGGGAGGAGCTGCTGCGGCCGTATTCTCAACAGGTGGCGGGGTTTCCGTTTCACCAGAAACGGCCGCTGGCGAGGCTGGCGTCTCTGTTGCATCGGGCTGGGCCGCTCCCTCCGCACCCGGAGGGGTTGGCGGGTACAATACGTTTGTGCCGGGTTCGACTAGTGGCTCCTCGTTGATGGCCAACCCGTCCGCTTCCTTTTCGTTGAAGCCGAAGAAAGCAATGAGGAGAAGAACGAGCAAGATTAGAAAAATAGGGATAAGACGACGGCCCCATTGGCCAAGCCTCCGGCGGGCGACCACGAGGTCCGATGCCGGGGATGTTTCTGCCGGTGGGGAGGCGCTGTTGTGACGGAATACCGGGCATGATGTATGGTTGGACGTGAGGCAGAATTCTTGCTGGTGAGCGGTCGCTACAGAAACAGCCCGCCCGGAGTGATAACAATGATTGCCCATCGTAGGAAAGGCGAGCGCCGTCTGCCGATCATCAAGTGTCCCCAAATGTGGGCACAACGTAGGGGCGACGGGCCAAGACGGCGGCCGATCAGGACGGCCGTCCTTACTCGTTTTGTTTGATTCTTCAACTGCCCGCATTGCGTTTCGCGTTTCTCCGAAGATGAAACCCTGAGTAGTAGCGCAACGCCTGTCCCAACAACCAAGCCGTTGCTTCTAGCAGGATTCTAGCATACTGTCAGGGTGCCCGTAAACCGCTTTAGTCAGAAGTACCCAATTTGTGGTAGAATTAAGAACTTTCGTTCTACTATGAGCGAGCACGCAAGACGGAGCATAACATGCCGAAGTTTGAGTTAGTGTCCGACTTTCAGCCGACGGGAGACCAGCCCCAGGCCATCACCCAACTGATGCAGGGATTGAACAACGGCGATCGGTTTCAGACCTTGTTAGGCGCGACGGGGACGGGTAAGACATTCTCTATTGCCCAGGTCATTGAGCAAACCCAACGCCCTACCCTTGTCCTGGCTCATAACAAGACCCTCGCCGCCCAGTTGTACAGCGAATTCCGCGAATTCTTCCCTCAGAATGCCGTCTCCTATTTCGTTAGCTACTACGATTACTATCAGCCCGAAGCGTATGTTCCCCGGCATGACCTCTACATCGAAAAAGAGACGCAGATCAATGAAGAGATTGACCGTCTAAGGCTGCAAGCCACCGCCAACCTGATGAGCCGGGAAGACGTCATCATTGTCGCCTCCGTCTCCTGCATTTACGGCATCGGCAACCCGGAGGCGTGGGGCCGGGTGACGGTTCACATTGAACGGGGCAAGCAATACCGGCGCGACATCTTGCTGAGACGGCTGGTGGACATCCAGTATGATCGAAATGACCTGGAACTGCGGCGCGGCACTTTTCGCGTGCGCGGCGACACCCTGCAACTTTTCCCCGCCTACGCCGAAACCGCCTTCACCATTGAGTTCTGGGGCGATGAGGTGGAGCGCATCACCGAATTTGACGCCCTGACGGGTGAAGTGCTGTTGGAACACGCCCAGGTTGAAATCTTCCCCGCTAAGCAGTTTATCACCGATGAAGAGAAGTTGGCCCAGGCGATTAACGACATCGAAGCGGAACTGAATGAACGTATCAAATACTTCAAAGAGCGCAATATGCTCCTGGAAGCGCAGCGCATCGAGCAGCGTACATTGTATGATTTGGAGATGTTGCGTGAGATCGGCTACACAGGCGGCATCGAAAACTACAGCCGCCACCTGGATCAGCGGGCGGAAGGGGAACCGCCCTGGACGCTTCTGGATTATTTCCCCGCCAATTACTTAATGGTGGTGGATGAGAGTCACATGACGATTCCCCAGGTGCGGGGGATGTTCGCGGGTGACCGCAGCCGTAAGACGACGCTGGTGGATTACGGCTTCCGGCTGCCCAGCGCCCTGGATAACCGGCCGCTGAATTTCGAGGAATTCGAAGGCAAGATCAACCAGGTCATCTTCACCAGCGCCACGCCGGGGCCGTATGAGATGGAGAAGTCGTCGCGGATCGTGCGCCAGGTCATCCGGCCGACAGGCGTCCTTGATCCTGAAGTGGAAGTGCGGCCGGTGAAAGGGCAAATTGACAATCTGCTGGGAGAGATTAACCAGCGGGTGGAGCGGGGCCAGCGTGTGCTGGTGACGACGTTGACGAAGCGCATGGCTGAAGATTTAAGCGACTACCTCCTGGAGATGGGCGTCAAAGTCCACTACCTGCATTCAGAAGTTCACACTATCGAGCGCACGGAAATCTTGCGCGATCTGCGCATCGGGGTGTTTGACGTGGTGGTGGGCATCAACCTGCTGCGAGAGGGGCTGGACCTGCCGGAAGTGTCGTTGGTCGCTATCTTGGACGCAGACAAGGAGGGATTCCTCCGTTCAGAAACGTCGCTCATCCAGACGATTGGGCGGGCAGCACGGCATGTGGATGGCAAGGTGATCATGTACGCCGACCGGATCACGCGCTCAATGCGGGCGGCCATTGACGAGACAGACCGCCGCCGCGAGAGACAGATGGCGTACAATCAGAAACATGGCATTGAGCCGCGCAGCATTATCAAGGCGGTGCATGACCTGACGGAGGACATCGCCCAGGAAGAGTTGGTAGTGGCGGAGGGGCAGGCGGGTTATGTGACGGCTCGCGATCTGCCGAAAGCAGAACTAAACAAGCTGATTAAGGAGCTGGAGAAGCAAATGAAGCAGGCAGCGCAGGCGTTGGAATTTGAGAAAGCGGCCGTGCTTCGGGATCAGATCGTGGAATTGCGGCAAATTCAGGTCTTAAAGGAAGCGGGGGGGGATGGCGACCTGCCGGAGTGGGAGCGCATTCGCAAGCTGGAAGAAGCAGGGATTGCCTACGAAGTAAAATAACACCCCGGCTGCGTGCCGCAGCCCTGCTCACGCCAGAATCCGGCCCCAGAGGCCGTCCGGCTTTGCCTGGAGGAGCTGCGTTGGCGTTACCCGGTTAAAGAGATCAGCTGGGCCGTGGGCTGCCACCCGAATGTAATTGTCGGTATAGCCCGTCCAGCGCAGGCCGTCTGCATCCGCTCCCACGGCCGTTTCCCACAGTACCGGGCGAGTTTCCCCTTCATGGCTCCGGTGAAAGGCGAGGCTGAGTGTTTCGCCGAGGGCGATCATGCGTCTGGCCCGTTCCTTTTTCACCTGCCGGGGAAGCTGACCGGGCATCCTGGCTGCGGCCGTGCCAGGTCTGGCGCTGTAGGGGAAAACGTGCAGGCGGGTGAAGCCTATCTCGTGCACAAAATCCAGACTTGCTTCAAAATCTGCTTCCGTCTCGCCGGGAAAGCCGACGATGATGTCTGTGGTCAGATTGAGGCCGGGGATATGGGCGCGAGCGGCCGCTGCCAGCCGGCGGAAGCTGTCCCGGGTAGTGCGGCGGGCCATCAGGCGCAAAATGCGGTCGCTGCCTGACTGCAACGGCATATGCAGATGCGGCAGCAGACGCGGATTCTCCCACAGCCGGAAAAAGCCGGACGGCACGTCCCACGGTTCTAACGAAGAGAGGCGCAGGCGGGGGATGCCCGTGTGCTTCAGCAGGGCTGTTACCAGATCGCCCAGGTTGATCCCCTCGCCCAGATCGCGGCCGTAGCTACCCAGGTGAACCCCAGTCAGCACAGCTTCTTGATATCCGGCGTCAGCCAGGGCTTGAACCTCTGCCACCACATCGCCCAGGGGGCGGCTTGTCCCTTCGCCGCGGGCGACGGTGGTGACACAAAATGTGCACCGATTGTCGCAGCCGTCCTGCACCTTGATGAAGGCGCGGGTATTGGCCACGCGCAGACCACTGCCCAGAAATTCGCGCAGCACCGGCTCCTGGTCATACAAAGGTAGGTTGCGGGCCTGGGGATCGAGGCGGAGGATGATTCTCTCTTTTTCGTGGTTGGCTACCACCTGGCCGGCTCCCTCGACGGCCGCCAGTTCCTGGGGGGCGATGGTGGCATAGCAGCCGGTGAGGATGATGTCGGCCGTGCCATTGGCCCGGTGAATGCGGCGGGTGATGTTACGGGCGTTACGGGCCGCCTCGGCCGTCACCGCGCAGGTGTTAATGATCGCCTTGTCGGCCGCGGCCGCATCAGCCACAATCTCATGCCCGGCCGCCAGCAATTGCCGGCCCATCGTTTCGATTTCGCTCTGGTTTAGGCGGCAGCCTATGGAGTGCAGGTACACTTTCATGCTGCCATTGTAGCGCAGCCGCCCGCGTGGTGCGAGGAGAGGAAGAGGGATGGCTTACGTCCACTGATGGAGGCGGCCGGTGACGCCGGCGCGGCTCGTAGTTTGCATAAACATCCTGGCCGGCAGCTTGAAACCGTAAATCCGCAGTCGTTCCTCACACTGCGGCCGCATGCCGCCGGGGAGAAATTCGCCCACCACCTTGCCGTTTTGTTCACCATGTTCCTGGAACTTGAAGATTTCCTGCATGACGACCATATCCCCTTCCATGCCGGCTACTTCCGTGATGCTGATGATCTTGCGCGAGCCGTCTCGGAGCCGGGCTTGCTGCACGATCAGATCCACGGCCGCAGTGATTTGCTTGCGCACAACCGAGAGGGGTAGCTCCATGCCCGACATCAACACCAGGGTTTCCAGCCGGGAGATGGCGTCTCGCGGGCTGTTCGCGTGGAGCGTGGTCAGGCTGCCGTCATGCCCGGTATTCATCGCCTGCAGCATATCGAGCGCCTCGCCGCCGCGGCACTCCCCCACCACAATGCGTTCCGGCCGCATACGCAGGGAGTTAATCACCAGGTCGCGGACGGTCACCTCGGTATCCTCGGCTCTCGCCGGCTTTTTCGTTTCCAGCCGGACGACATGCTGTTGATTCAGGCTCAGTTCGGCCGCATCCTCAATGGTGATGATGCGCTCGCCGTCCGGGATGAAACCCGACAGTACATTCAGCAGCGTGGTCTTGCCCGACCCTGTGCCGCCGGACACGACGATGTTCAGCTTGGACACCACGCATGCTTTCAGGAATTCAGCCATGTCCTCGTTGAGACTACCGAACTTGATCAGGTCGTCAATACCTAACGGCGTGCGAGAAAATTTGCGGATGGTGACGACCGGCCCGTCAATGGCGCAGGGAGGAATGACGGCGTTGACGCGGGAGCCATCGGGCAGCCGCGCGTCCACCGTCGGAGTGTTACGGTCAATGCGGCGGCCGAGTGGCTTGATGATCTTATTGATGATGCGCTCGATATGGGCATCATCTACGAACGTCACATCACTTAACTGCACCTTGCCTTTCTGTTCCACATACACTTGCCGAGGTCCGTTGATCATGATTTCGGTGATGGTGTCATCGTTCAGCAGCGGTTCCAATGGGCCGAATCCCAGGATTTCATCAAGCAGGGCTGCGAAAAACATCTCTTCATCCCCTGCAGGGATTTGAAATTTGGCGTGCTGAATTCCAAGTTGAAAGCGCTCTTTGATCAACTGAATGGTTTTGGGGTCGCGGTCGGGTACGACGTTCTTGGGTAAAGAGGCTTCCAGCTTGGTGGCGAGCCATAACCGGAACTGATCAGCATCGGGGGTTGATCGGCCGTTTTTGGCTGTAGTCGGATCAGTGGCAATCATTCTGTCTCCATAAGACACGCGCGCACAGTTATATTTCATTATAGAAGGCGTTTACCCACCATAACCATAGCCTCTTGTTGCCATGACAGATGTCCTACAATTAAGTGTTTGGCGGTTTATCTCATAAATAAAATTAGCGGATAAAACCGCCAAACCTCGCGGTGTCACGGTTTTCTTTCTTAAACTATAAACCGTGACACACTTAAGCGTCCGTTGCCGGGGCATTGAAGCTCGTGTAAACTCCGAATCGAGGTGGAAAGAGGATCATGCGGAGGCTTTGTCTGGGATGGGTACTGGTATGGGTGGGCCTGACGGCCGCATGCCGCGGACCCGTCCCCCCACCGCCGCCGCCGGATGAGATTATCGCCGGGGCGGCCGCTCGCCTGCAAGGGATAACCGGAGTCCATTTCGTCATTGATCGCACAGGCGCGCCTGCGTATCTTGATCCCGGCAATACCCTTTCCCTCCGCCGCGCCGAGGGCGATTTCGCCGCGCCAGACAGGGCGCGCGCCGTGGTGCGGGTGATTGCCCCTGGCCTGGTGACCGAGATCAGCGTCATCAGCGTGGCCGAAATTCAATGGGAGACCAATGTGCTGACCGGGGAGTGGGAGGAATTACCGCCCGATTGGGGTTTCAATCCGGCCGTTTTGTTTGATGCCGAGGTTGGGCTGCAGAGTATCCTGGCCACGGACCTGACAGAGGTCGAGTTTGTGGAAACCGAAAAGATCGAGGAAGGTCCCGATGAGCAACTTTATCATCTGCAAGGGCGTGTGGGCGGGGAGAAACTCTTCCGGGTGAGCGGAGGGCTGATTGGCCCGCAGCCCATGGCGATTGATCTTTGGATCGCGCCGGAAACGTTTGAGTTATACCGGGTGGTGCTTACTGAGCCGGAAACCGGGGCGGACGAGCCGAGCATCTGGCAGGTGGATTTGTCCCGCTTTGATCAGGTGGTTGAGATTGCCCCACCGGACCTGAACGGACAGTAGACGAGACGTATTGGAGTGACCGTATGGCCGATTCGCAGGGAATTCACGTTGATCCGCCACAGCCGCACGGCCGCGGCCGTCAACTGGCGCAGGCCGGGCTGGTTATTGTTCTCTTATTGGCGGCAGGCCTGGCAGTGGCGGCCTTTCTTGATCCGTTCGGTTGGCATCTGGTAGATCGCATGAGGGGACGATATGATGCGGCGCTGGCCGCTGTTCCGGCTGACAGCAGTTTTTATGTCGGCGTTAATTTGTTGAACGTAGATCAGAATCGCCTGGGCGAAATTCGAACTGCGCTGGACGCGGCCACAGCGGGCACAACGGCCGATTTTGGTGATGCGCGCCGCAATCTGGACGAAATGCTCACCCAGCAACTGGGACTGTCTCTGGAGCAAGATATTCTGCCCTGGCTGGGCCAGTACATCGGGCTTGCCGTGCTCCGGGTTGAACCGGACGAAGACGGCCGTCTGGCAGCGCCAGATTGGGTGCTTTCGGTGGAGACGCGGGATCGGGACGCGGCCGACCGTTTTCTGGAAAAGCTTCGCAGCGGATGGGCGGATTTCACCGGGACAGCGCCAGCCGGCGATGAATATCAGGGCGTGACCATCACCTATTTCGATACTGCCCCGGCTGAGGCCCGGATCGCCTTTGCCCGCTCCAAAGGGCTTGTCTTGTTTGGGTCAGGGCCGCGTGCGCTCAGGGCGGCGATTGAGGCACAGCGGGGGAATTCGTTGGCCGACACAGGGGCCTTCTCTGAATTGATGCCGGAACTGCCCCGCGGCCGCCTGCTGACCGCGTTTGTCAATGGAAGCCAATTGGACCAGATCGCGGCCGTCCTGCCGGAAGCGGTGCCGGAGTCCGTCGCTGCTAATGCCCCCACGGCGGCTATCCGGGGCATCGCGCTGAGCCTGTCGCTGACGGACGCGGGCGTCCAGATTGACGGCGTGACAGCATACGATGAGGCGCGTTTGTCCGATGCTCAACGACGGGCATTGGAAACATATGTGGCGGGCACAGAAACGGCCGTTCTTTACCCCGCCGAAACCTACCTTTTCCTGGCCGGGAGGGGGATCAACCTGATCTGGGATTATTACCATGAACGAGTGGCAGCCGAGATGGGCGAGAGCGACTTCAAAGAATCTATGAGCCTCTTCGCACGACAGTTCGGCATCAATCCGGATACGGAGCTGTTCCCCTTCCTCGATGGGGATGCGGCCGTAGGCGTGATGCGTGTTGCCGGGGGAAAATCCGTCTTCCCGGGTGCAGCCGGCCTGGGCGCAACGGCCGTCATCGGCAGCAGCGACCCGGACACGTTAGCGGCCCATATCGCCGCTTTCTCCGATTCCATCGGCGACCCGGTCACTGGACTGGGCACGGTGGAGAAGAATGCGCCGGGGAATGATCTGGTAACCTATCATTTTGAATCGGTGCTGTTCCCGGCTGTGCCGCTCAATTATGGCGTCGGCCGCGGGTATTTGTTGCTGGGTAGTAGCCAGGAGGCGCTGAGCGAGCTGTGGCCGCCCGCTGGGGAGTCGCTGGCGGACGGTGAGGGATTCCGTCAAGCCACGGAGGCGCTGCCGGAAGGAATGGCGCCGGGGCTTTACCTGGATGTGGCCGGGTTGCTGGCATTCCTGGGGCAGGAAACGGCGCTGGAGCCGGCCGTGACGCCGTTCCGGGCGATCTCCACCATCGCCGCCGGCGGCCGCGCTGATGGGAATCTGGCCCGGTTTACCGTGCTGGTAAATATCCCCGCTAATTGATGCGGGCGCCTGTCTGCACCCGCATGGAACTCAATCATCAAGCGTGCGCTTGATAATGTAGATGCGCCCCCACCGGCCGGCAACAGCCATCGAATAGCCGGTCATGATCTCCAATCCCGCTTGTCTCCGCACGGTTTCCTTGACTAGCTCGAATGTGCTGCTCAAGAGAACAGCGCGGCCGCCTGGACGGAGCACTCGCGCCAGTTCGGCAAACAGCGCCGGGTAGAGTCTGGTTCCTGCCCCTCGACCGGAGGGTAGCGCAGAGGCTACCTTGTCTATGGACCGGTCGGCAAGCGGCAGGCGTTGCGTATCCCAGCGGAAGAGGTGAGTCGCTTTGGGCAGGGCGCGGCGGCGGGGAATAATCAGGGCCTTGCGCGCGGCCGCGATTTGTTCCTGAGCACGCTCCCCCGCCAGAAGACGGCCGTACCTGCCGGCGAACCGCCGTTCCCGCAGCACTGTCCCGCGGCAACAAAGCGGGTCCAGGAACACGTCGGCTGAATCCGGTTCGGTGAGGAAAACCATGGCTGCGGCCACAGACGGCCGCAGCGAGTCGGCCGGCGCCCCCTTTTTCTTGCGGCGGTCGGACAGCCTCACACCGCACAGTAGCTGCGAACCCAGCAAGTTAACCCAAACCTCCAGATCTGCGCCCTCTTCCACCATCGGCCAATGAGGGTAGCGCGCGTTCATGCCCGCGACAGCCGCGCGGTACAGGTCTCCCAGCCGGTAGTCGTGCTTGCCGTACTTGTGGCAGATCACCCGGTAGCGAGGATGGCCAGGCAGCTTGCGCTGCCGCGTCCAGGCGTTTACCGCCCGGCCAAAATCGGCCGACTGGTGCACCAGGTCGGTGACTTTCGCCAGGTCACGCCGGCTCCGCGAAAGCCTGGTCAGCGGCAGCGCCTGTAGAAAGAGTGCTTCGGCCGTGCGCAACTGGTGCAGGTTGTCCGGTTCCCCTCCATACTCGAACAGAACCATGCCGTTCTTGTCCTTGGCGAATAGATATTCTCCAAACTGAGCGCCCGGCAGCCGGAAACGGATTTCCAGCCAGGCGATCTGCTCCACGCCAGGCATCGTATGGGCATAATAAGGCAGCGAGTGATTGGTCACGAGACTCCAGTTTGGAGATTTGGAGATTAGAGGGGAATCGCCCAATCTCCAATCCCGAATAATACGAAGTTAATAACGGATGCCCACAAGGCTACTTTCCGAAGCGGTCTTCGCTCCGGGCGCGGAAAACGAGTTTGATGGGTGTCCCTTCCAGCGGATACGCATCGCGCAACTGGTTCTCCAGGTAACGCTGGTAGCTGAAATGCACCAAATCCGGCTTGTTGACAAAGAAGACGAAAGTCGGCGGAGCCACAGCCGGCTGCGTCGCATAAAAGAACTTGACCCGCTTCCCCCCTTTGGCAGGCGGCGGGTGCATGCTGACCGCATTCCGCATGAGTTTGTTCAACCCGGCGGTGGGCACGCGCCGGTAGCGGGCTTCGTTGACCGCCAGCACCTTTTCCAGAATTTTACTTACGCGCTGGCCGGTCTTGGCGGAAATGAAAATGAGGGGGGCGTAGGGCAAGAAGTTTAATTCGTACCGGATTTTCTCCTCGTACGAATACATGGTGTAGGCGTCTTTGGGCACCAGGTCCCACTTGTTCACCAGAGCGATAACGCCGGCCGATTCCTGCACCAGCATGCCGGCGATGTGGGTGTCCTGGGCGGTGATGCCTTCGACCGCGTCAATGAGCAGCAGGGCGACGTCTGCCCGCTGCAATGCCTTGATGGCCCGCAGCACGCTGTATTTCTCCACGCCGGGGTCAATGCGGCCGCGCCGGCGGATTCCGGCCGTATCAATGAGCGTGAATGCCTGTCCGTGCCAGGTGAGCCTGGTGTCAATGGCGTCGCGGGTCGTGCCGGCAATAGGGCTGACGATGGCCCGTTCTTCGCCAATCAGTTTGTTAAGCAGCGTGGACTTGCCCGCGTTCGGCCGTCCCAGGATAGCGATCTTGATGGAATCATCCTCTTCATTGGCCGCGCCCAGCTGGGGGCTGATTTCCACAATGGCGCTCACAATCGCATCCAACAAATCACCGGTACCGGTGCCATGCAGGGCAGAGATGGGAAATACTTCGCCCAGGGCCAGTTCGTAGAACTCATAAGCCGAATCCCACATCCTGGTGGACTCTAGCTTATTGGCGGCAACGAGCACCGGTTTCTTGGATTGGCGCAAGATATCGGCTACTTCACGGTCGGCGGCCGTCACACCTGCCTGCCCGTCCACCAACTGCACGATGACATCCGCATCCTGGATAGCCACATTGGCCTGCCGCCGGATGAGCGGTAGAAATTGCTCTGAATCCTCGGACAGCGGTTCCGAATGCCACCCTTCCGTGACTTCGATGCCGCCGGTGTCTACCAACGTAAACGAAGCGCCCCCCCACTCCGCCTGGGCGTACAGGCGGTCGCGGGTCGTGCCTGCCACTTCAGATACAACAGCCAGCCGCCTGCCGACGATGCGATTAAATAGCGTGGATTTACCCACATTGGGACGGCCGACCAGGGCCACAAGCGCATTTTTTCTCATACGTATTGCCGCCGGGAAAACGAAGGGGCCGCGGCGATGGGATTCTCCGCTGCCAGAACGCCGACCCAAGGATTGTCCTGTGAACCATCTCCCAGTGCAAATGTCTTCAATGTAGGCACGGCCAACGTTTCCGTCACGGGTAATGTGTCCGTAATCCCGTTGGTGAGAGTGACCACGCGGGTGATGCTGACAGTGACCACCGGCGGTTGGACGGAACGAAATTCGATGCCGCGATCCGGGAATGTGACGTCCGTTTCCAAACTGTAGACGCCAACGTCCAGGCCAAAAAGATCAATGGTCGCGCGCACTTCATCCTCCAACAATGAATCGAGAACGGGCAATGGGCCAAAGAGGATGACGCGTACTTCTTCTGGATCGATGGTGGCTGTGAGACCCTCGCCCAACCCCTGCAATTCCGGGATGACGTTATAGAAAGAGGTGGTGAGGAACGGTTCGATTTCTATGTCCACAAAGATCGCCTGTACCTCGTCGAGGGTGATGCCGCTCGGCAGCGCCAGCGTGACCTGCTGGGTGTCAGGCCCGGTGAGGCCGGTGATGTCTATCGGTTCTGTACGCACCCGGCTCAACGAATTCACCAGGGCGGGCGGACCCTTGATGAGTACGCTGGGTGGCTTCACATCCACGCTCAGCAAGCGGTAGCCCGGCGCTGGCTCGCCAATGATGTCCGGCTCGATGAATTTCTCGGCGAATCCGGCCGTTTCGTTGATAGGAATGGTTACCTGAACTTGCTCGGTGCTTAAACTCAGGCCGCTGATGCTGGCGACGCGCCCCTGCGCATCATAGAAAATCGGCTGTGATGATTCGACGACCGTCTGGCGGTCGTTGTTCAAGAAGACCGTCACCCGGGCGAAGTCTAACGGCTCGACGCGTGATTCAGCGCCGACGACGGTGATGTACTCCGGGTCTTTGAGCGGCTCGCCGCTGGTATGGCCCCGGGCAACTTCGCCGCGAATGTCCAGGACAACGGGTATTTTGCGGGTGACGAGCCTTTCCAGGGTCACGGTCATCTGTTCCGGAACCTGGGATAGGATGGTCACTTCCTGGACATTGGGCCGTACCTGGATATCGGCGGATACTTCCTCGCCGATGGGAACCTGGCTGAGATTGACCGTGGCGGTGAAGTCGTCGGCCGTCAATTGGGCCAGGGCGGAGGCCGGCCCTTCGAGAAAGACCTGCACGCTCCCAGCTTCGGGCAAGATGGTCCCGTCCGGCTGGCCGATGAATTCAACCGGCACCTGCATGAGCTGATTGCGGATGGGGTCGTTGGTCTGGGACGCCGTGATCCAGATGAGGACGGCGACGGCAAAAGAGAGAAACAGCGTCGCCAGATTGGCGAGAATTGAACGAAGGAACCGGGTCATGTCTGTCTCCCCCGGCGGCGCGGTTTTTGTAGAAACGCCGTCAAAATGGGTTCCAGTCGGGAAGGATCCTGGCGGCGGATGATACGGCCGTTGTGGGCGATGGATACCTGACCGGTTTCCTCAGATACCACGACGGCGACTGCATCACTCACTTCGCTGATGCCCAGCGCAGCGCGATGGCGCAGGCCCATCTGCCTGTCCGACAGACTGCTGGTGGAAAGAGGCATGACGCAGGCAGCGGCCACAATTTCGTCATCGCGGATGATGACCGCCCCATCATGTAGTTCTGTGTGTTTGTTGAAAATGGTTAAGAGCAGCTCCGGCGATGCCACTGCGTGCAAGAGGATGCCGGTGTCCACGTATTCTTGCAGTCCCGTGTCCCGCTCGAAGACGATCAACGCACCGTGCCGCCGTTGTGATAAGCGCAGGCAGGCGTCTCTGACGGCCGCGACCACCGGGCTGGCGTCGTTGCGGCGGAAGAAGCGCAGATAGTTGCCCGTCCGACCCAGTTGCTCCAGTGCGCGGCGCAGCTCTGGCTGGAAGATGACGGGGATGGCCAGCAGCAAAGTGGGGACGATTTTGCTGACCAGCCAGCTGAATGCGGGCAGGTCTACAGCCGATGACAGCAAGGCGACGATGAGAGCCAGGCCGATGAACCCGCGCAACACCTGCACCGCCCTGGTCCCGCGAATCAAAATGAGGACGCTGTAAATGACGGCCGTGACCAGTAAAATATCGAGCGCGCTGATCAGATCGATCTGACGAACATATGTGAGAATCTGGTCCAAGATAGCCCTGCTCTATGAAGGTTGTAACAGCACCCCCGGCCTGCAAGCTTTATGTGCGGCCATTGCTGCTGTCCTATTATTCAACAATCCTGGGCTGTAAAAGTTACTGGCGTATTTGAGAAAGCAATTTTCGGTAACTGGCGGCGTTTGGCGGACGCAGATTGAGGATTTTTTCAATCGTAGCAATCGCCTTGTCCGTTTCGCCTGCTTCGAGTTGTGCCTCCCCCAGCCTGTCCAACAACCTCGCCGCGTCATTGACGCGCTTTTGCTGCACGTAGAGGCGGGTAAGCCGCTCGACCAGATGGGCATCGTTTGGCCGCTGTTCGACCATGTCTTCCAGGATGCTGATCACTTTCTTTCCCCGGCCAGAACGCACTAACTGCTTCAGGTAGTTGTCCAATTCGCGCACTGCGCTAGCCGGCTGCCCTACCCGGTAATAGAGACCAACCAGTGTGATAGCAGTGGATTCATCTTCCGGATCCAGGCTGCGCAGCTCCTTGTAGCAGGAGAGTGCGCGCTTCCAATCAAATCGCTGCATGTCAATATCGGCCGTCAGGCGCAACAGCCGCGTTTTCCATTTCTGACTATCCGGGCTGCGCCGCGACAACCGAATGGCTTCCTGGTATGTGTCGCGCGCCTTTTCCACCTGCGCCAGTTGATCATATGCTTCGCCCATGGCCATGTAATGTTCAAGCGACCGGTCAATATCTCCATGCTTCTTCAGCAACTCAATGAGCCGGGACCGGGTGGCCAGGTCAAGGGGAGACAGCTCCAACACCTTCTCGTAGGCCATGATGGCGCTGTCCAAATCCCCGCGCACGCGATAGGTTTCGGCAACGTTGGCGAACTTCTGCGAAGCAACCCGGCGCCGCCCTTGCTGCGCCAGCACTTCTCCTAATTGAATGTGGGCGGGAAGGTAATCGGGCGAAAGCTGGATGGCCCGGTAAATTTCCTCGATGGCGGTGTTATACATGCCCCGCCGTGCATATTCCTGGCTCAGGTATAAGGACTCCAACACCTGCTCTGATCCGGCCGTCAGCACATCGCCGAGGATCATCATGCCGGCATCAGAGATTGAGTCTAACCGTTTGCGTGCTTCCTTGGCTTTGTCTTCCCAGCCCCGGTGGCTGAGAAATTCCACCAGCGCATTGGCGAAATCAGTGGCCTGGTCTCGTTCACCTTGCGTAATCAGGCCGTCGGCCAGACTTTCGTACAGCGCAATCAGATGATCAGCCTGTTCGTGCTGCACTGTGGCCAGGTCAACGATTTTCAGCACGTCAATGAAATGCTCCGTGGCTTTTTCGATGCGGCCGCGCGCCCGGTAAGATTCACCTAGCGCGAAGTGGCTGGCCAGCCGATATTCCGGGTCATTGACAGCAATCTCCAATTCACGGATGGCGTCCTCAAAGCGGAGCTTGTCCTGGTATAACAGGCCAAGGTTAAAATGGACCGCAGGGCTGTCTACACCGGCGGCAATTGCTTCTTCGTAGGCGCTGATGGCTTCGTTGATCAGCCCGCGCCGCTGGCAATCCAGCGCTTGGCTGATCAGGTGGCCTCGTTCTAACTCAGCAACGTCTACATCGCCTTCATGGGCGTCTACTTCTTCGAACAAGCCGCCGGCCAGTTGCTCCATCGCCATGCGCCGGGCATCCTGAACGGGCACGGCCGTGTCCGTATCCCCTTTGCCCGGGGCCCATTCGCCGTCTACTTCTTCAAAGGCAGAGGCCAACCGTTCCAGCAAACCGGTCGTGCCGCTGCCGCCAGGCTGGGAATCGCCTGACCCATTCTCATAGATACGCTCTCCCTGCCGGATCAGCTCAATCGCGGTCAAGACATCTGGATTGCGTGGATCGAGTTGGAGCGCGTACTGGCATGCTTGCAGGGCCTTCTCATCATTCTCCTGCGCCTGGAAAATCTGGGCGATAGCTAGGTATTCCTGGATAGCATTGCGCACGGCTCCCTGCCGCTGGTAAACGGAGGCCAGACGTTGGTGTGCCCGCAGCAGATTGGGTTCAAGCTGCACCGCGCGATGCCAGTTGTCCATCGCTTCATTGAGCCGGCGCCGGCTTAACTCCATCTCGCCGATGGCCATGTAGGTCTTGCCGGCCTCGCTATTCTGGCCCATCCGCTCCTGCACGTCTGCCACTTTGTGTAGGTAAATGACGTTGCCGCGCGAGTAACGGGCTGCCAGCTTGTAATTGTCCAGCGCCTTGTTAAGCTGGTTCAGTTCGAGGTAAGCCATACCCAGTCCGGCGTAGGGGGCGGGTTCATTGGGAGATACCTTCACCGCGTTCTGAAACTCGGCAATTGCCTCTTCCCAGCGCTGGTCCCAACAGTAGGAATGCCCTCTGTTCAAATGTTGTTCAAAGCGGGTGCGATCCCTAGTCACTCAAAACCTCCGAAGACTGATGGTACAGGTGCGGCCAGCCGTCAGGCGAGCAAAGTGGCCAAGACCGCTTTTTGAGCATGAAGCCGGTTGGCCGCTTGCTGAAAAAGGACAGAATTTGGCCCGTCTGCTACCTCGTCAGTGATTTCCTCGCCTCGGTGGGCGGGCAGACAGTGCATTACCAGGCAGTCGGGCCTGGCATGGCTCACCAATTGTTGGTTGATCTGGTAAGGCGGGAATACCTGGAGCCGTCTGGCCGTCTCTTCTTCCTGGCCCATGCTGGTCCAGACATCCGTGTAAATGACATCGGCGTCAGCCACGGCCGCGTTCGGGTCTTCATACAATTCAAATTTTGCGCCGCCGGTGCTAAACGCTTGCGCCAGCTCAATGTCCTCCTCCGGCAGCATAAATCCGGGAGGCGCGGCCAGCGCAAAATGCATCCCTACCTTCATTGCGGCAAACAGCAAGGAGCGGGCTACATTGTTCCCGTCGCCCACATAGGCCAGTTTCAAGCCTTCCAGCCGCTGCCGGCGCTCCCAGATGGTGAAGATGTCCGTCAATGCCTGGGCGGGATGGTTGTAATCGGACAGGCCGTTGATCACGGGCACAGAAGCATATTCGGCCAACTGGAGGATATGCTCGTGCGCAAAAACGCGGGCCATAATGCCGTCCACGTACCCGGACAGCACGCGAGCTACATCCGGCACACTTTCGCGGCCGCCCATTTTGATCTCGTTGGGGGAGAGGTAAAGTGCGTAGCCGCCTAGGTGAACCATGCCCATTTCAAAGGAAACACGGGTACGCAGGGATGGTTTTTGAAAAACCAGGGCCAGGCTTTTGCCCTTCAGGATGGGCTTGTTGCCTCCGGCACGCCACTCTGCCTTGAGCGTGGCTGCCAGTTCAAGTAAGTTGTGCAATTCATCGGGGGATAAATCGGCAACGCTGAGAAAGTGTCTCAATTGGCAATGTCTCCTAGATCATCCAGACTCTTTAAGTGACCGTCCAGAAATAGGTTCCCCGTTTGGAGACTGGAAACTGGATAACTGGAGAATGGCTAATCCCCCATTTCCGGTCTCTGGCTTCAAGAAGATGTTTAGACGCTTGAAAGTTTGAGCCAAGCCTGTCTTCAAACATGGGACAGTAGAAAAAAGGTGCTCGAAAAAGTATACCACAGGCAAAAGACAGAACGAAAAGAATTCACATAACTTGTGCCACCATTTGAGCTATGGTAAGATAAGCGCCGCAGAGGGGATACCGTGACGTACCGTCCCAACGGGCAGATAAGGTAGGTGACAAATGGATATGATTCGGAAGCGACCAGAAGCATCAGTCGCAATCGCATTTGTGGTCGGCCTGCTCATCGGTTGGTTCGCAATCGGTTGGGGAGCGTGGCCCGTTACGTGGACAAATGCCGGCCCTCAACATCTAGCCCAGGCAGACCAGGAATTCTACCTCCGTATTGTGTCGGAGCTGTATTCGCGGGATCTCGACGCTTCCAAAGTACAGCGGGCGCTAGGGGGGTGGGATGGCGACGTGGCCGCGTGCCGGTTGGCCGAAAAAGCGGCCGATCCGGCTGAGGCGGCGCGGTTACAAGCCATTGCGGCCGTGGCCAACGGGCAGGGGTGTACCGGACTGGACCTTACGTCAACCGCACCGGTTGAGGAAGAGTCAAGCGGGTTCCCAGGTTCGTTGGGCACAATTCTCGCCCTTGGTTTCTTGCTCGTCCTCCTGGTTATTGCCATTGTGTTTGTCATCAATCGCCGGAACGCCATGATGGCTGAGACCGGGTTGGCAGGCCAGAGTTATGCAGCTATGCCCCCCGACACAGCACCGGTTGCCAGCGATGATGAGGTGACTGCCATTCCCCTGGCGCGCTTCCAGACCGATTACACGCACGGACGAGACTCATACGACGATTCATTCAGCATTGAAAACGCCAACGGCGATTTCCTGGGTGAGTGCGGCGTGGGTATCTCGGAATCCATCGGCACAGACTCGCCTAAAAACGTCACTGCCTTTGAGGTATGGCTGTTTGATAAGAATGACATCCGCACGGTGACGAAGGTCGTGATGAGCGATCATGCCTTCTTTGATGAGGCGCTGCGAGCCAAGCTGGCCCCTAAGGGTGAACCTATCCTGGCCCGTGAGAACGAGACGATTGTGCTGGAAACAGCTTCGCTCATCATCAACGCCGAGATCAAAGACATGCGGTACAGCACGGGTGTGCTGCCGCCGCAAAGTACGTTTGAGCGTCTGACGATTGAATTGTCTGCCTGGGCGAAAGAAGGGGGTTTTGGTGAACCGGATGTCCAGGGCCGGGTGGATGAACTCTTAAACTACTGAACGGCTTAAAAACCCGCCCTCATCATTGGGCGCAGGGCCAGACGGCCGAGAAAAAATAGACATCATGAAAAGACCCCGACATAATTGTTGGGGTCTTTTGCTCATAGGCGGTGCGTCTACGCGTGTTCGTAGGGATCGAACAGCTTTTGCCACTCTTGTAGGGCATACCGGTCGGTCATGCCTGCCACATAGTCAGTGATGACTCGGGGGAGTGGAGATTCTTCCAGGCGCTTTTGCGTGGCTGCCGGCAGCATCTTGGGTTCCCGCATGTAAGCGTGGAAGATTTCCGAGATGAAACGCTCCGCTTTCACATGCATGCGCATGAGCCGGTAATGGCGGTACATGCGTTCGTACAAAAACCGCTTCAGTTGGCGAATCTTGTCTCCAAAATCGGCCGAATACCCTACGACGTTGCTGGGGTGGGTCTGTATTTTCTCCGGGGAATCAATCTGATGCGCTTCCAGATTCGCGGCAGTCTGTGTCAACACATTGGTCATTGACCGGCCGATCAATTCCCGGATGATCTCGTGACGGACGATGTGGGTGAAATCGCGGCCGTCCTGGAAGCCTACCGCTTCCTTCAGTTCCCCCCATATAGCCAGTTCATCCAGGTCATAAAGCGAGAACAAGCCTGCGCGCAACCCGTCGTCCAGGTCATGGGCATTGTAGGCGATCTCGTCAGCGAAATTGGCGATCTGCGCCTCCAGCGAAGCTCGCTTGTCTGGCGCATAATCGCCGGCGTCGCTTTTGTCGTAATCCGTCTCATGCTTGATCATCCCTTCCCGCGTTTCATAGCTCAAATTCAAGCCCCTGAAACCGTGATAACGACGCTCAAGCTCGGTCACGATTCGATAGCTTTGCGTATTATGGTTAAAGCCACCGTAATCCTGCATCAGCGCATTCAGCGCCTGTTCGCCGGCGTGGCCGAACGGTGGGTGTCCCAGATCGTGCGCCAGACAGATGGCCTCCGTCAAGTCCTGGTTGCCGCCCAGTCCCCGCGCCAGCGAACGACCCAGTTGGGCCACTTCCAGCGTGTGCGTCAGCCTCGTCCGGTAATGGTCCCCTTCATAAAAAACGAACACCTGCGTTTTATATTCCAGGCGGCGGAAAGCGGTGGTGTGAATGATGCGATCCCGGTCTCGTTCAAAGGCGGTGCGGGTTTCTGATTCCGATTCCGGAAAGACGCGGCCGCGTGTATTAGCGCTGCGCAGCCCATAAGGGGCTAGTTGCTGCGCTTCTAATGCCTCTAGTTGTTGTCGCTTGAAAATCACGTGTTGCTCCAGTATTCACCCTGTCATTTTGGCAGTTCAACAGCTTGCCATAATCTTATGGTAAGTGTAACATAAACGAACTCCTTCAGCTATTGCCCATCCGCCACGCGGGCCGCCTGTGGGTGGCGGGGAGCGTCTTCGCTTGCTAGGTGAAGAAAGGCGGCCGTTGGAAGGGGGTATGATGATGAACAAATCGCAACCATTGATAGTCCTGGCCATTGTGGTGATAGCCATCATTCTCGCTGTCGGCGCATTTATGGCGATTTCCTTCTTTCAGAAGCGCCCGGAATCACCTGCCGGCACGTTTACAGTGAACGTCGAGGGGGAGGAAATAACGGTGAAAACAGACCCCAACAAGGAAGTGCGCATCGTGGGGATTGAACAGCCGCCGGCGCTGACGGCCGCAGAAGGGATTGCGGCCACGGAAATCGCTCCGCCAGCTCAGGTTCAGCAAGACCAGGTGGAACTGGTGCAGGCGGCGACGGTTGTGCCTCCAACTGACACCCCGATTCCCACTGCGACGCCTGTGCCCGAAGCGGTGATCTTTGAGCCATATACTGTCCAGCCTAATGACACACTGTACAACATTGCTCGGAGACCCGACACCTCCATCGCGCTCATGGCGCGGTATGGCCTTTCCCAGGATGATTTGGTCACGCCGGGCGCGGTCATTCAATTACCGGTGGGCAACCCTGCCTATTGCACCGGCAATCTCCAGCCTTACGCCGTTGGCGAAGGGGACACGGCGTTCAGCATCGGCCGCCGGTTCAATGTGACGGCCGAGGAGCTGAAGGCAATCAACAATCTGGATGACAGTTACACGGTTTACGGGGCCACGATCGTCTGTGTGCCGCGGTAGCCGATAGGTAGGCGTGATGGAACATTCACTACGGATTCGCCGGGAAGAGTTTGACGATCGGACACAGGCGCTGTTGGCCTATGCGCAGGAAGAGGGCCTGGCCGGCGTGGTCTTGTTCGACAGCACGAACATCCTCTACTTCACCGGATTTGCCTTCACCCCTACGGAACGGCCGATCGTTTACGTGCTCAGCCATACCGGCGAACGCGCCTTGTTTGTGCCCCGGTTGGAAGTGGAACATGCGCAGTCAGAAGCGGCCGTAGAACGCGTCGATCATTACCTGGAATATCCAGACCATCCCCGGCCGATGATCCTGTGCAAAGCCATGCTGGATGACATGGGCGTGTTAAGCGGCGGCGGCCGGCTGGGGGCAGACATGAACGGCTATCCCTGGATTTTCGGGTATGAGGGGCCGCCGCTGTCGGATTTGGCGGGCAAAACCTTCGTCAACGTCCAGGGGAAGCTCAATCAGATGCAGGCGGTCAAAAGCAAGGCGGAACTGGCGCTTATTCGCGAAAGCTGCAAATGGGCCAACCTGGCGCACCGGCTGCTGCAGCGGTACACGGCCGTCGGCGCCAGCGAAACGGAAGTGGGCATGCGCGCCAGCCAGGGAGCGACGCTGGCGATGCTGGACGCCATCGGCCCCATTTACCGCTCGCAGAATATGTGGCGCGACGGGCCGGGCGCGACCTATCGCGGGCAGATCGGCCGCAACGCGGCCATCCCCCATACTCTGGCCAATAACCTCACCTTTCAGCCCGGCGACGTGTTGGTGACCGGGGCCGGCTGCCCCATGTGGGGCTACAACTCTGAACTGGAACGCACCATGTTCGTCGGCGAGCCGAATGAGGAACAGCGGCGGATGTTTGAGCACATGAAAGCGGCCCAGGAAGTAGCCCTGGCCGCGATGGGGCCGGGCGTGAGATGCAGCGATGTGGATACGGCCGTGCACGATTATTATGAGAAGCACGACCTGATGGCTTACTGGAAGCACCACACCGGCCACACCATTGGCCTGCGCTATCACGAAGGGCCGTTCCTCGACACGGGGGACGAGACGGTCATGCAGGAAGGGATGGTATTCACCGTAGAACCCGGCCTGTACGCGCCCAACATGGGCGGCTTCCGCCATTCTGACACGGTCGCCATTACGGCCGACGGCATTGAAATCATGACTTACTATCCCCGCGACTGGCAAAGTTTGGTGATCCCCATCTGACAGCACAGGGTGTGCGGGGCATGCGCCCGCCCGTTGATAATTGAAAAAGGAAGAATCGCTTGCAGTTATTATCTATTGCCGTAGGCGGAGCGGCCGGCGCGCTGCTCCGATATACGATTTCCGGTTGGGCCTATACCTGGTTGGGTGAACACTTTCCCTGGGGTACGCTGAGCGTCAATCTTATCGGCTCATTCCTGATTGGGCTGCTGTGGCGCGTGTTTACCGATGTCACCATCTCGCCGAACACGCGCGCGTTGATCCTGGTCGGCGGGTTGGGCGCATTTACCACCTTCTCCACCTTTAGCCTGGAGAGCTTGAACTTGTTACGCAGCGGCCAGATCAGGCTGGGCCTGCTCTATATACTCGCCAATAATGTACTGGGTGTGTTCCTGGTGTTCACCGGCATAGTTTGCGCCCGGTTCGTCATGATGCTGTGGCGGTAGGAGAAACGGTCATGAAACTGCGGGAAAATGGGTTGTTGCTGCGGATTTTCATCGGTGAGTCGGACATGTATGAGGGGAAGCCCCTTTACGAGCAAATCGTGAGGAAAGCAAAGGAGTTGAACCTGGCCGGGGCAACAGTTCTGCGCGGCCTCATGGGGTTTGGTGCGCACAGCCGTATCCACACGGCCAGATTGTTGCGCCTGTCGCAAGACCTGCCGCTGGTGATTGAGATTGTGGACAGCGAAGAGTACATCAACAAACTTCTCCCCTTTCTGGATGAAGTTGTCGAAGAGGGGTTGATCACTATCGAGAAGGCGCGCGTGCTCAAGTATGGCCATCGAAGGCCGGGGAAAGAAGCGTCTGCCTGACGGCAAAACAACGGAGCGACAAGGAAAAGGCATGCTGATGAACAAGAAAACGATCGAAGAAGTAGATGTGAGCGGTAAAAAGGTGCTTGTGCGCGTGGATTTCAATGTTCCCTTGAGCAGCAAAGACCCGGCAGACGACATCTTTGTCACTGATGACACGCGCATTCGGGCCGCCTTGCCCACGTTGACCTATCTTCTGGATCATGGCGTGGCGCTGATTCTATGCTCCCATCTGGGACGGCCGAAATCGGCCGCCGACACGCAGTTCGCCATGGACCCGGTCGCCGCTACCCTGACCGGGTTGCTGGGGAGGCCGGTGCAGAAGGTGGGTGATGTTGTGGGCGGGCGCGCCGCGGCCGCGGCTGAAGCGTTACAGCCGGGCGATGTCCTCTTGCTGGAGAACACCCGATTCCATCCGGGGGAGAAGAAGAATGACCCGGCGCTGGCGGCGCAGTTGGCGACGCTGGCTGATGTGTATGTCAACGATGCCTTTGGCTCGGCGCACCGGGCGCACGCCAGCACGGAAGGGGTGGCGCGGGTGATGCGGGCCAAGGGGGGCGCAACTGTGGCTGGGTTCCTGATGGAAAAGGAGTTACAGGCGCTGGGCGCGGCCGTCACAAATCCGCCCCATCCCTACGTGGCCATTATGGGCGGGGCCAAAATCTCAGACAAGATTCAGTTGATTGAGAACCTGCTGCAAACGGCCGATAAAATTCTCGTCGGCGGCGGCATGGCCAACACATTTCTTCAGGCGCAGGGGCGCGAGGTCGGCCGATCCCTGGTGGAGGTGGACGCGGTACCGGTGGCTGCGCGGTTGCTGGCTGCGGCCGCCGACCGGTTGATACTGCCCGTGGATGTGGTGGTAACCCCTGAGTTTGCCGCAGATGCCCCGGCGCAAACCGTGCCGGTCAGTGCCATCCCGGCCGATCAGATGGCTCTTGACGTGGGGCCGGACACGATTGCCCGTTTTGCCGGGGAACTGCGAGGGGCGCAACTGGTCGTGTGGAACGGGCCGATGGGGGTGTTTGAATTTGACCGCTTTGCCGGGGGCACAAATGCGCTGGCCCGGCTGTTAGCGGGCCTGGCGGATGGGGGCGCGCAGGTGGTCATCGGCGGCGGGGATTCGGCCGCGGCCGTGCGCAAAGCAGGGTTGACCGACAGGATGAGCCATGTCAGCACCGGCGGCGGGGCCAGTCTGGAACTGCTGGAAGGGAAGCTGCTGCCGGGAATCGCGGCTCTGGATGATCGGTAACGCCCGGCTCGCTCCCGCCTTTGTTCGCCCCGCTTGCCATTCGCCCAAACGTTCCTGACTGCGTAAGATAGGCGCGGCAGCATGGCGCTGAGCAAATGAGAAAAAGGAGTGGAAGCATGTCACATACATTTGACGCCATCATCATCGGCGGAGGTATCATGGGGTGCAGCACCGCGTTTCAACTGGCGCAGCGCGGTTTCAAGGTAGGGCTGCTGGAGAAGGGGGGCATCGGTGATGGCTCCACCGGCAAATCCTCGGCCATCATCCGCCAGCATTATTCCAACGAATTGACGGCGCGGATGGCGCTGCACAGCCTGCGCGTTTTCCAAAACTTCGAGGAGACGGTGGGCGGCGAGTCGGGATT
>JBHHTQ010000009.1:0-101473 GCA_046753445.1 Anaerolineae bacterium | reverse complement strand
CGTGCCCGGCTAGTTCCGCGTGGCGTCCCGCGCGGTTGTTGATATGCTAACACGTAATACGCAATAGTCTAAGACCAGGGCGACTGCGGCCGTGCTTCCAGTTCGCCATCCACATAAATATCCAGCTTCTCGTTGTAAAAGCTGAGCAGTCCCTTGATTTTGGGGCATTCAGGGATGGGATCGGGATAGCCCCAGACGATGTCTTTATGTACCTTGTCGCCAATTTTGACCGACCAGTAGGAAGCGGTTCCCTTGTAGGGGCAAGCGGTTTGGGTGTCTGTCGGCTCCAGCAGCTCCATGCGCACATCTTCCGGCGGGATGTAGTAGCGGGTGGGCAAATTGGTCTCGAAGAGGAGATACGGCCGTGTCGTCTCCGCCACCGTCACCCCATCCACCTCCACCCGGATATGGCGGGAACTGGGCACCGTATCTACCCGGTGATATGGGTCGCGGGGATGGACGAACACCTCTTCCTCCTCTTCGTACCAATGGTCCATCTTGTGCCAGCGAAAGGCGATGTATCCCCGGATGCCTTCCAGACCGGCAGGCGGCTCTGTGTGGCTCCAGGCTGCATTCTCAGCCACCCTGTCACCTACCTTGACGTGCCAGGTGACGCGCCCCTTGCCGCTGCGCCCCGTTTCTTCCAGCAAATCCAGGCGCACATCTTCCTGGGGGAAGTAGTAATGAATCCGCGGGCCGCCCCCTTCCCAGACCAGCAAAGTCCGCTTACTGTCAGCCACGATTTCGCCGCCTAACTTTACCCGAATCCAACGCGGGCTTGGTTCGTACTTAAAATTCTTTTTGGGTCGAATTGAATCGGTCATATCTGCCTCCTCTTTCACACCAACCCATACCGTAACATGCATGCCGTCGGCCAGTCGGTCATGAGCCGTACATTAGTCTCCGGAAAAGGCCGTTCAGGCAGCGGTCAATTCGGAGGTGCAGTTTGGGCAACGGGTGGCTTTGATGGCGATCTCAGTAACACAGAATGGACACTGCTTCGTCGTCGGTTCGGCTGGAGGGGCAGCCTCTTCTTTTTGGAGTTGGTTGATGCTGCGAATGAACAGGAATATGGCAAAGGCCACAATCAGGAAGCTGACCAAGGTGTTGATGAACACACCATAATTGATAGTCACTGCGCCGGCATCCTGGGCGACGGCCAAGGTTTCGTAGGGAGCGGCCGTGGCCCCTTCTTTCAGTACGATAAACAAGTTGGCGAAGTCCACATTGCCCAGCAGCAAGCCGATTGGCGGCATAATCACATCCGCCACCAGCGACTTAACAATGGCCCCAAAAGCCGACCCAATGACGATCCCCACTGCCATATCAATGACATTGCCCCGGACGGCAACCTCCTTGAATCCCTTCCACATCTTACACCTCCATATTCTGTTTGAGTTACTATCTTGCGTGCCGGAAATTTACCGGAAGGCGTCCAAGCTGCCAAATAAAACGATGCTCCACAATCTCTTAATGTGGAATTAGCCTATTTTGCCTCGTGTGGGAATTAGGTATAGTAGACATATCGTTTGGAATGACGCATTCGGAACGATGTCATGGGAAGACACATAAAGGAGACAATGAATGAGCGAATTGGGCTTTCTTGCTTACTTGAACACCGATTACGAATCCGCTGTAGCGCGCGTGACCGAGGAATTAAAGAAAGAAGGGTTCGGTGTGCTGACTGAGATTGATGTAAAGGCAACCCTGAAGAAGAAGTTGGGCGTGGATTTTCGGCCGTACGTCATCTTGGGCGCATGCAACCCCCCGCTGGCGCATAAGGCGTTGACTATCGCCCCGGAAGTGGGCTTGTTGCTGCCGTGCAATGTCACCGTTTCTCAAGAAGAAGACGGCCGCATCCTGGTATCTATCGTTGACCCCAACCAAATGCTGGGCGTGGTGGACAACCATGCTCTGGAAGAGATTGCCTGCGACGCAGAGGAACGACTGCGACGCGTCGCGGCCGCATTGGCCGCTTAGTCATTAAAGCCAGGGGCAGGAGATTAGGGACTGCCCGTATTCAGGTAGCCTGTCTCCAGTCTCCGGCCTCTAATCCCTAAATTTTAGTCACACCTCAAATTACTGCCTTCTTCCCGCCGATACCGGCGGCCACCGATTCGCCCAGGGGTGCGCCTCTTCAAGCTGGGCTGCCAGTCGGAATAAGGTCGCTTCATCCCCAAAACGTCCGACGAATTGGGACCCCACCGGCAGCCCCATCTCATTCCAAACCAGGGGGACGGACATTGCAGGCTGGCCGGTCACATTGGCAATGGGCGTGAACGGCACAAACTTAAGCGCCCTCTCAAATCCGTTCATCGGATTGCCCGGTTTTGGATCGAACTCACCCAGGGGCAGGGGCGGTTCCGCCACCGTAGGCGTCAGCCACACATCGAACGCCTGGAAGAAATACGCCGCCTGGCGCGAAATCTGCTGCAACGTTTGAATCGCCAGCAAGTAATCGGCGCTGCTCTGCCGTTCCCCCATCTCGTACAGGCCCCATGTCACCGGCTCAAACATCTCCGGGGATGGCTCGCGCTCCAGCAGCCGGGCCACGCCTTTCACCGACCAGGCGCAGCCAGCCGCCCACACAACCGAAAATGCCTGGGCAAAGCGTTCCCCATCAATTGGAGGGGCTGCTTCTACCAGCTCATGGCCCAGATCTGCGCATAACGCGGCCGTCTCCTCCACGGCCGCCACACAATCCGGATGAATGAATGCAGCGCTCAACGCCTGCGTCGAAAAGGCAATCCGCAACTTCCCCGGCGGCGTGCCCACCTCTTCCAGGTACGGCCGCGTCTGGGGCGGCGCCCAATACGGGTCTCCCGGTTCCGGCCCTGCCGTCGCATCTAGCACAGCCGCACTATCCCGCACCGACCGGCTGATACAATGGGCAATAGCAATCCCACTCATCACATCCCCATAAAGCGGGCCGCGCGGGGTTCTCGCCCGCGTTGGCTTAAAGCCAAACACCCCACAGCAAGATGCCGGGATTCGAATCGAGCCGCCGCCGTCGCTGCCGTGCGCCACCGGAACCAACCCTGCGGCCACGGCCGCCGCCGCGCCGCCGCTTGAGCCGCCCACCATATACTCAGGGTGCCACGGGTTCCGGCAGGGGCCAAACAGCTCCGGTTCCGTCGTGGGCAGAATACCGAACTCCGGTGTGTTCGTCTTTCCCAATGTGATTAGTCCTGCCTGCTTGTAGCGGGCCACGATGGTGCTGTCAATTGGCGGCACAAACTCCTGCAATACCTTACACCCGCTCGTCAGACGAACACCGGCAAACATTGCCCCCAAATCTTTCAACAAGAAGGGAACCCCGGCCAGCGCGCCATCCACTTTATTGGCCGCTGCCGCTGCCCGTGCTTCCTCAGCCATGGATGTGACCACTGCATTCAATGCCGGATTGATGGCGTCAATTCGGGCAAGCGCCGCATCCACCAGCTCCATTGGGGTAATATCCCCCTTTTTAACCAATTCTGCCTGGGCAACTGCGTCCAACTGTACGAATTCATCCATGGTCAACCTCTTATTTCCCAGATGGTCATCTCTGCAGCATAAAGGCAACTGCAAACCGTATGATAAGAGCGTTTGTGTGAAGCAACAAGCTGCCGGATAATCCTGCTGAATTCCATCAACGCACGCCGCCAGGATGGGGTATAATGTGGTCATGCAGCATTCGCGGACATACTTCGGCGTCTATCCCTCGCTCCTGCTGGGGACTACACTGGCGTTAATCGGCGCATCAGCGCTGTCCCATATCATGGACAACTGGTGGCCTTTTGACGTGAACCGGCTGGACCTGGTGCGGGCAACTGCTCTGGGTCAGGCTGAGGCCCCTTCTTTGCTGGCCGCGGCCAATACCGACATCATCCTGGCGTTTCTGGCAGCCGTTGTGGTGACGGTGACAGGGATTGCTCTGCCATTGGCATTCGTGTTAAACAAACGGTTCATGGCAGGGAATCGGCAGGAATCGAATGAGTCCATCACGCCCCAGTTTCTGGTCACCTTGCGCCAGGCCATCGGTGTGGGCCTGTGGGCGGCCGTTTGCGTCTGGCTGCAAATGAACCGATCGTTGGGTGTGGCCGTGGCGCTGCTGGTCGCGGTTGTGCTCATCCTGTTGGAAATGATGCTTCAACTCAGAACACGAGCCGTTGATGTGACCTTGAGCCAGGACGAGGGAATGGTGCAGCCCCATGAATGAAACATCGCCGGCATCTGCCTCTACACCCCAGCACGCACTGCGCAAACTGCCCAGTGTCGATCGGCTGCTGCGCACGGCCGAGGCGGCTGCGATGGTCGCTCAATACGGCCGTGAACTGACAACAGAGGCGCTCAGAGCCGTCATCGGGGAAAAACGGGCAGCCATCCGGGACGGCCGTGTCCAAGCCGCCAACGGTTCGCACGCCCACCTGCTGCAACAGGCCGGTGACCGGCTGGCGAGATTGCTTGCCCCTACCCTGCGTCCCGTGATCAACGGTACCGGCGTCATCATCCACACCAATCTGGGCCGCGCTCCTTTGAGTTCGCAGGCCCTGGCAGCGATGGAATCGGTCGGTTCCGGCTACTCGACCCTTGAATATGATTTGAGCGCCGGGCAGCGAGGATCACGCGCCGTGCATGCTGAGACACTGCTCACCCGCATCACCGGAACCGAGGCTGCCCTGGTCGTTAACAACAACGCCGCGGCCGTCCTCTTGATGCTGATTGCCATGTGCCGGGGGCGAGAAGTGATCATCAGCCGGGGGCAATTGGTGGAAATCGGCGGCGGCTTCCGCATTCCGGATGTGATGGCCCAATCCGGCGCGCGCCTGGTAGAAGTGGGAACGACCAACCGCACGCACCTGCGCGATTACAAAGCGGCCATTACCGAGAACACCGCCGCCATCCTCGTCGCCCACCACTCCAATTACAAAATCGTCGGCTTCACCAGCGAACCCTCCCTGGAAGAACTGGCAGCGCTGGCTCACCAGCACGATATTCCTTTGCTCTATGACCAGGGAAGCGGGGCCTTGCTTGATACCCGGCCGTTTGGCCTGGAGCCAGAACCGACGGTCCCGGATGCGCTGGGCGCCGGTTGTGACCTGGTGGCGTTCAGCGGCGACAAGCTTTTAGGCGGCCCCCAGGCGGGTATTCTGTGCGGCCGTTCCCAGTGGGTGGCTCAGCTCAAGAAACATCCACTGGCGCGCGCAGTACGGGCCGATAAGCTGTGCCTGGCCGCGCTGGGGGCCACATTGCAGCATTATCTGACGGGAGACGCGCTGACCGAGATTCCGGTCTGGCGGATGATTGCCCGGCCGCTGCCGGAAATTGAGGCAGATGCGGCCGCATGGGCGGCGCAATTGCAGGCAGCGGGCATTCAGGCGCAGGTGATCGACGGCTTCTCTACTGTCGGCGGCGGCAGCGTGCCCGGCACCCGGCTTCCCACCCGGTTATTAGCCCTTGCCCCTCCTGACGTGGAAGCATTGGCGCAGGCGCTTCGCTCTCAGGCAATCCCGGTGATCGGCCGTATTCAAGACAACCTGTTCCTGATCGATCCACGAACCATCTTGTCGGCCCAGATTGAGCCGCTGCTACAGATCCTTGTGGAGCAAGGCGCGCAACGTGAGACATGAGTACCGTGACTGAACCAACAACCCGGATTCTGGCCATTGAAACGTCATGCGATGAAACGGCCGCGGCTGTGATTGAGGACGGCCGTGGCATGCTGAGCAACATCATCGCCAGCCAGACGGAACTGCACACGCGCTACGGCGGCGTGTTCCCGGAGGTGGCTTCCCGCAAACATATCGAAGTCATCCACAGCGTCGTGTCGCGGGCGCTAGAAGAAGCGCACATGGGCCTGGACGACCTGGACTGTATCTCTGTGACGCAGGGGCCGGGGTTGGTCGGCTCGCTGCTTGTCGGCGTCAACATGGCCAAGGGGCTGGCTTTAAGCCGGAACAAGCCTTTCCTGGGCATTAACCATATTGAAGGGCACATTTACTCACTCTGGCTGTCGGAAGCGGCCGACGAGATTGAGTTTCCGCTGTTGACCCTGGTCGTCAGCGGAGGACACACAGAATTGTATTTAATGGCGGGGCACGGCCGTTACCGGCGGCTGGGCGGAACATTGGACGACGCCGCCGGGGAGGCTTTTGACAAGGTCGGCCGCTTGCTGGGCCTGCCTTACCCGGGCGGGCCATCTATTGATGAAGCAGCGAGACGGGGCAACCCGGAGGCGTTTCGATTCCCGCGCGCCGTGATGGAAGATGGGTACAACTTCAGTTTCAGCGGATTGAAAACGGCCGTGCTGCGCCAAACCCGCCGCTACAAAGGGGATGCACTGCCAGTCAACGATCTCGCTGCCAGCTTCCAGGCCGCGGTAGTGGAAGTGTTGGTCACCAAAACCAAATTGGCCGCGGAGGCGTATGGCGCGACGGCGGTACACCTGGCAGGCGGGGTATCGGCCAACAGCGCTTTACGCAACGCCATGAGCGCGCAGTTAACGGTTCCGGTGCGCCTTCCGCCGCCGCTCCTTTGCACCGACAACGCGGCTATGATCGGGGCCGCAGCACACCAGCATTTCATTCGCGGCCGCCGCGATTCACTTGACCTGGACGTGGTACCCAGCCTGCAGTTAGCCTGATCCGTTATGACGGCCGATTGCCGGTAGTCTTCCCCAGATTATCGCGTATAATCGGGCATCGAGCTTTCAGTTGAGCGTACAGTCATTATGGGGCATACGGAAGACAGCTTCGGCTCCTCCTCCACCAGAACAGCATTTGAACTTCTGCAAACGTTGTTTGACGTCGGCGATATGCTTAAGCAGGCCGAGGCGGAAGGATTGGCGATTAACGCCGTCCTGCCACGCGTGTTGGATATCGCTGTCACCCTCCTGAAAGCAGACCACGGCAGCATTGTCGTCGTCAATGAAGATCAAGAAGTGGAGTATACCTGGGTGGCCGGGGGCAGCGGGCAGGAGAACGGGGTTGGCCCCCCTGTTGAACTGGTGTCGTGGGTGGTAGACAACATGAAGCCCAGCATCCTCCACGACACACGCGCGGCCGACCAGGAATTCGGGCTGTCTGACAGTTGGCGAACGGCCGAAGCCTACTCCATGTTAAGCACTCCTCTCATCATCCGTAATCGAGCCGTCGGCGCCATCACCGTTCAAAAGCAAGGCACCCATCGTTTCGACGAACACGACCTCAATTTACTCTCCGCCGTTTCCAATCAGGCAGCAACCACCATCGAGAACGCCCGTCTGTACGAGGAAGCACAGCGGCAGCTCCAGGTTTCCTCTCTGCTGCACCAGGCAAGCAGAGTAATCAACTCCTCACTGGATGTCAACGAAATCATGCAGCTTCTGTTGGCCCAGATGAACGAACTTCTCCACGCAGAAGCGATCTCAATTGCGCTCGTTGACAAGCAACGAGAGGAGCTGGTTTATCAAGTAGCTGAGGGGGCCGGCAGCAATGAAATCGTCGGCCTTGCCCTGCCAATCAACGAGGGTGTATCGGGGTGGGTTGTCCACCACGCTCAGCCCGCGCTGGTGAACGACGCCCGCAATGATCCTCGTTTTCACCAGATAGGCGACCTCAGAACAGGGCATGCCACCCGCGCCATGGTTTGCGCCCCCATCCAGTTCAAGGGTGAAGTACTGGGAAGCATCCAGGCGATCAATCCTGTCCAGGGAGAATTCGCGTCAGCCGACCTGGGCCTGTTGGTGAGCCTGGCAAATATCGCCGGCACAGCCCTGGGTAACGCCCAGCAGTACGCGCGGGCGCAAGCGGCCGAGGCACGCTACACGCGCCTCTTTCAGGACAACATTGACCCGATCTTCCTGACCGACTTGAATGGCAAGATCGTGGACGCCAACCGGCGCGCGCTTGAGTTCACCGGGTACAACCGGGAGGATTTGCTGGACCTGACCATCCGCGATTTGCACCCGATGGTCACCAAGCTCCCCAGAGCGCGCCGCATCAAAGCAGACGAGGTCAAGGTTTTCACCAGCCAGATTATCACCCAGCGACAGAAGCTCATTCACGTTGAAGTTTATGTCAACCGCATCCAATCAAGCGGGAGCGAGATGCTGCAATGGATTCACCGTGACATTTCCGAGCAGATCGAACTGGAAGCGATGCGGGAAGAAATGATTGCGATGCTTTATCACGACCTGCAAAGCCCGCTGGGAAATGTCATTTCCAGCCTGGAACTGCTCCGGTTTGACCTGCCCCCTGACAGCCCGCGGCCGTTTCATGCTATGTTGGATATCGCTATGCGCAGCAGCCGCCGCCTGGAACGGCTGATTCGGTCGCTGTTGGATATTGGCCAGTTGGAGGCGGGGCACCCGATCAGCACCCAGGAAAAAGTTTCCATGCGGCTGTTGGTTGAAGATGTCCATGAGATTGAACGACCGAGCCTGGTCAAACGCTCCGTTCAGCTCGTCACCGAAATCGCTCCGGATCTGCCGGAAGTGTATGTGGATCAGGACATGATCAGACGAGTTCTGGTTAATCTGGTAGACAATGCGCTGAAGTACAGCCACGGCAGTCAAAAGGTCACCATCTCGGCCGTTGTTGCCCCCGATGACGATAAAATGGTGCAGGTCTCCGTCAGCGATCAGGGAAAAGGTGTTCCCAAACGGTATCGCAAGTCCATCTTTGAAAAGTTCGCCCGCATCAAGTCTGTATCCTCTTCAAAAGGGCTGGGGTTGGGGCTCGCCTTCTGCCGGCTGGCCGTCGAGGGACATGGCGGCCGTATCTGGGTGGATGATGCGCCGGGCGGCGGCGCTCGATTCAGCTTCACGCTGCCCATTGTGGAAAAGCGCAGTCTCACGCATTCCCCCTGAATCTGCGCTACCGGCCTTCCCCATCTGTAAGCTCGAGGGTGAACACCATGATGAGCAAGCGACTTTACTACGGTGACGCATACACGACGAAGTTTACGGCCATCGTCGTCGAGCAACTCAACGAAAATGAACGCCCCGCCGTTATCCTGGATCGCACCTATTTCTACCCCACCTCCGGCGGCCAGCCCCATGACCTGGGCAGCCTCAACGGGGCGCCGGTGACGGATGTGAGCATTCGCCCCGAAGATGGCTCGGTTCTTCATTGGCTCGAACCGGGCGCGAACCTCCCCCATGAGGTGACGGCCGAGATTGATTGGGGCCGCCGTTTCGACCACATGCAGCAACACACCGGCCAGCACATCTTGTCTCAGGCATTCATTCAGGTCGCCGGGGCACACACAGTAGGCTTTCACCTGAGCCAAGGCACAGTCACCATTGACCTCGACGCCAGGCAGCTCTCCGAAGCGGCATTTCAGAAAGCGGAGCGACTGGCCAATCAGATCGTCTGGGAAAACCGGCCGGTTCACATCCGCACGGTATCTGTAGATGAAGCCCGGCAGATGCCCCTGCGCAAAGTACCACCGACACGGGACGGCCGGTTGCGCTTGATTGACATTGACCGCTTTGATTTGACTGCCTGCGGCGGCACGCATGTGGCCCGGACAGGCGAGATCGGCATGATCAAACTCCTCAAATGGGAACGGCGGCGGCGGCAGACGAGGGTGACATTTTACTGCGGCGGCCGCGCCCTGCAGGATTATGGGCAAAAGAACGCCCTCGTCCATGAACTGATGGCCGCGCTGACCACCGGCCAGGATGAACTGGTTATCTCCATCGGCCGGCTGCAAGATGACCTGAAGCAAGCCCGCCGCCAATTGAAAAAACAACAAACAGCCTTGCTTGAATTCGAGGCGGAGCGTCTGCACCATGACGGGACGCATCATCAGGGCATCACAATCGTGGCGCATGTCTTCATGGACCGTGATCCCGGCCAGTTGAGGATGCTGGGCAATTTGCTGACGCGCAAGCCGGGCGTCGTGGCCTTGCTGGGGCTGGCCGGCTCCCGGTCTCACCTCCTCTTTTGCCGCTCTGAGGATGCCCCAGGCGAAATGAACCAGCTTCTCCAACAGGCGATAGCGGAAATCGGTAGCGGGTCCGGAGGGGGAAGCGGGGTCTTTGCTCAAGGGGGCGGCCCCGCCGCTGACGCCCAGACCGTTAAGCGCGCTTTGCAGCATGCGACCGCGGCCGTGTTGGCGCAACGATAACCGGGCTGCGGCCGAAGTTCCCTGATCAGCTTTGGCTCTACAGTACGTTGAGATAGAATTAGGTAAAAGCGGTCAAGGTATCCATTTGGAGCACAACATTCTGCTCCACGCTGGCACAGGACAGACCTGCCAGTTATTGAACGGCCGTGTAGGGCCTCCGGGGTAGTACGATGAGAATCCATGACAAGAATGCGGCAGAGGCACTGCGACAGGTCCCATTCTTCGCCAAGCTGAATCCCGATGACGCCGATGATCTCGCCGAGCAGATGGTGATGCGTCGTTTTGGCGCTGGTCAGATCGTATTCCATCACGGCGATCCGGGCGGACTTCTGTACATCATCGTGACCGGCAAGGTGAAGATCAGCCACACAACACCGGAGGGAAACGAAGCGCTGCTGGCCATCCTGGGAGAAGGCGATTTTTTCGGTGAATTAGCGCTGCTGGACGATTCTCCGCGCTCGGCTACGGCCGAAGCGCTAGAACCCACCGCCGCCTTAACGCTACACCGGGAAGAGTTTATTCGCTACATCGGCCGCAATCCGGCGTTTGCCCTCAACGTGCTTCATACGCTGGCCCAGCGGATTCGCCGCCTCAACAGCCAGATCAGCGACATCTTCTTTTTAGACTTGCCGGCGCGGCTGGCCCGCATCCTCCTGGACCTGGCTGACCAGTACGGCCGGGAGACGGAAGAGGGCATTTTGGTTGAGCTGCCGCTGACGCAGACCGATCTATCAGAGATGATCGGAGCCACCCGCGTCAGCATTAACAAGTCCCTCGGCCGTTTTCGACGCGCGGGCTGGGTCAAGACCAAAGGCAAGCGATTTACCATCGTCAACCGCGACGCGCTCTTGAACCTGATCCAGAATTCGGGCGGTTCCGTCTGACCAACGGGTTTCTCCCCCACTGCGATCCCAGGCTGACTCACTCCCATTACGCCTGCGGCCGCTTGGCCGTGTATAAATCAAAGGCGGCCGGCCGCCACGCAGTGTGTAAGTCAGGTTGGATACAGAGAATTCATCTTATGCTATTCAACAGAAGGGCAACAGGCCAGGTCCGGGCATGACAATCGAACCAACAGAGATGGTTGAGGAACCACACAGCGTGCCGGGAACTCTTGAACAGCCCGGCTCTCAACACAGACTCAACTGGGAATCGCTCGCGGCGGGCCTGCTCATCCTAGTGCTTCTGCTCGGCGCACGCTTTCGCTTCACCGGCCTGGACTGGGATGACAATCATCATCTGCACCCTGACGAACGTTTTCTGACCATTGTTGCCACCCAGCTTCAACCCGCCTCTGATCCCATCCAATATCTGCAAACTTCAAAGTCTCCGCTTAACCCGTACAACGCCGGGCAGGGTTTCTACGTCTATGGCAATTTCCCCATGACGGTCACCCGTTATGCGGCCGAATGGGCGTCACGGGCTTGTGAGTTGGTCGCCGGCAGCAACAGCCTCCCACCTTCCGTCTGTACCCAAAACTTTACCGCCTATGATGGCGTGCATCTGCTCGGCCGTTTCCTCTCCGGCCTGGTTGATTTGGTCTCGGTGGCTTTTCTCTTCCTGATTGGCCGGCGGCTGTACGACTGGCGCGTCGGCCTGCTGGCGGCGCTGCTGCAAGCCTCGGCCGTCATGCCAATCCAGCAATCCCACTTCTTCACCATGGACAACTGGGCGGCCGCATTGACAACCCTGGCTCTCTACGCGGCCGTGCGCGCAGCGGGGTTGGCAGAATCACGGCCTCGCTGGCGTGCCCGCTGGTGGATACTGTTCGGACTGGGGCTGGGGCTGGCGGTCGCCTCGCGTATCAACGTAGCCCCCCTGGCATTGATGGCCAACGTCGCCGCTGTCGTCTGGCTGGCACGGCGCGGGCACACCTGGCACTCGATCCGCACCCCGTCCGGCAACCTGGACTTGCAGCGCGCCATTCTCGGCGTTCTCCTGGCTGCGGCCGTGTCGGCCGTATCATTCCGGCTGGCCCAACCCTACGCATTCGCTGACGGCGACATGGTGCGGCAGGCAGCGATCGCAGAAACGGGGCAGGAACCAGGCACCCTGGGCGCGGCCCTACGCGCCTTCGTCGCCCTGAACCCGCAGTGGCGAGCCAACATGGAAGAGATCCAGCGGCTGCAAACGCCGGACGCTTCCTTCCCACCCGCTTTGCAGTGGACGGATCGCACGCCGCTCCTTTTTCCTTTCACCAACATCTTGCTTTACGGCATGGGCATCACTGCCGGCGCGGCCGCATTCATTGGGCTGATATGGGCGCTATGGCAACTAACGCTTTTTCGCCCCGGCTGGACGGCGCACGCTATCCCGGCTGTGTGGAGCAGCATCTATTTCCTGTTCATGGGTACCCGCTGGGTGAAATCCATCCGTTATTTCTTACCCATCTACCCCACCCTCCTCCTGTTGGCCGCATGGCTGTTGTTCGAGTGCTGGGATCGGGCCGGCAAGGGCGCGTCGTCTCGCCGTCTCACCCAGCGATTGGGAGCGGCCGCGCTGATGATTGGTGTTGTAGCGCCCACCATTTTATGGGCCAACGCCTTCATTCGCATTTACCAGGAGCCGGTCACCCGCATCGCCGCCTCAGATTGGATTTTCGAGCACGTGCCCACGGGGGCGACCCTGCTGTACGAAGTCGAAACGGAACAAGGACGGCAAGAACGGACACTCCAGCTTCCTCTGCGCGAGTACAGCTTCTTTCCCGGCGTCCCCCCGCTCACGCTCCATTTCGTCATACCGGAAGACGGCACTGTCACGGCCGTACGCCTCAATTATGTGAGCAGCCTGGACGAACAACCAGGCAGCCAGACAATGCGCGTGAATCTAGACACAAACCCCGCAGCTGCAGAGGTATCGTTCAATGTTGACGAGCAGCGACGGCCGCTACTGATTGACATACCGGACACATTGCTGCGGGCGGAGTCAGCCCACTCACTTACGCTGGAAGCAGGGCCGGAGAGCGCGCTGCGCCTTGGTACCAGCCGATTGGCAAATGAGCATTGGGACGACCTGCTGCCGGTGGGCACGGACGGCCGCAACGCGTACGGCAGCTACTACGTTGAAGTCAGCGGCGGCCAACGGCCGGTCACCCATCCCGACAGCCCCGAAAAGCGGCAGGAAGTCATCCAATGGCTGGATGAGGCTGATTACATCATGCTGAGCAGCCAACGGGCCATGTGGTCGCTGCCGCGGCTCCCCCTCACCTACCCGATGATGATGCGCTATTATGAGGCGCTGTTCAGTGGGGAGCTTGGCTTCGATCTGGCAGCCCAGTTCCACGCCGACCTGCACATTGGGCCGCTGTACATCAGTGACACGACGGGCCGGCTTCGCTGGGGATCGCCCCCCGAAGTCGGCTGGTCGCCTCCCTGGGATCTGGCGGCCGAAGAGGCGTTTAGCGTTTACGACCACCCGCCGGTCTGGATTTTTGCCAAGTCAGACCGCTACAGGCATGAAAACACAGCCCAGGTGCTGGGCAGCGTGGATTTGAGCCAGGCCACGTTTATGACGCCGGGGGAGGCCACGCAGGCCCCGAACGGACTGATGCTCTCGGAAACGGAGCTTGCCATTCAGCGTCAGAACGGCACCTTCCGTGCCATATTTGATGTGGATGGGGTGCTATCCAGGCATCCGGGGCTAGCGGCGGCCGTCTGGTGGCTGGCGGCCGTGCTGTTGGGGTGGCTGGCATTTCCCATCACCTTTATCGTGCTGCGCGGTCTGCCCGACAAAGGGTACGCCCTGGCGCGCGTGCTGGCGCTTTTGTTCCTCTCCTACTTCGCCTGGCTGGCGGCCAGTCTGCATTGGCTGCCCCATACCAGGAGCAGTATCGTCTTTGGGCTGCTGCTCATGACGCTGTTCAGCTTGGTTATTTTTCTAACGCGGCGGGCAGAAATCACCGATTTTATCCGCGGCAACCTGGCCTATATTGGCCTGGCTGAGTTGATCGGCCTGGCGCTGTACCTGCTGCTGATCGCCGTCCGCCTGGGGAATCCTGACGTGTGGGATGTTATATGGGGAGGTGAGAAGCCGATGGATCTATCCTACTTCACGGCCGTGTTGAAGAGCACGGTCTTTCCCCCTTATGATCCATGGTTCGCCGGCGGTTACATCAACTATTACTATTACGGCTTCGTTTACGCGGGGATCTTAACCAAGCTGCTGGGCATCCTACCCGCGCTGGCCTACAACCTCATCCTGCCCATGCTGTTCAGTTTTGCCGGATTGGGCGTCTTTAGCATCGCATACAATCTTGTCGCGGCCAATGATGGCCCAGGGACGGCCGCAGGCGAGCCTGCGCTGCGCACGCTGAATCGGCGGGCGGTTGCCGCAGGCATCGCGGCCGCGGCGCTGGCGGTAATGCTAGGCAATCTGGCAGAAGTCGGCGTGCTGCTGAACGCATGGTACCGTGCCGGCAGCGAGGCCATTGATACCGGCATCGCGGCGCTGAATACGCTGGTGCGCACCCTGGATGGAGGTATCCAGGTGCTGGGCGGGCAGCCTGCGCCCATCTACACCGGGGATTGGTTCTGGACCGCTTCACGAGCCATCAACGCCAACCCGGGTGAAGTGCAGCCAATCACCGAGTTCCCCTTTTTTACCTTCCTGTATGGCGACCTGCACGCCCACATGATCAGCCTGCCGCTGACAATTCTGGCCCTGGGTTGGGCTGTGTCCCTGGCGCTGCAAGCGGATTGGGGCAAGCAGGAAGCTGGGGCGGCTCGTTGGTGGGAAACGGGTCTGCAATGGGTGATGGGAGGCATTGCCATCGGCGTGCTGCGGGCCACGAATACGTGGGATTGGCCTACTTATCTGGTGGTCGGCGGGCTGGCAGTCACTTATTATGTCTGGCGGCGGCACGGCCGTCTCAGTTTCGCCGCATTGGGACACACGGGTATGCTGCTTGCAACGCTTGTCAGCCTGTCCGTCATCACCTTCTGGCCTTATGCCGCCAACTACGGCGTGGGCTACACCGCCTTCTCGCTCTGGCCCGGCTCCTACACTCACGTCACCAACTACCTCAGCGTCTACGGGCTGTTCCTCTTCCTGGTGATCACGCACCTGGCGCGCGAGTTCCGCGCCTGGACCGGCGCCTGGACTCAGGAAGGGATGAGACAGATGGAACCCATCGCCGGGCCGTTGATGCTGACGCTGGCGGTTTATGTCCTGCTGCTTCTGGTGCTATTTCTGAAAGGATATTTGATTGCGCCGCTGGCGTTGACGCTGGTTATCATCAGCGGCTTGCTGGGATTGCGGCCACAACTGCCGACTGCCCGGCGCATCGTCCTAATCTTGATTTCGGCCGCACTGGCGCTGACGCTGTTCGTGGAAGTATTCGTCCTGGATGGTGACATCGGCCGCATGAATACGGTTTTTAAGTTCTACTTGCAAGTCTGGGTGATGCTGAGCGTGGTCGGGGGAGCAGCAGTGGCCTGGGCCTGGCCGGCTGTCATCCGGCGGCCGCGCCTGCGCAAAGCATGGCAGGGCACGTTGGCGGTACTGCTGATCGCGGCCGGGCTGTATCCCGTGCTGGCCACAAAGGCCAAGTGGGATATTCGCATGAGCAAAGAAGCGCCGCACACCCTGGACGGCATGGCCTTCATGGAATACGTTCAGTACGGGGACACCGACTATGCCGGAAACAGCGTCACCGTGCCGCTGCACTACGATTACGACGCCATCCAATGGATGTACCGGCACATTGAAGGGTCGCCGGTGATCGCCGAGGCGAATGACGGCACCGCCTACCGCTCTATCGGCAACCGGATCGCGATGTATACCGGACTGCCCACGATCATCGGTTGGGATTGGCACCAGCGGCAGCAGCGAGCCGTCTTACCCGGCAGCCTGGTCAGCGCTCGCGTCCAGGATGTCAACCGGCTTTACGCGACTCCGGTGCCCACAGAGGCATTGGCCATCTTGAACAGGTACGATGTGGCTTACATCTATATCGGTAAACTGGAACAGACGCAGTACCCGCCGGAAGGGCTAGCCAAGTTTGAGCGCATGGCAGCCGCCGGCTATCTGGAAGAAGTGTACCGAAATGAAGGAACCCGTATTTACAAAATCATGGGACAAAATGCACCTTGATTCAGGCTACGCAGGTTTTTTCCCTGGCTGCGGATCTCAAAGTAACTCGATAGGGCAACAAAGAGAGTTATGCCATTGAATGACATTTGGGCTGCAATACGATGGTGGGCGGTGATCACGGCAATTGGCACGGCCGCTGCCCCGCTCACGCTCTTTCTGTTCCACCGCCTGCCTGACCGCGGCTACGCCTTCACCAAGATGGCGGGCCTGCTGATCGCCAGTTACTTCTTCTGGCTGTCCGGCAGTCTGGGTTTCACAGGCAACGATGCGGGCGGGATGATGCTGGCATTGGCGCTGCTGGTCGCGCTCTCCGTCTGGGCATACCGGCATGCCTCCTCCGAGGCTCCGCTCAAGCAATGGGCACAAGCCAACAAGGCGCAAATCGCCATCACGGAGCTTCTATTTGTGACCATCTTCGGGTTGTGGGTATGGGTGCGGGCGCAAAATCCGGCCATCGCCGCCACCGAGAAGCCGATGGAGTTCGCTTTCCTCAACGCCATCGGCCGCAGTTCCAATTTCCCTCCACTCGACCCATGGCTGTCCGGCTTTGCCATCAGCTACTATTACTTCGGCTATGTGATGACCTCGATGATTGGGCGGCTGGCGCTGGTTGCCGAGCCGGTCGCTTTTAACCTGGCCATCGCCTGGCTGGTGGCGGGTACGGCCGTGGGCGCGTTTGGGATGGTTTATAATCTGGCGGCGACCCGGAACGGACGGCGCGCGGCCGTCACGCTGGGCGTCATCGCCGCCATCGCCCTGCCCATTGCCGGGAATCTGGAAGTGGGTCTGGAACTGCTCCACGGCAACGGAATCGGCTCAGACCAGTTCTGGGAATGGCTCGATGTGCGCGACCTCAACCAACCGGCGGCCGTTACCGACACCCCTCGTTATCAAAGCAGCGGCTGGTGGTGGTGGCGCTCTTCGCGCGTGATTCACGAATATCATCTCTCCGGCCGTCCCGAAGAGGGGCTGGAACCTATCGCCGAGTTTCCGGGCTTCAGCTTCATTCTGGGCGACCTGCACCCGCATGTGCTGGCCCTCCCTTTTGCCTTTCTGAGTCTGGCCGTGGCGTATGCATGGTGGCTTCAAGGGAAGGACGCTTGTCTGGATGGGGAAGAATGGGACAAGAGCGGCTGGCGCGATCGGGCACAACTGTTGCTGCAAAGCACCGGACGGCCGCTATGGGGTTTCACCATCCTCGTCCTGGGCGGCCTCTCTTTTCTCAACACCTGGGATGTGTTGATTCACCTTTTTGTGGTGCTGGGCGCATTTGTGCTGGCTGCGTGGCGCAGGGATGGCCGGCAGCTACAGCAGCTTCCGGCGCAGACGGGATTGGCAGGGGTGATGCTGGTCGCGACTGCCATCCTGCTTTACCTTCCGTTCTACCTTGGATTCCGCTCCCAGGCAGGCGCGCCTTTTCTGCTGCCCATGCTCATGCGGCCGACACGGCTGGCTCATTTTGCGATCATCTTCGGCATGCCGTTGTTGAGCATCACCCTGATGGTGGTTGCGCTCTCCGTCCGGGCGCGATTCCGCCACTGGAAGGCCGGCCTGCTGACGGCCGTCTCTCTTCTGGTCGGCCTGCTGCTACTCATGCTCTTGTTGAGCTGGGGGATTGCTGCCAGCGCGGAGGGAGCGGGGCGGGTCATTGAGTTGGCCGCTGAACTCAACATTTCGCTGCCGCCGCGGCCGGACGCGTTCATTGCTCCCGGCTGGGGCGCCGGGGCCATTCTGGCCTTGCTCCCGGCCGTTTTCGGCGCACGCATGGCTTATTCCGGCATGATCCTGTTCCTGCTGGCATTGCTGGCGTTGGTCGTCTCATTGTGGATCGATCCTGTGCCGCGCCAGACCCCGCCGGACAATCGGGAAGCGGACGCACTTCCGTTCGTCCTGCTGCTGGTCGGTACCGGCATCTTGTTGACGCTGGGGCCTGAGTTTGTCTATCTGCGCGATAACTTCGGCTTCCGCCTGAACACCATCTTCAAATTCTACTACCAGGCGTGGGTGATGTTCGGCGTGGCCGCCCTTTTTGCCCTGGGATATCTGTGGCAGGAAATAAGGATCGGCCTGGGCCGCGTGTGGCCGCTGCTGGCAACGACCGGATATGGGCTGGCGTTGGCCGTCGCCCTGTTGTTCCCCTATTTCGGCATCCAATCCCGCACGGCCGAATATCGCGGGGCGAAGACGGCCGAAACCCGCGAGCCAGCCACATTGGACGGGCTGGCCCAGTTCGCGCGCGCTCACCCGGATGAGTATGCCGCGATTCAATGGCTTCGGGACGAAGTGCCTGGTACACCTACCATCCTGGAAGCCGTCGGGGGACAGTACACCGGGTTTGGCCGGGTATCAGCCAGCACCGGACTGCCCACCCTCCTGGGCTGGGCGGGGCATGAATACCAATGGCGGGGCAGCAATACTCTGGAGCCGGGGGTGCGCGATCCGGCCGTTCGCGATATTTACAGTGAACCGGACTGGGAACATACGGTAACGCTGCTGGACCGGTATCAGGTTGAATACATTTATGTGGGTGGGTTAGAATTGAACACTTATGGGCCGCAGGCTAAAGAGAAATTCGCCGGACGCCTGGAGGTAGTGTATCAAAATGCCGGCGTCACCATTTATCGCTGGCAGCCGGAATAAGCGTACCTGGCCGGCAAATGGGTAACGTTATTGGGTCTTGCTGTAAACAACTTCCGAAATCTCGATTTTGTCGGCGCAGGCCGACTTGGCAGATGTTGGTACAGTTTTCAACTGCCGAAACAAAAAATAACACATGGGCAGCAAGTTCTAAAGATTAATCCACCCTCGTTGAAATTGGGGTCTACTGGACTCCAATTTTGGGAAAGGTTCTTTAGAGAAACGATTATGCAGGAAGGAATCATTACGGAAAGCCGGAAGCAAAGCGCTTCACAACGGTTCTCGAAGCTGCAATCTGTAACGGTGGCTGATGCGCTTTTTGCGCTTATCCTCACGGCCGCGGCCGTCATGCGCTTTGTTGAATTAGGCCGCCTGCCGCTTTCTCCAACCGAGGCAGAGTCAGCCTGGTCCGTATGGAAATTATGGCAGCCGGGACAGGCCCCCCTCGCCGCCCACAGTCCCGCCTATTTCACCCTCACCAGTCTACTCACGCCGGTACTGGGCTACAGTGACGCGATCATACGCCTGATCCCTGCCATATTCGGGCTGGCGCTGGTGGCATTGCCCTGGTGGCTTCGCCGCCAGCTTGGCGTCATCGGCGCGTTAACCGCATCCCTGATGTTGGCTGCTTCCCCGCTGCAGGCAGTAGCCAGCCGCACCGCCGGGGGTGAGGTGATGGCTTTGTTTGCGGCGATGGGGATTTTGGTGGCGCTGGTTCGCTACCAGGAAGCAGGCGAGACTCGCTGGCTCTATGCGTTGGGTGCATTCTCTGGGCTGGGGCTGATCACCTCCCCATTGTTTTACGGAGCGGCCGTGACATTGGCGTTGGCCTGGCTGCTGCAGTCCAGGCTGGGGCTGCTGACAGTTGACTCAGGCCGCCGCTCACGCCCGAACCGGGGCGAGTGGTCGCGAATGGCCCTGATTGCCGGGCTGATCTTCCTCGGCGGCGGCACGCTGTTCCTGCTGTACCCTCCGGGTCTGGGCGCAACGGCTCTGCTGCCCGCACGCTGGCTGGGGCAGTTCGCCGGCCAGGGAAATGCGCTGGATACGCTGACCCCATTTATCGCCCTCGGCCGTTACGAACTGCTCTTGCTGCTGCCCGGCACTGTCGCCATCCTCTGGGCAACGCTGCGCAATCATCCCCTCGGCACGTTGTGCGTCTACTGGATGGCTGCCGCTTTTTTGCTGCCCTTACTGCAACGCGGCCATATTGAAAATGCCTTGATCATCACGCTGCCCGGCTATTTGCTGCTGGGAGCCTTCATGAACGCCCAGCTAAGAAACCAGATTTCCCGATCAGCGTGGTTGAGTTGGGCTGTGGCGGCCGTGTTGATTCTGCTGGGTTTGCTGGGCTTGGCGAACCTGGCCCTCTACAGCAGGCTGGTTGTGCATGATCCGGGGCAGATTGGCAACCTGTTAGCGGCTTTGCTGGCGGCGACGGCCGTCATCGTTGTGTTGATCCTGGCTGCTTCGCTCGATCTCCGGGCAGTGTACGCCGGCACGTTAATCAGCTTGCTGTTTCTGCTGGCAATCTACAGCTGGGGAACCGGCTGGTGGATGAGCCATCAGGCCGCCAATGACCCGCGCGAGCGGTGGGTGACAGTAGGGACGGATGACGATGTGAGGCTGCTGGCGGCCGTAGCCCGGGACATTTCCCGGCAGGCCACAGGAACTGACACCGACCTGGATATCCTAAGCAGTGTAGAATCGGCCGTGCTGCGCTGGTATCTGCGTGATTTCGAGCGGGTTCATTTTGTAGAGAGCGTGCCCATTGGCGCTAACAATGCCGTCATCATCACGCCGGCCGACAGCGAGCCAGCCTTCGGCGGCGCGTACAAAGGGGCCGATTTCGCGCTCTTCCAACGCGCTGCCCGGCTTCCGGCCAACGAAGCGCCGGACCAGTCTGAAATGGCGCTCATGCGCTGGTGGCTGTTCCATGAAACACCCGCCCCCTTCATCAGAGAACGCGTTGTTCTCTGGTGGCGGGCCGATCTGGCGTTAGGGCAGGTACCATGACGCCGGATCCCCATGTTCTCACCTGGCCCCAACAACAGGAGAGGCCCGCACAGGCAGACCCAATTGTGCAGGCGCTTATCGGCCGCTGCCTGTCCGGGGATGAGACAGCCTATGCTGCTCTGTACCACCAGTACGCGGGCATGATTTACCGCCTTTGCTATAGCCTGCTCCAGCACAAGGAAGATGCGGAAGAAGTGCTCCAGGACAGCTTCGATTACGCATTCCGTACGCTGGCTCGTTTTGACGCGGATAAATCTTCGTTCAGGACGTGGTTGTACCGGATCGCCATCAGCCGCTGCCGCAACAAACGGCGGCGAAAATGGCTGCCTACTTTTTCGTTACAACAGTTGCTGAACCAGGACATCGAAGACGAGAACGCGCCCAATCCGGATGCTATCGTGGTATTAAACGAGGAACAAAAACGCGTGTGGGAATCGTTGGCAGCGCTGTCGCCCAAACTGAGGGAAACGGCCGTGCTGCGCTATTATGAAGGGCTGACCTATCCTGAAATTGGCGCCATCCTCGGCATCCCGGCCAAGACGGCCGAGTCTCGCATGCGCCTGGCGCATAAGGCGCTGCGGGAATTGTTGGACGAACAGGATGCCGAACGTGAAGTTGAGGAAAATCCGGCTGCGCGTTCCGGCGCGGCGGCGTGTATAAAACGGTGATGAACCAACCACACGTTTTCATACAGGTTTCTGATTATGTGCTAGGTTTGCTTCCGCCGGAAGAACGGCAGCAGGTGGAGCAGCATGCGGCCGTTTGCGCCCAATGCCGCAGCGAGATTGGCCGGGAGCGTCGCATGAGCCGCACTGTGCGGGCCGCGTTGAGTGCAGCCACGCAACCAGCGCCCGGCCGGCTGGCCGAACTGATGCCGCCTGCACCGCAGCGGACAGGCTGGCGTTTGAATTTCAACTGGCAGCGACAATTGGCCCCGATCACCCTGGTGCTGCTGCTGGCGTTGGGCAGTCTGGTCCTGCATTTCTCCGCCCGACAGCAAACATGGAACCCCACCTCGCCCACTTTCCTGGCAGCAACGGCAACGTTAAGCCATAGTCCTACCGCAACGGAAACAGAAACAAGCCGTTTTTTTCAGGCGGAACCGATGACAACGGCCGTGGCCAAAGCCGCGCCCATGTCGGCAACCCCTGTTCCCATCCCTGCGCCTATTGTGGCGTCCAGATAACCTTTTGAGTAGACCATGACCCAAGCAACCACCACTGCTGATGAAACACGCAACCTCTTGTCGCGGCCGTTAACGGAACTCATTGAGCTCGACTGGGAAAAAACAATTTATCTGTTGTTCATCCTCCTGGCGATTATTACCCGCTTTTGGAACCTGGGCGGCCGCGTCATGAGCCATGACGAAAGTTTACACACCCAGTTTTCATACCAGTTCTATAACGGCGAAGGGTATAACCACACGCCGCTGATGCACGGGCCATTTCTGTTCCATATCACGGCCGTCTCCTACTGGCTTTTTGGTGACAGCGACCTCTCGGCCCGCATCCCGGTAGCTCTCTTCGGCATTGTCCTGGTGGCGATGCCCTACCTGCTCCGGCGCTGGTTGGGCCGTATCGGGTCGCTCTTCACCAGTTTCCTCTTTCTCATCTCTCCTTATATTAGCTACTACTCCCGCTACATCCGGCATGACATCTATGTCATTGTATGGGCGCTCATCGTCTTCATCGCCATGTGGCAGTATATCCGTGAACGAGAAGAGAAAAACCTGTGGTGGTTCGCGGCCGGAACAGCGTTGATGTTTGCCACCAAGGAAGTGGCTTTCATCTACGTGACCATCTTTGGCGGCATGCTGCTGCTGCGCTTGGCAGTGCACGCAGGCACCTCCGACTGGATCGGCCGCACACTGCCCAAACTGTGGGCCCCTCTGGTTGTCGCCGTGTTAGGCATCTTACTGCTCGGCGGCGGCTTTATCGGCCAACGCCTGACGGCCGAATCGGCCGCGAGTGCGGCAACGACTGAACCGGCACAAGGGTTCGCCGCCAATCCCGATGACGCCCAGGCCGCGGCCGCAACCACAACCAATGACGGTAGCGCGTTTCGTTGGACGCAGTTGGTGGGCCTGGGCGTGTTCAGCCTGGGCCTGTTCCTGGCTCTTCGCGAAATGCGGCCGCACCTCGACCAGTATCCGGAATTTGACCTGGCGTGGCTGTTCGCAACATTAGTCCTGCCCTCGGTATCCCCTGTTCTCACGTCGCTGGCCGGCTGGAACCCGCGTGACTATTCGTTTACTAAATGCTTTGCCGAAAATACGGAAGGGTTGTCTGCATGGCAGCAGATTGCCGTTCAACTTTTCAACCAGACCTGCTGGCAAGGGTATTTGTCATCGGGCGTAGTCCGCTCAGGGATGTTCCTGGTGCTCACGATGGCGGTGGCCATTCTGGCCGGGTTATGGTGGAACCGGCGGCGCTGGCTCATTGCGGCCGCCATTTACTACAGCATCTTCACATTTTTCTTCACCTCCGTCTTCACCAACCCCGGCGGATGGGCCAGCGGCATGGTCGGGTCGCTTGGCTATTGGCTGGAACAGCAAGGGGTGGAACGGGGCAGTCAGCCCTGGTTTTATTACTTCTTCGTGGTGCCGTTTTATGAGTTCCTGCCCCTTATCTTCTCCCTGGCTGCCATTCGTCTTTGGCTGCGGCAGAAACGGCTGGCCGGCCAGATCGGTTACTGGTTCTCAGTGGTTCTAGCAGCTTTACTGACTTACAGCTTGAGCAACTGGTGGTTCAACCGCGCGGCCTCGCTGGCCGGCGAAGCGACATCTCCTACCCTGGGTTGGATCCTGGCCCTGCTGGTGGTCATCGCGGCGGCCTTCTACTGGTTCCTCATTCGGCGGAAACAACTGCTCCAGGCATATGGGCTGGGACGCAGTTTCCGCGGTATCGTCACGTTGGACGAGTTGACGGACTTTGTCCCCATGTTGGTGGTGTGGCTCTTATTAACCTGGCTGGTTTACAGTTATGCCGGCGAGAAAATGCCGTGGTTGAGCACTCATTTTGTGATTCCGATGGCGATGTTGTCCGGCTGGTATTTCAACGAACGACTAAACCAAGGGAACCCTCGGCTGCTGTTATCTGGGGCAACCTGGCGCGCGATAGGATTGACGGCCGTGTTCATTGTCTCCCTGCTACTGTTTGCCGGCCCGCTCTTGTTGGGCCAGCTACAGTTTGGCGACCAGCAGCGGGACGCGCTCATCGCTGTCGGCCGCTTCATGGGAACCGGGCTTGCTGCCGGCGCCCTGTTTTATCTTTGGCGTCTCAATATCCGCCGCCTGGAACCAGACGCTCGCCGCCCGGTCATCCTGCTGGCCCTATTCGGGCTTCTCAGCTTGTTGACCATTCGCTTCTCTTACATGGCCAACGTCCCCAATGCGGATTACACCACCGAGTTCATGGTGTATGCTCACGGCGCGCCGGCCACCAAAAATGCAGTCTTGCAGCAAATTGAAGCGCTGTCCATGCGCATGTACGGCGATAAGAGCATCAAGGTGGCCTTCGATAATGACTCTTCCTGGCCGTTCACCTGGTACTTGCGAGAGTACCCTAACCGCGTTTACTTTGGCGAAAATCCCGGCCACAGCTTAAACGATGCACCCGTAATCATTGTCGGGTCCCTGAACTGGGACAAGGTAGAACCTTACCTGAGTGATAATTACGAAGTGCAGACACATACTTTCCTCTGGTGGCCTATGGAGGAATACCGCAAGTTGTCATGGAACGCAATTCTGGGTGAGCCGGGTGCGGCCAATCGGCGCGGCCTAGGCAACCCTGAAGTGCGTCAGGCTTTATGGGACATTTTCTTTTACCGAGACTATAAAAAGTTGGGGGAGGTCTTTGGCGGGACTTACACCGCCGGGCAATGGCCGCTGCGGCATGAACTGCGCCTGTATCTGCGGAAGGACGTACTGGCCAACCTTTGGGATTATGGAACCGGTGCTGTGAGTGTGGTTCCGCCCCAAGACCCCTATGCGGAAAAGGATTTCCAGGTGCAGCCGGTGATGGTGATCAATGAGAGCGGCGTCGCCGGAATTAATGAGGGTGAGTTGTTCGCGCCGCGCAATGTGGCTGTGGGGCCAGACGGCCGTATTTTTGTGGCTGATTCAGGCAATAACCGTATCCAGGTCTTTGGCCAGGATGGTTCGTTCATCACCGCCTGGGGCGGCTCCGGCACCGGGCCTGGCCAGTTCAACGAACCGTGGGGTATTGTCGTGGACGAATCCTATGTGTATATTGCCGACACCTGGAACCACCGCATCCAGAAGTTCACGCATGATGGTCAGTTTGTGGCTGTGTTTGGCAGCAGCGGCTCACCCACTGATGCCGCAGATGAGGCGCTGGGGTTATTCTTTGGCCCGCGTGACCTGGTGCTGCTGGACAACAACCGGCTGCTCGTCACCGACACCGGCAATCACAGTATGCAGGTATTGGATCGGGAAGGTAACTTCTTGCAGCGCGTAGGCAATTTCGGCAACCTACTGGGCCAGTTCAACGAACCAGTGGGCCTCGGCATTGCTTCCAACGACACACTGTTTCTGGCCGACACTTGGAACGGCCGTATCCAGCAGTTCAATCCCGACCTTCAGGCCACATTTGAGTGGGAGGTGGACGCCTGGGCGGGACAGTCCATCAACAACAAACCATATCTTGCTGTGGATAGTCACCGCCGGGTATACGCCACCGATCCTGAAGGGTACCGCGTGTTGATCTTCAGCGAGCTTGGCGATTATCTGGGCCGGTTTGGCCATTTTAGTACAGATAGTACCGGCTTTGGTCTGCCCAACGGCATTGCCATTGACGGGGAAGATAATATCTACATCGCTGACGCCGCCAACAACCGCATCCTCAAATTTGCGCCCCTGTTTGGCCAGAGCACAATTTCTGATCAACCCTCCGAACTGGAAGACGCGGCCGGCAACGCGGCCGACGGCGCCGGCGCACAGGATGCAGAATCAGACGACAATGCAGATGAAGGCATCCCCACCACAACCGCTGATGAAGACGCTTACCCTGCCCCTTAAGGCGGGTTGAAATCCCTTCTTAAGGCTGAAGATTGGAATTTGCCTGATTCTAACGGATTTTGTGGTTTTGTGTTTTAGGGTAGGGGCGGGATGACCGGGGGTGACGTTTGCCAGACAAATGGCTTTGTCTCCCGGTCATCTCGCCCCGCAGCGGTCATGAACAGGGAGGGCGAGATGGTGCGGAGAGAAGGCCATTTGCGGCCGCCAAGGCCGTTTCGCGCCAGCCCGCCCCTACCGGCCACAAAATTTATTAGAACCAGGAATTTGCGAGCACCCTCCACCAGTCAGTCTGTCAATTGCCAATCCCCACTCTCCAATCTTCAGTCCCCAATCCAGCGGCTTTTCCCCATCCATTCCCCCAAAATCCGGACGCTTACAAAAAACCTCTAAAAAATCATTGACACGAGAGTGCTTCACCTCTACACTCGAAGAATAGCTTGTTTTCGGTCCATCCCATATCTGTATCATTCTCATTAGAAGGAGGAGAAAATGAAATACAGACGTATTGCCCTTTTTGCATTGGTGGTCGCCACGGGCGTACTCATCTTGTCTGCATGTCAACCGCAGCAAGTTGAAGTCACCCGCGTCGTCACGCAAACAGAAACCGTTACCCAAGAAGTGGAAGTGACTCGCGTGGTAACTGAAACGATTGAGGTAGAGGGGGAACCGGTTGAAGTCACCCGCGTCGTCCAGGTACCGGTAGAGCAGCAGCAGTTCCCGGAAGGAACGACCATTTCGTTGCTGCAATGGAGCCATTTTGTTCCCCAGTACGACATCTGGATTGATGAGTTTGCACCAGCCTGGGGTGAGTCGGTTGGGGTAGAAATGAGTGTGGAGCATATTAGCTTCACTGAGCTATTCCCCACATTAACGGCCGCGATTGACGCCGGCGAAGGGCCCACCATCGTCGAGCTTGTAATCGGCGGCTCCCTCTTTGTCGAAGGTGTGCATGACCTCACCGACCTTAACTTGCAGGCGCAAGAATTGTTCGGGGAACAAATGCCCACTTGCAAGGCGAATTCCTACCTGCCCAGAACGGATAGTTATTACGGGTTCTGCCACGGCTGGATTCCCGACCCCGGCGACTATAAAAAGTCGCTGTGGGAACAAGCCGGCTATCCCGACGGCCCGGACACCTGGCAAGACCTGCTTGAGGGTGGTGCATTTATCCGCGATAACCTGGGCGTCCCACTCGGCATCGGCATGTCGCCGGAGATTGACTCTGAATTCGCTGCCCGCGCCATGATCTGGTCTTTCGGCGGTTCCATTCAGGATGAAAACGAAAACGTTGTCATCAATTCACCTGAGGTGATTGAAGCCGTCGAGTTTATGGCCGAACTGTATGACAAGACCATGACAGAAGAGGTCTTCTCTTGGAATGCCGCATCGAACAACCAGGGTCTGATCGCCGGTGAATTGTCTTACATCCTCAACTCCATTTCCGCTTACCGCAGTCTGCAGAAGATTGATCCGGCCGCGGCCGACGATATCTTCTTCGTGGACGCGCTGAAAGGGCCGCGCGGCGACCAGCATGCATCTGCCCATATCTGGCAGGTCTATGTCATCCCCAACTACGTCCAGGGCGCGGAACTGGAAGCAGCCAAAGCCTTCATCCTCCATCACACAGCCAACTACAGCCAGGCGGTATTTAACAGCGAAATGTACAATTTCCCTGCTTTCAAGAGTACCGTCCCCGAACTCTTCGAAGAAGGCGGCTGGCTTGATGTGGATCCGTTCGGCTCACGGCCAAACGACAAGTTGAAGGTACTTGGGGAGGCTGAGAACTGGACGACCCATCTCGGATATCCCGGCCCGGCGAATCCGGCCATCGTAAAAGTGTATGCCCAGCGCATCATCTCGAACATGATGGCTCAGGTAGCCAAAGGGGAGAAAACAGCTCCGGAGGCAGTAGCAGAAGCTGAAGCCCAAATCATCCCCATCTTTGAAGAATGGCGCGCCAAAGGCTACATCGGCGGCGAGTAAAATAAGGAACCAGACAAGAGGCTGGCAACGCCGGCCAGCCTCTTGTCTTTTAATCATTATGTCCGTAGTTGAAATCAAAGGGATTAAAAAGCATTTTGGCAATGTCAAGGCCGTTAACGGCGTTGACCTATCCATCCAGGAAGGAGAGCTGTTGGTCATCCTGGGTCCGTCCGGCTGCGGCAAGACAACCCTCATGCGCATGATCGCCGGGCTGGAAAAGCCCACCGCCGGAGAAATTTTCATTGCCAATGAAAACGTGACCGCACTGCCGCCGCGCGACCGAAAAATTGCGATGGTTTTCCAAAGCTACGCGCTGTATCCTCACATGACTGTTTTTGACAACATCGCCTTTCCCTTAAAAGCCAAGAAGGTACCCAAGCTGGCGATGAAAGAGAAGGTGGAGAAGACAGCGGACATGTTGGGGATCAAGCGGCTTTTAGACCGCAAGCCAAGGCAGCTTTCCGGCGGTGAACGACAGCGTGTGGCCCTCTGCCGGGCGCTGGTGAAGGAACCGCGTGTCTTGCTGCTGGATGAGCCGCTTTCCAATCTGGACGCCAAACTGCGCGCGGCCGCACGCGGCGAATTACAGCAGTTTCAGCGGCAGCTAGGCATCACCACCATTTTTGTGACCCATGACCAGATTGAAGCCATGGCCATGGGCGACCGGATCGTGGTGATGAACGCAGGCACTGTGCGGCAAATCGGCACCCCTCAAGATGTGTACGACAATTCGGCCGACACCTTCGTGGCCACTTTCCTCGGTTCCCCTCCCATGAACCTATTAGATCATGAAGAATGTCTAGTTGGGTTCCGCCCCGAGAATTTCCGGCCGGAATTTGTGGCCAAAGGGACCGATGTCCGGCATTTCTCCTTCCATGTCTCCTGGGTGGAACACCTGGGCGCAGACCGGTTGATTTACGGCCGCGTCGAAGGCACACCTGAAGGAGGAATGACCGTAGCCAAGCTGCCCTCCATGGTAAAAGTCAACGTTGAACCGGGTGAGGGGTACGACTTTATCGTCCAAAACAAGGATATACGGTACTTCGACAAGGCAACGGGTTTACGCATTCCCCCTCAACCTGCCTAAGAAGGAGCGAAAACATGCAAGAAGCGACTCTCGACCACGTCGCAGGCAAAGCCAGGTTTCGTCGCCTTGCAGACAGAGAAGGGCTGTTAGGGATTGTGTTGCTGGCGCCGGCCGTGATCTACATCTTTGCCCTGGTGGCTGTGCCATTCTTCGTCGCAATTGCCTTCAGCCTGGCTGATGTGAGTGTGGGTGATACCAGTCTTCACTATGTCGGGCTGGCTAATTTTAAGTACATTATCAACAACGACTTCATGCCCCAATTCCGGCGGGCACTGACGAACACATTTGTTTTTACCCTGACGGCGCAAGTCTTGGTGATTATCCTGGCTAATATTCTGGCCCTGCTGCTGTCTCAGGACTTCAAGGGGAAATGGTTTGCGCGGATGCTGATCATGCTCCCCTGGGCAACGCCGATTTCTTTGGGCACTATCGGCTGGTTGTGGATATTTGATTCAAAGTTCAGCCCCATTGACTGGGTATTGCAGCTCATCGGCCTATTAGGGCCGGGCACATTACTTGGCCCAGGCAAGCACCTGAACTTTTTGGGGCGCGAGTCTCTGGCGATGGCCTCAGTGATTCTGGTGCATGTATGGCGAATGCTCCCGCTGTCGGCCGTTATCCTCATGGCAGGTCTCACGTCCATCCCCCAAGACCTGATCGACCAGGCCCAGGTGGACGGCGCTACTTTCTGGCGCATTCACTTTCAGGTTCGACTGCCGCTCATTTTACCCATCATGAGCATCGCCCTCCTGTTCGGCCTTATATTCACCTTTGGGGATATGGTGGTGGTCTTTGTACTTACACGTGGAGGCCCTGTCTATTACACGCAGGTGCTGTCTACGTGGGCTTACTTTACCGGCATTGAAGGGGGATCGCTGGCTCAAGGCTCGGCCATTGCCCTCTTCCTGTTCCCGCTGCTATTGGCAGTGGCCATCCTGGTCCTGCGTAATGCCCGGCGGACGGAGGTGAGGTAGCATGTTCGATCTGAAACATAGCATCAAACGCGCCTTCACCTATGCTCTGGTGGCCGGTTTTTGCTTTTTCTCGGCCGCGCCGTTTGTCCTCATGCTGATCAACACCTTCAAACAGGACAAGGACCTCTATCGGCCGCAAAACAATCCCTTCCTCTACAATTTCCCCCCCACTCTGGATAACCTCAGGCTGCTGTTCCAGAGAACGAACTATTTAGGGTTTGTGCGTAATTCCGCTTTCGTCGGCGTGCTGGTGGTCATCATCACATTGATCATCGCAGTTCCGGCCGCCTACAGTTTAGCCCGGCTGGCCGGCCGTTGGGGAGAGCAGGCGGGTATCAGTATTTTCCTGGTTTATCTGGTACCACCTTCTCTATTGTTCATCCCCTTGTTTCGGGTGGTCGCTGCGCTGGGCTTGCGCGACAGCCTGTGGTCCCTGGTGCTGGTTTACCCCTCTATCTCCATCCCCTTCAGCACCTGGCTCCTTATGGGATTCTTCAAATCCATCCCCCTGGACCTGGAAGAGGCAGCGATGGTAGACGGATACAGCCGCCTGATGGCCTTCGTGAAAGTCGTCATGCCGTTGTCGTTATCCGGCGTGATTGCGGTGATCGTGTTCACCTTCACCCTGACGCTGCACGAGTTCATTTATGCGTTGAGCTTCATCTCCTCTTCAGCGCACCGAACGATCAGCGTCGGCGTGCCGGTGGAGTTAATCCGGGGCGATGTCTTTTTCTGGCAATCATTGCTGGCAGCGGCCGTCATTGTGGCCCTTCCGGTCGGCTTCGTGTACAACCTCTTCCTAGACCGACTGGTAGCCGGCTTCACGATGGGGGCGGTCAAAGGATAATCATCTGCCACTCTGGCGGTTCACAATCAATTGCCTGGCCAATAACCGTTTAGGAGGTTCTTATGGCTGAGGGTGTCGTATACACATCCCATGTTCGGATTGAACGGATAAAAGGCCCGTTGCGCCGGGCTTCTCTGCCGGTGGAAGAAGACCCAGTTTTCTTTGGGGTCCATTCGGAAGTCGCCGAACATTATAAAGTCGATCCGAAGGTACATGAGCCGCATGCCACGACGCTGGATTACGTCGTTGCAGCGGCCGCCGGTTGACTGACGGGTACGCTTGGCGGCGCGCTGGAAGCGCGCGGAATCCCTGCTGGCGACGGCCTGTTTACCTCTGAAGCGACCGGTGAAATCGAACTTGAAGGAAACGTGATGGTCATTAAACGTATTCATGTGACCTACCGCCTGAAGTTGGAGGCGGCAATGCGGGAAGCGGCCGAACGCGCCCACAACATTCACGCCAATTACTGTCCGGTCGCCCGCACCATTCGTGACTGCGTGGACATCACGACTTCGCTCATCATGGAAGACGCCTGACAGGGTTGAAGGTTAAGTGTTTGAGGGAGTTGCATACAATGGATCTACAACTGAAAGACAAAGTGGCTCTGGTGACGGCCGCCTCCAAGGGGCTGGGCAAAGCATCCGCAATGGCGCTGGCTCGCGAGGGTGCGCAAGTGGCCATATGCTCCCGCAGTGAGGCAGTGAACACAACTGCGACCGAAATCGAGGCCGAGACAGGCGTCCAAACGTTGGCAATTCGGGCTGATGTAAGCCTGCCGGAAGACGTGACCCGCGTCGTGACGCAAACCATCGACGCGTTTGGCTGGATTGACATTTTGGTGATCAACGCGGGCGGCCCCACACCCGGAAACTTTCTTTCCCTGACGGTAGAAAATTGGGAAGCGGCCGTGCAGTTGACATTGATGAGCGCGGTGCGGCTTTGTTACGCGGTGGTACCCCACATGTTGGAGCGCGGCTCCGGCAGCATCCTGGCTATCGAGTCCGTATCCGTGAAGCAGCCGATTGACAACTTACTCTTGTCCAACTCGATCCGCATGGCCGTCATCGGCATGCTCAAAACATTGGCCAACGAGCTGGGGCCTAAAGGTATTCGCGTCAACTCCATCAACCCAACCTGGACCTACACAGAACGGGTGGAAGAGCTGATGGCAATGCGCGCCCAGAATAATGGCACTACGGTCGAGGAAGAAGCGGCTAAGATCGCGGCCAGCATTCCACTCGGCCGTATGGGTACTGTCGAGGAGTTCGGCCGGGCAGTCGCCTGGCTGGCCTCGCCGGCCGCCTCATTCATCCACGGGCACGCGCTCATGTTTGACGGGGGCGCAGCTCGTTCAGCGCTGTAAACCATGGACTTCACAAACAAGATTGTGCTGGTGACTGGAGCGTCACGGGGGATCGGCCGCGCGATTGCCCTGCAATTTGCGGAGCGCGGGGCTTCTGTCGTGGTACATTACCGGCAGAACCAGACGGCCGCCAGAGAAACGCTGGTGAGTTTACCGGGCGGCCCCCATCTGGTCGCGCAGGCGGAGTTGAAAGACCCGGAGGCGGTGCAGGCCCTGGTAGCTGAGGCCGTACGTGAATTCGGCCGCCTCGACATTCTGGTCAACAACGCCGGCATCTACGAGGAACACCCGGTGGCGGCCGTCAGCTATGAAACGTGGCAGGAAAGCTGGCAGCGTGTGATTGAGACCAACCTCATCGGGGCAGCCAACACCTGCTATTGCGCCGCCCGGCAAATGATGAAACAGGGATACGGCCGTATCGTCAATGTCTCTTCGCGCGGCGCTTTCCGCGGCGAGCCGACGGCGCCCGCTTATGGGGCTAGCAAAGCAGGCATGAATGCCATGGGCCAGTCGCTGGCCAAATACCTGGCCCCCTTCAACATCTTCGTGGGCACTGTCGCCCCAGGCTTCGTGGAAACGGACATGGCCAGCGACCATCTCGCCGGGCCGGAGGGAGACGCCATCCGCAGCCAAAGCCCGCTGAACCGCGTGGCCCGGCCGGAGGAAGTAGCATATACCGTCTTGTTCCTCGCATCAGACGGAGCCGAATTCCTGACAGGCTGCATTGTGGATGTCAATGGGGCTTCCTATTTGCGCACATGACCGCCCACTGGAAAATCGCTTACACTTCTGGCAAAGGCGTTGCCTGTTGCCGGTACCAACTGACAATACCCACGCCCGCAATCACGGCCGCCCCGCCCAATAACCCCTGCACCGTCGGCCAGACGCCAAACAACAACCACGACCACAGGACAGTGATTGCCGGCGTCAGCGTCAGCAAGATGGCGTGAAAACTCAGCCGCAGGCGGCGCAGCGCCAGGTAATACAACGCCCGGCTGATGACCACATCCACTGTGCCCGTTAACAACAGCAGCGGCCACGTTTGCCGGTCAGGCCAGACCTGTTGATGCTGCTGCATGGCAAAGAAGAACTAAAAGACGGTGATACTGGCCACGCGAAATAGGAAGAAATTACCGAATTCAATGCGGCTGCCATACCGTTTGACGACGGCCGCGTGCATCGCATAGCTCAGCGCAGAGGTCAGCACCAAAATCGAGCCAAGCTGAAGAAGATCGCCCGGTTGGAAGCTGATCACCAACACGCCGATGACGGCAACCAACGCCCCGCCCAACTCGCCCCACGACAGCCGCTCCCGGAGCCAAAACAGGCCAAACCCCAAAGCAAACAGCGTGGAGGTTTGGGACAACAGCGAAGCGGTTCCCGGATCAATATAGGCCACAGCCATGTAGCTGAGCGCAGTCGCCGCAGCCACCAGCACGCCGATGGTCAGAAAAAAGCGGACATGACGGAAGAAAAAACGCATGTTGATCTGCCGCCGCATCCCCAGAAACAGCCCCAATTCCAGCGTGGCCACCCCCAGCACGTACAGCGATGAAGCGACCGGAGGAAGGTGTGGGAGAAGCAGCCGGGCAAAGATGAAATGCAGGCTGTCAATCAATAGCAGCAATACAACCACCAACGGCCCGTTTTGCGCCAGGCGGACGGGCATTGCGGGATTAGTTGGCGAATTCGGCATCAGGCCCCTGCAGCAGTGTCACCGCATCTCCCAGCTTGATCCGGCCCGTGCGCAGCACGCGCGCATAAACCCTCGACCATCCAGGATGCTTCTTTTGCGCGAGGCGGCTGAACTCTTCCCCCAGAAAAGAACCGCGAATATTGTGACACGGAGCGGTATATTTTGTAACTTCGATCACGACTTCACGGCCCAGTGCAAGGCGCGTACCAGGTACAATCTGGCCCCAATCTAATCCGGTGACGGTCACATTCTCGCCGGTTGCTCCCGGGAAAATGGGATGCCCTTCCGTCTGTAATGCCCGTATCCGTTCCAGGGAGAAGAGGCAAAGGGCACGATCAGGCCCGCCGTGATGGATGGTATCTCGCTGGCGATCAACCGTGATGCCGGATTCGTTGACTTCGGCGCTGCGTAACGGCCGCTTCGGGACACCGCCGTTCGAGGCATTGATTTGAAAAATGCGAGCAATCTGATCCATTTCAGCGTCCGTCAGATGATCTTATCGTCGGTCCCCGCCAATTGGCGCAGGATTTCCAGTTGGCCCAGATGATACGTCTCATGCCATTGGAGAAAGGTAATGTAATCACCCAGGGTTTGCTGGCGCTCCTCGTTGCGAACGGCCGCCAACGTTTCCAGAGATGTCTCTTTCAGGGCATTGACCAGACGGAATTGTGTTTCATCAAGTGCCGCCAACAGCTTCTCCAGCGGCACAGCCCGCTCCGCATCCGTGAGCGGTTCCGACTCGCGCTGGTAGACTACCAGCTCTTCCTCGCTCAATACAGGCGGCGCGCCGAGAGCAGCCAGCACCAAATCACGGCCGCCCACAATGTGGCCCAGCACCCAATTGAAACAATTACAGCGAAAAGGGGGCTGCAACAAACTGTCTTCATGCGACAACCCATTTGCCTGCTGGCAGACAACCCAATGATCTCGTTCAAACACGGCAATCATATGCTCTGCGTTAGACATACTCCCTCCATCGAATCAGGCCGGGCGGTAGAAACATGACAGATGGTACAACAGCCGATCGGACAGGGCAAGCTGAGGCAGATTTCCCCGTCTCATCCGTTGGGATTGAGAAAACGAGGGAGCGCAATGCCTCAATCTCCAACCTTTTGTGGTAAACAAGCCGCGAATGCAAGATAATAGGCGCATGGACTCCTGCTCTTCCATCATACACACCCATGATCTACGGAAAATCTATCGGATTCACGAACGGGAACCGGGCCTGTTAGCGGCCGTGCGCAGTCTGGTCAGGCGGCGCGTGCGTGATCTCAAAGCGGTTGACGGCATCTGCTTCGATGTGGCTCCCGGCGAAATCGTCGGTTTCCTCGGCCCCAATGGCGCAGGCAAAACCACCACGTTGAAGATGCTCACCGGCCTGCTGCACCCAAGCGGCGGCACGGCCGGCGTGCTGGGCCATACGCCTTGGAAGCGGGAGAAATCTTTTTTGCGCCAGATCACCCTGGTGATGGGCCAGCGCAACCAACTGATATGGGACATCCCGGCGGCCGATTCTTACGAGCTACATCGTGTCATCTACGGCATTCCCGAAACAGAGTTTCGGCGCACACTGGGCGAGCTGGTGGAGCTGCTTGACCTGGGACCGCTCATCCAAAAGCCGGTGCGCAACTTGTCACTGGGAGAGCGTATGAAGTGTGAGATCGCCGGGGCGTTGCTGCACCGGCCCAAAGTGCTGTTCCTGGACGAGCCGACCATTGGCCTGGACGTCACGGCGCAGCGGCGCATCCGCCAATTCCTCCGCGAGTACAACCAACGATATGGGGCGACGGTGCTGCTGACAAGCCACTATATGGCAGACGTGGAGGCGCTTTGCCGGCGGGTGGTCGTCATCCATCACGGCCGCATCCTTTTCGACGGCGACCTGTCCACCCTGGTGGAACGGTTCTCGGCTCACAAAACCATCGTGGTTGACCTGGCGCCGGGGGCAACGGACGGACGGGGAGCGGCCGCGTTGCAGCCATTTGGCGAAGTCGTTGACTACATGGAAGGACGGGCCAAATTGCGCGTGCCCAAGGCAGATGCAGCCAAAGTCACAGGCCGGCTGCTGGCAAACTTCCCGGTGCATGATGTCACCATCCAGGACCCGCCGATTGAAGAAGTGATTGAACAGGTTTTTGCGGTGGGGCATGGCCGCGAAGGGGAAGCGTAACCACGCCGTTTGGTTGAATGCCATGCGTCTACTGCAAATTTACCGCGCAAACTTCAAAACAACGCTGGCCGTCCAGTTACAGTATCGCGTATCGGCCGTCATCTGGTTGATCGGGTTGGTGATCACGCCCGTCGTGTATCTCGTAGTTTGGGGAACGGTAGCCAATGCTAGCGGCGGCGCTGTAGGCGGTTACAACGCCGCTGAGTTCGCCGCCTACTACATCGCAATGATGGTCGTCAACCATTTGACCTTCGTCTGGCACATGTGGGAATATGATTTCCGGATACGGGAAGGGCTGCTGTCTCCCATGTTGTTGCGGCCACTGCACCCAATCCACGTTGACATTGCCGAGAATCTCAGCTATAAGGCCGTCACCTCCCTGGTATTAATCCCCATAACCATTGTGCTGGCCTTCATCTTCCGCCCTGCCTGGAACCTGACCTGGGGGTCGGCGGCCGCCTTCCTGCCTGCACTGGTGCTCGCCTTCTTTGTCCAATTCTTTTTCGGTTGGACGCTGGCCATGGCTGCCTTCTGGACGACGCGCATCAACGCCATCAACCGTACCTACTTCTTGGGCAAGCTGTTTCTGGCCGGGCAAATGGCCCCTATTGCGTTGCTGCCGCCTGCGCTGCAAACGGTATCCAGCTTCACACCTTTTCGCTGGATGCTCTCCTTCCCGGTCGAGGTATTACTCGGCCGTTTGACGACCAGCCAAATAGTTTGGGGACTGGGCGCGCAAGCAATCTGGGTCGTACTGGGCTTGACGGCCGTGAAAATTGTGTGGCGGGCCGGCATCCGCCGCTACGCCGCCTTCGGCGCATAACATGATCACTTCCTGACTATGACCTATTTTCGCATCATCCTCACCTACTTTCGCCTGGGCGTCCTGGGCGAACTAGAATACCGGGCCAACTTTTTCGTCCAAATCTTTGAATCCCTGCTGGGCTTGGTCGTTGCCGTCGGCGGGCTGGCCATCGTCTTCAGCCATACAGAATCGGTTGGAGGGTGGCTACCGGCACATTTACTGGCCCTGGTTGGCATCCACATCCTGGTCGGTGGGCTGATCAACATGGTGATCAGTCCCAGCATGCAGCGATTCATGGAAGATGTGCGGAAGGGAACATTGGACTTTACGTTGATCAAACCGTCCGACGCCCAATTGCTGGTCAGCGTGCAGCGGATAGAGATTTGGAAGCTGATTGACGTGGGGTTGGGGCTGACTGTGCTGGGAATCGCCCTGGTGCAATTACAGGCAATCATCGGGGCGGCGGAAACGGCCGTATTCCTGCTGGCCATGCTGTGCGGGGCGGCCATCATTTACAGCTTTTATCTTATACTGGCGACATGTTCTTTCTGGTTTATACGCGTTGAAAACATCCTCGAAATCTTCCACAGTATGTACAGCGCCGGCCGCTGGCCTGTGGGCATCTATCCCACATGGCTTCGCTTCACCCTTACCTTTTTGGTTCCGGTCGCCTTTGCCGTGACAGTCCCCGCCGAAGGGCTTACCGGCCGCCTTACCAACCGGACGCTCCTGGAAGCGGTGGCTCTGGCTGGGACAATGGTCATAGCGGCGCGTCTTTTCTGGAAAGTGGGAATACGGTATTATTCAGGCGCATCAGCCTGACCGTGCAGCCAGCCAGCACGGCCGCCATCATTGAACTGCATCATCGTTGAAACCTGGAGGGCATTACCATGACCAAAAAGAGTCTCGGTCACGTTGAACTGGAATGGACCTGTCCCAATTGCGGCACGCGCAATCGGGGAACAGAGGCAAAATGCACCAGCTGCGCTGCCCCCCAGCCGGCTGATATCCGGTTTGAGCAGGCGGCCGAAGAGAAGTTCATCACGGATGAGGTCAAATTGAAGCAGGCCGCGGCCGGCCCCGATGTCCACTGCGCATTTTGCGGTACGCGCAATCCGGCCGATGCGACCAACTGCTCTCAATGCGGCGCAGACCTGAGTGAAGCGGCCGCCAGGGGGCAAGGCCGGGTATTGGGCGCCCACCGGGACGAACCCGCGCCCGAGATCCCCTGCCCTTATTGCGGCACGCTCAACACGCCCACAGCTTTGGCCTGCTCCCAATGCGGCGGCGCCCTCAAGGAACCAGCAGCAGAACAATCGGAAACGGCCGTTACTGCCCCCAAACGACGGAACATCCTCCCCTACATTATCGTTGGGGCGCTGGTTCTGATCGTCGTGGTATTTGGCATCCTTTCCTCGCGCACCGAGGACATGACGGGTCGCGTTCAGACCGTGAACTGGACCAGAACTGTGGGTATTTTGGAACTGCAACCGGTCAAACATGAAGAGTGGCGCGATCAAATACCGGCCGAGGCCGTGCTCGGCGCCTGCACGGAAAGGGTGCGCAGCGTTGAGGATCAGCCGGTTCCCAATTCTGTGGAGGTATGCGGCACCCCTTATACCGTTGATGAAGGCACGGGGCTTGGCGAGGTGGTGCAGGATTGCGAATACCAGGTATACGACGACTGGTGCGCGTATACGGTGGACGAATGGGTCGAGGTAGACCAGGTCAGCGCCAGTGGCAACGACATTAATCCGCATTGGCCCAATCCGGCGCTGGCGGCCGGGCAGCGCGAGGGCAGCAAACAGGAACATTACGAAATTGTGTTTGATGTGGATGGAGATAATTACACATACGACACATCAGACGCAGACGTATTCGTCCAGTGCGAAATCGGCAGCGAATGGTTGCTGAAGGTCAACACGTTCAACTCCGTGTTGGCTATCGAGCCTAATCCATAGAGTGCGTTATTAACTTCCCTGGCTGATTGAGAGATTGGAGAGGGAAGAGTGGCGAACGAGAGACTGGTCGTCTCCAATCTTTACCCACAGGAAGTAAATCCCAGACGATTTCTACGGGGCTACTTCCACTTCAATGCGCGAGGTCAGATAAGGCATCTTCTTCATCCAGGCGGGCGAGACGCGCACGGACGGCGCCTCGCGTAAGGGCAGCTCCCGGTATAGATAGGCAACGGCTATTTCGACTTCCTGCCCGGTCACGGCCATCAGCGGTTCGCTCAGATCGAGATCGGCGGCCATCACCCCTTCCCCCGTCATCACCAGACTCACCCTGCCCCGTTCGTCAGCAGCCAACGCCTCGCCATCCTGGTAGTCAATGCTGTCGGGAACCAGGGCAAAGCCGTCTTCCACCTGCGCTGCCAATGCCTCATACACCAGGGTTGCCGCCCGCGTTGTATCCACCGCCGTTCCCTGCAATTCGGCCCGCATTTCCAACGTCAGCCTATCCGTCTGGTTTCCCACCTCGTGCGAATACCGCTCCGCCAGCACGTTGACCACGCGCAGCGAATCCCGCGCCAGGAACTCCCGCTCGGTCAGTCTGGCCTCCATTTCTGAGAGCGCCAGCGCCTGTAAGAACTGCAACACCTGTGAACGCACCCGCACCCGATCCGCCTCGGCCACCGCCGGCACGGCGCTCACTCCCCCACCGGAGAAGGCTGCCGGATTGCGCACCGTGAGCTGCCCGGCAAAAGGCGGCTCAATGGTATCCAACTCATCAGCGTTTAAATTGGCCTGCGGGCCAAGCTCCAGGGCCACCACCTCCACCTCTGCCGTCCCCCCGCTCACCCCAACCAGTGAAACAGCCTCCACAGTCCGGAAGGACGGCCGCGCTCCGGCGGATGCGCTCAGCCGGGTTCCGGCCGGGATCAGCAACTCATCCTCGGTCAGATTGGTGAACAAGACACGGCCGCGGGCAAAAGTGGAGGGGACTTCCACGGATCCGGTGGTCGGCACCTGGGTCTTCCACGATGCTTCTACCACCAGCAAGCGAGCCTGCACAGAAGCGGCCGCAAAATCAACCTCCTCCAGCGCCGGATCAGCCACCAACTCGCGGCTGGCGGTCACCGGTAAGACCTCCGGCTTGAGAGTGATAGTCGCTGTAGGGACCACATAAATAAAAGCAACAAAAAGGAGTGAAAGGAACAGAAAAAAGAAAACAGTGGAGACATACCGCCTCAGCCAAAATCGCCATCCGCCCAGCTGGTTCCTTTCGAAATGATTATCAATCACCGCACGGGCGGCCGCGGCCAACTCCTGCCTGACTGCGGGTTGGCCGATTTCACCTGATCCCGGCAAGCCAACCCGTTCCCGCCGTTGCCGCCCCCGCCACCATCCACGCCGGCTGTGTTGGCCTTCGTCAACAGTGGGAAACGCCGGAATGCCCAGGGCAATAGCCTGGCGCATGGTGCTGCTGTCGGCCGTGACCAACCCCACATCCAGCTGCAGCCGATCCGCCTGCCGGCGCAGCCGCACCAGGGCCAGCCCGCCTTGCAAGACCCGGCCCTCTTCCGGCAACACCAGCAACAACTGCCGCGCATCGCTCCAGGCCAGATGATCGCAGATGGAGACAATGTCATCCCCTGCATCGAGATAAATCGTCTTCACAGGTATGGTCTACGCGAACCGGAAGCGGTGGTTATGATTCCCATGTCACGACAGCGTTTGTTCCACTTGCCCGGGCACGGCCGCCAATGCTTCCGGCAGCTTACTCGAATCACGGCCGCCCGCCTGGGCGATGTTCGGCCGCCCGCCGCCGCCGCCGCCCACCATTTTCGCCGCCTCGCGCACCAGGTCGCCCGCCCTTAAACCCCGTTTGATGAGGTCTTCCGTCACAGTGGCTACAAGCAAAGGCTTCCCGTCCTTGACCGTCGCGAAAACGGCCGCGCCTGACTCCACGCGATCCCGGAACCAGTCAGCCATTTCACGCAGCCCGTTCACATCGGCTACTTCAACCTGTGCTGCAACAATAGTCACGCCGGCGATCTCCCTGGCCTGGGCCAGCAGCGCTTCGAACTGCCCCCGGGCCAGTTCTCGCTGTATACGCTCCAGTTTCTTGTTCTGGGCGCGCTGCTCGACTATCAACGCCTCCAGCCGCGCTTCCACATCCGCAACTGGCGCATTCAACTTTTGGGCCACGCGCTCGAGCGTATCCAGACGTTCGGCTGCCAGCTCATAAGCACCCCGGCCGGTCACGGCTTCCACACGGCGCACCCCGGCAGCCACTGCGCCTTCGCTGACGAAGCGAAACATCCCAATCTCGGCCGTCTCGCTAACGTGCAACCCGCCGCACAACTCAAAACTGTACCGATTCCCATCATCTTTAATTTGAATCGTGCGCACGATCTCCCCGTACTTCTCGCCGAACAAGGCCATGGCCCCCGCGCTGATGGCCTCCTCCTGACTCATGAACTGGGCAACCACCGGGTAGTTGGCCAGAATGGCCTGGTTGATGGCGGTTTCAATTGTCCTCAGCGTGCGCCGGTCCACGGCCGCATCGTGGGCGAAGTCGAAGCGGAGCCGGTCCGGGGCAACCAGCGACCCGGCCTGCGTCACGTGTGTCCCCAGATGGGCGCGCAGTTCCCGGTGGAGGATGTGGGTGGCGGTGTGATTGCGGCGGATGTCGCGGCGTCGCTGGTCGTCCACAACCAACTGCGCGGATTGCCCCGCGCGCAGCTCGCCGCGAAGGACCTCACCCATGTGAACGATCAATCCCGGCACCGGCCGGCGCATTTCGTCCACCCGGAGTTCACCGCTGCCCTCCGCTACCAGGATGCGACCCGTATCACTGACTTCTCCGCCCGCTTCCACATAAAATGGGGTGGCGGCCGTCACCAGTTCCACTATCTCCCCGGCCTCAGCGCTTTCCACGCGGCGGCCCTCCTTCAGCAAGGCGACAATCTCCGCTTCCATCTCCGGGCCTGTGTACGGATCATAATCCACACCGCTGCTGTCCAGACGGCCGGATTGAACCAGCTCGGCCAGCACATCAGTATAAGCTGAACTGCCCGACTCATATTGGCCAAATGCGCCGGCGCCGCTGGCGGCCGCATGGGCCGCACGCGCGGCATCATAACCGGTCTCATCCACGCTGATGCCCCATTCCTGGGCCACATCGCGTGTGATCTCCAGCGGCAAGCCATGCGTCGCATACAGGTTGAAAGCGGTCTCGCCCGATATTTCTGATGAGCCACCCTGTTTCAGTTGCTGAAGCACCCCGGTGAGTTGATCCAGCGCCGCGTCCAGGGTGCGGGCAAAGCGTTCCTCTTCCTGGGTTAACGCGTGAAGGATGTGATCCCGGCGCGTTTGTAGTTCAGGGTAAGCTTCCCCCATCTGGTTAATATACACCTGGGCCACCTCGGCCAGGAACGGCCGCGTAAAGCCGATCTTGCGCCCGAAACGAGCGGCACGCCGAATGATCATACGCAGAACATACCCCTCGCCGGTATTGCCGGGGCGGACGCCGTCAGCGATGAGAAAGGTGGCCGCACGGCCGTGATCGGCGATGACCCGGTACCCCACGTACTTTTCAGCCCTGAGTTCGTCTGTGTCCCCCAATAATTCCTGCACCCGATCCATGGCCGGTGTGAATAGGTCCGTATCGTAGTTGCTGTCGGCCGCCTGCACAATACGGGCCAGCCGTTCCAGTCCCATGCCGGTATCAATGGAAGGGCGTGGCAGAGAAGACAACTGCCCTCCGGCGTCACGGTCGAACTGCATGAACACCAGGTTCCAAATTTCGAGGTAATCATCGTCTATATTGACCCCATCAGCCGTCATGGCGTCCATCGGCCCCAGGTAATAGTGGACCTCGGAACAAGGCCCGCACGGCCCTACTTCCCCCATCTCCCAGTAGTTGTCCTCTTTGCCGAAGCGGAGGATGCGTTCCGGCGGCAGGTGCGCCTGCCACAGCTCAAACGCCTCATCATCATCAAGATACACGGTCGCCCACAGCCTTTCTGGTGGAAGCTGCATGACCTGCGTGAGAAAGGTCCAGGCGTAATCAATCGCCTCTTTCTTGAAGTAATCGCCAAATGAAAAATTGCCCAGCATCTCGAAAAATGTGTGGTGGCGAGGAGATGGGCCTACATTTTCCAGGTCGTTGTGTTTCCCTTGCACGCGCATGCACTTCTGGGAGGTAACCGCACGGGGATACGGCCGTTTCACCTTCCCCAGAAAAATATCGGCAAACTGGTTCATGCCGGCATTCGTAAATAACAGGGTTGGATTGTCGCGCTGCGGCAGCGGCGAACTAGGCACGATCTCGTGATTCAATTCACCGAAGAATTCCAGAAACGCCCGTCGAATTTCATTGCTAGAAGTTGGTCTCATCAGGTTATCTCACCATTCGCTTCGCTTTAGTTTGGCCGGGGATTTTACCTTAGAGAGAACCGGGCAAGCAAAGCGGAATCCATACACAAAAAAAGACGCCAGACTGATGGGTACAGTCTGGCGTCTTGCCGGATGCTGAATTTCGTTGCGAATCAGGCTCAACCGTTTGCCAGACTGATTGCCTGGCCAGCAGCGGCGAAATGCCCGGACCCTGATTTCACGCGAAGCTTCACCTTTGATCTGGCACTACTCGACAACAACGGTTACATCTTGAGCTTGAGGGCCTTTCTGTCCTTGGCTCACCATGAACTCGACTTGCTGTCCCTCTTCCAGAAAACGATAGCCACTGCCGCGAATGGCGCTATAGTGAACGAACACATCGCCGCCACTGGCGCGCTCAATAAAGCCGTAGCCCTTCTCTGTGTTGAACCACTTAACGGTTCCGCTTTCACGATCTGTCACGATTTGTACTCCTTATTCAACTTCTCCAACTGTTCAAACGCTGTGGCAGGATCGTTCAGAACAGGCTTCAGCTTATGCTTCAATCTGGTTACTTCCGTCACCGCCAAGCAATACGATTGTAAACTGGCAACTTACGCGTGTCAAACTGAATTTTTTAAGGCTGAATCAGTACAATAACGTCAGAAAATCCGACTTTGACAGTTGGCCTAAAAAGGGGGCCATGTCCACTTCTTTGAGCGCTGACTCGAGCGCATTCGGATCATACCGGACGTCCAGCAGGCGCGCCTCGAGTTCAGCCACATCCCGCGTTCCTGTGAAGTCCCCGTATATTTTCACGTTCTGAATACGGCCGCGCGTCACCTCGATGTGCACGTCAACCTTGCCCACAGGGAAGCGGCCGCTCTTCCGTACATTAAAGGCGGGGGAACGGCCGTAATTCCAATCCCAATTCCCATACCGTTCGGCCGTTATCTGCCTGATCTGCTCCCAATCCCGGCTGCTCAATAGATACGTCGGGGCAGCGGCCGCGCCAAAGAGGCCGTCCAGGATCGCCTGTTTGAGCTGGTGAATATCCATATCATCGGGCAGGAGTTCCCGAATGTTGGTGACAAAGTTGCGAACCGACTGCACTGCTTTTGACTCAATCTGCACCCGGCGGGGATTAAGCGCCTTCAGCATATGCTCAATGTTGGTATCGAACAACAGGGTGCCGTGACTAAACATCCGGCGGCCAGCCGAGTACTGCGCGTTGCCGGAAATCTTCTTCCCATCAACGAAAATGTCACTCTTCCCACTCAGCTCCGCATCTACGCCCAGGCCGCGCAGCACTTCGACCACGGGGCCGATGAACCGGGCAAAGTTGTGCAGGTCATCTTTGCCCTGCGTCACAAAGCTGAAATTGAGATTGCCCAGATCGTGATAGACCGCTCCGCCGCCGGACAACCGGCGCACAACGTGAATTTCGTGGGCCTCCACGTAACTGGGGTCTATCTCCTCAATGGTATTCTGATTACGGCCGATAATGACTGACGGCTCATTGATGTAGAAAAGCAAAATCGGCTCCGCGATGTCCACGTTTCGCAGTAAGTGCTCCTCAATGGCCAGATTGACGCGCGGACCCGTGATGTTTTCATTGTTCACAAATAACATATACACCCCTCTGCTTTCTTCCGAACAATCAGCTGGCGATCGGGAAGAAAGCCATCACGAGCCAGCCGAAGAACAGCGCATTGCCAATCCCGTAGCTCCACGGCCGATCGAGGGCCGACCCTGCGATAAACATGATCCCAAACAACAGGGACAGGACCGGAACCACGAGCACAAGAACGAACAGAGAAGGCACCAGACGCACGACGAGAATGAGGCTGGCCGTCAGCCACACGCTTTGCCCCAGCCACCAGCCCAACCGTTTGCGCCAGGAAGCCCTCTGCAGAATAATGCCTGTGGCCAGCGTCCAGGGCAAGAAGGCAAGCGCCATCAGCGGCCAGCGCAGCAAACGCGCCGGTATCAACATCCAGGGGAACCATACGACCTGGGCCAGAAGGCCAAAGGCCACCCATAAGAACCCAAACAGGGAGAGGCCCCACCAGAGATCATGTCGCGCCGGTCGAGGCGGCCGAAACCCGGTAACCAGCCAGGTGACGCCCATCAACAGGAACCATAAGCCCAGCGCGCCGCCCACCACCAGGCCGCCCAGGCGGCTCACGTCAATGATGCGGCTGAACGAGGCCAGGGCGCCGGCGGCCGCTAATGGTGACAGGAAGAAGCTCAACCCACGCCACGGATAGCGGGTTCGCTCATCCAGGGGCGCAGCCGGCGCGGGAATCAAAGGGGATGCGGCCGCGATCAGCAACATCCATCCCAACAGGCTTGCGCCAAACCAGAGGATGCGTCTGTCCTGATACCCGCTTGCTGATTCCCGACTAAACACCTGATCGAGCCAGTTCACGGCCGCTTCATGAGTGGTGGGGCTGAAGAGGATGAGGATATGTTCCACCTGGGGCACAATCGTTAGCGAACGGGCACGGCCGTCGTCAAAGGCGCGGCTCTCTCCCCCCGCCTGAGCCAGCACCCTTGCCGCATTGTCCGCAAAGAGCGGTTCCCATTCCCCTGCCAGCAGAAGTAAGTTACGCGGCGCGTCGGGAGACACCTCTGTCTCAACAGGGGAAACAGCGATTGTCGCCCGGTAACGATCCGGTTCGCGAACGGCCGCTTCCAGCACCGCGCCACCGCCCATGGAGTGCCCCAGCAAGGCCACACGATCCGCGTCCATTTCCGGCTGGCTGACCAACTGCCGGTAGGCTGCGTCCAGATCATTCTGCAAGGCCGCGCTGCCCAAGTCGAGCTTCGCCGGGTTGGCCGCATGACCGGCAAAGTACCAGAGGAGCACGCCATAACCCGAATGCGCCAGCGCATAGCCGAATCCCAACATGATCTGCTGAGAAGTGCCAAATCCATGAGCAATTAAGACGCCGGGAACCTGTTGTACGCCGGCCGGTCCGATATAACGCATGGGGACGCCCTTCTCCACCATTGGGCGAACCACCAAACCGGTGCGCGCCTCAAACACACGCCACCAGGAAACCGCGATGAGCAAGATGACGGCCGTGATGATGGCCAGACGTCTGACTGTCACTTTCCCCTGTATGAACCTATTCACACCACTCCTCCTGACTCGTTTGTAGGGCCAATATTATCTGGAAATGGCTCTGATGCCATTTTGGACTACAATTTGACAATGAACAAAGAAACTAGGTGCAGCAGGAACCAAATCGAGGAATCATGACAGATGATTGGCTGATTTATGGCGCGTATGGGTACACAGGCAAATTAGTGGTGGAGGAAGCCGTACGGCGTGGGCACCAGCCCCTCCTGGCCGGGCGGAATGCGAGCAAACTGGCCTCGCTGGCTGAGCAACACAATTTGGATTGGATGGCGCTTGACTTGCAGGATGCGGCCGCGATGGCTAAGGCTCTGTCCAGCGTTGACCTCGTTTTCCATGCCGCCGGTCCATTCGTGGACACAAGTTACCCTATGATCCAGGCCTGTCTGGCCGGAAAAACACATTACGTGGACATCACCGGTGAAATCCCTGTCTTTGAAAACATCTTCCGTTATGACGAGCGGGCGCGCGATCGAGGTATTGCTCTGATGCCCGGCGTCGGGTTTGATGTGGTACCCACCGACTGCATGGCCCGGTATGTAGCGGAGCAGCTGCCGGGCGCAACCCGGCTTGAGCTGGCATTCGCTGGTATGAGCAAAACCAGCGCCGGCACGGCAAAGACTATGCTGGAACTGATGCCTACGTTGAAGAAAGGAAGCCTGGCCCGGCGGGATGGGCATTACGTCCATCGTCCTCTTGGGGAAGGGACCAGGAAAGTGCGGTTCGCCGACGGCCGTACGCGGACTGTGGTTCCCATTCCCTGGGGCGATCTGGCCACCGCGTTTCGCAGTACCCGTATTCCCAACATCACCACGTACATGGCAATGCGCATCTCGCCGGATGCGATTCGGGCGGCGCGGTTCATACAGAAATTGATGGCCTTGAAACTGATACGCAAGCTGGCCCAGAATTTCGTCATCCGCACCGTCAAAGGCCCGACGGCACACACCCGGGAATTGGCCCGCAGTTATGTATGGGCGCGGGTGGAAGATGATTCCGGGCATAGCGTGGAGGCGTGGCTGGATACGACGGAAGGGTACCGGTTCACGGCCGTGGCCGGGGTGCGCAGTGTGGAAAAACTGCTGGAGTTGCGTCCCGCCGGGGCATTTACCCCCGCCCAGCTCTTCGGGCCGGATTTCGTGCTGGAAATCGAAACCACCAGGCGGTACGACGCACTCCCCGAATGATCACCCATCCGGCGCAGGCGTCGGCGGCAGGGGCAGGTTCGTGGCGATCTCTACGGCACTGATCCCGCCCGCCTCCACATGCACCGGTGCGCGGTATTCTACGCCCTGCACTTTGGTGTACACCTCATATTCCCCCGGCCGCACGTCGGCAAACAAAAAATTCTCCGCCCACCCCTCATCCGGGTTAATTGTCACAATTTGTAACGGGTCCTGCATGTAGCTCCAAGTATTGCCGCTACTGGCATTTTCAGAACGGCCGATGAGACTCAATCCCACACCCTGCCACGGTCGTCCCTGAGGATCAATCAAGCGGCCGACGATGATGCCGCGAGTGCCGCCGTTGTCCAACCACAGCATGGGGTTGCGCGTGGAGGCGAATGTATCGTCGCCGACTCGTACTTCAAAGTGCAGATGAGGAACCAGGGCCGCGCCGCCAAACCCCACCTCCGCGATCTGTTCTCCCCGCGCCACCCGCTGGCCAACCTCAACCTGAATTTTTAACACATGCCCATACAGGGCGAACACCGGCTGGCCCAGCCAGGTATCATCCAGTTTGATGACCACCAGATGCCCGTACCAGTCACAGCGCCACCCGAACAACGCATTGCGATCTCCCTGTGCCACAACCACGGTACCATCTTCGACAGCAAGCACGGCCGTGCCCAACGGCTCGGCTGCATCTACACCATTATGGAGCAAATAACGGCCGTTGCCGTCGTAACCGTAGGGATACCCCAGGTTGGTGAGAAAGCGGCCGCCGCCGGGAAATGGCTTGGCCAGCCAGAAATGGGGAACCTGAAGGTCCGGATTGGGCGCTGGTAAGGGTGCGCCGCCGACAGCATAGCGGGGATACTCCGGCTTGAGCCGGGCCGGGCAGTCGCCGGATGACAGGAGCGTCGGTGAGGCGGTTGGCGTAGGGGATGTTGTCTCCGTTGGCGTTGCTGTTGCGGTAGCCGTCTCTGTCGGCGCGGCTGTGGCCGTAGCGGTCGGAGACGGCGTGACCGTTGCGGTCGGCGCGGCCGTCGGTTCATCCGTGGGAGTCTGGGTCTGTGTGGGTGACGGGAGCGCCGTCACCGGGACGGCCGTCGCCATGGTGGTGGGCAGGACGGCGATGTCGGCCGCGGCCGCGGCCCAGGATCGGGATTGCCACAGAGCCAGGGTCAGAGGAATTAGTAAAGCCGTGAGGATGCCAACAAAACGGAGTGCAGGGGAGCGCATCAGCCACTCATCAATCGAAGTTAATGTATTGTCCGCCAGCAGGGAACGGCCGTCAAATCAGTGTCGTTCCAACACCAGCCAATGGAAGCGGTAGGGATGACGGCCGTCTACTTCGTGCACCTCGCGCGATACTTCTCGCCACTCAGACCAGTCAATTTCGGGAAAGTAAGTATCGCCGGCAAAAGCGGCGTCAATCAGGGTCAGGTAAAGACGGACGGACTGGGGCAGCATCTGCTCATACAAGGTCGCCCCGCCGGCCACGATCACCTCTTTCACGTCGCCGGCGGCGGCCAGGGCATCGGCTGCTGAATGGACGACGGCCGCGCCCTCGGCCTGATACGCCCGATTGCGCGTGACGACGATGTTGTCCCGTCCGGGCAGCGGCCGGAACTGCGTGGGGAGGGATTCATATGTCTTCCGCCCCATGATGACCGGCTTGCCCATCGTGATCCGGCGAAACCATCTCATGTCATCGGGCAGCCGCCAGGGGAGACGGCCGTCAGCCCCAATCAACCGATTGGCATCCATTGCCACAATCAATGAAAGTATCATGGCAGCATCTACACGGCAATCGGTGCAGCGATGTGCGGGTGGCAGTGATAATCAACCAGTTCAAAATCTTCGTAGCGAAAATCGAAAATAGAGCGCACATTCGGATTGATGCGCATCGTCGGCAATGGATAGGGTTCCCGCGAAAGCTGCAAGTCCGCCTGCACCAGATGGTTCAGATACAGGTGGGCGTCCCCAAAGGTATGCACAAATTCACCCGGCTTGTAACCGGTGACCTGGGCCACCATTAAAGTCAACAGCGCGTAGGAAGCGATATTGAAGGGCACGCCCAGGAAGATGTCTGCGCTGCGTTGGTACAACTGGCAGGAAAGCCTGCCTTCAGCCATGTAAAATTGGAATAAGGCGTGGCACGGCGGCAGGGCCATGCGTTCAATATCGGCCACGTTCCACGCGCTGACGATGTGGCGGCGAGAGTGGGGATTGGTCTGAATCTGCTCGACGGCGCGGGTGATCTGGTCAATGGCGCGGCCGTCCGGCGCCGGCCAGGATCGCCACTGGTAGCCGTATACCGGGCCAAGCTCCCCCTCCTCGTCCGCCCATTCATCCCAGATGGTCACCCGGTTGTCGCGCAGGTAGCGGATATTGGTATCGCCGCGCAGGAACCACAACAGTTCGTGGATGATGGAGCGCAAATGAAGCTTCTTAGTCGTCACCGCCGGGAATCCGTCCCCCAGGTTGAAGCGCATCTGATAGCCAAACACGCTCAATGTCCCCACCCCGGTGCGGTCTTCCTTCCGCACGCCATTTTCGCATACGTGCCGCATCAAGTCCAGGTATTGCCGCATGATCTACCTCCCATCGCTTTATCCTCTGACGATGCGAGTATAGCACAATGCCGGGCCGGGACAGGAGGAGGATTGAACGGTTACCGTTCGCCGATGGTTACACTGCCGGTTCCCACATCAATCACCAGGTTGATTCGATTCTCAGCTTCATCATACCCGGCCGTTTTCCACACACCATCCCCGGAACCGCTGCCGTTCACTTGTGTGAAACGGACATGATCAATGTGGAACTCACCTGCGCCGCCGTTCACTTCCACTCGTGCCTCCATGCTTTCCGGCAAGAAGAAGGTGATGCTCCCCACACCACCATCCATGTCAAGCTGCTGGCGGCCGCTCTCTGGCAGCCAAATTTTCACTGATCCTACGCCGGCATCATATGTCACATCATACTCGCCGCCCGGCAGCGTCAGATTGACGCTGCCCACGCCGCCGTCCAGTTCCAGGCGGCTCAGCGTTACCCCCGCCAGATTCAGATCGGCCGCTCCAATCCCCATGTCTAACCGGAGATCTATGAGTACCTCAGGATTCAGGCCAATGTGCCAGGGCTGGTCGGGAGTGGTGTTGACCCAATTCGTGGGATTGAGAAAAAAACTGACGTTGGTATCGCCTGGGGCTAATGTGATGCGGGCTTCGCTGCCTGATCGAGTCGCCTTGAAAATCAGTTCCCCAAAATAAGACACCGTCCCTTCAATCAGTTTGTTGCTGTCTTCCAGTGCGTACAGCTCAACATCCTGTAAACTGAAGTTGATGCCAACAAATGCCGATTGGAGATCATTGGCTCCATATTCAATGGTTTCCGTCTTGAGCAAGCGGGCGCCGATGTTATTGAAACGGCGCAACAAGGGATTATCTTCCGAGAATAGCAGCACATAGCCGAAAACGGTCACCATGAGCAACGCCACCATCAGGCTCAAGAATGAGCCGAACGGCCGTGGCAGTTGGCGCACGATGATATTCACACCCACGAAGATCAGCAGCAGCGGCCAAAGCCGCAGCGCGGTCGCCCAATTGACGCCAGGGATCACTCCCAGGTTGTTGAGCAAGAAGTAAACCCCGATGGCGATCAACAAAATTGGGCCGAATAGGGATGGACTGTGACGAGTCCGAAAGCGGGGGTGGGTTTCACCGTCATCATCAAAAAATTTCGTCATTGTCTCATATTCCTCCACGTTTTCTTCTCAACGGTTTCTTTCCAGCATACTGCCTATTATACGCAGGGGGACCGATCGCGTTGCACGACGGCCGTCCATCCTGTGCCGCCAACAAACGGCCGCCCCCGACGCAGGCCCCCCTTTTGACAACTACTTTTCTTTCGTCTAAAATCTGAGCCGCTCCATGAACAAATGCATACAGCTTTTGGCAACTGATTTTCCCCCTGCCGGAACATGGCCTGAGAAAACCGAAGTGACGTCCAGGAAGCTACAAAATAGGGGTAGCTTCAGGCACGCGCAGGGCTATCTAAGGGACTTGCGTCACCAAAATTGGGCTGCCGGTTGTTGCCTTAGGCTGAGTCATAAAGTGAGCAGGCTTCAACGAGCCACAATCCCATTACCGAATCCGTGAGGTTTCCAGCCAATGAAAGAGTATCAAACTGGTCAGATTCGCAACGTCGCTCTTATTTCGCACAACGGCGCAGGCAAAACGACTCTGGTTGAGCGGCTGTTGTTTAACACCGGCGTGACTACCCGCATGGGCAGCGTTCAAGGCGGCACGGCCGCGATGGACTTTGAGGAAGAAGAAATCGCCCGCCAAAGCTCTGTTTCAGCCGCCCTGGCCCCCATTGAATGGCAGGGTAAGAAGCTGAATATCGTGGATACGCCCGGTTACATGGACTTCGTCGGCGAGGTCAACAACGCCCTCAAGGTCGTGGATGGCACTGTCGTGTTAGTGGAAGCCGTGTCCGGGGTTGAAGTCGGTACCGAAGTCGTGTGGCAATCGGCCGCGAAGCGGGAGCTGCCCCGCCTGCTCCTGGTCAACAAAATGGACCGCGAGAATGTGCGCGTGGGCCGCGTGATGGAAAGCATCAAAGCCAACCTGGACGGCAATTTCATCAATTTACAGTTGCCGATTGGGGAAGGAGCCACCTTCATCGGCATCGTTGACCTATTCACCATGAAAGCCCGTCTTGGGGCGGATGATGAACAAGGGCCAATTCCCGACGACCTGGCTGATGCCGCAGAAGAGGCGCGCATAGAACTCGTCGAAGCAGCGGCCGAAGGAGATGATGCGCTCATTGAAAAGTACCTCGAAGGGGAAGATTTGACCAACGAAGAGATCATGGCCGGCCTCAAAGCAGCCATGGCCCAGGGTTCGGTCACGCCCATCCTCTACGGCGCCCCGGAAGCGGGGATCGCCGTTGAGCCTTTACTTGAAGCGATAAGTCAATTACTGCCTGCTCCCAACGAAGTCGGCAACTTTGAAGCTGAAAACGCGGCCGGAGAGACAGTCAGCTACGAGGTGAGCGACCTTTCCCCGTTGGCGGCGTTCATCTTTAAGACACGCGAAGACACGTACGGGAAGACAAGCTACCTGCGCGTGTACGGCGGGATTCTGGAATCAGACAGCCGCGTCTGGAATGCCAATCGTGATGAAGAAGTGCGCGTCGGTACGTTGCAGATCGTGCGCGGAAAAGACCACACGCCTGTACAGCGTCTGCACAGTGGCGACATTGGCGCGGTGATGAAACTGGGCGACACGGCCACCAACGATACCCTTTGCGATCGGGGCAACCTTCTGAAAATCGCGCCAATCCTTCAACCAAACCCGATTGCTTCTGTAGCCATTCACCCGGTCAGCCAATCCGATGTGGCCAAGCTTAGCCAGTCGCTTAACAGACTGGTTGGCGAGGACCAGACGCTCAAATGGCATACTGAAAAGGCCACCCGCGAAACCATTTTATCGGGAATGGGCACGACGCACCTCAATATTGCGGTCAAAAAAGCCGAATCGAAATTCGGCGTGCATTTGACGACGACAACGCCGAAAATCCCCTACCGGGAGACAATCACAAAAACAAGCAAGGCTGAATACACGCACAAGAAGCAAACAGGCGGGGCTGGTCAATATGCACGCGTGTTCTTGCGCGTGGAATCGTTGGATGACGATGCCGATTTCGAATTTGCCTCGGAGATCTTTGGCGGCGCCATCTCTGCCCCATTTGTGGCCGCCACGGAAAAGGGCTGCCGTCAGGCATTGGAAAGCGGCGTGATGGCCGGGTATCCGGTGGTGGGCATTAAAGCCGTGGTGTATGATGGCAAGGAACACCCGGTGGATTCTAAGGAAATCGCTTTCCAGACGGCCGGGCGCGAGTGCTTCAAAAAAGCGGTGTTAAATGCCGGCCCGGTTTTGCTGGAACCTATCTACGAAGTAGAAGTCACGGTTCCGGCCGATTACATGGGCGACATTCTCGGAGACATGAACAGCCGGCGCGCCCGTGTTTTGGGAATGGATCAGGAAGGCACCAAGAGCATCGTCCGGGCCGAAGTGCCCCTGGCGGAGATGCAAACATACGCGGCCGACTTACGCTCGATGACACAGGGTCGTGGGGTATTCAGCATGACCTTCCTCCGTTACGGCCGTGTCCCGTCCCATCTGCAAGACGCCATCGTGGCTGAAGCCAAAAGGGCGCGCGAGGAAGAAAAATAAGATTCTCCAGCAGATAGTAGAAACAAAAAAAGGGCGTGCCGCAGGTGGCACGCCCTTTTTGATTTAGGTGAAGACAGCAGCTATTTAGCCAGCACAGGAAGGAACAACTCATAGGTTGTGCCGCCAACCAGGCTGAAATCCGTAAAGTGATCGATCTGCATCGTCACCAGATTATTGCCGGTATCCACCACGTAGCTGTCAGGGATCGTCCATTGCTGTGTACTCGTGCTGAAATACGCCGGTTTGAGATGGGCTTCACTTAACCCCAAGTTCACCAATTCGGCATCATCATAACGGAAGCGAATGATCACGTTCTGGTTGAAGTTGCTGGTGATCGGCGCCCCCGTCTCATCAGTGGCGACGAACGCATACCCATACTTGTAGAGCCGGGCATGATGCTGATGGGGGAGTGTGGCAATTGGCGTGATGTGCAGCGTCACATTGCCGCTCACGGGCATCGCCCCGGCGGGAATGAATATCTGCGTCCCATCAGCCAGCTCCAGCTGCTGCGGCTCGGCCGAATCGAAGGTGACTACCACCGGGCCGGGTTTTGAGAATGGGCCTTTCAGCACCAGATCGAGCGTCTGGTCACTGGTTCCCATGAACACGGCCGTCCGCATGCCATAGTAGCTGCTTCCAGTTTCCAGGAATGCCCCGATGTGCCAGCGCGTGTTGCTCAATAAACCCAACTGGTACGGTTCTCCCAGCAAAGCCGAGGTGTGCGTGGCCCCGCCGTCGTCACTGTAAGCCCAGATGTGGACACGGCCGTTCACCGGGGGATTCCCTTCGATGCTGGTGGTACCGCTGAGGATGACGTCGGGAACCCGGAATTGGAGGATGACGCCAGAGACAATACCTCCACGCGGAACGCGCACCGATTTCTCCACCGGGTTGAGCCAGCCGTCACGGCCGTTACCCGCGTGCAGCACATACGTGCCGTGCGGCACCCTCAGCCGGAACACGCCAAACTCATTCGTGTGCGTGCGCAGCGTCACCTGCCCCACTTGACCGCCTAGCCCGTCAGCCACAACCACGGTGCCGGTCAGGGGTTGACCCAGCGGCCCTAACACGACACCCTCAATCAGGCCGTCACGCTGAACAACCGGCAACGGTACGCCCAGCGTCTGTCCCGACTGAATGGGAATGATCTTGTGGTGATCCAGGGCCACATAACCTGACGCAGGATCAACCGAGTAGCTCAGGTTCCACAATCCAGCGCTCACCCCAAGCTGGTAGGTACCGTTGGCCGGATTGATATCATCACCCACCCAGGCAAACGGATTATCAGCCATCACCTCGCCCTGCACGCCGGTAGGAACGATCTCCTGACGAGGGTCCCACAACGCGCCCATGAAGTTGGCATCCTGCGGCAGCAAGGGTACGTTGAGGGTGATGGTTTCCCCACCCGCCACGGCCACCGGCTGCGGCCCTCCGGCCAGCCATTCACTGCCGGGAGCCAAATGCACCTTGACCTGATAACTGCCGTCCGGCAGGTAGATGGCGAAACTGCCGCTCTCGATGGGTGCGCCGTTCACCGGGCGGTTGTTGTCGGCGGCCGCTGCCCAACCCTGCGCAGAAATAGGGTTGCCAGCATTGTCCACCAACTGGCCCACCACCACATTGTTGGCGTCAGTCAGGATAAAGTCCATGCCGGTGATCACATCCATGCTGGCGACGGTAACCGAAAGGGCATCCCCGGTGAAAATATATGGCATTCCCGGCGGTACCTGCGGCTTGACGTTCCACTCACCCGCTGTCACGGCCAGGACGTAGCTTCCGTCCGGGCTGGTGCGCGTCTGGGCGCCCATATGATCATGCGTCCACCCCACGACGCGAACCCCTTCTACACCGTTGCCCTCGCTGTCCAGGACAGATCCGCTGATGACGGCATCCCTTTCCAACAAGGTCAATACGCCCAGGTCAAGTGTATCGCTGATCGGGGCATGCACCCGCTGCGGCGGCGGCCCGGCATAACCCGGATCGTCTGGTTTTATGTGAAGTACGTAGTTTCCATGGGGAACCTGGATGCTGAAGCTCCCGTCCGTAGGATCAATGAGCGTACTGCGGCCGATTCCTTCATTGGTGCGTAGACTGACCGTGACGGTGAAGGCCGGCGTGGTCACCCCATCAGGCAATTTGACGGTACCGATGACGGTGGAGTCGGCCGTCAACACTTGGAAGTTGACCGTCTTTGTCTCAATCGTCAGGTCTTGATCGAAATGCACCAGCTGCGGCGGATTGGGATATAACCAGGCGGAGGGGGTAGAACTATCGGTGGGCCTGACCGTCAGCGACCATAATCCCCCGCTCAGATGGAGGCTGTAGGCGCCATCGGCCGCGGTCAGCGTTTCCTGGCGTCCAGGATGGTCCAACCGGTTGGCAACAACCAGCGCGTTTCCTACCGGCACGCCGGTGTTTGTGTCCACACGGCCGTGGACGATCTTGGGCGCGCTTCGCAGTTGGATCGCGCCCATGTCGTTGAGAGCAGGCGGGACTGAGAATGTGAAAACCCGGGAGGCCATCAGGCCGGGCGCGTTCCAGGGGGGGTCCACGACCAATAGGTACTCATCATCCGGAAGGTCACCAATGGCAAAGTAGCCAGCAGCGCTGCTCTTATCCTTATGGTGTACCAAGTGCGTTCTGCCCAACACATGCGCCGTCGCGCCCGCCACCGGCACGCCGTTCGGGTCTGTCACAGTACCGAATACATTGGCGGGGCTGAGTGTCAGATCAACCGTCTGTGTGAGACCGGCCGTGATTGTGATCAGCTGCCGCGGAGAGTTCCAGTACGGATCGTTTGTCGCCGGGGTTGCCTGAAGGGAATAGGTGCCGGTAAGCAGACCGCCAATCTGAATTGTGCCGCTCAACGCGACGCTGCTTTGTACCTGATGACCGGCGCGGTACACGTGAACCACGGCCGTCGTTGGCGTCACCCTGTCAGGCGCAAACACAGTACCGGTTACGGAAGGGTTGGTTAATGCCAGCACGCCCACATTCACAGGGTGTCCCATCATTCGCAGCGACACAGGCAATGAAGGAGTGAATCCGCTACCGGCAGGTGGCCTGGCCTGTAGGATGTAATTTCCATGCGGGACTGGTCCCAGGGAAAACGCACCCGACCCATCCACGGCGGCGTTGCCAAAGCTGTCTCCATCAGGGGTCACCATGTGGACAATGGTGCCAGCCGGCGGCAACCCGCCGCTCGGATCTGTCACAGTGCCGGATATAATGTTGGCTGCTGCACCCGTTTGCGCCTGGGTTGCCGACGTGAAAGCCACTCCCGTCAGGAGCGCCGCCAGCGCGAAAGCCAGGCCCAACCATAACCACCGGTGCGACGGCGTTCGTTGTGATCTTAGAATTGCAGGTTTGTTCATTGGTCATCCTCCGTTCTTGCACAACTGCCAATGGCAGCGAAGCTCTCCCCCGGATTAGGGCGAGGCGCTTCATAAGGAATATGCCGTTGGTTCCTTCCGTATATCATAATATCCCCACAGACATCCCTGTGGGATAGGTCAATGGTTCCAGTTTGGGTGGAGGCTATTAGAGGAATACTGTATGACTGTAAATAGTTTGTAAACTGAACGCCCGAAAGATTAAGTGTGTCACGGTTTATCATTTAAGAAAGGAAAACCGTGACACCGCGAGGTTTGGCGGTTTATTCCACTGATTTTATTTTGAGAATATACCGCCAATCACTTAACGGATCGTCAAGACAAGATTTCGGTGTTGATCTACGGCCGCATCCCATTCCGGCGGTATGACGGTGGTTGTGTCATACTGGAATACAATCGCCGGCCCGGCAAAGCGATTGCGTGGCTGCAGTCGCGCCCGATCATATAACCGGGCCGGCACGACCTGTTGTCCAAACCAGACCGGCTTCTCGCCAATGAGAGCATCAGCCGCATCTGACCCGCCCAGCGGCACAGCCGGGAGGCTGGGCGGCGAAACAGGAGCCACAGCTGATAAACGCAAGGTAACGATCTCCACGGCCGCTTCCGGCCGCTTGTAACCGTATCGCTTCTCATGGGCAGTGTGAAACATTTGTGCCGGCGGGATGCGGCGATCACCGAACGTGAGCGGGATCGTCAGTTCATGCGACTGGCCCAGATAACGCATGTCAACAGCATGGCGGAGGGTGATTTGATCCCGTTTGTGGCCTTCAGCGGTCATCGCCGCAACGGCCTGTTGTTCCAGAGGATGAAACTGCTCCCGCAACCATTCGTAAGGATCGGCTCCCAGATCGCTGAGGGGCTGGATGATCGTACGGGAATAATCCTTGGTAGGCGCGGCCGCCAGCATCCCCAGCGCTGACAATACGCCAGGAACCGCCGGGATCAACACGCGGGGAATCTGGAGATTATGGGCCAATTCGCATGCATGCAGCGGCCCCGCTCCGCCAAAAGCCACCAGGGTGAAGCGGCGCGGATCAAACCCCCGCTCCACCGAAATGCGTCGAATCGCTCGCTCCATGTTGGCATTCGCCACCTGGATCACGCCCCAGGCAGCTGATTCTGGCGTTTCCCCGCTCATCGCCTGCGCCAATTCATCCAGCGCGCGCCGCGCCGCCCGCTCGTCCAGGCGCATTTCGCCGCCCAGAAAATGTCCGGCGTCCAGCCGCCCCAACACCAAATTGGCATCAGTCACGGTAATTGGCAGGTGCGAGGCAGAAACGGCCGACCCAACCGGCAAGCGCCATACTCCAATCTCCCGCCCATAGCAGGCCGGCCCCGGTTCTGCTCCGGCACTTTGTGGTCCAACATGCAGCGCCCCGCCCGCGTCCACATACGCCAGACTACCGCCCCCTGCACCGACTGTATGAATGTCAATGATGGGTAGACGCAAGGGCATGCCGGCGATTTCCCCTTCGGCCGTGGCCGGCAGACGGCCGGGACAAAGGGCCGCGTCGGTGCTGGTACCGCCCATGTCAAAGGTGATGATGTCCGCAAATCCAGCCCTATTGGCCACGTAACGCGCGCCGACAACACCGCCGGCCGGTCCTGACAATACGGTGCGCGCCGCCTGACTCGCGGCCGTCGCCGCGCTGATGATGCCGCCATTGCTTTGCATGACAGAGAGACGTCGCGGCCGAATTCCTCCCGCCAGATTCTCCAGGTAGCGGCTCATCAAGGGGGCAACGTACGCGTTGATAACGGTGGCAGCGGTGCGCTCGTATTCCCGGTATTCGGGCAAGATTTCGGAAGAGAGGGAAACGTGGAGGGCGCCGCGTGACGCCATCCGTGAGCGCGCCAATGCGCGTCCAATCTGCTGTTCGTGCTCAGGGTGGAAGAAGGAAAAGAGAAGGCACACGGCAACAGATTCAATCTGGTCACTCTCCATCCGGGCCAGGATTGGCTCCAGGCTTTCCAGCTCCAGGGGGATGAGTATCTCCCCCTGGGCAGTCACCCGTTCGGTGACCTCAAACCGCCATCGGCGGGGAACGAGGGATTCCGGTTTTTGCGGGACCAGGGCGTACAGGTCAGGACGATTTTGGCGGCCGATGGCCAGCACATCGGCGAAGCCTTTGGTTGTGATCAGCGCTGTGCGCGCACCGCGCCGTTCCAACAGTGCATTGGTTGCCACGGTACTGCCATGCACCACGGCCGCTGATTCCGGCACGTTTAACAAAGCCACGCCCGCCAATATTGCTTCCGAAGGATCAGCGGGCGTGCTGAGCTGCTTGTGAATCCGCAGACGGCCATTCCCATCCAGCCAGACGAAGTCGGTGAAGGTGCCGCCCGTATCCACGCCAAGGCGTCTGGCTGGAGCGGTCATCGGTCACCTCTGAAGGCGGGCCTGTTAAACCTGTTGAATAGGGAAAGCATCTTCCATTCGCCGGATTTGCGGCCGTGTGCGGGTGAATGGCTAGACATGTTTACCGACGAATTCCTGATAGGCCAACGTGACGGCGGTGGAACGGAAGGCAACCAAGATGGACTGCACGGCTGCAGCCACAAACCCCAGGCAGATGCCGCCCCCAACGATCATCAAGATATCCAACGTTTCCACCGCCTGTGTGCTCATCATTCGAATGGCGGCCGGCCCCAGCGAGAGAAAAGCGAGGGGAATCAGAACAAGCGCCAGCGCAAAGGTAAAAAGTCCCCCGATCACGAGAAAGAGAATAATGAGCAAGACAACTTCGCCCAGGTTTTCCCGTACTACCTGCCACCCATGCCTGATGCTGGCAATGACGCCCAAGTCTTGCAGTATGATCCCCCGCTGGGCAAAAGGATACACTCCACTGACCACGACCAGCCCCGGAATCATCAGGCACGCCAGACAAGCCAAGCAGATCATCAAGATACCCAGACTGCCTACAACTGCCTCCGGAGCTCCACCTCCCCCGGCGCTGAGCGCGGCCGTCACCATCGCCAGGACAGTCAAGGCCCCGACCAACCCAACGAGCGTAAACGGGCCATACATCAGCACATTGATGCCCACCACCCGGCCCAGCTTGCCTGCCCCGGCGGCAAACGCCTCACTTAACGTCACTTTCTCGCCGGCGTCAATGCGGGCGGCCGCGCTGATCAGGCCCCCTTGCGCCGTCAGGCGAAGCAGCCAGAAGAGGATGGCCAACACAAAGAGAACACAGACCAGCCCAATGATGACGAAACCGAACCGGTCTAAAAATCGCTGAAAATTGTCCACCATTTCGGGAGGGATGTCCCGCGAGGAAGTGCGAAAGTTGACATTCCCGCCCCCTCCTCTTCCCCCGCTTCCCAAAGCTGCCAGAAACCCAAGAATAAACATGAACTTGTTATACCAAACAATCTGCCAGGCGCGTGAAAGTAGATTCCCATAATCCATAACTTGCCCTCCTAATATAAGTCGATTTGGTATTTCGATACGCGATTTACCGCATCGCAAGCATGCTGCCCCCTATTATTACTGCACTCTACGTACCCAATGACGCTGGGTTGTGGTGCGCCATATGCCCTTTATTCCCACTCGATGGTCCCAGGAGGTTTGGATGTAATATCGAAGACGACCCGGTTGACGCCATCGACCTCATTGACGATACTGCGGCTGACCCGCGCCAGTAAGTCATAGGGGAGTCTGGCCCAATCGGCCGTCATGAAATCCTCCGTGGTGACTGCGCGCAGGGCAATCACTTCCTGGTAAGTACGGCCGTCGCCCATGACGCCCACGCTCTTCACCGGCAGCAACACGGCGAACGCCTGCTGCGTTCCTTCCCGCAGCAACCCGGCCCGGCCCAGCTCATCCAGGAAGATGGCATCGGCCGCGCGCAACCGCTGGAGCCGCTCCCACGTGACCTGCCCCAGGCAGCGGATCGCCAGGCCAGGGCCAGGAAACGGCTGCCGCCAGATAATAGCGTCGGGCAGGCCAAGCGCTGCGCCAACCCGCCTCACTTCATCCTTGAACAGCATCTTCAACGGCTCAACCAGCTCAAACTGCATATCTTCCGGTAAGCCGCCGACGTTATGATGCGTTTTGATGACGTGCGCTTCCTGTTTATCCTTACCCGCACTCTCGATCACGTCCGGGTAAATGGTGCCTTGAGCCAAAAAGTCAATCCGCCCCAACTTGCCCGCTTCCCGTTCGAAAATACGCACGAACTTTTCGCCGATGATGCGCCGCTTCTGTTCCGGGTCTGTCACGCCTGCCAGCGCTTCCAAATATTCCTCAACGGCGTTCACCGCGACGAGCCGCATCCCTTGCCTGCCGGCAAATGTCTCTACCACCTGAGCCGCTTCCCCCTCGCGCATCAGCCCATGGTCTACCAGAATGCAGGTCAATTGGCCACCGATGGCGCGGTGAATAAGCGCGGCCGCGACGGCCGAATCCACGCCGCCGCTCAGTCCCAACACCACACGGCCGTCTTTCACCTGCTCCCGAATCTGGGCTACCTGGGTTTCAATAAAGCTGGCCGGCGTCCAATCCGCCTTGCATTTACACACAAGGCGCACAAAGTTATGGAGGAGCTGCTGACCCTGCGGCGTATGCGCCACCTCCGGATGAAACTGGACCGCATAATAACCGCGCTGCACATCGGCCGCTGCGGCAAAGGGAGAGTTTTCTGTGTGGGCTAACGGCCGAAAGCCGGGGGGCAATTCCTCCACCTTGTCGCCATGACTCATCCAGACCTGGCGAGGATCAGGGTCTGCCAATAGCCTGTCCCGCCAGTTGCGAAAGAGCAGATTGTCCGTTTCACCTACTTTCAGCGTGGCTGGACCATACTCCCGCTTTTGTCCGGCCGCCACCTTCCCGCCCAGACGGTGCGCCAGCAGCTGCATGCCGTAACAAACGCCCAATACGGGCACACGGCTTTGCAATACGTACTCCGGCAGCACAGGGGCCGTAGGATCATACACGCTGCACGGCCCGCCGCTGAGAATGAAACCGCGCGGCCGCAGCGCCATTACTCGCTCGGCCGGGGTGCGCCAGGAGAATATCTGGCAGTAGACATTGGCTTCGCGGATGCGCCGGGCAATGAGCTGGGTGTATTGGGACCCATAATCAAGGATCACGATCGCGTCGTGGGTCATTCTGAATCAACCTTTTGGTATCAACGGCGCAAATTGGCCAAATGCCGACAGCGGCCGCCAGTTTAGCAAGCTTCAGGCCAGGACAATCTTACCGTCGCTCATATCACATATCATCACCATCGCCTCGATGGGTACATTCCAATGGGCGAGCGCCTGCCTTCCCTCTTCAAAGCTCTTTTCAACCACAACGGCAATGCCAACCAGCGTCGCCCCGCTGCTTTGAACAATGCGCGCCAGGGCAGCAATGGTACGGCCGCTGGCCAGGAAATCATCCACGATCAACACCCGATCATCGGCGTGCAGGAACTCCGGTGAAACCATCAGCATCACCTTCCCCCCTTTGGTGTGGCTGGGAGCCGAATCGATAAAGACGGGTTCCTGCATGGTGATGGGTTTGTGTTTGCGCGCATACACGACAGGGATATTGCCCAGCGCCTTACCAGCCATGGCAGCGGGCACGATTCCGCTCACTTCGGCCGTGATGATTCGAGTCGGGCGGCAGTGGGAAAAGCGAGCTGCCATTTCCCGGCCCACCGCTTCCAACAATTCCGCATCAAGCTGGTGGTTGAGGAAACTGTCAATTTTAAGGATACCGCGGCCGAGGTTCTTCCCCTCAGTCAGAATGCGCTGCGCCAAAGCTTGCATTTTTAAAGGCTCCTGTATCAGAAAGGACAGTTCTTGTCGGATCATGTAAACATGACTATGCTGGCTAAAGTGTATCTTGTATAATCATGCTTCGTCAATGGAATTTGAGCGGCCGATAAGCGTTTGGGATTTATTTCACAACCAGCTTGACTGTACTCGGCGGCTATTTTATAATCTGATAAATCGTTCAGAAAAAATTGAAAGTTGTGAACAAGGTTAAAATGATGGAACTAGGATTGATTCGCGACGGCATGATGGCCGTCGAGGAAGAATTGAAAAACGTTGTCGAAAGTGATGTAGACGTTCTGCGAGAAGCCAGCCAGCACACCATTTCGTCCGGCGGTAAGCGGGTGCGGCCAAGGCTGGTTCTGCTGGCCTACCTGGCAGCAGGCGGCCAGGACGTGATGTCTGTGGTGCCGATGGCAACGGCCGTAGAAATGGTGCATACAGCCACTCTTGTTCACGACGACATAAACGACCACAGTTTGACCCGCCGGGGCAAGATCACCGTCCATGCCCGCTGGGGGCGCACCTTTGCCCTGCTGACGGGAGACTACCTCTTCACCAAGGTGTATGAACTGATGGCTCCTTATGGGGGCGCCTTCAACGTCATTATGGCTGATGCCTGCATCCAATTGGTGGAGGGGGAAACACTCCAGGCGGCCGCAGCCAAGGCCGGACTCATGGATCGGGAAACTTACAAGACGATCATCAGCCGCAAAACAGCAAGTCTGTTTAGGGCTGGCGCCAGGATGGGAGCCTTGCAGGCGGGCGCAGATGATGACACCGTCGAGGCGTTGGCTGAATACGCATATAACCTGGGCCTGACTTTCCAGATTGTAGACGATATTTTGGACATCATCGGTGACCCGGAAAAGCTCGGCAAGCCGATCGGCAATGATATTGTCCAGGGACGCGGCCTGCTGGCCGGTCAAAATGGGGGGGCCGTCCTCCAGGTTCAAGATGGTGGAGAGGCGGCCGCAGTTGTTGCCGACGATCCCATCGCCCAAATGATGGCCCGACTACGCGACTCCGGCGCGGTGGACGTCGCCCGCATGCAAGCAGTGGAAATGGCGAAACGCGCCCACGCTGCGTTAGAGCGGGTTCCGTCTTCACCGGCGCGGGCTGAATTGGCTGAGCTGATTGACCTGGTGTTGGAACGAGATCAGTAAGCCAACCGCGGCGGATAGCCCTGCCTGCGGCCACCTTTCCCATTGAGGCTGCGCCATCATGGCTGACAAGACAACCTCCCTGGCGGCCGCGATTCAACTGGTTCAAGACGACGACACCCTGGCTTTAGGCGGGATGACCATCTACCGTCGGCCGGTAGCGTTTGTACGCGCCCTCATCCAGCGCAACCTGCCTCCCCAGAACCTGACACTCCTGGCCTTCACCGCCGGCATGGCAAGCGACATGCTCGTGGGCGCCGGTTTGGTGCGCAGGACGCGAACGTGCTACTTCGGTCTGGAATCGTTTGGCCTGGCTCCAATGTTCACACGGGCAGTGACGGCCGGAGATGTGGCCGTCATCGAAGAATCTGAAGCCAGCATCGCCAACGGGCTGCGGGCACAGATGGCCAGGGTAGGTTTCATGCCCAGTCGGGCCTGGCTGGGAACGGATATGTTCAAGGCCCGCCCCGATGTAAAAACGATCTACGATCCGTACACCGGCGAGACGGTGACCGCCTTCCCGGCTATCACGTGCGATGTAGCCGTTATCCACGTCCTGAAGGCGGATAAGGAGGGGAACTGCGTTCTGGGCGGCAACCCCACGATTGACATGGAATTGGCCATTGTCGCGGACCGGGTGATCCTCACAGCCGAAGAGGTAGTAGATGTGCTGCCCGCCCCAATAGACATCCCGGGAATGACGGTGACGGCCGTCGTGCATGCGCCGCGCGGCGCCTGGCCCGCTTCTTGTTACCCCGCTTACCCGCTTGATGGGGAAGAAATCCTGCGCTATATCGCGGCTTGTAATGAGGGCGAGTTTGAAGCCTACGTGTATGAAGACAACATACTCGATTGACGAACTCATCTGCGTCTGCATCAGCCGCCAGATCGAGGACGGCGAGATTGTGGCCCAGGGCATGGCCACGCCGCTCGTCGCCGCCGGTTACTTGCTGGCCAAGCTTACGCACGCCCCCAATCTCACATTTATGTCAGCAATCGGCCAATCTGTCTGCCGTGACTGGGCGCCGCTCGGCGTCGCCACCATCGAACAACTGTGGATAAAACAAGGGATGATCAGCTTTAGTTTCGTCACGGCCGCCTGTGATTTGTTGCCCCGTTTCGGGCCAAAAGAGTTTTTCCGCCCCGGCCAGGTAGATGCTTACGGTAACTTCAATAACGTGTTCATGGGAGGCGCCTACGCCCGGCCGCGGCTGCGGCTGCCTGGCTCCGGCGGCATCCCGGATGTGACGGTGTTTGAAGACAATGTGTGTCTGTATGTGCCGCGCCACGGCCGTCACACATTTGTAGAGAAGCTCGATTTCCGCAGCGGGCTGGGGCATGATCCTGAACGCAGAATTGGAAGCGGCCCCCGCTATTTGATTTCCGACCTGGGCCAGTTTGATTTTGGCGGCGGAAACGGCCGTATGCGCCTAAGCTCGCTGCACCCCGGCGTCAACCTCAGCCGCCTCCAGGCCAAAACCGGCTTCGATCTCGCTCTCCCCCACCCAATCCCCATCACCGCCCCGCCCTCTGAAACTGAGCTTCGGCTGCTGCGGGAAGCAATTGATCCGCTGGGCGTCCGCGCGCTGGAAACGCTCAGCGGTGCGGCGCGACGGGAGAAGCTGCGCCAGATTCTGGAGCGTGAAGCATCGGACACAATGGGGTTGGCCAGTTAGCCGCTTCTCTTTTCTTCTGAGGTTTCCTGATCCACCACCGGCAGGCGCATGATAAAGGTGGCTCCCTCTCCTGGAATACCGCTGCTTTCTACCCAGATATCGCCGCCGTGAGCGTAGGCCACCAGCTTGCAGTATGACAAACCAAGGCCTGTCCCGCTGCGACGGCCGCCGGTGGTGATGTCTCGCTGGAATTTCTCAAACAGCTTCCCTTGCGCCTCCGGGGGAATGCCGGGGCCGGTATCAGATACGCCCAATAGGATTGCAGACCCGTCGGTATCCAGTCGCGCCCACAATCTGATACGGCCGTAATCGGGGGTGAACTTGATCGCATTGTCCAACAGATTATGCACAGCGCGGCCGACATAGCCGGGATCCACAAACAATGGCGGCAGGTCATCTTCAATATCCAGTGAAAATTTCATCCCAGCTTCATCCAGAAGCGGATCAAACTGTATGGAGATCTCGTTCAGAAAGGGTTGAACCTGAACATGCTTGACGGTTAACGGAACCTCACCGCTTTCCAACCGGTAGGTTTCCAGTAAATCATTGATCAGCTGCAACATGCGGTCCCCGCTGGTTCTAGCAATATGCAACAACTGGTCCATTTCCTCCATCACGCCAATGTCAAGCCAGGCAACAATCGTCTCTAGGCTCCCTATGATGACAGACAAAGGAGACCGAAGATCATGCACCAGCATTTGCGTTAAATCGCGCCGTATGCGCGCCAGCTTTGCTTCCTCCGAGATGTCACGGAAAATCAACAGCCAGCCGGCGATTTCGCCGTCCCGGCCATGTACCGTTGCCAGGGTTCGCTCGACTAGGCGTTCCGGCGGGCCGGGCATCATGATGCTCGTTTTCCGCCGCTGCCCATCCTCTGATACGTCTTGGCACTCCTGTTCCAGTTCAGCTAGGGTATACCCGACCACATCCATCAGAGAGAGAGCGCCGGAGGAGAGTTCCGTCAGCAATTGTCCTTTCAAGCGGCCGCGTACCAGGCCAGTGAACTCGGTAAAGGCACGATTCGCTGTCAAAATGCGCAATCCCGGATCCAATAACAAAATGCCATCGTTCGTGGTTCTCAGGATGGAGTCTAATTCCTGAACCCTTCGCGCCAGTGCGCGATCGGTTTGCGCATAAAGGCGGGCGTTCTGTATGGCCATTGCTGCCTGAGCCGCAATCGTCATCAATAATTCTTGATGCCCCTCATCATACAGGTTCGACTCGGTTAACGATTGGACGGAAATGATGCCAAGCAGCTCATCATGGGCCAGGAGCGGAACCCCAAGCCAGGTTTCAGCCAATGGCCCGATACGCTCTAAATTCAATTCCTCTAGCACCTGAGCCAGGTTCTGCCGCACCAGTAACGGCCGTCTGGTACGCAGCAGATGTTCCGTCAACCCGTTGCCAATCTTCCTCGGTGCCCATGAAACCCTTTCCCCTTCCGAAATCACGAAGGGAAATGACACTTCTCCCTTATCTTCATCGTAAAGCGCTACGTAGAAAGTACTCGCCTGCATCAGGCGGGAAACCTGGGAGTAAACGGATGATAAAATTGTCTCCAGATCAAGTGTAGCGCTCAGAGATTGGCCCACCACTTGTAAACTGTCCAGTTCTTGTACCCGTCGCTCCAGCCGCTGGCGCACGCGATCCAGGCTGCGGGTAATCAGTGAGATGACGACCAGCGCCAAAGCCAAAAATAGAAAATGTATCTGGCCTAGCTGGGTGTAAATGAGGGAAACCAACGGGGCAAAAACCAATGGAGCCGCCTCAAAAGCCAAAACATTGGGCAGCTTACGCAGGTACGGCTGGAGCTGCTGCCGATCTTTGATGGAGGCATATGCAATAAAAATCGCATGATTGACGGCGAAGTAGGTCAGACCCAGCAAAACCAGGGACAGGATGTCGGCAAGCGCCACTGATTCCAACGGAACCTCTCCCCTGGTAGCCTTGTACACGGCCGCCCCGGCGAGGATGCTGAATGTATTCATGACCGCATTGACGGCCGTCAGATTAAACAGTTCGAGCCGATCGCTGGTGGGAGAAGAAAGACCTAAGCGGGCCGCCCATCGGATGCGTAAAAAGCCGTACACCCACGAACACAAATAGATAAGCCATGCTGTAGGCGCCAATCCTATTGTCAGAAAAGCGACAATCGTAGACAAAGGCAGCAGCGACACAAAGCCGGCCCCCAACACAATGCCCGTGACCATGGTAAAGAGGATCAGAACCGAAAACAGGAAAATGGCAGGAAAATCAAATGCACCCAGAGGAATGGGCCGGGTCAACGAAACCAACAGCATAAGTGTGAGGCCGTTGGCTAAAATCGTAAGGAGTTGGCGTTGCTTACGGTTCATGAAAAGTTATCGTAACCAGAATACAGATGAATTACAATCCGACAAAGCTCCCAATTGCACACGATAACATGGTTACAGACCCAACTCCAGCTACTTTATACTGCTCGCCCCTTACAATTGGCATAACTCACCCCCTCGATGTAACATAATCCCGGCTATGAATACATTGAATCCCAACATCCCCACAGCTGAATTATCCCGGCTCATGACAACGGCCGCCCGTAAGCGAAATGAGTATAAACTCAAGCTGCTTACACCACAACTGCTGTTACGCGTTTTTCTCGAAGAAAAAAATTCGGCCGCCCACCAGATATTAAGACATCTCCACAAGCAACGTGGTTTCGATTGGCGTGACCTGGAACGACGGGTGGAGATGATGGCCCGGCATGCCCAAGGACGTGACGCCCAATTCGACTTCACCGATGATTTTGGTGAAGCCGTCCCCCTGTCAGAGGAGATGCTCGTCGTCCTGGATGAGGGGCTTTCCATCGCCCAGGCCCGAGAGGAGTTGAAGGCAGGCAGCGGCCACGCGCTGGCAGCAATGACCCAGCAGAATGTGACCACCTATGCCGTCTTACAGCGCATCGGCGTGACTGCGGCGGCGGTGATCGCCCTGCTCGGTGACGTCGCCCAAGATGGCACCCCCATTCTCCGTGACTATGTTTCCGAAGCACAAGAGGGAGCGGTGCAGACCGTATACCAGCGCCAGGAATTGCTACGCGACCTCGTCGGATTGCTTTCCCTGTCACAACAACGGCACGTCATTCTTGTAGGACCGGAAGGCGCTGGCAAGCGCACGCTGGCTTACAGTCTGGCGCTTTTGTTAGCCGAAGGGAAAGGGTTGAAGGGCTTGCGTTCGCTGGTGCAAATCAACGAGACCGCCTTGCTGGAAAACCCTTTGGCGGCTATGCGGGCCGGCTTGCGCCGGGCCAGCGGCGGCGTGCTGCTTGTGCCCGGCATCGGCCGCTTTTTCGGCGACCGGTTGCGGGCCAAGTTCCCAGAGCAAGTCAATCGGGAATTGCACAAGGCGCTGCTGAACGAAGAGCAAGTGATCATCGGCACGGCCACACCAGGCGCCTATGACCGGCTGGCGCGAGAGCCAATCATCCGACAGCACACCCACCGTCTGGATGTGCCGGCGGCCACCAAAGTGGAAGCGGTGGCCATGCTCAGCTTTCACAAGCAGCGGCTGGAGCAGGAGTATGAGATCGAGGTCACGACGGAAGCAATGGAAACGGCCGTGACCCTGGCCAGCCAATATATCAAGAGTATCGCTCTGCCGGCAGCGGCCGTGCAGCTGGCAGATCGCGCCTGTGCCCTGGTGCGCATGGTCACCCAGGAACATGTCACCAACCTGCCCCAGGTGGAACCGGACGGCCGCTTAAGCAGCGGCGATGTCATGGTCGCTGCCAGCCTGATGACCAAAATCCCCATCACCAAGTTAAGCGAAGACGAGCAGAGCAAATACGCCAACATGGTGGAGCATTTGCACAAGCGCATCATCGGGCAGGACGAAGCCATCCTTGCCGTCAGCCGCGCCGTCAAGACAGCTCGTGTGGGTCTGCGCGACCCCAAGCGGCCGATTGGCTCCTTCCTTTTCCTGGGACCCAGCGGCGTGGGCAAGTCGGAACTGGCCAAAGCCCTGGCCGAGTTCATGTTCGGTTCAGAAGGGGCCATGCTGGTCCTCGACATGTCCGAATATCAAGAGGAAGCCAGCGTAAACCGGCTCATTGGCGCCCCACCCGGCTACGTCGGATTTGAAGGCGGCGGTCAGTTAACTGATTTTGTACGCGAGAAACCGTACACTGTCGTGCTCTTCGACGAAGTGGAAAAGGCACATGCCCGTGTGCTGGATGTGCTTTTACAGGTAATGGATGAAGGCCGTCTAACGGACAGCCAGGGCCGTCAGACCGCTTTCAGTGAGACCGTTATCATCATGACCAGCAACCTGGGAGCAATGCATATGCTGGTACCCGTGATCGGTGAACGGGAGCGAGAACTGGTCATGGGCGAAGTACGCCATTTCTTCCGGCCAGAGTTCCTGAACCGGCTGGATGAGATCATCCTCTTCCACCAGCTAACCAGACTCCAACTGGCTCAGATTCTGGGGTTAATGCTGAAGAAGGAAATGAAGCTGGCCAGCAGACAGGGAATTGAGCTGGAAGTGACGGAAGCCGCCCGGCAGTGGTTATTGGACCAGAACGACCAACCTGAATTCGGGGCGCGGCCGTTGCGCCGCATCATTGCCCGCCACCTGCGCGAACCGCTCGCCGATTTTTTGCTCAGCCAATCACCCCAGCAGCAGGGCAAGACACAAGTACGTGTAGACGCCGGCAAAAATGGCCTTAAGTTTGAAATCAGTCAGTGATCTGGTCTACCGGGAGCCGGCAAGGTAAGCGGCAATAAAGTAACTCCCCATAAAATGAGACACCCCTGCAAGCGGGCGCTTGAGGGGCATCTCTCGGGGGGGAGCCGGATTACAGTTTACCACTAAAACATAATTTTTGCAAACAAATAACAAAAAGTGTCGGCTGCCCTTTTACCCAACTTTCTGACGCGCTACCTGCGCGCTACCTGCGCGCTATCCGCGCGCTGCCCAACCGCGGGTTTCTTATTCAGGGTTCGAAAACGGGTGAACGAGAACCCAGCTTTTCATCCCAGTTTCTACCTACAAGATGGTATATAATTCAAATTTGGTCAGCCTGTTTTACCCTGGATGCAGCTCGATAATCGTCGCCTCGCCCTGCCCTACTCCGACACATAGCGTCGCCAGGCCATACCGCATCTCCTCGCCCGCGGCCGCCCGCCGTTTCATCTCGTGCAGCAGCGTCGTCAGAATGCGCGCTCCAGAGCAGCCAAGCGGGTGACCCAGGGCAATCGCCCCGCCGTTCACGTTAGTGATGTCAGGACTTAAGCCCAGTTCGCGCATGACGGCCAATGATTGAACAGCGAAAGCCTCATTCAGTTCAATCAAGTCAATCTGTTCCAACGTAATCCCCGCCCGTTTGAGCGCTTTGCGCGTGGCCGGCACAGGGCCAAGTCCCATCGTGCGCGGGTCCACGCCGGCCGCGGCCGAAGCCATCCAGCGGGCCATAGGCTGTAGCCCTAACTCGGCGGCGCGTTCCGCAGACATGAGCAGCAAAGCGGCCGCTCCGTCATTCAGGCCACTGGCGTTACCCGCGGTGACTGTTCCATTTTTGCGAAAAGCAGGCCGCAACCGGGCCAGCTTCTCCATGCTGGTGTCGAGCACGTAGCCGTTGTCCGTTTTGCGAATGCGAGGGTGTTCGTCAGTGTCAACCAGGATGGGGTCCCCCTTGCGCCGGGGGATGGTAACGGGCACGATTTCCGCCCGGAACCGCCCTTCGTTGATTGCCTCGCAGGCGCGACGATGGCTTTCCAGGGAAAATGCATCCTGTTCTTCGCGGGTGATCTGCCCTCCACCTACATCGCCAACGCAACTGAGTTCGTAGATATTCTCGGCCGTCTCGCCCATTGCTTCCAAAGGGAACAGCTCGATCATTTTGGGATTGGGGTATCGCCAGCCCAACGTGGTGTCGTACGCCGTCACGTTGCCTAATGGCCCCCAGGCGCGCGAGTTCTTGGGAAATGAATAGGGCGCGCGACTCATGCTCTCAACGCCGCCGGCCACGAACACATCCCCTTCGCCCACGGCAATGGCCCGCGCTGCCTGGTTGACGGCATTGAGGCCGCTGGCGCAGAGCCGGTTGAAGGTCACGGCCGCGACTGAGTGCGGCAAACCAGCCAGCAACGTCGCCATGCGGGCCACATTTCGGTTGTCCTCGCCCGCCTGATTGGCGCAGCCCATGTACACTTCCTCGATCTCGTTCGGGTCAATGCCCGCGCGTTCCACCACTCTCTTGATGACCAGGGCGGCCATATCGTCAGGGCGCACCGCCGACAACGCGCCCGCGTGCCGGCCAATGGGGGTTCGTACTGCCTCAATAATGACAACTTCTCTCATGCTTCTACTCCAAAATTGCGAGATTGACGCGGGTATCGGCTACCCCGTGCCTTCAAGGCGGCTTTCAACGGCCGTCTTGATTGTACCTTCTGCCACTAACTGCCGCACTTCCTCCATGAGAGGCGCAAGCACTGTGTCTGCCTCAAGGAAGGGAATACGCCGGCGGATCAGATCGTGTGCCACCGCGGTCCCTACTCCCATCCGCTCTCCCCCCTCGCGGCGGAAATCCACGCCTTGGGCGGCGCAGAGCAATTCAATCGCCACGATGGTCTCCACGTTTTGCAGGATTTGCCACGCCTGGCGCACGGCCGTCGCCCCCATGCTCACGTGGTCTTCGACATTGGCGCTGCTGGGAATCGTGTCTGCGCTGGCAGGATGGGCCAGCACCTTATTCTCCGAGGCCAATGCAGCGGCCGTGTATTGGGCCATCATAAAACCGCTCTCCAGACCGCCGTGCCGGGTCAGGAACATGGGTAAAACGCCGCCGTTACTGTCCGCGTCCACCAGCCGGGCCACACGCCGCTCGCTCATATTGCCCAGCTCCGTCAACGCCAGGGCAGCGTAGTCCATGGCAATCGCAATCGGCTCGCCGTGGAAATTGCCCGCAGAAATGACATCCGGCTCGCCCGTCTCCTCATCCACGAAGATGATGGGATTGTCATTCACCGAGTTCAACTCAATATCAATCACCCACTTGGCATAGGCGATAGCGTCGCGCACGGCCCCATGCACCTGGGGCACGCAGCGAAGCGTATACGCGTCCTGCACGTTAAGCGGATCTTCGCCGCGCAAAAGCTGGCTGTCTGTCAGCAGCGCGCGCAGGAAGGCAGCGCAATCCATCTGGCGTGGATGGGGGCGCACTTCATGGACGCGGGCGTCGTAGGCGCGATCCGTACCGTGCAGCGCCTCCAGACTTATGCAAGCGGCAACATCGGCCGTTAAGGCCAGGTTAATGGCCCGCCGCACCAGCAACGCGCCCATGCCAACCATCAGAGTCGTGCCGTTAAGCAGCGCCAATCCTTCTTTCGCCTCCAATGCGATCGGCCGCAGCCCGGCAGCCTCCAACGCATCGCGGCCATGCAGCAGCTCGCCCTGATACTCCGCCTCACCCTCCCCGATCAACACCAGAGCCATGTGTGCCATCGGCGCGAGATCGCCGCTCGCACCGAGCGACCCTTGCGCCGGGATGCGTGGGTGTACGCCTTGGTTGAGCATGTCGATCAACAACCTGATGAGTTGGGGGCGGACGCCAGAATATCCCAGCGCAAGGGTATTGGCCCGCACCATCAGCATCGCCCGCACGACCTCTTGCGGCAGGGTCGGCCCGACGCCGACAGCGTGGCTGCGTACCAAATTGACCTGCAACTGCCTTACCTCATTAGCAGAGATAATTCTGTCCTTGAAACGGCCGAAGCCGGTGGTGATGCCGTAAACCACTTCCCCCCGCGCTACCAGGGTCTCCACGGCCGCGCGCGACCGCTCGATTCGGGGCAAGATGGCAGCATCCAACTCGACCGGGCGGCCGAAAGCCACGGCAACAACATCATCGACGGACAGTCTCTCTGCGGAAATCATTTTCGGAGTCATACCGCGTATTATAGCCCACCGCTGCCGATTGTCTCAGAGCTTGGGTACATTCGAAGCTTAGGGTTTGGAGACGGCCATGGCCCATGTTATGATGTGGCAAGGTCGCTGGCGGCACCAGCAGAGGAGATAGTCATGGGCACATTGCGAATTTTATGCCTTGACGGGGGGCATTCGCGGAATCTATACGGCCGTCCTTCTCAAATGGATTGAACAAAAGGCGCCCGGTTTTCTCGACCGGGTTCACCTTTTCGCCGGCACATCCACCGGCGGTATCCTGGCGTTGGGTCTGGCCTTTGGCCTGACGGATGTGGCCCTCCGTACCAGCGCCACGCCTTCCTACTTTCCCTCCTATCAAGATTATATTGACGGCGGCGTTGTTGCCAACAATCCCAGTATGGCAGCGCTTGCCCAGGCGCTTGACGACAAGACCGGTGATCATATACTGGAGGATGTCCGCCTGATTCCCTTCGGCACGGGATTCTTCCCCGAATTTATTAAGGGGAGGCGGTATAATTGGGGATTGGCCCAATGGAACCGGCCGTTGATTGCACTGATGCCGGAAGGATCCATGTGCGTGGCTGATTACCAATGCAAACAACTGCTAGGCGATCATTATCATGGGCTGTCGCCCCCATTGAAACGGCCGATCGGGCTTGATGACGCCGGGAAGGTTGGTACATTTATTCGCTATGCGAATGAAGTAGACATCCGCCCAACGCTCAAGTGGATTAAAGGGCAGTATTTCTAATTTTAAATTGGAGCAGCGAGAATAATGCGTGAAGGATGGGATGGTTTGATCGGGCACGGCTGGGCAGTGGATATGCTGGCCACGGCCGTGGAACAAAAGCAAGTAGGGCACGCCTACCTGTTCACCGGACCCGCCCATGTGGGCAAGACTACGCTGGCGCGCACGTTTGCCCAGGCACTGACCTGCCGGGAAGAAACAAACCCATGCGGCCACTGCCGCACTTGCTCCCTAATACGTAACAACCGCCACCCGGATGTGCGCCTGGTAGAACCGGAAACCAGTGGCCGGGGCAAGTTAACGCTCAAGATCGAAGCCATCCGCGATCTACAGCATGAACTGAACCTGGCGGCATACGAAGCGCCCCGCAAAGTCGCTATTCTGTACCGGTTTGATGCGGCCACCACGGGCGCAGCCAACGCTTTCCTGAAAACGCTTGAAGAACCGCCGCCTAACGTCGTTCTCTTATTAACGGCCGAAAGCACAGATGCGCTGCTGCCCACCATCACCTCACGCTGCCGCATCCTCTCTTTACGGCCGCTCCCCACTGAACTCATCGAGCAAAGTTTAACGACCCGCTGGCGGGTTGCGGAAGAGGAGGCCCACTTACTGGCGCATCTGGCAGACGGCCGTCTCGGTTGGGCGGTACGGGCAGCACAGGAAACCGGAATTTTGCAAGCGCGCGAAACACATCTAGAACAGTTGCAAGAAACGCTCGGCGGCGGCCGTGTGACCCGCTTCGCCCTGGCCGACAAGCTGGCCCGCAATCCGGAACAGCTTCCCACTATCCTGCAACAATGGCTTAGCTGGTGGCGCGATCTCAATCTGCTAGCGCAACGGCTGACCCGGAACGGCATCCCCATCACCAACATTGACCGGCAAGCGGAACTTGAACAACTGGCCCAATCCTGGACGAGAGATCAAGCCCTTGCCAGCCTGAAGCAAACCAGCCTGGCCTTGTGGCAACTGGAGCGAAACGCCAATACCCGGCTGGTCGTTGAAAATTTGCTCCTCACATACCCGCTGTCAGGATCGGGAACGGGAAACAGGCCCTAAATGCTACACATCATCAAACAACAGCAGGAAACCAAATGTACCATTTAAGAGCCATCGGGTTTGCTCCCAGCCCCAAACCCGCTGACGTATATCCTTTTAATCTCCCGGCATTTCAATCCTCGCCGCAAATCACGTTTGCCGCCCCAGTTACATTCTTCGCCGGGGAAAATGGAACGGGGAAATCCACTTTGTTGGAGGCTCTGGCATATGCAATAGGTGCTCACATTGTGGGGAGCGAGGATGTGCATCGGGACAAGACATTGACTTCTGTCCGGCAACTTGCCGACCGCCTACAATTGTCCTGGCATATTAAGACGCGCAATGGCTTTTTCTTGCGGGCGGAAGATTTTTTTGGCTATATCAAACGGTTAACGCGAATGGAAGCAGAACTAAAGGAGGACATCCAGCGCATAGACCACGAATACGCGGGCCGATCAGATATGGCCAAAGGTCTTGCTAAGTTACCCTATGCCCGAGAGTTACACGCGATTAGGGAACAATACGGCCGTGATCTCAGCACCTACTCCCACGGTGAAAGCTTTCTGGAACTGTTTCAGTCCCGCTTCAGGCCCAAAAGCCTCTATCTGCTCGACGAACCGGAAGCGCCTCTCTCCCCCTTGCGCCAGTTAACCCTGCTCTCCATGATAAAACAGATGGCTGCCCAGCAATGTCAGTTCATCATCGCCACCCACTCCCCTATCCTTATGGCCTTTCCTGGCGCTACTATCCTCAGCTTTGACTATACCCCTCTTCAAGCAGTCGTTTACGAGGAGTTAGAACATGTGACTGTAACCAGATCGTTTCTGAATAACCCAGAGCAGTATTTACGACATTTGTAATTTGCACTTGTTTCCACATTTACGCCCAGGACGTGACGGGCGAGGAGTTCCAGTTGGTAGACGGGGGCTTCACCGATTGGACACAGCAATTACTGAGCAGCCACAAGGAACGGCTGCTGGCCAGCGGCATTGGCAGTGAAAAAGTTTGTAGTGTTTTTAGCCTGGAGGCCCGCCGCTTTGATAGAAAGGATGCATAAAGCTACATTGAGCATCAGTCAGGTGCATTTGAACGTTCTGAAGAGGATCGTCCCCCCAGCTTGAAGGTGCAGGCATCTTGTGGGCCGTCACCGGCAGCAATGGCTTTGCTCTCCAGGGCATGCCTGTCACTGTCCATGACATCGATCTGCAGACGGACGAAGCGGGTGCATACGCTATTGAGCAATTATTCGCCAGGTTTGTAACGCGCCCGGTATCGTTCAGCGCCACCAGCACGATTCGGTCCCATTTCGGCGCGCTGAACATAGACGGCATCGTCGTCGAGATCATGGGCGACATCCAAAAGCGGGCCGGAGATAGTGCCTGGGAAGAGCCGGTCAACCTCAGCGCGCACCGGCGTTTCATTGTCGTGGCCGGAATGCGCATCCCGGTATTGTCCCTGGCATATGAACGGGATGCGTATCTGAAATTGGGCCGTCAGGAAACGGCCGCGATGCTTGCAAATTGGCTAGAAAAGACATCGCCGGCTGGCAAGCTGTAATCACCGGCCTGGCTCACCCGGAACCACGCAACCGAGACCTTCCATTTTATGTTCAACCCAACTTCCACCAATACGCAACGCCTTTCTCGTTTCACAACGATCACCTCCAAACCGTGGGCTGCTGACCTGGCGGCCGTCGGACTCCTCGCCGCGGCCGTTCTCTTTTTCTTCTGGCCCGTCATCTCCGGCCGCGCCTGGATACCTCAAGGAGGCGGCGACCTGGTCTCCTTCATCTATCCCATGTACCGCTTCACCGCCCGAAGCCTCCATGCGGGTCAGATTCCATTGTGGAACCCATACCAGTATGCAGGAGCGCCCTTCCTCGCCGACAATCAATCAGGTATTTTCTATCCCTTCAATTTAGCGCTGTTTTTGCTGACTCCCGCCTTCACATACAAGACGATTGAGGGATTGGTCATCTGGCATTTCTTCTTTGCTGGCGCTGCTATGTATACCTGCCTACGCTGGCTAAGAGTCAGGGCAAAGGGAATGGACCCGGCGATCAGCCGGCTGTCCGCCCTGTTGGGCGCATTTGCCTTCATGTTCTCCGGCGCATTCATCAACCATATCGGTCATCTCAACCTCATCGCTGTGGCCGCCTGGCTGCCGCTGGCGTTTGCCGGCCTGCACCGCGCCATCGAAGCAGACACAGTACGGCAGCGTATCGGCTGGTCCGTGGGCGGCGGGCTGGCCCTGGGCATAGGGGCGCTGGCCGGGCACGGCCAGATCACATTTTTGACGGCCGCGTTTCTGGGCGCGTATGCCCTCTACATAACAACCGTCCTCGGCCGACGCTGGGCGCTGCCGCTGCTGGCCCTGGTTGCTGTTGTCGCCGTGTCGGCGGCCGCCCTCAGCCTCTTTCCCACATTCGCCTCCCTGCCCCACACCCTGCGCGCCGAGTTTGATTTCGCCCGCTCCACCAACTTCTCGCTCACACCCCAGGCGCTCCTTGGCCTGTTCGCTCCTGACTTCTTTGGCCGGGGTATCGCCAATTTCTGGGGCGCCTGGACCCGTGTAGAGTTCGGTTATGCCGGCATCCTGCCCTGGGCGCTAACGCTGTTTCTGATCATGGCACGGCCGTCACGGAAAACGTTGTTTTTTGCCCTGGCCGGCCTTTTCTTTCTGCTCCTGGCGCTCGGCCCCAACACCCCGCTGTACGCGCTCGTCTTCGGCTGGCTGCCAACAGTGCCTTTTCGCGTGCCTGCTCGATTCCTGCTGCTGGCCGACTTTTGCCTGGCGGTGACGGCGGCCGTCGGCGCCGACTTTTTGCGCCGCGACGCCCCGGCACACATTCGCAAACGCCTGCTCCTGATTGTATTGGGCATCATGGCGCTTGTGGTTGGTACACTTCTGATCAGGCAGTACGCGATGCTGGCGGCCGCGTACCCGAACAGGCAAGGTCAAATGGTACGGGCTGTGCTCGTGTTTGCCTTCTTCGCCGGGGGAAGCTGGCTGTTGGTATTAGCTCGCCTGCGCGGCTGGCTGACCTCCCGCTGGTGGGGAAGTGCGGCCCTCCTCTGGTTGGCCATCGATCTCATCAGCCTGGGCCGCTATGTCGAGATTGAGTGGAACGACCCCACGCTAGGATATCCGGAGGATTCGGCCGCACTGTCGTTTGTACGCGCCGATCCCGGCCTGCACCGCGTTGACATCGCCACAGGCGCATGGCAGCCCAACCTCCCGCAACTGGTGGGGCTTTACTCCATCGGCGGCATCGACAATCCGCTTCAGCTGTCCAACTATACGGTGATCATCGGCTCGGTTGGCTACCGCGGCTCGACGGTTTACAATTTGCTGGGAGCCAAGTATGTGATCAGCGAAAAGACGGGGCCGCCTGGCGACACAACCTTCATCGTGCCGGTTTATAACAGCGATCCCAATGTGGATGTGTATCTGAATACACGAGCGCTGCCGCGCGTACAGGTTTTGTATTCCGCCGAACTGGCGGCTGATCATGACGCTGCCTTTGCCGCCATCCACCATGAGGGCTTTGATCCGACCAAGACGGTGATTCTGGAAGAAGGACGGCCGCTGGCGCAGCCTCCGGGCCACGCGGAGATCAGCATTGTGCGCTATGACCTCAATGAAGTAGCTTTTGACGTCAGTACGGATCGGCCGTCCTATTTTCTGCTCACCGACATCTTCCACCCTAACTGGAAAGCCACAGTAGACGGGCAAGAGGCCCCCATTTTGGAAGCGGACTACGCTTTCCGCGCCCTCTTCCTGGAGCCTGGAGTACATCGAATTGAAATGCGATTCATCCCGCGCGCATGGTCCATCGGCATGGCGGTAAGCATTCTCACGTGGATGGGCATCCTGGCATTTGTAACGCATGGTTTGTGGAAGCGGCACATCGATACAGCGTGAACGGCCGTGCGGTTGCGGTTTGTAATGCCATCGGGCATCCCATATAATCCGACCAATCTTGTCAGGAATACATCTGCTACCCTAAATGGCATAAACTAGGAAAGGACAAAGCCTCAATGTTACCCAAGATCAATACGGAAGCGATGATCCGGTTCCTGGTAGAGTTATTGAACACACCCAGCCCAACCGGCGACGCCGGCCGCGCCATTCACTACGTTCAGGAAGTATTTGAGAAGGCCCAACTGCCGCTGTCCATGAGCATGTCGCCCAAAGGAGCATTGGTTGCCACATGGGAAGGAGTTGCAGACAATGCTCCCCGGGCGGTGACTGCTCATGTGGACACATTGGGGGCGATGGTGCGTGAGATCAAGCGGAACGGCCGCCTGCGTATGACTCAACTTGGCGGCTGGGGCTGGACCTCTGTGGAGGGAGAAGGGGTCACCATCTTTGCCAGCAATGGAGAGCAATATCGGGGCACAATCTTGCCGACGATGGCTTCATGGCACGCACACACCTCCAAGATTCGCCACGCTCCCCGTGATGAGAACAACATGGAGGTACGTATCGACGCCTACACTTCCAGCGCCAGGGAAACAGCGGGGCTGGGCATTCGCGTCGGTGACTTCATTGCCTTTGATCCGCGGGCGGAGGTGACTGAAACCGGATTCATCCGGTCCCGCCATCTGGACGATAAAGCTTGTGTGGCCACGATTTTCGGCGCGTTGTCCGCCCTGGCCGAAAACGGACTACGGCCAAGGCAGCGGACTACTGTCCTCATCAGCAATTACGAAGAGGTGGGGCATGGCGCGGCCGCTGGCCTGCCCGGTGACCTGGCCGAACTGCTGACGGTAGACATGGCCGTCGTCGCGGAACGACAAGCCTCCAATGAATACTCAGTGACGATTTGTGCCAAGGATTCAGGTGGGCCTTACCATCTTGGTTTCCGGCGAGAACTTGAAGCCCTGGCCTCAACCCACAACCTGCGATACTGTACCGACGTTTATCCCTTTTACCGTTCTGACGGCGAAGCATACTGGCAGGCAGGCGGCAATGTACGAGTGGCACTCATCGGCCCGGGCGTGGATGCGTCACACCATTATGAACGCACTCACTGTGACGCTTTAGAACAGACGGCACAGCTCATCACCGCTTATCTGCTCAGTTAAGGGGGACGCCCTCCCGGCGCTTCGTCCCCTATCCGCGAAGCCAATTGCACGAACAGATGAAAACCTATGTCCTCCTGATTACGATTTGCCTGCTGGCGTTGGGGGGGTGTCAGCCAGACCGCCCAGCCGCTCCGGCCGCTTCGCCTTCAGGTAGCCGTCCGGCGGAAACGACGGCCGCAACACACCCAAATGTCGCATCATCCGATGCAGCATCAGATGAGAATGGCCGGAGCATCGCCCAGGAGCCGCCCCCATCTCAAGCCCCTGGGGCTTCGTTGGTCGAAAGCATCCAAATCGTGATCCAGGAATCATTTCCGGTTCAAGTGGAGGTCATCGCCCGCGGTACCTTACGGGACGGCTGCACACGTGTGAATCAGGTGCAGGCAGAGCGAACCGGCAATGGTTTTCAGGTAACCATCGCCACAACACATGATACGGCCGCATCCTGCAACGAGGTGACTGTGCCGTTCGAGGAAGTTATTCCTTTGGATGTGCTGGGCCTGGATGCGGGGCGATACACCGTGACGGTCAACGGCATGACCGGATCGTTCACATTGGATGTGGACAACCAGCTGCCGGAGGCGTCCCTAACCACGCCGGATAGCAGTGGGAACACGCCTCTTCCCCCGCCGGCTGGTGGAGAATGCATTAACAGCATCGAATTTGTGGAAGACTTGAGTGTGCCTGACGATACTACCTTTGCACCCAACAAGCCTTTCGTCAAGGGGTGGCGTCTACGCAACAACGGTACCTGTCCCTGGACAGCCGATTACGCGCTGACTTTCGTCGGCGGCGACGCCATTCCCGGGCCAGACACAGTCCCGCTCCCCGGCCCCGTCGCCCCCGGCCAGACTGTAGACGTCGCCGTGTCGCTTATCGCCCCGGAGACTCCCGGTACCTACCGGGCCAACTGGCAAATCAGTGACGCCGCCGGAGCATTGTTCGGCATTAACGGCATCATCGAGGATGCGTTTTGGGTTCAGATTGTGGTTGAGGAACAGGTGGTGATCCCGCCGGAATCGGCCGTTATCGGCGGCGTCATTTGGGATGATGCATGTACGCAGTTGGAGGATGGCTCCCCCTCACCCGGCTGCGCGGAATTAGCTGCCGGGAGCGGCTTCTTCATCGGTGACGGAGTGTTCAGCGAGGGAGAATCTCCGCTCGACGGTGTGTTGGTCACATTAAGCGTCAATGCCTGCCCTGCCGAGGGGCCAATTCCGCCCGCCAACCTGATCGACACGGCCGTGACGGATGAGGACGGCCGTTACCGCTTTGCTGGACTGGACGCTGGGGTTTACTGCATTGCAATTGATGCGTTTAGCGACGATAACCTGGAATTGTTGATTCCTGGGGACTGGACTTATCCCGCGCCTGGAGTCGGCCGTTTCACCGTCAATCTCAGCGCCGGCGAAGAACGCCTCAATGTGGACTTTGGCTGGGATTACCACTTTTGATTGGGTAAGATTCCGTCAAACCATTCCATCTTACGAATCCTTGTTTGACACCCTTCTGGCGATTCGTTAATATTCCTCCTGTTGACAGTCAAATTACACGAAAGAAACACATTGAATCTCATCCAGTGTGTTTTTTTGTGTCAAGCAAAACCACGCAATAGCAGGCAATTGACCATGAGCCAAGAAAGCACTCCAGTCATGATTGAGGCAGATGGGCTGACCAAGCGTTACGGCCCTCATAAGGCCATTCAAAACATCAGCTTTAACTGCCGGCAAGGGGAAATCGTAGGCTTCCTGGGGCCGAACGGCGCGGGCAAGACCACGACGATGCGTATCCTCACCGGTTATATGCCGCCGACGGCCGGCGATGCTTACATCGCAGGTTTCCACACGGTAGACCAGTCGCTGGAAGCAAGACGCAGACTAGGTTACATGCCGGAAACGGTGCCCCTCTACCCGGAGATGACTGTTGAGGGCTACCTGGCCTTTATGGGGCGGGTGCGGCGGCTAGAGAATCTTTGGGAGCACATTGACCAGGTACTCCAGGAAGTTGCTCTGCTGGATCGGGCTGAAAGCTTTATCGGCTCATTGTCTAAGGGCATGCGCCAGCGGGTCGGGCTGGCCCAGGCATTGCTACATGATCCTGATGTCCTGATCCTGGATGAACCAACCATTGGTCTTGACCCGGCCCAAATTGTTGACATCCGCGAACTGATTTCAGAGCTGGGGGAAAAGCGCACCATCCTGTTGAGCACCCACATTCTGGCGGAAGTGGAACAAATATGCAGCCGGGCGATCATCATCATTAACGGCCGCATTTGGAGCGATATGACCATGGATGAAATCCGTGTGGGTAGGCACGCGATTTCGCTCACCCTGGCCCAGCCCGCGGCCGATACCCAGCAACTGCTGCGTGAAATTGAAGGGGTAGAAGAAGTGAGCCGACCGACCGACGGGAAGTTCAGCCTGATTACTGACAGCCGGGATGAAACACGAATTCGCATCGCGGAAACGGCCGTTCATCACCAATGGGGCCTGTTAGAAATGGCCCAGGCCAGCATCAACCTAGAAACCTTGTTCCTGGATAAACTCAAAGAAGCAGAAGCGACCGGCCACGCCGACCCAGAAGCATTCGAAGCGGAATGGGAGCATCTGGAAGACGGGGCACTGGAGGAGGAAGAATAATGCGTAATGCGTGGATTGTCGCCCGCCGGGAACTGGGCACCCTTTTTGTGCAACCGATCGCGTATGTGTTTGCCATTATGGTCGTCGGCATCACCGGCCTCATCTTCGCTGCCCAGATCGGCAGCCTGGCTTTGCAGCCAGGGAACGCCCCAGTCAGCGTACAGAATGTGCTCAACACTTTCACTTTTCTCTACATTTTCGTCGCCCCGGCCATCACCATGCGGCTATTATCGGAAGAACAGCGAAGCGGCACAATGGAACTGCTCATGACCTTACCTATCCAAGATGGGGAAGTGGTGGTGGGTAAATTCCTGGCCGCCTTTCTTTTTTACTGCGCCACGGCCGTGTTAACGCTGGTCTACCCATTCGTGCTCATCAATTTTGGAAACCCGGACACCGGCCCCATCCTCACCAGCTACCTGGGTGTGCTTTTATGGGGCGCGGGCCTGCTGGCCATCGGTATTCTGGCGTCTTCAATAACGCAAAGTCAAATCGTGTCTTATATCCTTGCCTTTGGCACCACCCTGGCGCTCTATCTGGCATTTATTCCGGGGCGGTTCTTCAATGCCGGCCCCACCATTTCCACCATCTTTAACGAATTATCGTTCGAGAGCCACCTGAACAACTTCCTCCGGGGCTTGATTGTGGCCACAGATGTTGTGTACTATCTGGCGGTTACGGCCGTCTGCTTGTTTGCCGCCACACGAATCCTGGAAAGTCGCCGCTGGCGCTGATAAGCGGCCAACATGCGAGTGAGAACTATGAGACAAACCCTGGAACGAATCGCGCTTTCCTTTCCTGTGCTTGGCCCGCTACTCATCGTGGCAGGGGCGGCCGTTTATTTTGTGAACCGGCGCTGGGACCTCCTCCCCAATTTACTCCTGGCCGGCGGCGCTTTAGCTTTGCTCCTCTTCGCTGTGATCCGCCCGGACGACGTGCGCCGGATCGTCAGCGGCCGAAAAGCCCGTTACGGCAGCAGCACCCTGCTGTCTATCCTATTTTTCACCGCCATCGCCGGGCTTCTGTACTACATCGCCTTTCAGAACTCCGACTGGCGCTTCGACGCCACCGAAACCAATGATTTTACCCCCCTGCTGGAAACGATTCAACTGCTGGAACAGCTTGATGAACCCGTACATGTCATCGGCTTCTACAGCTTGCAAACCTCCTTTCAGCAAGAAAATGCTCAGGAACGCCTGGAAAGTTTACAGGCATACACTGATAAGTTGACCTTTGAATTTCAGGACCCGAATGAGAACCCGTTGCTGGCCCAGAAGTATGAGCTGACCTTTGACGGGACGCTTGTTTTTATCAAGGGGCAGGGCAATAACGAAGTATTTTCAAAAATCACCAGCATCAATGATACAGATATTCACACTGCGCTGCTTCAGGTCATCAATCCGACCCAGAAGAAGCTATACTTCATTACCGGGCATGGGGAACGGGATATTGATGACTTTGGCCCAGACGGACTGGGCACGGCCGTACGATTCAACCGGGATGCCGGCTTCGAGATCGAAACGTTGAACCTGTTCGTGACCGGCGCAGTCCCAGACGATGCGACTGCCGTCGCCCTGGTAGGCCAGCAATCACCCATGACCCCGGAAGAAGTAGCGGCCATACGCACCTATTTGCAGCAGGGCGGTTCAGTGCTCATCGCCCGCGACACCCTCAACAGCGAAGCACAAGTCCAGGCGGAATCAGACGATCTGGCTCAAATGCTCCGCGAAGATTGGGGCATCACCCTGCGGCAAGACGTGATCATCGAGCAGGTATTGGCACAGGCCGGCCAGACATTTGGGTTCAGCTTTCTCGGCGCTGAATACGGAGCCAGTCCCATCACCGGCGATGATCTGGACCGCTTCGGCACAGTGTTTGATGTTGCCCGCTCCATCGCTACGGAACCTATTGCTGGCGTTACCACTGTCAACTTGATCTCTACCAGCAATCAGGCATGGGGTGAAACAGATTTCATCCGGCTGGCCAACGAAGGGTTTGCCGAGCCTGATGGGAATGATGCAACCGGCCCGCTGGCCATCGGCGTCAGCGCAGAAAACGCGATAACTGGCGCACGCCTGGTTGTGCTGGGCGACGCGGATTTCATGGCGAACGGGCTGGTGCTCTCCGGCGGGAATAACCTGCTGGTCAGCAATGCCTTCAACTGGCTGGCTAACGATGAGGTGTCAGCCAACCTGACGCCGCGTGAAACAGTCAACCGCCAGGTCATCATCAGCCAGAGCCAGCTTGGGCTGCTACAATTGCTCAGCATATGCCTGGGGCCTGGTTTGATGGCGTTGATCGGCATCGCCGTCTGGTACTCTCGGAGGCAAACATCGTGAACTGGCGCACCACGGCCGCGCTTCTCATCGTCCTGATTGCTCTGGGCGGTTACGTCTATTATCAGGATCAGCAGGAACCGGAACCGCCGCCTATTCCCACCGCGGTGGCCGCTCCTCCCGCACGCGAACCACTGTTTCCGGGCGCAACCATCAACGGGGTTGAACAGTTGGAAGTCACCCGCCGGGAAGATGGGTTAATGGCCATTTTTGTCCGGGATGAAACGGGAGAATGGACGCGTACCGTTCCCACCACAACCCTCGTCATCAGCCAGACGCTGAACACCCAGGTGACCGGGCTGATTAACACATCAAGCACACAGCGCATTGCAGCCGACGCCAACCCACTTTCCGTATATGGACTGGACAATCCGGCTTACGAGATCGCCCTGACAGTCACACGGACTGATGGAAAGCTTGTCCGGTACACACTGCGGGTGGGCAATGAGGTACCTACCGGGAACAACTTCTATATCCAGCGCAAGGGAGACGGCCGTATGCATGTCGTCCCGTCAGGCAGCATTCAGAACATGATTAACCTGCTTGAAACCCCTCCGCTGGCTGGCCCGTAACCTGTTCTAACAACCGGCCTGCATTGCTATTTTGGCAATGCAGCCGCTCTGGGATATAATTTTGAGCCGGCTTGAAAGCTCGACGCATTCGGCGCGGCGGTTTTTAGGCTGAATTAAGTATTTTTTGGAGGAATGATGCCCATAGACGTGGCAGAAAAAGCCGATCTCATTAAAGAGTTTGAAACGCACCCAGGCGACACCGGTTCGCCGGAGGTGCAGATTGCTATCTTCGATAAACGAATCAAGCAATTACAACAGCATTTGAAAGAACATAAGCATGACGAGAGTTCTCGCCGTGGCCTGCTGAAATTAGTGGGTAAACGGCGACGAATGCTAGCCTACTTGCGCAAGAATCACCCGGAGCGTTACCACGTGATCCTTAAGCGCCTGGGGCTACGCCGTTAAATAATTGAGTTTGTGACATGATAGGGGCAAACAATTTCGCCCCTATCATTTTACTTTCTTGGAGCGTGTAGGTTGGTTTAGGAATTGGGCATTGTCCCATAGCTGGTCTTACCCAGCTAATGAGCCAATCCCCAGTCCCTAACCCTCAAGCTCCAAGTTTTATCGTTAACGAAATACAGTTTTTGCCCGTCGTCAAGGCTGGCCGTGGTTACGGCCGTTGCCCGGCATGGGTTATTTGTCGTAGCACAGCCGCTGCAGGCAGGCATGTTTATGCGCTTCCGGTGGTTTATTACGGCGGGCGAAAGAAGCTGGAGGATTTAATAATATGTTACCAGAAACAACTTTTACAACGACAGTCGGCGGCAAAGAAGTCACTATTGCTACCGGCAAGCTGGCCGAACAGGCCGGAGGCGCTATCACCATTCAGGTGGGAGAATGCCTCCTGCTCGGCACTGCAACCATGTCCAAGAACGTGCGTGAGGGGTTAGATTTCTTCCCTTTAAGCGTAGATTTTGAAGAAAAGATGTACGCAGCCGGGCGCATTCCCGGCAGCTTTTTCCGGCGCGAAGGACGCCCCTCGACGGAAGCAATTTTAACAGCGAGGTTAACCGATCGGCCGCTGCGGCCGCTGTTCCCCAAGGGAATGCGCAACGAAGTACAAATCATCGTGACGGCGCTTTCTTCCGACAGCGAACATCACCTCGATATCATGGCCGTCAATGCGGCCAGCGCTGCTTTAACTATCTCTGACATTCCCTGGAACGGCCCCGTTGCCGCTGTTCGGGTCGGCTATATTGACGGCGAGTTCGTCGCAGATCCCACCATCAGCCAGATGGAGGACAGTCTCCTTGACCTGCGCATGGCCGGCACCAAAGACGCCATTTTGATGGTGGAAGCGGGCGCGAACGAAATTAGCGAAGAACTTGTAGTTGAAGCATTGGCTTTCGGCCATGAAGCCATGCAGCCGCTGATCGCCCTGCAAGAAGAAATGCGGGCCGCGGTTGGCAAGGAAAAACGCCAAGTCAATATCCAGAGCCAGGATGAATCATTGGCGGAGGCTGTCAAGGCCCGGCTGGGTGACCGCATTCAGGAGATTGTGGCCCAATACACAGACCGCCATGAACGCAATGCAGCAGTAGACGCCTTGCGCGAGGAGATTGTGGAAAGCTTCCTGGCAGAGGACGAAACGGCCGATCCGAAGGCCATTCGAGGCGTCATCGCTGATGAACTGAAACAAGCTATTCGCAACCAGATTCTATACGAAGGCATCAGGCCGGACGGCCGTGATTACACCACCATTCGCCCGCTTTCGTCAGAAGTGGGAATTAGCCCGCGAGCGCATGGTTCCGGGCTGTTCCGGCGCGGTGAGACCCAGGTCCTTTCTATCGTTGCCCTGGGCACGCCACGCGAAGCACAAAAAGTGGATGGGTTGTATCCCGAAGAAAGCCGGCGCTACATGCACCATTACAATTTTCCGCCGTACTCCACAGGTGAAACTTGGTTCTTACGTGGGCCAAAACGGCGCGAGATTGGTCACGGCGCACTAGCCGGTACCGCACTTCGGCCGATGGTTCCGCCCGAAGATGAGTTCCCCTACACCATCCGCGTTGTCTCCGAGGTGCTCTCCTCCAACGGCAGCACCAGCCAGGCCAGCGTCTGCGCTTCCAGCCTGGCGCTGATGGATTCGGGGGTACCCATTAAACGACCCGTCGCCGGTGTAGCCATGGGTCTGGTCATTGACGGCGAGCGATACGCGATTCTGACCGACATCCAGGGCATGGAAGACCACCTGGGCGACATGGACTTTAAAGTAGCCGGGACCAGCCAGGGTATTACTGCGCTGCAAATGGACATCAAAGTCAGCGGGCTATCCAAGGAATTGATGGCCGAAGCTTTGGAGCAGGCACACGTCGGCCGTTTGCAAATCCTGGACTCGATGCTGGCCGCCATTGCCGAACCACGTCCTGAATTAAGCCCTTATGCCCCTCGTATGCTCAGCGTCAAGGTGGACCCGGACAAGATCGGGGCCGTCATTGGCAAAGGCGGCGCTACCATTCGCAGTCTTGAAGAAGATTTCGAAGTGTCTATTGACATTCAAGATGACGGGACGATTTTCGTCGCCGGCGTGGACGGGCCTAAAGCGGAAGCGGCCGTCCAGAAAATCAAAGACATGACACGTGAACCGGAGCTGGGAGCAGTGTACACCGGCAAGGTTGTGCGTATCACCGACTTTGGCGCTTTCGTTGAGTTCATCCCAGGAACGGACGGCATGGTTCACATCTCGCAGGTTTCTTCGGAACATTTGCAGCGAGTGGAAGACGCCATCCGGCTTGGTGATGAGATCATGGTCATGGTCACCGACATCAGCCCTGAAGGCAAGGTTCGCCTCTCCCGCAAGGCCGTCCTGGAAGGATTGTCCCTGGAAGAAGCGCGGGCCAATGACCAGCCCAGTGGAAGCCGTGGCGGGCGTGGTGGCCGCGGCGGTCGAGGCGGCCGCGGTGGGCGCGGTGGGCGCGGTGGGCGCGGCGGCCGTAACGACCGGAGCGGTGGTTACAATCGCCGTCGTTAAGCGATACGCTTCCAGTCACTACTGATAACAATACCGATAGAAAGCTCCGGCCCTCACCACGCCGGAGCTTTTTTCTTGGACCGGCAGCATCAAATTGAGCCGTAATCCTTTTGCTGATTTGCTTACCAATTTCCTGAACCTCTCGGCCAAAGTCGAGTATAATTTGTATACGGGCCATCTCGATGTTAGTTCCGTTATTGTGAAAACGATTATTCGTCACTGAGGAACCATGACAGCTCCAAACTACCCGGCCTCACCGCCGTGGAGTCCAAACAGCAAACGCATCGTTTGGGCCTTCCTGGCAGCAATGCTGCTGCTGGGCATCTATCGGATGCGAGGGCTGCTCCTGCCATTGATCATGGCGCTGGTTGTTTCTTACCTGGTCGAGCCGGTGGTCAAACTGATCACGCGGCGCACGCCCCTTTCCCGAAATATCGCCATTGTGTTGGTTTACCTGATTATTGTGGCGGCGTTAGTTTCTATTCCGGTGAGCGTGATCTCCCCGCTCGTCAACCAGGCCAACAACCTAATCAACAATACCCCTCACTACCTGGAGCAGCTAGGCGTCTTGCTGCAACGGCCGTACGAAGTATCCGGCATAGAAATCCCGCTGGATCAACTTCCTTTAGAGCAGGTATACGTCGGGCTAAGCAACAATCTGGTCACACTCATGCAAACAGTAGGCAGCCGATCGTTAAGCCTGTTTGGCAGTGTGGCTACAGCCACGTTGTCCACAGTGGGCTGGACGATCATCGTATTGTTTTTGTCATTCTACATGGTCAAAGACCATGACTCACTGTTTCGCTCCATCGTCAACCTGGTGCCGGAGGTATACCAACCGGATTTCTATCGCCTGAGCCAGGAGTTGAGCATTACCTGGAATGCGTTTCTGCGCGGCCAGCTTGTGCTCTGTGTGGTCGTCGGTGCCATTATATTTTTCATCGCCGTCATCATTGATTTGCCCAATGCGATGATCCTGGCCATCATTGCCGGCATCGCGGAACTCGTCCCTACGTTCGGGCCTATCTTAGCGGCCGTGCCCGCAGCACTCATCGCTTTGTTCCAAAGTCAGGCAAGTTGGGTAGGCAGCTCCATGTCACCTTTTTGGTTCATGATGCTGGTATTGGCTATTTACAGCATCGTCTTTCAACTCGAAAACTACTACCTCCTCCCGCGAATTATCGGCCATCATCTGAAACTTCATCCGCTGGTAATCATCATAGGCGCGTTAGTAGGCGCCAGCGTAGCCGGATTTTTAGGCATCTTGTTGGCCGCCCCAACCCTGGCCAGCGCGCGGCTGATTTTCGATTACATTTACTGCAAACTGACAGACCGCCCTCCCTTTTCCAAGAAAATCATCATCAAAGCTGTGGCAAGCGAACGCAGGGAGAGCAAACCGGAAACGACTTGACTTGTTTGGTTATGGCATCCATTCACTATAAAATTGCCCCAAAATGGAGTCTGACATGAGTGACGCTGAATTTGAAATTGATATTCTGGCCGAAACGGAAAACTTCATGGTCACCAAGAGTGTTGATGAGGATGGCGCTCTTTTCCATGTCGAATTGGGCAGTATCACCCTGCATCTGGCCTCGGAAGAGTGGGATGAATTGGTTCTGTTGATTAAGGCGGCCACCTGAGTAGCCTCACCTCCCGATAGGATTCTGATGAACATTGACCCCGACGTTGAGTATGTGCCTATGATCCGGGATATGCCCGTAAGCGATCGGCCGCGGGAGCGCTTGCTCCATGTGGGAGCGCAGGCGGTTTCTACGGCCGAACTGCTGGCCATCATCCTGCGCACAGGCGTGGGGGGCGAAAATGTGCTTCGCCTGGCTGAACGGCTGTTGATGCGCTTCAAAGACTTGCCCGGCCTAGCCCGCGCATCCATCGCTGAGTTAACGGCCGTCAAAGGGATTGGCGCGGCCAAAGCCGTGGAAATCAAGGCGTCGCTGGAAATCGGCCGCCGCCTGATGGCCGCCGCTCCCCAAGAACGCCTGCGCATCACCTCTCCTGCAGATGCGGCCAACCTGCTCATGTCAGAGATGATGTTCCTGGAGCAAGAGCATTTACGCACCATCCTGCTCACAACCCGTAATCAAGTGTTGGACGCGCCCACTATCTATATAGGCAGTCTGAACACCTCCGTCATCCGCATCGGGGAACTGTTTCGCGCCGCTATCAAGCAAAATGCGGCCGCGATCATCGTGGCCCACAACCATCCGTCAGGCGACCCTTCCCCATCGGCAGAAGATGTCAATGTAACCCGGCAGATTGTGCAGGCGGGAAATATACTGGGCGTTGATGTGCTCGACCATATTGTGATCGGCCACCAGCGCTACGTCTCGTTGAAGGAACGGGGCCTGGGCTTTGATTAAGTGTTTGGCGATTTAAACAAATAAATCAGCGGATTAAACCACCAAACCTCGCGGTGTCACGATGTTCCTTTCTTGAATGATAAACCGTGACACACTCAGCCAACCCAGCCTCCCTGGAATTTTATGGCCAGAATCAGACAATTGCTGAACGGTGCCTTGACTGAACCGTTCACACCATACCGCGAAGATAAACAACGAACCACCGCCGTTGGCTGGGCGCCCTGGTGGCTGCCCGCTCAGAAGGACGCCCCAAGCTGGCAAAACCGGGTTCCCGTTTTTGGCGCGATCACCCTGGACGGCCGTCCTGTGCAACAGTTGAGCACCCCATACGGGACGCATGTGGCCGGGTTATGGCAGCAAGCGCCGGCTGCCGCCGGAAACCGGTATGAGCTGACAGTCGAGGGGCAGGCGTGGTCCAGCGAAGACGCCGAGCCTGCCAGCCGGTTGGAGGCCAGCGATGTCAATTTGCAAATTGGCCTTGACCCCACGGGCGGACTTGACCCGGAAAGCCCGCTGATCGTCTGGAGCGAACCAGCGCAGCCTTTGAGCCACTGGGAGACCCTGCACCTGACGGCCGAAGCAGAATCATCCATCATCTCTATCTTCTTGAAATCCGCGCCCAAGCTGCCCAAGCGGCAGCAGTCAACTTTCTGGAGGAATGCCCGTTTGCACCCGCTCGGCCGCTACAAGCGCAGCATCAATATCATCGGCATCGGAGACACGTACATTTCCCTGGAACCGGAGAGGCCGCTACCAGGGGAAATGGTCACCGCCATCGTCTCATCTACCCGGCAGCACCCTTATGCCGATTTGCTGGTCACCAATCCGGAAAACCGCCGGGCGAGCGCCACTTTCCTCGGTACCGGCGTAGATGAGGATCGCACAATCTGGCGGTATGAGTTTGACCCTGCCCTGGAAGGACTGTACGACATTCGCTTTGTCGGCGATGACGGGGCGCGCTTACTGGCGCTGCGCCTGCTGCGGGTGGCGCGTGATGTACAACTCGTTCCCAGTGACGCAGCGCGCACCAATTACCAGCGCGTCTATGTGCTCCTCCCTCCAACGGCCGATGCGAAATGGTTCGCCGCCGCCGCCCGCGGGAGTTTCCACGGCCGGTACACAATCGGTTTCTCGGCCGACGATGCCGGGATAGGTGATTTGGAAAGCCGGCAAGTTCTGGCTGTCAACCCCCACCATTGGCCGGAAGTGCTGACAGCAGCCTGGTTCCGGCAGCATTACCCGGGCGTCCAGTTCACGGCCGTTTTGGCCAATACCCCCGAAGACCTGGAAAGCTGGCTCAAAAATTGGGATGGTTCAGCGTAACACCCCACCGTCACTCTTGTTCTGACAATTCGCCGGCAATTAACGAGAGGTTGAGCACCTCAACTTCAAAGCTGTGACCGGAGGCAATCAGGCTCACGCTCTTGATGCGGCTTGGGGGCAGTACGCCCTGTTGCTGGACATCCAGGATCAGGTCTGCCTGGTAAAACGAGAACTGCCCCAGCCCCACTTTATGATGTTCCAGCCGGGGCGGCGGACAAGAAACGCATACATCCGGCGTTTCCGGCAGGCCACTTTCCCCAACCGCAAAAAAGCCTTGTTGCCACGCGAGGTTGTTGCCGTTCACATCCTCGTATTCCACGCGGATGGTGAGCGGGCATTCGCTTCCCAGGCTGCCACACACGCCCAGGTCCTGCCCGGCAATCCTCAAGTCTACTTCCAGGCGGAGAGATTTGAAGTCGGTGACATCCTGGTTGATCACCTGGCGCACACCAGTGTCAGCATGCCCTTCTCCTTTCCGTTGAATACGCAAAGCAGAATCACCCGCCATTGCCACGACCTCGGCCGTGCCCTCAGGCTGTCCAGGCCGCTCCACATTCCAGGCAAACAATGCCCACCCTGCAAAACTATCGCTAAAATCACCATTCTGTATCAAATTTCGCTCAATGGCCAGCGGGCCGCGAGGATGTTCTCCCGTTGGAATTTCTGCCCGCTGGTCGGCAATGAGTTTCAGGGATTGGCCGGAGGCAAATGCCACCGCCTCGCCTGCCTGCACTGTCACCTGTGTGACTGCGTTGTTGACGGTGAGTAGATACTGGCCCGGTTGGGAAATGGTCACCTCGCCCTGCGGGGTCGTCACCCGGATGGACAAGGGGCGTCCCGTTGGCTCAGGCAGGACCATTCGCAAACGGCCGCGTTCCAATGCCAGTTCGAGCTGGTGTCCGGCGTCGCTGACTCGGTAACGGGGCGTGTCGGAACGTTCCAGTCCCAGGGAAGTGTTGCGGTAAATCTGCAAGCGGGCAAGGAGATTTTCATCATCTGGGGGCGAGAAGAGCAACACGGCCGTGGCCGTGGAATCGGTGAGGATTCGAGAACCAGGGGACAAAGACTGAACCGGCTGTCCCACCAAAACTGCGCGGCGCAGCCCCGTCTCGTCATCTATGCCCACCGTTCCCTGATTAGCCTGCACCGCAACATCCAAGGGGCGTTTTGCGTTTTGCAGCAGCGCATTCACCGTCAGGGGAACGGAAATCGTGATGCCCAGGCAAATGACAAAACTACCAAGCAGCATCACCCAGGCCAGGCGGCGGCGGTCGCGGACGGTGCTGTATTCCATCATTGCATTCATAGCCATCGCACACTAAAGCGGTTGAACTCGCCGGTCGCTTCCTGCCAGTCGGCCACGACTCTGACTACCCGTGCCGACGGCGAGCCGTGATGCAGAAATACAAGGAACTGCTTCAATTCAGGCTCCGGCCCCTCCGTCACACTTCGCACAGTGCCGTCGCGCTGGTTAGCCACCCACCCTACCAGGTTCAACCGGCGCGCCTCTCGCTGTGTATAGTATCGGAAGTTCACTCCCTGCACCCGGCCATGTATGGTTGCATCCAATCGTCTTATCATCGTCGTGACTACCCTATGAACTGGACTGATTATACCCGCGGCAGCGCTGCGAGCGTAGCTGTCGTCAGGGTTTCATCGGCTGGTCAGCGCCAGATCGTGTGATCAGGTTGTACGCGAACCGGAAACAACCGATTTTACGCCGGCCGCCAGTTCACGCAAGATACGCCCGGCGATGCCTGGGCCTTCATAAACAAGGCCTGTGTACAACTGGACCAGGGCCGCACCGGCGTCCAGCTTTTCCTGGACATCGGCGGCCGTGCGCACGCCGCCCACCCCAATCACAGGTAACCGGTCGCCGGCCTGGCGGCTGATGTAGGCGATGATCGCATTGCTGCGCTCCCGCAGCGGCCGCCCGCTCAGTCCTCCCTGCTCCGCCCGCAATGGGTCACGCAATCCTACCCGGCCAATGGTGGTATTGGTGGCGATGATGCCGCTTACGTTGTGAGCCAACGCGGCCGCAATGATCTCGTCTAGCTCGGCCCAGGTCAGGTCTGGTGACACCTTGATCAAGAGCGGTCGCCGCGGCACCCCATGTTTCTCCGCTAGCGCTTCATTTTCAGCTTGCAGTGTCGCCATGAGCGCCCCCAGATAGGCTGCGCCCTGCAGATCGCGCAGGCCGGGCGTGTTGGGCGAACTGACGTTGACCGCCAGGTAATCCGCCCACGGATAGACCGCCCGCATGACGGCCGCGTAGTCACCGGCCGCCTGCTGCAGCGGCGTCTCCTTCTGTTTTCCCAGGCTGACGCCCAGCACGAAATCGTGCTTTGTGCGAGCAATGAACTTCAACCGGGAAACGGCCGCTTCCACGCCTGCGTTTGGGAATCCCATCCGGTTGATGAGCGCCTCATCATCCGGCAGGCGGAAGAGGCGCGGCCGGGGATTACCCATTTGCGGCCGCGGCGTCACTGTCCCCGCCTCCACATGGCCAAAACCAAGCATCCCCAATCCGAGGGCGACTCGCGCGTCCTTATCAAAACCGGCAGCCACGCCCAATACATTGGGAAAAGTCAGGCCAAACACCATACACGGCCGTTTGGGTACAGGGCCGCGTAGACGGTGCAGGACGCCTCTTCCCAGGCCGACGCGCTGAGCCATCATCAACAGGGAAAGGGTGAGGTCATGCGTACGCTCAGGGTCAAACTGAGACAAAATCGGGAAGAAGATGCGCCGGTAAAAATTCATGCGTCACCAACACGAAAATGCCACCTCATCGTCGAGATGGCACAATAATGCATGAAGGTAACGGGATTCGTTTAGCGGGGATTAATCATCACCGAGCCTCAAGACAGCCAAAAAGGCTTCCTGTGGCACCTCCACGTTGCCGATCATCTTCATGCGTTTCTTACCCTTCTTTTGTTTCTCCAGCAGCTTGCGCTTGCGCGAGACATCACCGCCATAGCACTTGGCCAACACATCCTTACGCAATGCCTTCACATTGGCCCGGCTGATGACCCGCTTGCCTGTCGCCGCCTGGATTGGCACCTCGAAAAGCTGGCGCGGTATCAGCTTCCGCAGTTGGGTTACCAACTTTTGCCCCCGATGGTATGCATCATCTCTGTGCACAATCATCGCCAATGCATCCACAGGCTGCTTATTCACCAGGACATCCAATTTGACCAGGTCAGAAGCGCGATACCCCACAAACTCGTAATCCATCGAGGCGTAGCCCCTGGTACCGCTCTTGAGCTTATCATAAAAATCCACAATGATTTCCGCAAGGGGCAGATCGTATGTCAGGATAACACGACCAGGTGCAGGGTACTCCTGCCCCACTACCTCTCCGCGCCGCTTCAGCGCCAGTTCCATGACCACGCCGAAGTACTCTTCCGGCGTGAAAATTTGAACACGCATCCAGGGTTCGCGGATTTCCTCAATCATACCCTCGTCGGGCAGTTCTGCCGGACTGTTGATGATCCTGACTTCGCCCGTGTGGGCCATGACCACTTCATAACGGACGCTGGGCGCAGTGGCAACCAGGTCCAGATCGTATTCCCGTTCCAGCCGCTCCTGAATGATTTCCATATGGAAGAGGCCCAGGAATCCGCAGCGGAATCCGAAGTTGAGCGCTGTGGAGGTCTCCGGTTCAAAGACAAGCGAGGCGTCGTTTAACTGCAATCGCTCAAGCGCCTCTTTGAGCAAGGTGTAATCCTCCCCCTCGGTCGGGTAAAATCCGGCGAAGACCATCGGCTTGACGGCTTCGAATCCAGGCAACGGCTCCGCGGCCGTCCGGTCACGCATTGTGATCGTATCCCCCACGCGGCATTCGCGCACGGTTTTTAGTCCGGTAGCGATGTAGCCGACTTCCCCGGCTTCTAACTGATCTACCGGTTTCATGTTGGGCACAAATACCCCTATCTCGATTGGCTCCGCCACCACCCCGCTGGACATCATCTGGATAGGTTGATGTTTGTTAAGGTAGCCGTCAAACACACGCACGTAGGCAATCACCCCCTTGTATGAGTCATAATGAGAATCGAAGACAAGCGCGCGTAAAGGCGCCTCTACATTATGGCCGGGAGGCGGCACATGACGCACCACAGCTTCCAGGACCTGCTCAACATTTTCACCTGTCTTGGCGCTGACGAGGATCGCGTCTTCGGCGGGGATGCCGGTGATGTTCTCGATCTCTTCTGCGATTTCCTCCGGGGCTGCGGCCGGCAGGTCAATCTTGTTGATCACCGGAATCAATTCCAGGTCCGCTTCAATGGCCAGGTAAAGGTTAGCAAGGGTCTGTGCTTCCACCCCTTGGGTCGCGTCCACAACGAGGATAGCGCCTTCGCAGCTCAGCAAGGCGCGGCTGACCTCGTATCCAAAGTCTACATGGCCGGGCGTGTCAATCAGATTTAATTCGTAAGCCTGGCCGTCTTTCGCCTTGTACTCCATACGAACGGCCGAAGCTTTGATGGTGACTCCTTTTTCTCGCTCCAGGTCCATGGAGTCTAACAATTGGTCTTGCATCTCGCGCTCAGACACGGTACCGGTAACTTGAAGCAGCCGATCAGCCAGCGTGGATTTGCCGTGATCAATGTGCGCGATAATACAGAAGTTTCGTATTCTAGCCTGATCCATAGTTCACAAGTATAACAAATCAGACGTGAAAGGGTGAAACGCCAGAATTGTTGATTGAATTTACGATTGAAATCATTGCTCACGGAGGGTAATTTGACGAAGGACGAATCCTACGCGCACGATCCGTTACGGCCGCACACTCACGATCCCAATCCGGCTCCCCCCACGGCCGATCCCACATTCAAGCTGACAACGCCAGACGGCCGTTTGTTTCGTTTAACTGTGGCGGATTTGATGCAGCTCCCACAAACGACGGCCGCCAACTGCACCATCGTAAGCACAGGTCACGGCACGTCAGGCCCGTTTACATTTACAGGTACACACCTTCTGGATCTCGTTCAGGTATATGTGGATGGGGGTTGGTCCCAGGTGGAAGTGATCAGCGCGGATGGGTTCGGCAACCGCGTATTAGCCGAGGAACTACGGCCGCGCGATGCTGAAAACCCAATCCTGCTGGCCTACATCATTGACGGCAAACCCATGACCCGCCAGCAAGGCCTGGTTCGATTAATCGTCCCCAGCGAAAAAGAGGATGCGCTCCGCCAGGTCAAATGGATTGGTCAGATCAACATTACCCGTTGAAAACGCCTTCACTCAATGAGTCAATCGCGTTCACCTAACAGCAAAAGGGGTGGTCAACCGCCCCACCCCTGCTAAGTGTATTGCGATTGAACCGTTACGATAGCGGGACGACTTGTTCAGCCAGCAAGTCGACAAACTCGCTTACGTCCTGACCGAAATAAGGCTGGTAAGCCGGCCGTGACAAGAGACGGCCGACATCATTGGCTAGACTACTATCATTGCTGGTCACGGCGACATGCCCTTTGCCGCCGTCGAGTGCCTGCAACAATGACTTCACTCTGGCGTCTCGCCGCAAGACTTCACCGTTACGGCCGCCGGAGGGCAAGATGAGCAAATTATCTTCCGACGGGTCAAACGGCCGATCGGCAAGCTCATAATCAGCCTTCAACCCAACCCCCTGACGACTATATACGATTTTATCGAAAAGACTTACGCTTTTGATCGACAGGCCCGCTTGCCGGAACTTGTGTAAACAATACACAACCTCCAACTCATCGAACCCATCCCCAATCAAAATGTAGGTCTGTGGGCGTTTTCTACTGCTGCTATTACCGTGCGTTGACAACATAATACCCCTCGTGCTGCACACTTCTCACAAGGACGCTGATGCTAATCCTGCAAGAGATCAGGTTTGAGCGGAATGACTACAGCGATGCGCCTACCACTTGCTCTAAAAGATTAGAGAACAAACCAACGAGCAGAGGGCGAACCCCCGTTTCAAGGTTTTTAACCGCACCCTCTGACTCGTCGTGAATTCCAGTCTTCTCAAGTATCAAACAGTTGTTCCGCTGCCGACAACACGTCCTGCCAGTTCTAAGAGATTCATGACGCCGGCATATACATTGACGTTCATAGCAAAAGCGGTAAAGGCAACCAAACCGATGAGCGTAACCAGGAAAACAACGACGAGTGCGAACTTAGTTTTTGTAGACATTCCAAAATCCCCTTTCCTAAGATTTGTGCCGTTCATGCGACACGTGCTAACATATGTAGTATTACAGTACCAGACTTTTCCTTTGATGGTCTATAGGACGCCTTGAAGATCCCTGTAAATCTCCTGAGCCTGGCTTGAAATTCCTTGCTTGAAGTCAGGTAAATGGCTTATGATTGCAGTGGGCACCCATTCCGATAGCAAGGTTATGGCAGACGTGGAAGTACTCAACGCCAATGATGTTCTGGAAGCTTTACGATTGTGGCATGGAGGCGAAGTCCCCCGATGGCCTTTAGCCCATCTGCGCCTGGGTTTAAAAGTCTCGAATGAACAGGAAGCGCACAGCAGCCTGGCGGAGGCCGGACCGGCGGCTCACAATCGAGCCATTTTAAGCCAGGGGTTAGAGGTGTTGCGTTCGGTTTCGCCGGAAGCTGAAGATCTGTTGCGGGAAAGGTTTGAACATCGGCGAGATGCCCTGGCCGTAGCCAACAGCCTCAATATCACAGAGGCCAGCCTCTATTATCGCCAAAGACAGGCCGTTCATCAACTCACAGGCATTCTTATTCAGCTTGAAGAGAGCGCCAGCGCTGAATGGCAGGAGCGGATGCTTGCCCGGCTAGAACTTCAGGCTTATGATCATCTGGTCGGTATAGAAGAAACCCGCAAGCTGTTGTTCGACGCCCTCATGAATCCAAATGGGCAATTTATTGTGGCCATTGACGGACTAGGGGGGATTGGAAAGACCACCATTGCAGATCGCGTGACGCGAGACGTGATCCGCACCACCCGTTTTGATGAAGTCGCCTGGATTACCGCCAAACATACCCACCTGTCCACATTGGGACGATTGCAGGTAGAAAGCGGCCGTCCCGCATTGACCTTTCGGATGCTCATTGACAAACTATCCAACCAGTTTGAGTTTCCGGAATCGAGCGTCAGTACGCAATTACAGCGCCAACGTATGGTCAAGAACTTCCTCCGCAATCGGGCCTGCCTGGTCATCATTGACAACCTGGAGACGGTAGCCGACTATCACAATCTTTTACCCGAACTACAGAAGTGGCAAAAGCCCAGCAAATTCCTATTAACCTCGCGTCTCCGCCTGCTGGATGAACCGGGCGTTTTTTCCGTCTCCATGAAGGAACTATCAGAGGTCTCTGCATTTCAACTCATGCGTAATGAGGCCAGAAGGACTGGCTTTACGGCCTTAATGAGCGCAGAAGATGAAGAACTGCGCCAGATTTATGAAGCCGTCGGAGGAAACCCGCTGGCACTCAAGTTGGTCATCGGCCAGTTGCGGTTTCATTCCCTTCCCCATGTCCTGGAACGCTTCGCCGGGGGGCAGGAGATGGAATCTGGGGAGGGGTTGTTCGACTATATTTACCGGGAGATTTGGGAGTCGCTTGATGACGACAGCAAGATCACCTTATTGGCATTAACACAGGCGGGAGAAACGGGATTTACCTTCGATCACCTGGCAGCAGTCTCTTCACTGCCAGAACCAACGTTATACCAGTGTCTGGAAGACCTGGTTCTCCTTTCACTGGTAGACCTGGGTGGAAGCCTCACAGAACGTCGGTATCGTCTACATCGTTTGACTGAGGTATTCCTGCTAAGAATGTTTGACGAAGTATGAGCGCACCCGCCGACAAGCTCAGTGAATGGCGGCAGGTGCTGCGCCGCCAAAGCGCGGCCAATATCAAGCGGTGGCTTGCGCAAATCAAGGAAAGCGATGATCCCGCCACCCTGATCATCGAAAACTACGACAACCTCCTCCGGGCCTTAGAAAACAACCTCCATAATCCAGATGCTTTTGATCTTTCCTTCCAACTGATCACATCGCTGCATACGGCCGCTATTGATTATGCAGATTTAGATCGGTGGCTCCATTATCTGGAAAAAGCCCTACAAACAGCTGAAACTCTTGGGCTGGATATGGAACATGCGAAATTACTTTCACATGTTGGCGACATCCACTATCGGACTGGAGATCTCCATCTGGCAGAAAAACTGTACAAAAAAGGGGCTGACAAAAGCAAGTCAGTTGGGGATCTATCAGGATATGCGAGTACCCTAGCAGTAATGGCTGTTGTCGCAGACCTTCAGGGGCAAACTGGGCAAGGTGTTGCTTTATGCCGCAAAGCGCTGGAGATCGCAGGTTCCATAAACGATCTTTCAGTACTTGGGCGTGCTTATCTCAACCTCTCCAACATCCATCGCCGAGCACACAATTGGAGACCTGGCCTAAAAGCAGCTACCGATGCGTTCAACATCTACCAGAAACTAGGTAAAAAACTTTTTGTCCATAAGGCTCAACAAAATATGGTTGCTATCTGGGCAGAATTGGGTCAATGGGAACAAGTTGATGCCATCTCAGAACAACTTATAAAAGCGCTGTCTGCTGCAGGTGACATCAGGACATTAAGTCAACTTAAGAACAATCTCGGCCTCGTCGCATTCCGTCAGAAAAAGTATGTATTGGCCGAAGCTGCCTGGCAGGAAGCACTCCAGCTTCACTCGCAAATTCAAGAACCGGCCGAACAGGCCAGCTTATATAACAATCTAGGGGTGGTCTACACCAGAATGGGCGAGTGGCAGGCCGCCCAGGAAATGTTAGAGAAAGC
>JBHHTQ010000008.1:0-108217 GCA_046753445.1 Anaerolineae bacterium | reverse complement strand
TACTCCGGCACGGCCGCCAAAGAAGACGTCGCCGCCATCATCCGCCACCACCGCATCCAGGCCAGCCCCGGCTACCGCGCCGCCGCCCGCTACGTCCTGACCGAGCTGCAAAAAGCGGGGCTGGACGCCACTATCGAAACCTATCCCGCCAACAACCAGACCAAATTCTGGAACGCCCGCTCTTTCCAGGAATGGGACGCCAGCCGCGCCACGCTGCGCCTCATCGAACCGGAAGCGCGGAAACTGGCCGACTACCGGGAAGAGAAAATCGCCCTCATCCAGCGCAGCATTCCGTTCCAGGGGGAGGCAGAGGTGATTTTGGTGGAAGATGGGTTGGAAGCGGCCGATTATGAAGGGCTGGACGTGGCCGGGAAGATCGTCCTGACGCGGGGGGCGGTGAGCCGGGTGCGGGAACTGGCGGTGGAGCGGTTCGGGGCCATCGGCATCTTGTTTGATGGCATGACCCCTGCGCCGCCGGTGCGCCAGCCGATGGATCTGGCGGATGGGCGGCAGTACACCTCGTTTTGGTGGACGGGGCATGAAAAGCAATGTTTTGGCTTTGTGCTGACGCCGCGCCAGGGGGTGTGGCTGCGTGACCTTCTCAAAAAAGGGGCAGTCAAGGTGCGGGTGGACATTGAAGCGCGGTTGTATGACGGGGAGATGGAGGTGGTCACGGCCGTTATCCCCGGCATAGAAAAACGGGATGAAAGCGTCATACTCGTCAGTCACCTCTGCCATCCCCAGCCTTCCGCCAACGACAACGCCAGCGGCACGGCAGCCAACCTGGAAGCGGCGCGGACGCTTAAACGGCTGATTGACAGCGGTGAATTGCCGCCCCCAAAACGGAGCATCCGCTTCCTCTGGATGCCGGAAATGACCGGCTCTTACGCCTATCTGGCCTGGCACGAAGATGAAATTCCGGGAATGATCGCTGGGTTGAATCTGGACATGGTGGGCGCGGATCAGGAGCAGACAGGGGCGGTGATGCTCATCGAACGGCCGCCCGATGCCGCCGCTTCATTCACGGTGGATTTGCTGGAACGGCTGCGCGAAGAACTGTTTGACGAGGTGCAAACCTACGGCGGGCTGGGCGGCTATCCCCACTTCCGCTACGCTACCACCGGCTTCACCGGCGGCTCCGACCATTACATCTTCTCCGACCCGACGGTGGGCGTGCCCATGCCGATGATCATCCAGTGGCCGGACAGGTTTTACCACAGTACCTTCGACACGCTGGAAAAGGTCAGCCCGGCAACGCTGAACCGCTCCGGCAGCCTGGCGGCGGCGTATGCGTATTTCATCGCCAGCGCCGGGGAGCGGGAAGCGACGTGGTTGGCGTATGAGATGCTGGCCCGGTTCCAGGGGCGGGTGGCAAACATGGCGCAAACGGTTTGGGAAGAAGGACACAATCCGACGGCTGAATTGGATTATTTGTGCGAAAGGCAGGAAACGGCCGTCCACACCCTCCGCCGCCTCCACCCCCAGGCCGATCTCTCAATCATTCTCAACGAGACCCGCGCCCTCGTCGCCCAGGCCAAAACTCGCGCCGACTCAATGACCAATTATAAATTACCAATGACCAATTACCACGACGAGTGGGAAGAAAAAGCGACCGCCATGATCCCTAAACGCGCCTCTCGCGGGCCGGGGCTGGCGATTGGGGCGCTGGCTGAGTTGTCGCCAGAAGAGCGGGATGCGTGGCACGCTTTCACCAAAGGGCGCAAAGCAGCTTACACGCTGGGGACGCTGGCCGAATATTGGGCGGACGGGAAACGCACCATCCTTGACATCATCAACCAGGTGGAGATGGAAACCGGCCTCCGCGACGCAGAACTCATTGTGCGCCAGTTTGAACTGCTGGCGCGGTTGGGATTGGTAGAATTGAGCCAGCTATGAGAGCTTCATCAGCGGTCCCCGATTTTTTGCACGAATTGTCCCGCCAAATCAGCGGCGATTTACGGGCTGATACCGTCACCCGCACCCTGTACAGCACCGACGCCAGCATTTACCAGGTGATGCCGCACGCCGTCCTCATTCCCAAGACGGTGGATGATGTGCAGGCGGCGGTGACGCTGGCGGCCAAGTACGGCATACCGCTGCTGCCGCGCACGGCCGGGTCCAGCCTGGCCGGGCAGGCGGTGAACGAAGCGCTGGTCATTGATTTCACCCGCCACCTGGACAGGGTGCTGGAGGTGAACCGGGAGGAGCGGTGGGTGCGGGTGCAGCCGGGGATTGTGCTGGATGCGCTGAATTTGCACTTGCGCCAGTATGGTCTGCAATTTGGCCCGGACCCGGCCAGCAGCAACCGGGCGGCGTTGGGGGGCATCGTTTCCAACAACTCCACCGGGGCGCACTCGATTTTGTATGGGATGACGGCCGATCACGTCCTGGAAATGAATGTCATCCTGAACGACGGTTCGGCCGCCCAGTTTGCCCCGCTCAAGCCGGCGGAACTGGCGCGAAAACTGGCGGGAAACGGCCGTGAAAGCGACATCGCCCGCGCCATCCACCAGCTAACCAATAACCCAACCCACCAATCCACCATCCGTGAAGCCACCCCGCGCCACTGGCGGCGCTGCGGCGGCTACAATCTGGATCGTTTCGTGGCCGGGCCATCCTTCAACTGGCCGCAGGACGGCCGTTTTAATCTGGCAAAGCTCGTCTGCGGCGCGGAGGGGACGCTGGCCGTGATGACGGAGATCAAGCTGAATCTGGTTCCCCGGCCGCAGGCGACGGCCCTGGCAATCGCCCATTTTGACAGCCTGGTAACGGCGTTAACGGCCATGCCCACCGTCCTGCAAGCGCAACCATCGGCTGTGGAACTTCTGGACAACCTGGGGCTGACGCTCTGCCGCGACGTGCCGGAGTACGCCCGGCTGCTGGCGACGTTTATCGAAGGACAGCCCAATTGCGTGCTGATTACCGAGTTTTACGGGGAGAGCGAGACGGAGTTACGGGGAAAGGTAGAAGGGTTGGAGCGGCTCTTGCAGAGGGAGCGGGCAGGGCATACGGCCGTCACGACGGCCTATGACAGGCAGCGGCAGGCCAATGTGTGGAAGGTGCGCAAAGTGGGGTTGGGGCTGCTCATGTCTATCAAAGGGGACCACAAACCCATTCCCTTCATTGAGGATGCGGCCGTGCCTGTCGAGCACCTGGCGGAGTACGTGACCCAGGTGGAGCAGTTCTGCCACGATTTGGGCACGGAGGTGGCTTACTACGCCCACGCCAGCGCCGGCTGCCTGCATGTGCGGCCGCTCATCAACACCAAAAAAGCGGGCGAAATCGCCAAGATGCCCGACATCATTTCCTTCTCCGTCGAACTGCTGCACGGATACGGCGGCTCATTGTCCAGCGAACATGGCGACGGCCGTGCCCGAAGCTGGATCAACGAACGCTTCTTCGGCCCTGATTTATACGCCCTCTACCAGCAGGTGAAGCGCATCTTCGACCCGGACAACCTGTTCAATCCGGGCAACATTGTAAACGCCGGGCCGATGACCGAAAATTTGCGCTACGGCGAGGCGTACCGCTTCGCGCCCCTCACGCCTCACCTTGATTTCAGCGAGCATGGGGAAACGGCCGCTGGCGGCTTTGACCGGGCCATCGAGATGTGCAATGGGGCCGGCATCTGCCGCAAGCGGACGATTGACGCCATGTGCCCCAGCTTCATGGTCACGCGGGAGGAGATGCACAGCACTCGCGGCCGGGCCAATCTGCTGCGGGCGGCGTATTCGGGAAAGTTGGGGACTGGGAGATTAGGAGATCGGGAGATTGAACCGGATCTAATCCCTCAATCTCCAATCTCCCAATCCCTGTACGAAGCCATAGATCTGTGCATCGAGTGTAAGGCGTGCAAAGCAGAATGCCCTTCATCGGTGGACATGGCCAAGATTAAGTTTGAATTCCTGGCGCAGTATTACCAGGCGCGCGGCGTCCCTTTGCGCGCCCGCTTTTTCGCCGCCATCCCCCGGCTGAACCGGCTGGGCAGCGGCCGGCTGGCCCCGCTGGCGAATTGGACGCTGCGCAACCGCCTCGTCCGCGCCGGGCTGGAACGCTTCCTGGGCGTCTCCGCTCAACGCGCCCTCCCGGAATTTGCCCGCATCCCCTTCACAAAATGGTTCGCTTCCCGCCAAACGGAATACGGAATACGGAATACGGCTCACGCATTGCAACGTGTTGCCCTCTACGCCGATCCCTTCACTAACAACACCGAACCCGCCATCCCCATCGCTGCCACAGAATTGCTGGAAGCGGCCGGGTTTGAGGTGGTGGTTGCGGATGTGGGGGATGACGGCCGTGCTGCCGTCTCCAAAGGGCTGGTGGACAAGGCGGTCAAAGCGGCCCGGCGCACGGTGGACAAGCTGACCTCCTTCGCGGAGCAAGACACTCCCATCGTCGGCGTGGAACCGAGCAGCTTACTCACCCTGCGCGACGAGTACCTCTACCTGCTCCCCGGTGACGAAAAGGCAAAACTGGTGGCCGACCATGCTTATACCTTCGGGGAGTTCATCGCCCGCCTGGCCAACAAGGGTGAACTCAACCTGACATTCACCGATGAATCGCGCCGCATTTTACTGCACGGCCACTGCCACCAGAAAGCGTTAGTGGGCACCGGGCCCAGCCGTCGCATCCTCAGCCTGCCGCCCAATTACACTGTGACCGAGGTGGATTCCGGCTGCTGCGGCATGGCCGGCTCTTTTGGTTATGAGGCGGAGCACCTGGCGATTTCGCTGCAAATGGGGGAGCGGCGGCTGCTCCCGGCCGTGCGCGCGGCCACCCCGGAGACGATCATCGTGGCCGCAGGGACGAGCTGCCGGAGCCAGCTCGCGCATGGGGTGAACGGCCGTACTGCCCTCCACCCGGCGCAAGTGCTGCGGGATGCGCTGGTGAAATGAAAGCTAGTCATCTTGAATAGAATACCCCCACCTCTCATCTTGTGTATTGACGTTTAACGTGATGCGTTATATACTGCTTTTATGATCCAGACATTCAAGGATGTCGAGGCAGAGCGGATTTTTCATCGGGAACGATCCCGTAAATTACCGCACACGATTCAACAAGTTGCTCTGCGGAAACTGAGGATGCTCAACCGGGCAATTACCTTGAATGATTTGCGTATCCCGCCGGCCAATCGCCTGGAAAAATTGAAGGGTAGTCGGAGTGGTCAGTATAGCATTCGAATAAATGATCAGTGGCGAATATGCTTTGAGTGGCGTGATGGCGATGCCTACGAGGTAGAAATCGTAGACTACCATTGAGGGAACAAATGATGGCTGAAAAAAAATTACAACCTATCCATCCCGGCGAAGTGCTCTTAGAAGAGTTTTTGAAGCCAATGGGGTTGAGCCAGAACCGGTTGGCGCTGGACATCCGCGTACCGGCGCGGCGCATCAATGAAATTGTGTTGGGCAAGCGCCGGATCACGGCCGATACCGCCTTGCGTCTGGCCCGCTACTTTGGCACGTCTCCCCAGTTCTGGCTGGGATTGCAAATGGATTACGATCTCGATATCGCTTCGGATGCCTTGAGCGGCCGTATTGAGCAAGAAGTGATGACTTTTGTTGCTACGAATTAGCTTTGGTGACAGATTTTAATAGAAACGGCCGTGCCGCCCTGCACCCGGCGCAAGTGCTGCGGGTGCGCTGATTCCCCAATCGCAAGAAGTTGACAAATAGACACAAGCTACACTAAACTAGTCTAAGACTAGTCTAAGGGATTGGATGATGAAAACTGTGGGCGCATATGAAGCTAAAACTCATTTACCTAAGCTGCTCGAACGAGTTGCCAAAGGAGAACATATCACGATTGCTAAACATGGCGTTCCTATTGCCGTGCTGCAACCTTACGATACGCGAAAAAGCCGGGATGTAACGACCGTTATCGCCGAACTACGTGAATTCCGTCAAAATCGCAACCTGAATGGACTTTCCATCCGCGAGATGCTTGAAGAAGGCAGGCGCTAAATGGACGCCGATTTTGTCATAGACAATTCTGTTGTGATGACCTGGGCCTTCCAGGATGAAGCGAATCCCTATGCTGACGCCGTTTTGGATGCTTTATCGGAGATATCAGCTATTGTCCCTGCGATCTGGCCTTTGGAAGTCGTGAATGTGTTGCTGGTTGCCGAACGGCGTAAACGGCTGAAACAAGCGGACAGCGTGCGGTTCATCACTTTATTGTCACAATTGCCGATTTATGTGGAGCGGGATTGGCCTGATTCCAGGATGGAAGAATTGTTGGGGGTGGGCCGGACAAACTCGCTCTCCAGTTATGATGCATCTTATCTCTATCTGGCCATGCGGAAGGGGCTTCCCATTGCCACGTTGGACCAGAAGTTAATCGCGGCCGCGCAGCGGGTGGACGTTCCGTTGCTCACACTTTAACGGCCGTGGTCGCCGCCGCTGACGAAGGCACTGTCCTCACGGTGCCGACATCCGTACTTATCAGACCAAACTTTTGGATACCTGTGCCTCCCTGTGATTTCCAGGCAACAACTGCAACCAGGAATTGGTAAAGAAAACAGAAAGCCACCAACACAATTGATAATGCCGGTGGCTTTTTCTACTTACGCCGTCTGGGTGGCAGAATCACGCCCGCGCCGGTCCAGCCGGCGGAACAGCAGCGACCAGACAAACCCGCCTACCGTCTTGGCCAGGAACTGCCCCAGAACGATCGTCCACAAGAAGCTGCCGAAAGCCAGCGTGGGGAAGATAATGGAGTCCACGGCCGCGCTGGGGATGTTGCTGCCGTTAATTCGCAGCCAGCGGGGGTAGTTGCCCAACTGGTGGTAGACCAAGGCATCCACGGTCGCGGCCGCGGCAAAGGCGGTAAACGACGCCAGGGCGATCGGGCCTGCATTCCGGTTCAGCAGCCAGGATAGCAGCGATCCGGCGGCGATCAGAGCGGCCATCTTGGGCAGCAAATTATTCCCCCGCCACGCTTCGTGCAGTTGATCACGAGCGGTCAGATCAAGCCCGATAAACAAAAAGGCGTTGATGATGGCCACGTTGGGGCCGAATTGGGCCACACTCAGGTTCGCCAGGACAATGGCGACCAGGTAAAGTGTAATGTAAATCATGGGGTGTATCTCCTTATGTAAAAAGCTCCTGTGTAAATAGCTGGAGCTAGAGGGGAGAGTTAGAAGGGATACTCCTCCTCTAGCTTTAGCTCAATCCTCTGGCTGTTTTCATTTCTTCATGTTTCAGGCGGCATAATTTCCTGGTAAGAAATGGGATCGGTCTGGCCGATTTTGGCAAAGGCGGCCAGGCGTTCGGCGCAGGTGGGACAACGGCCGCACGCTGCGTCCCGCCCCTCATAGCAAGACCAGGTGGCGCGATAATCCACACCCAGAGCCAGGCCGGCTCGCAAAATATCCGCCTTGCTGTGATGGACGAATGGGGCTTTAATCTCGACCGGGGTCTTGTGGTTCAGGCCGTACACTTGATTGAGCGCGGCCAGGAACTGCGGCGTGGTGTCCCAATAGCCGTACATATCGTGGCGTTGCGCGCCATAGAACACCTCGTGGGCGCCGAGCGTCTCAGCATAGGCGGCCGCCAGCGCCAGGAAGATCATGTTCCGGTTGGGCACGTAGGTGGGCGGCTGCGGGTCATCTTCGACTTCAGCGATGTCGGGGATGGCGACCTGTTCGCCGACGAGGGCAGATGTGGCAAACAACGGCCGCAGAAGCCCTAAATCCAGCACCAGGTGATCCCGGCAGCCTAACTGGGCCGCCTGCCAACGGGCAAACGCTACTTCCTTCTCATGCTTTTGCCCGTAGATGAAGGTGATCACTGCGGGGCGGCGTGCTTCCTTTTTGACCAGGTGATGCAGCAGCGTCACGCTGTCCATTCCGCCGCTAACGATGGCGACGCAGTCCGCTTTGCTCGTTGTTAGTTGCTCATTACTCATTGTTAATTGTTCATTACTCATTGTTATCGTTGCGGCTTATCTCTGCCACGGCCGTCATCTGCAGCCCGCCGCGCACACTCTGCACCAGCGTGACCTTGCACTTAAACGGCCGCACCGCGTCGAAAATATCCTGGGCGATGGTGGAAGCCAGTCCCTCGCCGAAAATTTGCTCGTCGCGGAACGTCCACAGGTACAGCTTCAGGCTCTTGCTTTCCACGCACAGCTTGTCCGGATGAAATTCAATCGTCACCGTATTAAAATCCGGCTGGCCCGTCACCGGGCAGAAGCTGGTTAACTCGTCGGACGTGAAGGTGACGACGGTGACGTGAGCTGGTTTGGGAAATGTCTCCAGCTCCTTGCTGGGCTGAGTCATGTCTCGACGGCCCAACTTCTTGAAATCATAAGTTGACATGATAAATCTCCGGGCAGACCGGGCAAAATGCAGCAACGGCCGTTTCTGTTCAGCCTGTGCTGCCGGTCTGCGATTCAGTTGTTGTCACAGTATTGGCGGGTTGGGATGCCCGCAGTTTTGATAAGCCGGGTACGGGTGAGGAACCCTTTTCTGCTACCGGCGTAACGGCAAGGATTATAACAGGAGTTGGGGAATTGGCGATCCATTACCGCCGATTCCCCAATTTTTAACAACCAATTACCGGAGCGTCATCGTTCCCCAGCCGGTGGGGTCGGTCAGGGTGCGGGTGGAGACGTGCGACTTCATCACTTCTTGCGCGGCCGTTCCCGGGGTATCGTTGTCATTCGCATTCAAAGCCAGCCCGATGACCAGTCCTTCTCCAGGGGTGATCGCCAGGTCCGACCAGGGAACGGCCGCTTCCAGATCGTAACCCTGCGCTGTTTTTTGCGCGGCGACGGTCACGTGGTGGCCGCCAGGCGCGTCCAGGATGCGGCCGGCGGTAGTGCCTTGGAAGCGGAAGGCGGAGGGAGGGATTTCGGCGAAATCGCCGGGCGATAGCGTGATCTGGAAATCGTCGGGACTGAGGCCGTCCCCGTAATCCCCGGTGAGGTCGGTGTCAAACTGCATATCTACGCTGTCCCCGCGGAAAATCTGGTTGCCCGTTTGTGTCTGCACATGCGTATCGTCAGTCACGGAGACGCCCACATAAAGGCTGTTGGCGTCCCAGCCCAAATGCCACACGGCCGTCAGGTCGTCCGTGCCATCCCAACTGCCCACGTTGTAAACCAGGTAGACTGATTCGTAGCCGGGGACGCCCGCCCACTCCGACAAATCGCCATCAATCGTCGGCGGTGAGGCAAAGGCGGGGGCAGTGACGTCGCCAGGGCCAACAGGCGGCGGCGCAATTGTGGGTGCCGTCGTAGGCGCCGTTGTGGGCGATTGGGCCAGGGTGGCAGTGGGGGCCACCGGGAAGGAGGTGGACTCCGGGGTTAAAGGCGCAGCCGTGGGCTGAGTTGCTGCTGCAGAGGGGGTGGGAAGCACCAGCGGCGGCGGCGCGTCCGTGCGGCTTTGGAATTGCTGCACCAGTAAATATCCCCCGACCAGGCAAACGCCCAAGAGGAAGAGGATGATGACGCTCACGCCCAACCATAACACCCAGCGCGATCCTTCCACCGCTTCCTCTTCAAACTCTCCCCACTCGTCCTCGAAATCATCATGTTCTAAACCCATTAGACACGCTCCTTTCGCCCATTTTTGACACAAACGCCGTCAACTGGCAAGCGGGAAGCGAAAATTCATCCTTGAAGTCGAACGTATCGCTGCCCAGGAGTTTGGTTGCGCACGGCCGTTTTCGTTTGCCCAGGTATCGCCTTCCCATATAATTCAGCAATGAGTTCGCCGTATCTTCCACCGCGAACACGCCCGCGAATACGCGCGCGATCACGCGCCGTAACTATTACCCTCTGGGGGGTTTTCCTCTTAGGAGTATGGAATGCTGGTAGAGCGCTCGCATTGGGGCAGTTTGAACGGCTGCGGTTGGGCGGGACGCCAGACCCGAGTGTTCGTCTGGTCTTTGCTCTAATTTGGGCGTTCTGGTTTTTAGTTGTAGCCTTTCACCTGTGGCGAAGACGGCCGTACGTCCGCCGGACGATTCCGCTCCTTCTCGCACTTTACGCATCCTATGACATGATTCTGGGGCTTGTCTTCGCCACAGATACACAGGCCCGTAGCGGCCTGTTGTTAAAAGGGCTGTTTTTCGTCGCTCTGATCCTGTTTTCTTGGTGGTCACTCAATCGGCCGTCTGGCCGCGCCATCTTCCCTGATGCCCAAAGCCCTGAACAGGAGAACGGCCCGCCGTTCCATGGAGATGAGCACACAGTATAATTTGGAAAACAAGGTGATGGTGACGGATTTCTTTTCACGAGTAAGGCACACAGATCCTCGCTGTTCGTAAAGTTGGGGCTGTGCCTTGCTTCAACTCCGGCATAAACTTATGAATTCAAGAATCGAACGCTTACACGAGTTACGGACACAATCGCAACAAGGGGGCGGCCCTGAGCGCGTCGCCAGACAGCGGGCAGCAGGCAAAATGACCGCGCGCGAGCGCATTGACCTGCTCCTGGACAAAGGCTCTTTCCACGAGGTGGATGCTTTTGTCGTTCATCGAGAGCGAAACTTCGGCATGGATGAGCGCAAATACCTGGGAGACAGCGTGGTCACCGGATGGGGTACCATTGACGGCCGTCTTGCCTACATCTTCAGCCAGGACTTCACCGTCTTTGGCGGCAGCCTGAGCCAGGTGCACGCCGAGAAAGTGTGCAAGATCATGGACATGGCCATGCGCAACGGCGCGCCCATCATTGGCCTGAACGATTCCGGAGGGGCGCGCATTCAGGAAGGCGTCGTCAGCCTCGGTGGTTATGCCGACATCTTCTTGCGCAACACGCTCGCTTCCGGCGTCGTGCCGCAAATCAGCGCCATCATGGGCCCGTGCGCCGGCGGTGCGGTTTACTCCCCCGCCCTCACCGACTTCATCTTCATGGTCAAGAACAGCAGCCACATGTTCATCACCGGCCCCGATGTGGTCAAGACGGTCACTGGCGAAGACGTGACGTTTGAAGATCTGGGGGGCGCGGTGACGCACAACGCCACCAGCGGCGTGGCCCACATGGCGGCCGAATCAGAAGCCGACTGCCTGTTTCTCATCCGCGAATTGATGAGCTATCTTCCCTCTAATAACATGGAAGACCCGCCTTTCAAGCAGAGCCGGGATGACAACCTGCGCACGGAAGCGGCCCTCAATACCCTGGTGCCGGAAAACCCCAACAAGCCATACGACATCAAGGAAGCGATCCACCTGATTGTGGATGACGGCCAGTTCTATGAGATTCAACCCCATTTTGCCCAAAATATCGTGATCGGCTTCGCTCGAATCGGCGGCTTCAGCGTGGGCATTGTGGCTAACCAGCCGATGGTCCTGGCCGGCGTCCTCGACATCAGCTCCAGCGAAAAAGCAGGGCGTTTTGTGCGTTTCTGCGACTGTTTTAACATTCCTTTGATCGTGTTTGAGGATGTGCCCGGGTTCCTGCCGGGGATCGATCAGGAACATGGCGGGATTATCCGCCATGGGGCCAAGCTGTTATACGCCTTCTGTGAAGCAACCGTGCCCAAGATCACGGTTGTCACCCGGAAAGCGTATGGAGGCGCATATTGCGTCATGAACAGCAAACATATTCGTTCAGACTTGAACCTGGCCTGGCCCACGGCCGAAATCGCCGTGATGGGGCCGGATGGCGCTGTTAACATCATTCACCGGCATGAATTGACCGAGGCGGAAGATCCGGTGGCGCGCAAGGCGGAGCTGGTGGCTGAGTATCGGGAACAGTTTGCCAATCCATACGTGGCTGCCCTGCGCGGGTACATTGACGATATCATCGAGCCGAGTGAAACACGGCCGCGCCTGATTAACGCCCTCAACATGCTGCAAAATAAACGGGATCACAATCCGCCTAAGAAACATGGGAACATCCCTTTGTAACGGCATTCCGTAATCTGTAATCCGTAATCCGTGTCCGTAATCGGTAATGGATAACGGAATACGGTTCACGGAATACGGACAACGAACATGAAACGCAACAACGGACTTCTAACCAAAAAATTCGACAAACTCCTTATCGCCAATCGAGGTGAGATCGCCGTGCGTATCTTGCGCGCCTGCCGGGAACTCGGCATTGGCACGGTCGCTGTCTTTTCTGATGCGGACCGCAATGCGCTGCACGTACGGTACGCCAATGAAGCGTATCATATCGGCCCGCCCCCGGCGCGTGACAGCTATCTCGTCATGGAGAAGCTCATAGAGGTTGCCAGACAATCGGGCGCTGAAGCAGTCCATCCGGGATACGGATTCCTGGCGGAACGAGCTGAATTTGCCCAGGCGTGTTTGGATGCCGGGCTGGTGTTTGTAGGGCCGCCGGTGAACGCGATCCGCGTGATGGGCGATAAGCAGGCGGCGCGGGAAACGGTGAAAGCGGCCGGTGTGCCGATTGTGCCGGGGACAGAACCCGGCCTGCTGGATGATGACCTGATCGCCGCGGCCGATGCCGTCGGCTACCCGCTGCTGGTGAAGGCGGCCGCCGGCGGTGGGGGCAAGGGCATGCGCCCGGTGTACGAACCGGCCCAGCTTCCCGACGCGCTCGCGGCCGCACGCCGGGAAGCGCTGGCAGCCTTCGGCGACGATACGGTTTACCTGGAGAAAATGATCTCCGGTGCTCGCCACATCGAGATACAGTTGCTGGCCGACACCCACGGGAATGTCATTCACCTGGGCGAACGGGAGTGCTCCCTCCAACGCCGTCACCAGAAATTGATTGAAGAATCCCCCTCATTCGTTGTAGATGAGGAGCTGCGCCAGCGCATGGGAGCCGTGGCCATCGCCGCCGCCAAGGCGGTTAATTATGTCAATGCGGGCACGATTGAGTTTCTGGTCGATCAAGACAAGAATTTCTACTTCCTGGAGATGAACACACGTCTTCAAGTTGAGCATCCGGTTACCGAACTGGTGACCGGCATTGATATTGTGCAGGAGCAATTGCGCATCGCGCGCGGCCGTAAGCTGCGCTGGCAGCAGAAAGACATCAAGATGAGCGGTTGGGCCATCGAGTGCCGCATCAATGCCGAAGACCCGTACAACAATTACCTGCCCTCTACCGGTGTGATCACCACGAGCCGCCTTCCCACCGGGCCGGGCGTGCGGGTAGACACCGGCGTTTTCCCCGGCTATGCGGTGACGCCTTACTACGACTCCATGATTAGCAAGCTGATTTGCTATGGCGAAACGCGAGGGGAAGCGGTATTACGGATGCGCCGCGCCCTGGAGGAGTATCGTATTATGGGCGTAAAAACCAACATCCCTTTCCATCAGCACATGATGGACAGCCACCGCTTCCTGACGGGCCAGTTCGACACAACCTTCGTGGAAGAGCGGTTTAGCATGAGTGATCGGGAAGCGCCTGACGTCATGGTGGCAGCCATCATGGCCGCGCTTGTCGCTCACCGCCAGGGGCAGCAGGCCAGCCAGATCGTCGCGCCGGGTGATCGGGATACCAGCAACTGGAAATGGTACAGTCGTTGGGAACGGCTGCACCGGTAGAAACAGGCGGTCGGAGCATTATGAAATACTATACCAAAGTCAATGACCAGGAATTCATCATCGAGATAGACCATGACGATGAGATCGTGGTCAACGGCGAGCGTTTTGCCATTGATTTTCAGTCGCTTCCCGCTGCCAATATCTACTCGCTCTTGATTGACAATAGCTCGCTGGAAGGATTGGCCGAGGAGCGTGACGACACCTGGGAAGTGTTGATCCGGGGAGAACTGTACACCGTACGCGTACAGGATGAACGAGCTTACCGGCTGGCCCAGGCGCGGGGCACGGCCGCGGCCGTCACTGGCGAGGCGGTTGTGAAATCTCCCATGCCGGGGATCATCGTCTCCGTGCCTGTCAGCGAAGGGGATCTCGTCCAGAAAGGGGACAAAGTCGTCATCCTGGAGTCAATGAAGATGGAAAACGAGCTGCACGCGCCGCGCGATGGCGTGATTGGCCGTGTGTTGGTGGAGCCGGGAGCCAGCGTGGAAAAGGGGCAATCCCTTGTTGTGGTCACCGATCCGGAGGAAGAAACAGGCGGGTAAGCGCATGACCGTACCGGCAGAAACCGGTTCCCAGACGGCCGGGGCCAATCTCGAAGTCGAGGTCAAGTTCCTGGTGCCTGACCTGGCGGCACTGCGGGCCGCCCTGCTTTCGGCGGGCGGACACCTGCACAAGCCCCGTGTTTTTGAGCGCAATGTTCGCTTTGACACGGCCGATGACGGGCTGCTTCAACGAGGGGAGTTGTTACGGCTTCGCCAGGACACGGCCGTCACCCTGACCTTCAAAGGCATCCCAGCCGAACCCAGCCGCAGCGAAGCCAAAGTGCGGGAGGAGTTCGAAATCAAGCTGGATGATTTTGATACGGCCGCGATCATCCTGGGGCGGCTGGGCTACCAGCCGAAGCAAGTCTATGAAAAGTATCGTGAGACGTTCCGCCTCGGCCGGATTGAGGTGGTGTTGGACGAAATGCCGTTCGGCAACTTCGTCGAGTTGGAAGGGGATGAAGCGGCGATCAAAGCGGCCGCGGCCGCTCTGGGCCTGGATTGGAACCGGCGTATTACTACCAATTACCTGGCATTGATGGCCCTGCTCAAAACGCAGTTCCGCCTTCCCTTTAACGATGTTACATTTTCTAATTTCGAGGCAGTCACCGCCTCTGTGGCCGACGTCGTGAACCAGGTGATCCCGACATCCAAACCATGATGAATATGCAACGGCCTGATTTAAGCGGCATAGAACCAGAAGTGCGCGCGTACATCGAAGCGCTGGAAGCGGAGGTGGCGCGCCTATCACCGGGCGGTCGGCAGACGAAGACGGCCGCGGCCGCGCCGGAACCATCTGAACCGCCCACCACGATGAATGTGATCACATTAAGCGCCGGGGGCGTAGGCAAGCGCACGCCGCGGCATCTGTACGGCCTCCAGCGTCGCGGCGGCATGGGCGTGTTCGACCTGGATAATGATGAGGATGATCCGCCGGCCATATTGACCGTCGCCGACGAGAGCAGGTTTATCCTGCTGTTCAGCAATTACGGCCGTGCCTTTCGGCTGCCGGTTGAGGCGTTGGGCGAATCGCCGGTGCGTTCGCGCGGGGAGCCGCTCGCCGGCCGCTTTCAGTTCCGGCCCCATGAACGGCTGGTGGCTGCGCTCCCAGGGGGAGGCGGAGCTTACGTGGCGCTGGTGAGCCAGCGGGGCTGGGTGCGCCGTGTGCGCGGTAATTACCTGGGCAAGAGCCTGATCCCGGGCATGAGCTTCCACGACGCTAAAGAAGGGGGCTATCTGGCGGCCGCCTGCTGGACGCCGGGCGACGGCGACTTGTTCATCGCTACGCGCCTGGGGCGAGGAATCCGGTTCAAAGAGAGCCAGGTCCCAACGCGAGGCTGCCGGGGCATGCGCATTCATGTGGATGATGCTGCGGTGGCGGTAGCGGCCGTTAACTCTGAGAGCGGCGTTTTCTTGCTGAGCGGGAACGGTAAGGGCACTGTCCGGTTGATGACCGGCTTCAGCGCCAACAAAGCGCCGGGGGCGGGCGGCAAAGTCGCCATGAAGACAGATAACCTGGTGGGAGCTGTGGCGGTCAGCGAGGAGGATGATTTGTTCATCATCTCCCGGTTGGGTAAGATCATCCGCTTTCGCGCTGCGGAAGTTCCCGCCAAGGCGGGCGTGGTGCAGGGGGTCCATTGCATCGCTTTGCGCGCCGACACAGCCGCGGCCGTGTGCCGGGCGTGAGGCCTGGCCGACGTTTTCAGGAATACGAATCACCTCATGCCATCACCCTGACAGGCTAACAGGAGTCCGTATGTTAGACAAAGCCAAAGCACTGACTGAAGAACTGATTCGCTTGCGCCGTGACCTTCACCAGCATCCCGAACTGGGATTCCAGGAGCACCGGACGGCCGCCTTGGTTGCGGATACGCTGACCGAGATCGGGATTGATGTGCAGACCGGCGTTGGCCGGACCGGCGTGGTAGGCCGGTTGGGCAGCGGCGACGGTCCCACCATCGCCATTCGCGCCGACATGGACGCCTTGCCCATCCTGGAGAAAAATGATGTACCGTATCGCTCGCAGGAAGACGGCGTGATGCACGCCTGCGGGCACGACGCCCACACCGCCATTTTGCTGGGTGTGGCGCACCTGTTGAAGCAAAGTCTGGCGGAGGATGAATGGCATGGCAATGTCCGGCTGTTGTTCCAACCCTCGGAGGAGTCCTTTGACGCCGACGGCGTCAGCGGGGCCACAGCCATGATCGCCGATGATGCGCTGGCAGGCGTGGATGCGGTGATCGCCCTGCACGTCAAGTCTGACCTGGAAGCGGGCGTGCTGCAATTCCACGACGGCTACAGCATGGCCGCTGTAGACATGTTCAGGGCGTGGCTGCGCGGCGATGGGGGCCATGGCGCGTATCCGCACCTGGGGAGTGACCCGCTCTTTATACTCGGCCCTATTCTGAATGCGTTTTACGCCATCCCGTCGCGCCAGATTAGCCCGCTGCATCCCTGCGTGGTCAGCTTGGGGGAAATCAGAGGCGGCTCAGCCCCTAATGTTGTCCCCAGTGAGGTTTTCATCCAGGGCACGCTCCGCTCGATGGAAAACGAAGTGAGGGAGCGCCTGCGGGCAGAGGTCGAACGCGCTTTCCAATTGAGCGAGGGGTTGGGCGGCCGCTATGAGCTGGAGATTTTGCCGGGGTACCCTTCGCTGCGAAACAGTCCGCAGGTGAACGCCTGGCTGCGCCGCGCAGCGCGGAATTTATTGGGAGAAGGCGTTGTGGTGGAAGGGGGGTTTGGGATGGGCGCAGAGGATTTTGCCTACATGACCCAGAAAGCGGAGGGGGCGATGTTTCTCCTCGGCGCAGCGCTGCCGGACGGCGTCAATCGCTCCCACCACACTGACATCTTCAATATTGAGGAGCGCGTCTTACCCCTGGGGGCGGCCGTTTTGGCCGAAACGGCGCGGCGCTTTGTGACCGGCCGGCTGCACTGAAAACGTGGACAGGTTCCCCTAATCGACCGCTTCCCGGGGGCGCGAGTTGCTTCGTCTCCCGCCCGTCCTTCGGGTACAATGTGCGGGCGTGCTGGTAAATTGTTGATGACCGGGTGCTGTAACGGAGGCAGAAATGGGTTCAGATGACAGCCAAAAGGAAGAACGCTTCTATCCGAACAGATGGGCCCGTATTATCCTGACATCGGCCGAAGAAATCGTGGGTGAAAAAGGGGTTGCCGCCCTGCTGAACATGGCGGGCATACCAGAACTGATCGGTAACTACCCCCCCGATAACATGAAGAAGGAATTCTCCTTTGAGAAAATCGGCCGCTTGCAGCAGGCATTTTGGGATATGTACGGCCCTCGCGGGGCGCAGGTTTTTGCCACGCGCGCAGGCGAGCAATCTTTCAAGGACGGCCTGAAGAGCTTTGGTTCCGTGGCGAAAGCGGCGCAAACTGTCATGCGCATCGGCTCGCTGGAAAAGCGGATGAGCCTTGGGCTGGCTTTCTTCGCTAAATTCTTTAACACGGTCAGCGATCAGGTTGTGTCTGTTGAAGAGAATGACGAGGAATGGTGCTGGAATTTGGTGAAGTGCCCCATGTGCACCGGCCGTTCTTCCGATAAGCCGGTTTGCCATCTGGCTGTGGGCGTGTTGAAGGCGGCGTTTGCCTGGGGGAGTGACGGCCGTCAGTTCCGCATCACCCCAACGCAGTGCCAGGCGATGGGGGATGAGGCCGGGAAAATCATCATCAAGAAAGAACCGATTCGTTGAGTGCCCGACCAGAGTTCAGTTCTGTATCAAGAAACTGGATGATTGGTGGCTGGAGACTGTCTCAAGTCTCTGGTGTCAACGCTCAGGGATTGCTTGTTAGGAGCCGTGAACTGCATCCAGTTGGGCCAACACCTCGGCGTTCTCCGGAATCTGCCACTGTTGGGTTCCCAGGTAAGCGTAACGAACGACGCCTGTCTTATCTATGATGAACAACCCCGGCCGCTGGCCCAGCGAAAAGGCGCGGCTCTGCACATCGTATAGGTCATAAACAGTGTGCGTGTCATCCACCAGGCCGGGGAAGGGGAGTTGGTTGCGCCGGAAATAATCCTGGGCGTTCCCTAATGTGTCGGGGGCTATCACTAAAATCTCCGCCTGGTGCGACTGAAACTGCTCATACTCCCGGCGCAACTGCGCCAGATGCCGGCGGCAGAATGGTCACATGAAACCGCGAAGAAAGACCAGAACCACATGCTTCTCCCCCCGATAATCTGACAGGCTAATTTGTTTTCCGGTTACAGAGGGCAGTGAAAAATCGGGCGCATTGGCGCCGATGGGAACAAAACGGCTTGCCGTTGGCATAGGGTCTCCTTATCCTCTCGCGGCGCAAGTATAACGCAATGGGCGCATATCCGGAGATTAAGTTACGCCCAACTTTGTCTCGTCAGCCGGCCGCTGGATCCCGCCCGGCGAGCAGATCGTCAATCACTTGCCGGTACAGCTCGATGGGGACTGCGCCGGAGAGGACCCATTTCTCGTTGAACACGACGGTGGGCGTACCTGAGATGCCCAGGGCGTGCGCATCAGACAGGTCGGCCATGACGGCCGTCCGGCTGGCCTCGTTTTCAAAATCAGCCCGGAACCGGGCCATGTCCAGGCCGATGTCGCGGGCGCAGTCGAACAGCACCTCCGGATCGGCCACATCCCGCGCCTCAACCAAATGGGCGCGTTGCAGACGGTCATACATGCGGGGGTGAGCGGTCATGCCGCCCTGGAATTCGGCCGCTTTGACGGCGCGCAGCGGGGGCATGGAGTAGGGATAGGGAAACGGCCGTGACGCCATCAGGTCTGGGTTAATCGGTTCGCTGCCGGGCAGCCGCTTCGTCGCCCGCCAATGGTTGAGGATCTTCGCTTTGGCTCGTTCCGGCGTGCCGAACATGCGGGTGATTTCATCCTTTGTCGGCCCCAGCGGGTATGTTTTGTAAACCAGCTCGATTTTGCCCCCATATTCTTCTTGAATCTGGTGCAGCCGACCGGCCGCCACAAAGCACCAGCTTCAAAGGACATCGTGGTATTCAAGCAGGCGTACCTTTTGCGTTTTATTCGGGGGCATTGGGCTTCAATTCCAGTTCAAAGATGACCGAATCGCCGATGCGGCCGCGGCGAAAGGGGGTAAGCAGCTCCAGCACGAGGTATTGCAGGCCGTATTTTTGGCAAAAGGCGGCTTCGGCAGCGGCAATCCGTTCGGCGTCTTCTACCTGACGGCCGTCTGCGGGGATGAATTCTCCTTTGGGGTTGCCGCGGGCGTCGCTGACGGAAACCTGCGCCCGGCCGTTGGCCCGCAAGCGCTTGGCCTTTCCGGTCTGGCTGCCGGTATGGACGTAGAGACGGCCGTTTTGAATGACGAACCATACGGCCGTCGGCACCGCCTTGTCGCTCTTGCGAAAGGTGGTCAGATTGATGTACTTCTCGTTTGCAAATGGCGCTAATCCATTCTCGTTCATAATGTCTCCTCAACTTCCCTCTCGCGCCGCTTTGGCCTGCCGCACAATTTCAGTAATTTGCGCCAGATGGCTGTCGTCGTGGAACAGGCCAAGAACAAAGTAACCAACGGCATTCAACTCGCCGACAAAATTATACGCCTTGTGCCGGTTGTCCAGATACGGTTCGTCCGGCCACATCCCCAGGCTGGCCAGGCGCATCCGGCGGCTTTCTTCCAGCCGGTGGTGGCATTGAGCGGTGGTGGTGACGGTTTGCCAGGGCGCTTCGCTGCGGGAACGGCCGTGAAATTCAACCCCCCGCGCCAGTTCAGCGGCAATGGCGGCCGTTTCTTCCGAAGTTGCCGTCGTATGCACAATGACGTGCCCCAACGTCCAGGCCAGATTAGCGGCCGATTCATCGGCGGCATAAGCGTCGTGCGCGTCCGGGTCTTCGGGCACAAAAGTCACGTCTTCGTCTACGCAGCCGGCAATTAAGCCCAGCATGGTATCCACCATCTCATTGGTCAGCCGGCGCAGGTCATCCACCGTCAGGCCGGCCACAAATTCGGCGAAAGAGACCTGGCCCTGTCGCACCAATGTAAAATCCAACAATCGCTGTGTCATCACATATTCCTTTATTATTTTTTGGCTCTTTGGGATTTCGCGGGGTTTGCCGTATTGCGTGTTGCGTAAGGCCTTCTCTGGCACGCAACGCAATATTCAATTGCCAACCCTCTGAATCTCCGTAGAATCTTAAGTTTTTTACTTGTCACCGGTAATGTTTTTCTGCGAAATGCGCTGTATCCTGTCTCCGCCAGGTTATTGAGGCTCTAGCCGGTTACCCCAGAATCCCGGCGATCCCGCTTACGATGAAGCTCGCGCCAAAAAAGGCCAGGAACAGGCCACAAACCAGAAAGACCGCTTTGTGGAACCGTTGCCCGAAAAACGCGCCTCCTTTGTACGCCAATGCGGACAGGAAGTAGTTCCAGGAGAGATCACACAACCAATGTGCCAGCGCGAAGGCCAGAAATCCTACCAGTCCGAACGCCCGCGAGCGCAGAATCAAGGTTGCGCCCACGGTGGCCCACCACACGAGAAAGTAGGGGTTGCCCGCGCTCATCAACGCGCCGGCCGTGAGCGGGGAGGAGGCCGTTTGTTCTCCAATGGCGTTTGCCCGCCGGAGATTGCGCAGCATATCCACACTCATCAGCAGCAAGAACATCCCTCCGGCCAGGGCTATGCCCGCCTGGAGCTGGTCGCTCTCGAACAGACGGCCGATCCCGTACAACACACCGATCATCAACGGAAACTCGACAATGCCATGCCCAATGGCCACAAATGCACCAGCGTGAGGTGATTCATTTCCTTTCCCAACGGAAACAGCGGTAAGCGGCCCGGGAGCCATCACGCCTGAAAGCGAGATCAATACAGCCTGCAATAGAAATACCGCCAATGTCATTATTGGCCTCCAGTGAGTGTCCGACTCTATCCAAGCACGAGCTGAACCAGCCCGCCGACCAGCAAGGGGAAGAGCAGGCTCAATCCCCAGCGCACGGCCGTAAACCGCCAGCCCATAAACGGCAATTCAAACGTCACCGTCAGCAAACCCAGCGCCGCCCAACTGGTAATCATGGTCACCGCCGGGGCGAGGCCCGCCCCGGCCTGGTACAGCACGGCGATGAGCGGAAACACCACGTAGGGGCCGCCAGGCAGCAGCACGCCGATGCTTTCCGCCAGCAGCAGCCCCGTCCAGCCGGAATCCGGGCCAATCCACGCCTGCACCAGGTCTTGGGGCGAAAGAACGTTCACGTAACCGACGATGACAAAGGCGACGATCATCAGCGGCGCCGTCCGGCGCAGGGTTTTCCAGCCCAGGACAACGCCTCGTTTGTGGCGGCCATCGCCCTGCCGCCAGGCGACCAGCAGCATCCCGGCCGCTAACGCGAATAAAATCAGAGTAGCGCTGGTCATGTTTTGGCCCCCTCCCGAATGCGCGCCAGGTGACGGCCGAACAACCCCTCCGCCAGAAAACCTAACAGCGGGGGCACAACCAGCGTCAGGCCGAAACGAATCAAGGTCAAATCCGGCCCCAGCAAAGCAAACTCCAGTGGCAGGCGGCTGATGGACCACAGGTTTTTGGCGGTCACAAAGGCGACCAGCACGCCCAGACTGGCGCCGGATTGCAGCAAAACGGCCGCAATCGGATAGTAGACGTAAGGGCCGCCAGGCATCAACGCCCCGCCCAGGCAGGCCAGGGCGATCCCGCGCCAGCCCGCTTCCGTCCCCAGCCAGTGGGTCACCATCTCCTTAGTGACCATGACCTGAATCAAACCGGCCAGCAAAAAGGCGGCCAGCAGCAAGGGGATGACACTCACCAGCACTTTGCCTCCGGCGAGCAGGCCATCCAGGGCCAGCGACGCCCCACCCCGCACCCAGGCCAGCGCCGCCAAAACGAGCGCCACTCCGGCCAGCGTCAATGTCGTTTTATCGTTCAACATAATCCATCCACCCGTTCCTTTCTAAGTTCGCTGTTGTCTAACGAATTGTCAGGATTATGTACTCAATCTTCTGAGATGTAAATTACCGTTGGTCAAGTCGCGGCCATGTATTTTGGTGGTTGCCATGTTTTCTCTTAGTCAATCATGGCTTTTTTTCGGTGAGCATCCAAAACTCGCCGCCGCCCACAGTTCCCGTTGGACACAAAATCACCATGCAGCCGGTGTGGTGCGCCTCGTCGGTAGCGTGCCCCACCTGAATGCCAGGTACATCAGTAATCATCAGCGCCTCCCGGCTGAACGCCCCCTGGTTTTCGCCGCGCTGGTTGGCAAAAATGATGTCGTGGTAAGGCCAGAACTGGCCCCCTGCTCGTTGGCGCATTCAGACGCTTCGGCCGCCCAGTTCGATTCCGCGCCCAGGAAGGCAAAATGATGATACTCAAAGCGCACCAGACCGGTATCGCCGTAAACTTCTTCTAGCTGACGCCCCGCGCCAGTGGCAAACTGCCCGCAAAACGGTCATTGGAAGTCGCTGTACTTTTCGATAAGAACCAGGGCGTCCAGTGGCCCCCACGCCTTGCCGTCGGCATCCAATGGTACAGCCAGCGAATCCGGCAGAGCCACCTCTGCCAGGGTGGGCGCATTGGTCTGGCGGATGACGGCGAGCAAGGACACGATGACAAGCACACCGCCAACGACCAGTCCATAGTAGACCAGACGCTGTCTTTTCTGACGTGCCTGCTGTTGTGTCCGCCGTTCTCGAACAGATAAACCAGCTTTTTTGCTCATTCTCCATTCTTTTCAAAGTGCGTCATGAAATTCGAGCAGGCATATCTTTGATGGTTATTCATTGCCAAGGAACGCGCCGTTGGGGTTGCCCCGTGCATCACTGGGCGCAAGTTGAGTACGACCGCTTGCTGTAACCGTCAAAACCATCCCGTTTTGAGCCGGATCGCGCACCAGCAAGCCGTTATCCTCCTCTGCCAACGGCCAATCGGCAGCGCGGAGGCGATTGATCACCCAGTCCAGTGCGGCCGTGTCCGGCAGATGGATTGTGAACCAGCGCAGGCCGACAGCGTCCGGCGGCGGGGGCGGCGCGCCCTCCCCCTGCCAGGTATTGAAGCCGATGTGATGATGATAGCCGCCAGCAGAGACCATGCCCATGCGGAACTGGCGCATCAACCCCTGATCATCAAAGCCCAAAACGTCGCGATAGAAGTGCATGGCTTCATCCAGGTTGGCGACGTGCAGGTGAACATGGCCGATTATGGTCTGGGGCGGCACAGGGGCACGCAGGTCGTCACCGGGCTGTAAGTGGGTGAATAGCGCGTCCAGGTCGAGCGGCTCACGGCCGTCACTGACACTCCCATCAGCGCGGCGAGCGTAGAAACGGCCGTTTTCGATCACAAATTCCCCGTCTTCCGGCGACTCGCAGTACAACTCAATGCCGTTGCCATCCGGGTCGTCCAGGTAGGTGGTTTTGGTCATGATGTGGTCGGTAGGGGCGTTGGGCCAGCGGGCGGCGAAGAGGCGGGCGATGACCCGCGCCAGTTCGCGCCGGTTGGGGAAGAGAATGGCATAATGGTACAGTCCGCTGTAGCCGCGCACCCGCCGCGCCCCCGGCTGTTCGGTAAGCCGGAGCAAATCGGTATCGCCCGTGCCCAGGACGGCCGTGTCTCCCTCGCGCCGGTGAAGTTGAAAGCCGATGATCTGCCGGTAAAAATCCAGCGAACGGCCGAGATCGGTCACTGTGAGGGCAACCGGCCCCAGGCTGGTATCAGGGTGGATGGATGTCATACTTCTCCTCTTGGTAAAATAAATGAAACGGGCAGATGGTGACGGCCGTTTCCGGTCTAACGCCCCCTACCTGCGTAGATAAATTGGGGGAGAGCGCGCTTTATCTGTGCCTTGTGTTATGTCAGAGGCGCCAGAACGAAGCGGCCGTAGGCCACGAAAGCGGCCAGCAGCAGCAATACCAGATTGATTGCGATCATTTGATATTCGCCGCGCCTCCAGTAAGTGAGGGCCGCGCCAATCATAACCAGTGCCAGACCGACAGCGGCCGTTGGCGTTAACCAGGGCAAAATCCCGGTGGCGGCCGGTAAGATCAGGCCAATCGCCCCCAAGGCTTCCAGGGCGCCGATGATTTTCACCTGACCGGCGGAGAAATCTTCAACCCAGCCCATTTTCTCGGCCAACTTTTCCTTCGGCCGCATCACCTTCATCGTACCAGCCATCAAAAAAGCCAGCGCCAGTAACCCTTGAACAACCCACAAAGCAACATCCATACATTGAGCCTCCTAGATTGGTGTGTGAACGATTGTCGGACTCATGTTTGTTCGTAGACTATGTTGGCAGGCCCACGTAACTATTTACAGCTTACGCGTCAAAATGATGGCCGGGATGGTGCGTGTCGTTTTCTGCTGATACGTGGCAAAGCCTGGGTTCAATGCGGCCATCTTTTCAAATAATTGTGTCCGTTCCGGCCCATCTGCGATCGTCGCCTGCGCTCGGAACTGTTCCGCGCCGACTTCCACGCTGACTTCCGGATTGGCGACGATGTTATAATACCAGTTAGGATTGGTGGGCGCTCCTGCATTTGAGGCAAAAATCACCAGCCGGTTACCATCAACCAGATAGGCGGCTGGATTGACGCGCTCCTGCCCGCTCTTGGCCCCGGTTGTATGTAAAAGAAGGAGGGGTATATCGGCAAAAGCACCGCCGACCTTGCCGTCGTTCGCCCGAAACTCCTTGATAATTGCTTTATTCCATTCACTCATAGCTGTTTCCTCCGATACAAGTGTGTGTGCGAAACACATTCACACGCGAAATACATTCGCGCAGTTGTCGCAGCCACTCAAGAAAATTTGTCTTCACCGGGATCAAAGTCAATCGGAGTCGATCGCAGCGTTTCCTGTTAAGGCCTTTTCTCATCAGTAGATCAAAAGGGGCCTGTACCTTGCTTGAGGGGGATGATAATAGCGGACTCACGTCCGTTTGTCAACTGGGGGACGCCTGTTCTCCAACTGCATTGCCAGACAACACCCGCTGGGCTAAACTCCAAACGCTGGATGAAATAATATATGTTGCCAACCGAACTCGTAAGGAGGATTTTGTGCTCCTGGCCTTACTGAAAACAATGCGGCCGCGGCAGTGGCCTAAGAACGGATTTGTCTTTGTGGCTCTGCTCTTTGACCGCCAGTTAACCAATCCGGCCAGCGTGGGGCGCACGACGGCTGCATTCGCCCTGCTCTGCCTGATGTCGGGCGCTGTGTACCTGATGAATGACCTGGCCGACATTGAAAGTGACCGCCAGCACCCGGTGAAGCGGCGGCGGCCGCTGCCCGCGGGCGAGCTGAATCCGGTTGTGGCGGCGGTGGCGGCGGCCGTGCTGGCTGTCGGCAGCCTGGCGGCCGGTTTTGTCGTCTCGCCCCAATTCGGCCTGATTTTGCTGGGGTACCTGGCCATCCAAATCACCTACAGCTTCTGGCTGAAGCGGGTTGTGCTGCTGGACGTGTCCATTGTCACTGCTGGCTTTGTGCTGCGCATTGCTGCCGGCGTCACCGTCATTGAGGTGCAGCGATTCTCTCCCTGGCTGTATGTGTTTGGCGGTTTTCTCGCCTTGTTCCTGGTCCTGGGTAAACGCCGACATGAACTGGCGTTGCTGGGGGATGATGCCAGCAACCATCGCAGCATTCTGTCCGAATACAACCTGGAGTTAATTGACCGGCTGCAAGGGACTGTCACCACCAGCGCCATTGTCGCCTACAGCCTGTACACGTTCCTGGCTGAAGGGCTGCCGGAAAACCATACCATGATGCTTACAATTCCTTTCGTCATGTACGGTTTGTTTCGCTACATGTATCTGATTCATGTTCGGCATGAAGGGGGCGCGCCGGAAGAAATCTTCTTGCGCGATCGGCCGATCCAGGTCACGATGTTTTTATGGGCGGGGATAGTGTTCCTCGCTTTGTATGTCGTAAAGCCATGAGCGCTGGAACGGGGACAGCCCAGGCCACCGCGCCGGGCAAAGTGATTCTGTTTGGCGAGCATGCGGTTGTATACGGCCGCCCTGCCATCGCCGCGCCGGTGAGCCAGGTACGGGCCACGGCCGTGGTGGAAGCGTCTCACGCGCCCGGGGTGCGCCTCGTCGCCCGCGATCTGGACATCGCGGTGATGCTGCCCGAAGCAGCCGACGATGATCCGCTGGCAGCGGCCGTACGCCAGTTGCAGGTGGCCACCCAACTTGAACCCTTGCCGGACATGACCATTACCGTGACCAGCCAGATTCCCATTGCCAGCGGGCTGGGCAGCGGCGCAGCCATTACGGCCGCGGTCATCCGGGCTATCGCCGCCTATGCCGGCCTATCCCACCTGGCCACCGACGAATGGGTATCAGCTCTGACCTACGAAGTGGAGAAAATTCATCACGGCACGCCCAGCGGCATAGACAACACCGTGGTCACCTACGAGCGGCCGGTATACTTTGTACGCCGCCAGCCGCAAAACCGCATCGAAACCTTCCGTGTTGCTGCGCCGCTGCATATGCTCATCGCGGATACAGGCGTCCGCAGCTCGACGCGGGTCGTCGTTGGCGATGTGCGCCGGCAATGGCAGGCCGCCCGCGCTCGTTTTGAGCGGTTGTTTGATGGCTGCGGCCGTCTGGCGGATGCAGCCCGGGCGGCTATCGAAGCGGGGAACCGGGACGAAGTCGGCCGTCTGATGAATGACAACCATTGCCTGCTGCAAGAGATGACCGTTTCCTCGCCGGAACTGGACCGGCTGGTGTCTGCAGCCGTCGCCGCCGGCGCCATCGGGGCCAAGATGAGCGGCGCGGGCCGGGGCGGGAACATGATCGCCCTGGTCACGAACGAAACAGAAGCGGCCGTGCGCGAAGCGCTGTTCGCTGCCGGTGCGCGATCCGTCCTCTCCAGCATTGTTTCCTAGCCGGTCACATTCCTACCGTCAGAGCAAACAATGGGTTATGATTGGGGCATACTTTAACAGAGAGACGGCCCGGGGATTGGCGCTGGGCCGGCAACAAAAAAGGCCAGCGGTTAGGCTGACCTTCGGCTTCATGCGGAACACTTTGTCCGGAGCAGTTAGCTTTTGGACTGGGTTTTCAAACAACGAGCACAAACGTACTTGCGCACTTTGCGGCCGCCTTCGTAAAAAGTGGCTCGCTGAATGTTCGGTTTGAACTGTCGTTTGGTCTTGCGCTGAGAGAAGCTGACATTGTGGCCGCTCATAGGTCCTTTGCCGCATATTTCACATTTGGCCATGATTTCACCTCGCCCTGACAAATTAAAAGCGACCATTTCGGTCGCCCAATAGCAATTTTGAACGGGCGAAATTATAAACAAGGAATGCCGTTTGTGCAAACAGCGTGTCGCTGGGAGCCAAATCGGCCTGGAACGACATCAGAATCGGTGTTTAAGGAAGCAATATGCCCGTTAAAGATGAATCACTTGGGATCATTGACATCTCATCAACGGCCGTCACCACCATCGCCAGCCAGGCAATCAACCAATGCTACGGCGTCGTGGGGATGGCCAACAAAAGCCTGGTGAACGGGATTGCCAACCTGCTCTCGCGGGACAGCAAACGCGGAATTGACGTCACGGTGGCAGAAGATGGCATCATCATTGACGTATATGTCATCGTGGAATATGGCGTGCGTATACGCGCTGTTGCCGAAAGCATCCAGCACACGGTCAAATTCCATGTTGAGAAAGCATTGGGGCTTCCCGTGCAAACCGTCAACGTTTACATACAAGGCTTACGCCGCAGCAAAGAGCAATCGTGATCCGGCGCCGGATCAATGCGCAGCATCAAATCTCATATATCAGGAAGGATACTATAAGTGGTTGAAGATAGCCTGTCCGACGCCCCGGCCGCGGCCGGGAAATGGCTTCGCTGTGACGGCCGGCAACTCCGAAAGCTGGCCCAGGCCGCCCTCTATTGGCTGGAAAAGAATCATAAGATTGTCAACGAGTTGAATGTGTTCCCGGTACCGGATGGCGACACGGGAACGAATATGCTGCTCACGATGCGCTCTGCTTATCAGCGCATTGAAGACAGCCAGACAACACACGTGGGCCAGGTGGCTGGCGAGATCGCCCACGGGGCCTTGATGGGCGCGCGCGGCAATTCCGGCGTCATCCTCAGCCAGATTTGGCGGGGCCTGGCGAAGGGCCTGAAGGAGAAGGAGTCGTTTGACGCCACGGACCTTGCCGAGGCATTCAGCCAGGCGGCCGAAACGGCTTATGGCGGCGTGATGCGCCCGGTTGAGGGGACTATCCTCACCATCATCCGCGAAGCGGCCGAAGAGGCTCGGGACGCCGCGGCCAAGAGCCAGGACCTGCGCTTCCTCATGGAGCGCGTGCTGGAGCGTTCGGAACAGGCGCTGGAGCGTACGCCGGAGTTGCTGCCCGTCTTGAAACAGGCGGGTGTGGTGGATTCCGGCGGCAAGGGGCTGGTTTACATCTTCGAAGGGATGCTGCGTTATACGCACGGCGAATTCGTGGGCATGGATCAGGCCGGAGAGGCGGCCGCCGATGCGCCCGACCACGCGCCTGCTCAAGCGCTGGCCGTCCCGAAAGGGGGTACGCTTGAAAACCCGTATGATGTCCAGTTCATCCTGATGGGAGAGGGACTGGATGTGACGGAAGTGCGGGACCGAATAGACGCCATGGGGGATTCCACCGTGGTTGTAGGGGATGGCACGACTATCAAAGTGCACATTCACGTTAAAGACCCCGGCGAGCCGCTCAGTTACGGGATCAGCATGGGCCGCATCACGGACGTGGTCGTGGAGAACATGCAGATACAAATGGAGGAGATCGTGGCGCCGTCGGCCGCGGCCGCTTTACCTCCTGTGCCGGAAGTGACCGTGCAGCCGGGCCAGATCGGCGTCATTGCCGTTGCTGCCGGTGATGGCCTGGCGAAGGTGTTCCGCAGCCTGGGCGCAGCGTATGTGGTGAACGGCGGCCAGACGAACAACCCTAGCACTGAGGAAATCTTCCAGGCTATCCAGGACGTGCCCACAGATAAGATCATTATCCTGCCCAATAACAAAAACATCATCCTGGCCTCAGAAGCCGCGCGCGATTTAAGCCCCAAGCAAGTGGCGGTCGTGCCCACGCACACGGTTCCCCAGGGGATCAGCGCCATGCTGTGCCTGAACCCGGATGGGGAACTGGAGGCGACTTCAGCAGCCATGGCCGATGCCTCGACCCAGGTGTCAACCGGCGAGATCACCCGCGCCACTCGTTCCGTCACGTTGGACGGGGTGGAGGTGAGAGAAGGGGAAATCATCGGTCTGGTGGACGGCCGTCTAAGCGCTTGCGGTCCCACGCTGCCTGAAGTGATCACCGAGGTTCTGGCCGCAATGCAAATGGAGGAGCGGGAGATCGTCACGATTTACTATGGCCAGGACGCCACGCCTGAGGAAGCCCATTCCGTTGTCGAACAAATCGAGTCGCTGTGCCCGGACGTTGAGGTGGAATTACTGCCCGGCGGCCAGGCTCATTATTATTTCATCCTTGGGGCGGAGTAGCGCGTCTCAATACGCCGGTACGGGCTGGCTGAGAGACAAGACGCGCCACTCGTTTGCTTATGACGCTTAAAATTGTCACCGATAGTGCGTGCGATGTACCGGAAGCCCTGGCTCGTGAACTAGACATCACGATCGTGCCCGTCTATATCAATGTGGGCGAGCAAAGTTACCTGGAAGGGGTCGGTCTCACGCGGAGGGCGTTTTACGAGAATTTGCCCAACTATCACCCGTATCCGACCACGGCCGCGCCGCCGGAGGGCACGTTCACCGAAACGTACGAACGACTGGCGGCCGAGGGGGCGACCGAAATCCTCTCGATCCACATCGCGTCCGGCCTGAGCGCCACGTACAACGCGGCCCGGCTGGGCGCCGCGGCCACACAGGTTCCGGTCACGCTGTTCGACACGCAGCAAATCACGCTGGGTGCGGGCCTGCTGGTGCTGGCTGCGGCCGAAGCAGCGGCCGCCGGCCAAACATTAAGCGAGGTGACGGACATGCTGACGGCCGCGGTCACACGCACGCGCGTCTTCGGCATGATTGACAATCTCGACTCCCTGCGCCGCAGCGGCCGGGTAAATTGGGCTCAATTCGGGCTGGGAACGCTGCTGCAAATCAAGCCGGTGATGATGATCCAGGCGGGGGAGATCAGCATTGCTGCTAGAGTGCGCACGCGCAAGCGCTCACTCCGGCACATGGTGGAGATGGTGGCTGAGTTTCAGCCGTTTGAACGCCTGGCAATCATCCATGTACATGCGCCCGCAGTGGCCGATGCGCTGCGGCGGCAGGCGGCACACCTTTTAACAGAAAACGAACCGCTGATCGCGGAAATCACTCCGGCGATTGGCATCCATCTAGGCCTCGGCGCGGTCGGATTCGCCGCCGTGAGCCGGTAAACGATTACCATTGACGGAGAATATGGGACGAGCATTTAAGAGATTACAACGCGTACTGGAACTTGAGGCAAAACAAGGGTATCAGAACAAAGCCGTGGTCGGCGGGATCCGCCAGTTTGCCACGTTTTGGGTCGGTCAGGCGCGCGGCGAAGCCGTGGACGAAGCGGATCTGGCCCTGGTGGAACAGGTCGCTGAAGTATTGGTGGAATACGGCCGTCTACCAGGCCCCGAAGCGCGCGCCAAAGCCATTGACTCCCTGATGAGCCGCCTGCACCAGCGCCAGGAACGTCTGGGCCAGACTGGGACAGCGCAGCCGCCTTCTGCCCGTTCCCAGCCGGCGGCACGGCCGCCCGAACGACGGGGCACAGCGCCTGCACCAGTTGCCAAGAAACATCAAGCCCCCCAGCCGAAACCTGAGAGAAAAGTGGTGGAGAAGCGGCGCGTCATTCCGGCAGCCAAGGAGACGCGACGCGCCCGCCCTGGGAAATGGGCCAAGCCGGCGGCCTCGGCCGTGCCGATCGAGCCTGATCCGGAAGGGCTGTCTCAGCCGGTCACCAGCCTGAAAGGGGTGGGGCAGCGCATTGAGCAGCAGTTGAACCGGCTGGGCGCATACACCATTTGGGACCTGCTGTACATCTTCCCCCGCCGCTACGACGATTACACTCTGATGAAACCCATCAACCAGCTTTCCTACGGGGAGCAGGTGACGGTGATCGGTACCGTGTGGGAAACGCGGGCACGGCGCACGCGTAACAATCAGGTCGTGGTGCAGTCGGTTATCAGCGACGGGACGGCCAAGGTGCAGGCTACCTGGTTCAACCAGCCCTGGCTGGCGGAGAAGCTCAAGGCGGGGATGCAGGTGGTGCTCAGCGGCAAAGTGGACCAATATCTGGGGCGGCCTGTTTTCCAGTCGCCGGAATGGGAACCGTTGGAAATGGAACCGCTGCGCACGCGCCGCATCGTGCCCGTCTACCCGCTGACCCAGGGGCTGAACAGCAATAAAATGCGCGACATCATCCGCACGGCCGTCAATCAGTGGGCCAATCGTGTTCCCGACCCGCTTCCGGCAGACATTCGCAAGCGGCGCAATCTCGTGTCGTTACCGGGGGCTATCCAGCAAGTGCATTTTCCGGACAATCAGGAAATGCTGCACCGTGCCCGCCGCCGGCTCATCTTTGACGAACTGTTTTATCTGCAATTGGGCATGCAGGGGCAGCGGCAAACCTGGCAATCCCGGCCTGCCGCGCCGTTGGCGGCCGAGCCGGGTGTCATGGCCCGGTTCCGCGAGGCGCTGCCGTTCGCGCTGACCGGCGCTCAAGAACGCGTTATTGGGGAGATCGCGGCCGATATGGCTCGTAACGTCCCTATGAACCGGCTGCTGCAAGGGGATGTCGGCTCCGGCAAAACGGTTGTCGCGGCCGCGGCGATGATGATTGCCGTCAAGAGCGGCGCACAGGCCAGCCTGATGGCTCCCACTGAAATCCTCGCTGAGCAGCATTTCCAGGGCCTGAGCAAGTTGTTACTCCCTTTGGGGATTGAGATCGCTTTGCTTACCGGTAGCATGTCGGCCGCCGAGAAGCAGGAGGTGTATGATCGTCTGGCAGACGGCCGCATTCAGATCGCCATCGGCACCCACGCACTTATTCAGGAGAAGGTGGTTTTCCGTAATCTGGCGCTGGCAGTGATTGATGAGCAGCACCGGTTTGGGGTAGAACAGCGCCGGGCGCTGCGGGAAAAGGGCATCCAGACAGGAGATACCCAATCCCACCCGCATCTGTTGGTGATGTCGGCGACCCCCATTCCGCGCACGCTGGCCTTGTCCCTGTATGGGGACCTGGATCTCTCCATCCTCGACGAAATGCCGCCAGGACGGCAGGAGATCAAGACGCGTTGGCTGCGTCCCAGTGAACGGGAACGCGGCTATGCTTTCGTTCGCGGCCAGATTGAACAGGGCCGGCAGGCGTACATTATCTATCCCCTGGTCGAAGAATCAGACAAGATTGACGCTGGCGCGGCCGTTGAAGAGTATGAGCGTCTGCAAAGCGAGGTGTTCCCCAATCTGCGGCTGGGCCTGATCCATGGCCGGTTGAAAGCGGACGAGAAGGAAGAGGTGATGCGTGCCTTTTACAACGGCGACATTGACATCCTGGTGGCTACGTCAGTCATCGAAGTGGGCGTGGATGTCCCTAACAGCACCGTGATGCTTATTGAAAACGCGGACCGCTTTGGCCTGGCACAACTTCACCAATTCCGCGGCCGTGTGGGGCGTGGCGCTCACCAATCCTATTGCCTGCTCATTGCTGAAGACGCATCGGTCGATGCGGAGGAACGCCTCCGGGCATTGGAACAGAGCAACGATGGGTTTGTCCTGGCTGAGAAGGACCTGGAAATCCGCGGCCCCGGCGAATTCTTTGGCCGGCGGCAGAGCGGGCTTCCGGAACTGCGTATGGCGTCCCTTTTGGACGTGAAAATGCTGGAACTCGCCCGGGAGGAAGCGGTGACGCTCTTTGGCGAAGACCCGTTGTTGGAACGGCCGGAGCACCAGTTACTGCGGGAACAAGTCGGCCGGTTCTGGGAACAGGCGAGTGACGTAAGGTAGAAACGTTGCCTGCAACGTTTCTACCAGTATCACAGGAGTTGACATCTAATGAGAAGGGGATTGTATCCCGGCACGTTTGACCCGGTACATTTTGGACACCTGGACCTGATGATTCGAGCGACGAGCATTTTTGATGAGCTGGTGGTGGGTGTGTATGATCACAGTCGGCCGTCTAAATCCATCTTGTTTCCCGTCGAGGAACGGATGCAGATGATCAAGGATGCTCTGAACGGCCGTGAAGGTATTTCTGTGGTTTGTTTTAGCAGCTTGACGGTTGATTTTGCCCATGAGATTGGCGCACAGGCGATTGTTCGGGGATTGCGCGTCTTTTCTGATTTTGAATTCGAGTTCCGATTGGCGCTGGCCAATAAGCGTCTGGCCCCTGATATTGAGACTGTCAGCCTCATCACGCGTGAAGAGCATACATTCCTCAGCGGCACCACCGTGCGTGAGATCGCCTCGCTGGGGGGAGACGTGAGCAGCATGGTGCCCCCCAACGTTTGCGAGGCGCTGTATGCCCGTTTCCAAAGTGAGGACTCCCAGGGGTTCACACGGCCGTTGCCGTTGCGTGACTAACTGATAACCCATTATAATAAGCAGCGTCGGAGTCAATGGGCCAGGTGCTGCGCGTGACCTGATAAGGAAAGGCGACGCTTTGCAACGGGGTAAGACGATGGACATTCAACATCTGGTAGACCGGCTGGAACAAGTTCTTAACGATAGTTTTCGTTTCCCGCTTAGCGCCTATCTTCTGGTCAACGAAGACAGAGTCTTCAACATCATTGACCAGATGCGCGTGGCCGTTCCCGAAGAGGTCAAACGCGCCCGCCGCATTGAAGCGGAGAAAGAGCGCATATTGGCCCAGGCCAAGGAAGAAGCAGAGCGCATCCGCGAGCTGGCCAAACAAGAAGCGGCCGAACTGGTGAGCCGTGATACCATCACCACTTCAGCCAAACAGCGGGCAGAAAATATCCTGGAACGAGCGCGGCGCGATGCGGAAGCGCTGCACCAGGACGCCGACGCGTATGTGGTTGAAGTGCTTACCAAGTTAGAGGATGATCTGCTCCGGTCATTGACAGTTGTACGCAACGGGCTGCACAAAGTGCAGATAGAACCGGAAGTGGCTGAACAAACCTCGGCTGATTAGCTGCCCCCACTCATTCAATTGCCTGAAACCGGTAGCCAAAGCCGCGTTCGTTATGCACATAGCGCGGATTTTCCGGATCAGGTTCAATTTTCCGCCGCAGATGCCAGATGTAGCGGCGCACATGTCCGATTTCACCCGCATATTGTTCCCCCCACACCTCGGCCACTAACTCCTCCGGTGAAACCACTTCTCCGGCCCGGCGCATTAAAGCTACCAGTAGTTTGAACTCGGTGGGGGTGAGCGATACGAGCTTCTCATCCAGCCAGACGCGCCGTGTGTTGAGGTCTACTTCCAGCCCCCCTTGCTTTAAGCTGGTTTCATCCCCGGCGCCATCCCGCCCTGCCCGGATCAGCACTGCCCTGACCCGCGCCGCCAGTTGGGCAAAGGAAAATGGCTTGGTGACGTAATCATCCGCGCCCAGAGCAAACCCTTTTAACACTTCGGACTCTTCGCCGCGCGCTGTCAGCATGATGACGGGAACGTCCGACATTTCTCGGATGCGTTCCAGCGTCTCCCATCCGTCGCGTCCCGGCATGGTCACGTCCAGGATGACCAGGTCCGGGCGGTGAGTAAATAATTGCCGCAGCCCATCACGGCCGTCGTGGGCCACGCGAACCGAATGCCCCTGGCTGATCAGGAAGTCGCCTAGCAGTTCGGTTAATCCCTCATCGTCATCAATCAGCAGCAATTCAGTCATGATCAGGAACCTCCCTGGTGACGGGCAGGGTGATGGTGAAGGCAGCCCCGGGAGCGCTGTCTGAATCATGCACAGGAGAAGTGACCGTCAACCGGCCGTCTTGTGCCTCGGTTAATGCCCGCGCGAAGTAAAGGCCCAGCCCCCATCCCGGTGTCGTGATACGGTCAACCTGTTCCGGACGGTAAAAGCGTTCAAAGATTTGTGATTGAAGTTCTGGAGGGATGCCCTGTCCATGGTCCGTGACTACGATGTGCATACAGCCATCGCTCAGATTCACGCTGAGTTCAATTGGTTTTCCGGGAGGGGAGTATTTGTCAGCGTTTGTCAACAGATTGTGGAGGATTTCTTCCAGATAGACTTCGTCTGCCCAAACTGGTACCAGGCCTGGGGGTAAGTGCCAAATTACCGGCCGTCGGCCGTCGGGCAGTACTGCTTCCACTGTTCGTTTCAGCAGAGGAACGATGGCCACTGGGCCTGGGTTCAACGTCAATTTCCCCGCATCCAATTGAGATACGTCCAGGATCGTCTGCACCAGGCGAGTGAGTCGCTCGCTCTCCTGCGCCATGACGCTCAAAATGCGCCGTGGTTTTGGCGGCATTCCCATCGCCTCCTGCTGCACCAGTTCCAACCCGCCGTTTAAGTTAGTAAGCGGGGCACGCAGTTCATGACTGACCAGGGAGACAAAGTCGGATTTTAACTGATCCAGCTTCTGCAATTCGGCGTTCGCTCGCGCCAGTTCATCATTTCGTGCCGCCAGAGCTTCAGTGCGCTCTGCTACTTTTTGTTCCAGGTTCTGATTCAGGAGTTCCAGCTTGTCGCGTATTTCTAATTGTTCCTGCAACAGGGAGATAATGTAAGAAAGAGCCACAAAAACGGCCGTTGGTCCCATGATCCCAAAAAACGCCACTTCTGTGGTCAGGTGTATATTAAACTCGACCACGCCTTTCGTGAGCCAATGTTCCCATACCTCATAGGCAGCCACAACGATGAACAGGATGAAGGGCAGCGTGAAGCGTATCAAATTGACGTGACGAAGACGTGTAAGGCTCAAAGTTTTTCTCCTATAGTAACACCTGCCATTATAACACCCCGGTCAGGGCAACAGTTCTTCACGAATTAAATCAGGACACTTTTGCGACAATCCGCGACGTGATTACGACGGATTGAGACTCGCTCTTGTGCTAACATTCACAAGTAAAACATTAGAGGATTGTGAGTTCAATCCTGTCACCGTTTTGGCAATATTGCATGATTGCCCCGATGATAATAAGGACGGAGAGTCCTGATTCGAAGTTTTCAAGGAGGATAAGATATGTCTAAGCGAGTTATATTCCTTAGTCTGCTGGTGCTGGTGCTGGTGTTTGCGCTGGCTGCCTGTGGCGGTGAAGAGCCGACCGCAGAACCGGCTGTGGAGCAACCCGCAGCGGAACAACCTGCGGCTGAAGAACCGGCAGCCGAAGAACCAGCTGTTGAAGAACCCGTTGTAGAGCTTTTTGGCGACCCGCTTCGCGGCGGCCGACTCTACGACAAATGGTGGAAAGTGACCGGCGCTGATGCTCCTGAGGCAGACCATCCCTTGTGGGTGACCCAGACCAACAACACTCGCAGCGGCAAAGATACCTGGCGCTGCAAAGAATGTCATGGCTGGGATTACAAAGGCGTTGACGGGGCTTACGGGTCCGGTTCCCACATGACTGGTTTTACCGGCATCATTCAGTTGGCCGGCACAGATCCCAATGAGATTCTGGCGATGCTCCAAGGTTCTACCAACCCGGACCACGACTTCTCACCCTACATGGACGAGCAGGCCCTCACCGATTTAGCTCTCTTCATCAGTGAAGAACTGGCGGATATGTCCGTTTACACCAACGACGACAAAACGCCGACCAGCAGTGATGTGGCCCTGGGCGAAGACCTTTTCCAGGATTGTGCTGATTGCCACGGCCCTGAAGGTCTGGCCCGCAACTTCCATAAGACTGTGACCGAGCCTGAATACATTGGCGGCCTGTCAGCAGGTAACCCCTGGGAGTTCATGCACAAAGTACGTGTTGGGCAACCCGGCACCGACATGATGTCGGCCGTGGACGCCGGATGGTCAGATGAAGAAATTGCGGCATTGCTGGCGTATGCTCAGACTTTGCCGGAATTCCCGGTTGTGTCCAGCGGTGGCTTATTGTATGACAAATGGTGGAAGGCGATGGGTATTGATGCGCCCGAAGGCGATATGCCATTGTGGGCCACCCAAGACACCAACACCCGCAGCGGCGAGGACACCTGGCGCTGCAAGGAATGCCATGGCTGGGATTACAAGGGTGTGGACGGCGCATATGGCTCCGGTTCCCACATGACCGGCTTCCCCGGCATCTTTGACGCCCAATCTATGTCTACTGACGAACTGCTCGGCTGGCTGAACGGCACGGCAAACCCGGACCATGATTTCTCTGCCTATATGGACGAGTCAGTGATGCAGATGATGGTGGCTTTCATCCAAAATGGGCTAAACGATGTTGCGCCTTACATTAATGCTGACAAGAGCGTGAACGGCGACCCGGATGCTGGTGAGGCTCTCTATGAAGAGTGCGCCGAGTGTCATGGGGATGACGGCAAGGCCATCATGTTTGGTGACGAAAGCGATCCCGAATATGTGGGCACGATTGCCAATGATAATCCTTGGGAGTTTCTCCATAAGGCCACCAACGGCCAACCGGCAACTCACATGATTCACGGTCGTGAAATGGGCTGGAGCATTGAGGACCTCATCAACATCCTGTCCTACGCCCAAACATTGCCGACTGAATAACCTCAATTGGTTTGACACTTTCTGCCAAGGGGATGGGGGGACCTTCCTACCCATCCCCTTTTCCTGTGAATAGAAAGGGTGTGCTATGAAAAAAGCAAACTTCGTCAAAATAGTGCAAATGGGCGGCCTTGTCGTTGTAGCCATTGTGACGATATTGGTCACCGGCTTAATGACAAGGGAGCGTCCGGTGCATGCCTTGCCCGAGTATGCGGCTCGTACTGGTGAAGCGTGTGCAACCTGTCATGTGAATCCGGGCGGTGGTGGCCCTCGTACGTTGCGCGGCCTGTTGTGGGCGGCAAACGGCCGTCCCGATGCTGTGCCGGTGTTGGATTTGCTGATCGCCCCCGGGGTGGAAGATGGGGCTGAACTTTATGATATTGCTTGCGCCGGCTGTCACGGCTTTGCCGGGGAAGGGTTGTTTGGCATCGCCTTAACCGGCTCCGGCCTGCGCGAATCTAAGATTCGCTCAACCACTGAACGCGGCCGGGAACGGAGCGGGATGCCTGCTTTTGAAGGTCAATTTACTGATGACCAGATGGATGCTTTGGTCACTTTTGTAGGCGGTATTGCCTCTGGTCAAATTGAGCCTCAGCCGAACAGCTATGAACTGCCCCCAGCCGAATTTACCTGCAACCCGGCTCCCGGCGCTGAAAAGTGTGGAGGTAACTAGCGATGTTGAATGAAACACTTTCTCGCCGAAAATTTCTTCGATTGTCAGCTGGTGTGATGGGATCGGCGGCCGCGTTGACAACTGCGCCTCGCTTGTTGTCTCGGCTGGCAGAAGATCCACAAGCATCAGTCTGGTTGGAAACGGCGCAAAACGAACGTATTGTCCCCACTGTTTGTTCACTCTGCCCGGCCGGATGCGGCATGTTGGCCCGCGTTGCCGAAGGCAACCTGGTCAAGATGGAAGGCAGTCCCATGCACCCCGTCAATGTGGGCGCACTTTGCCCCAAAGGGCAGGCTGCTCCAGAGCTGCTCTACAACCCAGACCGGCTGACAGGCCCTATGCGTCGCACAGGCGCACGCGGGGCCGGACAATGGGAAACCATCTCTTGGGAGGAAGCCATTCAAACCGTTGCCGACAAGCTGGATGGACTGCGCAAAGCCGGTCATCCGGAACGCGCCGCCCTGCTTTATGGCGAAACGCGCGGCCAGATGCGCGGGTTCCTGGAACGGTTCATGAAGGCCATCGGCTCGCCCAATGCGATTTCACATGACAGCCTGAATATTGAAGCTGCGAAGCTGGGCGCCTACTTAACTCAGGGCGTGTATGATTTGCCCGCCTACGATTTAGAAAACAGTAATTATGTCATTAGTTTTGGCGCCAGTTTGTTAGAGGCAGGGCGCAATCCGCAGCGAACGGTGTCCGGCCTTTCCTACATGCGGCGCGGCCGGGCCACGCGAGGCAAAGTGGTTGTGTTTGATCCCCGAGAAGGCGTTTCCGGAGCCAAAGCAGACGAGTGGATCCCCATTAAGCCGGGGACCGATGCAGCGTTGATTTTGGCTATGTGCAATGTGATCATCAAAACCGGCCGCTTCGATGCTGATTTTGTACACAACTACGCCTTCGGCTTTGAAGATTTCAAGGATGAGAACGGCAAAAACCATAAAGGATTCAAAAACTACGTTTTAGAAAACTTTGATCCACGCCGGGTGGAGCAGATCACCGGCGTATCAGCGACGACCATTTCCCGGATTGCGGGCGAGTTTGCCGGAAACCGGCCGGCCGTGGCCATTATGCCGGGCAAGGGTGGCTTGTTGAACGGCAGTTTTGGTGGCGTGTCTACGGCCATGGCCATCCACTGCCTGAACGCGCTGGTGGGCAGCCTGGAAAGGCCGGGCGGCGTTCTCACCCAGCGTTATCCGAATTGCTCAGACTGGCCGGAGCTACCGGCTGACCCGGTGGCTGAGGCAGGTCGGGAAGCGGAGCGTGTGGATGGTGCGGGGACGGTGTTCCCGGTCGGCCGCTACGCTTACCAGGCGGTGGCCGACCGCGTGCTTGACGGCTATCCGCTGGAGGCGTTGTTCCTCTATGATGCGAACCCCGTTTTTGAGACGCCGGGCGGCGCGAAGTTTGTGCAGGCGTTTGAAAAGATTCCTTTCATCGTTTCCTTTGCTACGTTCATGGATGAATCGGCCCAGTATGCTGACCTGGTACTGCCGGAACCGACATTCCTGGAGCGGTGGCAGGATGATTACATTGAGGGGTTGGGGTATCCGGGCGTAGCCTTGCGCCAGCCGGTGCTGGAACCGCTGCATGACACGATGAACACAGGTGATTTCTTCTTGAAGGTGGCGCAGAAAATGGGTGGCCCGGTGGCGGAGGCGATGCCTTGGGATTCATTTGAAGCGCTGCTGCAAGACAGGCTGCAAAATATCGGCACGGACTGGGAGACGCTGAAGGAGTTGGGTGTCTGGATTACACCCGGTTACCGGTTTGCCCGCCGAGGCAGCAAAATATGGGTCAATGAGGTGGTTGGTGTTGATCGCAAGCGTGCGCCGCGGGACGGTTATTTTGACTTCTACAGCCGGGAGTTGAGTTGTATCCTGGGCGAGTTGAGTGCGGATGAACTGGCGGCGCTAAACCCCGGCGTCCGAGGGGATGCGCTTTATCTGCCCCATTATGAAGGGGTGGTTTATGAAGGCAGTGAGGAAGCGTTCCCGCTCATCTTGAATGTAGTGACGTTGATGAGTCTTGGCTCTCACAGTTACAACGCCAATCTACCGACGCTGCAAGAGATTAGCGGCATGGTGGTTGGGGAGCGTTGGGGAAGTTGGGTGGAGATGAACCCGGAAACGGCCGCGGAGTTGGGGTTACGTAACTTCCAGCAGGTCTGGGTGGAAAGCCCATTCGGCAGGATTCAGACGAAACTGCGGCTGGTGAAGAGCCTCCACCCGCAGGTGGTGAGCCTTCCCTACAACCAGGGACATAAAGCGATTGGCCGCTGGGCCAAAGATCGCGGTGTGAATGGGTTGGAGATTATGAACCCGGCCAGTGAAACGTTTACCGGCCTGGCCGCCTTCACCAATACGCGGGTGAAGGTGTATGCAGTTTAACTAATTGTGAATTGTCAATTGCTAATGGAACTGAGGTAACATCATGGCAAGATGGTCAATGGTTATAGATTTAGACAAGTGTGTGGCCTGCCAGGGGTGCAGTATTGCCTGCCGCTTTGAAAACAATACGCCGATTGTCTCACCGGAAGAGGCGGAGCTGGGCCGTTCGATGTTGTGGAATGAGGTATTCCCGCTGCGCGCGGAAGAGGGGGATATCGCCAGCGAGAAGTCCCGTTTTCTGACACGGCCGTGTATGCATTGCGAAGATCCCCCCTGTATCAAAGTTTGCCCGGTGCAGGCTACATTCCAAGACGAGGAAGGGATTGTGCGGCAGAATTACGCCCGCTGCATCGGCTGTCGTTTCTGCACGGTGGCCTGCCCTTACGGGGTGCGCTACTTCAACTGGTATGCTCCCTCTTGGGAAGAAGGATTAGAACAGCACTTGAACCCGGATCGGGTGTCCGGACAAGGTGATCTGGAAGGGCCAGCCATTCGGCCGCGCGGCGTGGTGGAGAAATGTACCTATTGCATTCACCGGTTGCATAAAGCCCGCGCCCGCGCTGAGGCGGAAGAACGCGATTTCCGACCTGACGAATATGTCCCGGCTTGTGTGCAAACCTGCACCGGCAAAGCACGGTTCTTCGGCGACCTGGACGATCCGAATTCGATTGTCCACCAACTGTCGCAGGAACGTCGCGCCTTCCGCCTGCTGGAGGAAGCGGGGACGCTTCCGAAGACGATTTATCTGGAGGAAGGTTAATCATGGCTGCCTGGCATCCTGAAAATGAACATGAGCAAGTGGTCCTGGAGCCGGTTATCGAAGGCGTTGGCCGGGATCGGATTTTGTGGATCGTATTGTCGTTAATTGTGGTGGCCGGGATCGCCGCCTGGGTGCGCCAGTATGTGCTGGGCCTGGGGGTGACGGGGATGAACCGGCCGGTTTACTGGGGTGTATACATCACCAACTTTGTCTTTTTCATCGGTCTGGCGCATTCGGGCACGTTTATCTCGGCCATTTTACGGGTGACAGGGGCGGATTTCCGCAAACCGCTGACGCGGGCGGCGGAGGCGATTACGTTGTTCAGCCTACCGTTCGGTGTGGCCTGTATTGTGATTGATATGGGCCGCCCGGACCGGGTTTTGAATATGATCTGGTACGGCCGTTTCCAATCGCCGTTGTTGTGGGATTTTACGGCCGTTTCCCTCTACCTGCTTTCCAGCATTGTTTTCTTCTACCTTTCCCTCATTCCCGACATTGCCCTTTGCCGCGACAGGTTGACTGATGTGCCCCCCTGGAAGCATCGAATGTATGAGAAGCTGGCCCTGGGCTGGACAGGTCACCCGGAACAATACCATCGGTTAGAGCGGGTGTTGGATGCGATGGCAGTTTTGATGACGATGATTGTCGTCACCGTTCACACCGTCGTTTCCTGGGTGTTTGGCATGACCATTCAACCGGGCTGGCATACAGCGTTAATCGGGCCGTTCTTCTTGCTGGGCGCGATCTTCTCCGGCACAGCGGCCGTGGTTATCGCCCTGGCGATCCTGCGCAAAATGTACCACTTGGAAAAGGCCCTGCCCATCGATCTATTCAACTCATTGCGCAAACTACTCATCACCTTCACGCTGGGCTGGCTCTATATGATGATTGCTGAATTTTTGACCACCGCCTACGGCAATCTGCCGGAAGAAATGGAGGTGTTTTGGCAGAAATTCACCGGCGATTTCTCTACCATCTTTTGGGGGATGTGGCTGTTGGTCTTCATCATCCCGCTGCTCATCTTCATTTTCCGGGCGAAGAACAGCATTGCCTGGATGGTGACGGCCTCTGTTTTGATCAACATCGGCATGTGGATGGAGCGGTTTGTCGTCATCATCCCCACAGAAACACGCCCCCGGCTGTTGTACGAACTGGTGTTGGGCAGTTACCGGCCTACCTGGACGGAATGGTTAATTACGGCCGCCCTGTTCAGCGGCATGGGCTTGCTGTACGCGATCTTTACCCGTCTGTTCCCCATCATCCCTTTGTGGGAGACTGCGGAATCGTTGGAGCATGAACCGGAGCCGGAACGGCGACGGGCGCGCCAATTTGGCGAAGCACGGGTGTAAAACCGTGAACCGTTATCCGTAAGCCGCGAACGGAACACGGAATACGAACAAGGAGAGCAATATGTCATTTGGCGAATTAGGGTACGCATTTGTCAATACGGCCGGCATCGGTGGTATCGTAGTGATGAGTGTGATCGTTATCGCGTTGGCGGTGTATTACAATCTGACCCGGTGGATTATGAAGGGCGGCGAGGAAGAAAACGAAACATCTGGGCGCCAGCGCCGCCGGCGTATCAGTTAATGCCATGAATCTGAATCGGGAACAGCGCGAGGAGTTGCTGGCTCTGGCCGATCTGTATGCCGGATTGGCAGAGGCATTGGCGACAGATAAATCCCTGCCCGACTGGCTGGGCCGGCCGGGCAGGGAGTGGCCGTTGTGGGAACCGGCCAGCCATCTGGCGGCCCGATTCAATTGGCCCACGCTCAGCGCGGCCGTGGAAGCGATGTCCGAAGTGACCTGCGTTTCTCCGGCTATACGGCAGTCGGCGTATGAACGATTGATGACTGCGGGTGGCCATACGCCCATCATGCTGTATGAGTCACAGCATCTGAACGGTCGTTTCCTGGGGCCGGAGACGTTTGCCCTGAAAGCCTTATACCGCGAGGCGGGGCTGGAAATCGCCGGCGCAGAACTGCCCGACTACGCGGCCGTGGAGCTTGATTTTCTGGCGTTTCTGGCGGAGCAGGAAGCGGCGGCCGCGCTGGACGGCCGTTCATGGCGTCAGGTGCGGCGGTTGTTCATCAAAGAACATGCCGGGCGATGGCTGCCGCAGGTGGGCCGGCAACTGGCTGCGTCCAATGACCCGGCCTGGGCGGCCGTTGGTAAATTACTGACCGCCTCTTTGAACCCGCCCAGAAAGCGCCGCCGGACGCAGTCCCTCCAGAGCGGATTACCCCGCATCACCAAGGTTGAGACGTGTAATTTATGCAGCTTTTGTGTGCAGGTGTGCCCGACGCACGCTTTGTCCATGCGGGAAGATACGCGAATGACCCGGCTTGTGCTGCAGCCATCATTATGCACCCACTGCCGCAAGTGTGAACGAGTTTGCGAAGAACGCGCGCTGGATATGCTCGGAGATCCGGTCGAAGACGGCATTGTAATACTACGCGAGTCGCCCCGCGCGACTTGCCCCCGGTGTGGGAAGCCTACCGTGAGCCAGGCGGAAATCACGGCCATGGTGGCGAGGCTGGGTGAACATCCGGCATGGCTGGATTACTGCCTGGATTGCCGGTAATGTCGGTGATCGGGAAACGAGAATCGGTTTGACGATTCGCTGACAATTGAATGACAAACCATGAGAAGGGAGGAGCACGGCCCAGTCCGTAGTAGTGTACAAGCCAAGGTAACCCTTGGCGTCTTATTGCCCTTGTTGCTCATCCTGGGGGGGATTACGGCCGCGCAATTGTGGCGGCATGAAACGGCGGTCCTCAATAGCGTCTCGCTCGTCGCCGCCAATGCTGGCCATGTCATAGAAGAAGCCCTGCGTCACGAAATTATTGAAACCCACTTTGACGATGCCCAGGAAATCCTGGATGTCATCACTGAGAGCGGCGACTTCCGGGTCGTGTTCTTGCTGGACACAGATGGCAACGTGCTGTTTGCGCCGGGCGGCATTGGCGTTGGAACCCAGTTATCCCATGACGAACCAGACTGCCAACCCTGCCACCGTTTGCCCGAAGAGGAACGGCCGGCAAGCGTCGTTGTGCGAACCGAGGATGGAGAGCGCGTTTTACGCAGCATGGTTCCTATGGAAAACACGCCAGACTGCGCTGGGTGCCACACTAGTGACGAACCATTGGCTTTGTTGCTGACCGATACGCCCATGGCGGCGCTTGAAGCGACGCTTGCAGCTGACTTCTGGGAAAATCTGTTCTGGCTGGCCAGTGCGGTCATTGTCAGCGTTATTGTGGTCAATGTGGCCATCAATCAGCTGGTTTTAAGCCGGCTGAAACGGCTGACGCATGCGCTGACCGGATTTGGACGCGGCCGTCATGACTTGCGTCTATCTGACAGCGGCTCTGACGAGATCGGGCAGTTGGCCGATGCCTTCAACGAAATGGGTTGGCGTGTCGAAATGGAGGAGGCGGAAAATCGCGCACTGTCAGAAGATCTGCGCCAGCAGAGCACGCTGCGTGGCCAACTGCTGGAACGTTTGATTACAGCCCAAGAAGATGAGCGCAAGCGGCTGGCACGTGAGATTCATGATGAATTGGGGCAGGCGATGGGAGGATTGGCGTTACAGGCAGAAGTGCTGCAAAGAAATATTCCCTCCGACGTGACGCAGGCCCACGCCCAGCTGGAGCAAATCAAGTCCCTCATCACCACGACGACAGACAGCATGTATGACCTGATCCTGGCGTTACGGCCGTCCGCTCTTGATGATCTGGGGCTGGTCGCCGCGCTCCGCGCCCATGCTGAGCGAACCCTGGTGAACACCGGCATCCAGTTTGAGATGGACGCTGCCGAATTTGAAGGGCGGCTGCCGCCGGAGATGGAAATTGCCCTTTATCGCATGTTCCAGGAGGCGCTGAACAATGCGGTGCGTCACGCCAGCGCCAAACAGGTGCGCTTCCGGCTGGCCCGGCGTAATGGGATGCTTGAGGGTTGGATTGAAGATGACGGCCGCGGTTTCGATCCGGATGACATTCACGCATATGGAACGGAGCCGCGCGGACTAGGACTGTTGGGCATGAAGGAACGTGTCGCTCAATTTGGCGGCGAGTTGAAAATTGAATCGCAATATGGCAGCGGGACCCGGATTTGTATCCGAATACCGTTGGAGGAGTAGAGATTGGGTTCCGGTTACTCTCCAATCTAAAATAAATCTAATGACCAAACCAATTCGCGTCCTCATCGCCGATGATCACACCATTGTCCGCTCCGGCGTGCGGATGCTGCTGGAAGCAGAGCAGGACATCGTTGTGGTGGGGGAGGCAGTGGATGGAGAGCAGGCCATCGCCCTCGCTCGTGAATTGCTGCCGGATGTGGTGTTGATGGACATCGGCATGCCGGGCATAGATGGCCTGGAAGCGACCAGCCAAATCAAGGGACAGTGGCCGCAGGTGAATGTGCTCGTCCTGACGATGCACCGCTCGGAAGGGTATTTTTTTGAGATGCTCAAAAAAGGTGCGTCGGGGTATATCCTGAAAGGGGCGGAAACCAGCGATCTGATCTACGCGGTGCGCGTGGTCGCTCAGGGGGAAGTGTTCCTTTATCCGACAATGGCGCGGAAGTTGGTGCGGGATTATTTAAGCCTGGCCGGCGGGGAAACGGCCGTCGATCCCCAACTCAGCCCCCGCGAAAATGAAGTCCTGCAGCTCCTGGCCGAGGGTTACAGCAACAAAGAAATCGCTGACCAACTCGTGATCAGCCCCAGCACCGTTCACACCCACCGCACCAACCTCATGCAAAAACTCGGTCTCAGCAGCCGTCACGAACTCATCCAATACGCCCGCAAACGAGGTTTATTGTAGGCAAAAGGCAGCCTTTCCCCCTCCTCGTAATAAACGCCAGTAAGTTTGGCGTTTTTTTATGCCAGTTTGGCAATTCCTGCGATTCACACCCGCTCTCAGATTGTCTACCATGTAAACATCTGAAAGAAGCGACCAGTAATTTGTCATTGGTCATTTGTATGGGGCCGTGAAGTATCAAGTGCAGGCCAATGGCCAACTTACTGATAACGGAGAGAGGGAGGTTCACTCATGAATACATGGTATGTCATTGGCGGTATCACGCTATTCTTGTTTATTGTTATTCCAGCGGTGAAGATCGTCTGGCAATACGAGCGCGGTGTAGTTTTCCGGTTTGGTAAACTCGCTGGTGAGCGTGGGCCGGGGCTGAACTTAATTATCCCCTATGTGGATCGCATGAAGAAAGTGGATATGCGTGTGGAAACATTGGTCGTGGAACCGCAGGAAATTATCACACGCGATAATGTGACCGTGGAGGTAGATGCCGTGGTGTATTGCCGCGTGGTGAATGCGACGGATGTTTCCATCAAGGTGAAAAATTATGTTAAGGCTACTGGTCAGATTGCGCTCACCACACTGCGAAGCGTCCTTGGCCAATCCGATCTGGATGAACTGTTGGCCCATCGTGATCGTGTGAATGACCGGCTGCGCGAGATTATTGACGACCACACAGAACCCTGGGGAGTGGAAGCGGGCATTGTGGAAGTAAAAGATGTCCTCCTACCATCAAGTATGCAACGGGCGATGGCGCGGCAGGCGGAGGCGGAACGGGAGAAGCGAGCCAAAATCATCCATGCCGATGGTGAGCGATTGGCAGCTAAGTCATTGGCAGAGGCAGGGGACTGCCTGGCAAAATCTCCAGCCAGCATGCAGTTGCGGTACTTGCAAACGTTGGTGGAGATGGCGAGTGAGCAAAATGCGACCATCCTGCCGATCCCAATGGATATTGTGCGGGAATTGACGACTACGGCCGTCAAAGCCGCTGCTACCAACGGGCACGCTTCGCATTCCTAAGATGATCGGTGGCCCGTAATCGAACCAACACATCATCCGGTTACGGGTTACCGATTGTCAATCGGCGGCCAATCTTCTCCCATCAATACGAAAGGTAACGCCAGTTGGGATAGACGGATCAATCATCTACCCATCTCACTGACAATAGACATGTCATGAACAAGGTTTGCTTTCGCAAATTGTGGCTATGGGTCGGCCTGCTTACGCTAATGGGTGTCCTTACTTTGATGGTGGCAGGGTCGATGGCCAATAACCGGACTGTTCACGCCTTGCCGGAATACTCAGTCAGAACAGGGGAAGCGTGCGGGGCTTGCCATGTCAATCCTGGCGGCGGTGGGCCACGTACGTTGCGTGGCCTGCTGTGGGCCGCCCGAGGCCGGCCAGATCAGGTGCCGCAACTGAGCAATGTCCTGGCTGCGCCGGGCGTGAGTGACGGCGCGGAACTCTATGACATTGCCTGCGCCGGTTGCCACGGGTTTCAAGGGGAAGGGCTGTTTGGGACAGCTATCACGGGTACCGGCCTGAGAGAATCAAAGATTCGTTCAGCTATCCTTCGCGGCCGGGAGCGGAGCGGGATGCCTCCGTTCGAAGGTCAGTTTACGGGAGAGCAACTGGAGGCGTTAGTGGCCTTTACTGCTGGAATTGCATCCGGCCAGATTGAACCGCTGCCTATGAGTTACCCTCTGCCCCCGGCTGAATTTGGCTGCGATCCCACCCCGGCAACGGCAAAGTGTGGAGGGAATTGACCATGAATGAGACACTCTCGAGACGAAAATTCCTGCGCTTGTCGGCCGGGATGATGGGCACGGCTGCAGTGATTTCCGCCCCGCGCCTGGTAAACCGGCTGGCAACCATTCCATCAGCCACCACACTGCCCGCCACCTGGTTGGAAACAGCGGCCGATAGCCGGATCGCCCCCACTGTTTGTGCCCTTTGCCCCAGTGGGTGCGGCATGCTGGCCCGCATCGCCGACGGCAATCTAGTCAAGCTAGAGGGCAGCCCAATGCATCCCGTCAACCTGGGCGCGCTGTGTCCCAAAGGGCAGGCTGCGCCCGAACTCCTCTACAACCCCGACCGGATCACCGGCCCGATGCGGCGCAAGGGGGAACGGGGCGCAGGGGAATGGGAAGCGATTGGATGGGATGAGGCGGTACGGCTTGTCGCTGAGAGATTGGGAGATTTACGAGATTCAGGACATCCGGAGCGGGCGGCGCTGCTGTACGGGGAGACACGGGGACAGATGCGCGGATTCCTGGAACATTTTATGGCGGCCGTCGGCTCACCCAACGCCGTCTCTCACGACAGTTTGAACATCGAAGCAGCCAGATTGGCTAACTTGTTCACCCAGGGCGTGTACGATTTACCCGCTTATGACCTGGAAAACAGTAAGTATGTCCTCAGCTTTGGCGCAAGTTTGCTGGAAGCGGGCCGGTCGCCGCAGCGCACCATCGCTAGTTATAGTTACATGCGGCGCGGTCGCGCTGACCGGGGCAAGGTGGTCGTTATTGACCCCCGCCAGGGTGTCACCGGGGCGAAGGCAGATGAGTGGATCCCCATTGTGCCGGGGACAGATGGTGCACTGGCGCTGGCAATTGCCAATGTCATCATCAAAACAGGGCAATTCGATTCGGACTTTGTTCACCACTACGCTTTCGGTTTTGAAGATTTCAAAGATGACGCTGGTAAAAAGCACAAAGGCTTCAAGAATTACGTGCTGGAAAACTTCGACCCGCGCCGGGTGGAGCAAATAACAGGCGTGCCTGCTACCACCATCGGGCGGCTGGCGGGAGAATTCGCCGGGAACCCGCCGGCGGTAGCGGTTTTACCAGGCAAGGGGGGCTTGCTAAACGGCAGCCTGAATGGCTTGGCGGCGGCGATGGCAATCCATTGCCTGAATGCGCTGGTGGGCAGCCTGGATATCCCGGGCGGGGTCATGACCCAGCGTTACCTGCCTTGCCCGCCCTGGCCTGATTTGCCGGATGACCCGGTGGCGGAGAACGGCCGTCAGGCAGATCGGGTGGACGGAGCGGGCACGTTGTTCCCGCTCGGCCGTCACGCCTACCAGGCCGTCGCTGGCCGTGTGCTGGATGGTTACCCGGTGGAACTTCTGTTTCTCTATGATGCCAACCCGGTATACGAAGCGCCGGGCGGCGAGAAATTCGCGCAAGCGTTTGAGAAGATTCCGTTCATCGTCTCATTTGCCCCATTTGTGGACGAATCAGCCCGGTACGCTGACCTACTGCTGCCGGAGCCGACGTTCCTGGAACGCTGGCAGGATGATTACATGGAGGGGTTGGGCTATCCCGGCGTGGGCCTGCGCCAGCCGGTGGTGGAGCCACTGCATGACACGATGCACACGGGCGATTTCTTGCTCAAGGTGGCGCACGAGCTTGGCGATCCGGTGGCCCAGGCGTTCCCCTGGGATTCGTTTAAGGGACTGTTGCAAGACCGCCTGCAAGAGGTGGGCGCGGATTGGGACACGTTGGCGGAGCTGGGCGTGTGGCTGGCGCCGGGTTACCGTTTTGCCCGCCGGGGCAGTGCGCGCTGGATCAACGAGGTAGTCGGGCCGGACCGACGTTTTGCGGCCAGGGACGGCCGGTTCGATTTCTTTAGCCGCGAGTTGTATTGCCTGCTGGCGGATCGGAGTCAGGAGGAATTGGCAGAAGTGGGCACGGCCGTATCCGGCGACGCCCTTTACCTGCCCCACTACGAGCCGGTCATCTATGCTGGTGATGAAGCAGAATACCCTTTCCTGCTCAACGTAGTGACGCTGATGAGTCTGGGGGCGCACAGCTACAACGCCAACCTACCCTCCTTGCAGGAAACCAGCGGCATGACAGTGCGCGAAACGTGGAATAGCTGGCTGGAAATGAACCCGGAAACGGCCGCGGAATTGGCCTTGCAGGATGGGATGCTGGTTTGGGTGGAAAGTGAATTCGGCCGTCTGCAAACGAAGTTGAAATTGGTCCCTGCCCTGCGGCCTGATGTGGTTAATTTGCCACATAATCAGGGACATACGGCCGTCGGCCGTTGGGCCAAAAATCGCGGCGTCAACGGGCTAAGCATCATGAACCCTGCCACGGAGCCGTTCACCGGGTTGGCAGCGTTCACGAACACGCGAGTAAAAGTGTACCCGGCTTAGAAATTGTCAATCGCGAATGGTCAATTGTCAATTGTGAATGAGAAGCCTGTTCACAATTCACAATTATCTAGGTTTCATTATGACTAAGTGGGCGATGGTCATTGATTTAGACAAGTGCGTTGCCTGTCAGGCGTGTAGTATCGCCTGCCGCCTCGAGAATAATACGCCGGTGGTTTCCTCAGCAGAGGCTGAAAGAGGACGGGCCATCCGTTGGAATGACGTTTTCCCCAATCCCATTAACCCCACTGAAGAGCAGGGCAAGTACCCCCATGTGCGGACACGTTACCTGCCCCGGCCTTGCATGCACTGTGAAAATCCGCCGTGCGTCAAGGTGTGCCCTGTCCAGGGAACCCTGCAAGACGAGGATGGGTTGATACGCCAGAATTATGCCCGATGTATTGGCTGCCGGTTTTGTACAGTCGCCTGCCCCTATGGTGCGCGTTATTTCAACTGGCACAATCCGGAGTGGTCGCCGGAGATGGCGCGCTGTCTGAACCCCGATCGAGTGTCGGGGCAGGATAGTCTGGAAGGGCCGGCGGTGCGGATCAAAGGGGTGGTGGAGAAATGCACCTTTTGCATCCAGCGTCTTTATGCCGCCCAGGCTCAGGCGGCCGCGGAAGGACGTGCGTTTCGTCCGGATGAATACGTACCGGCCTGCGTACAAACCTGCACAGCCAAAGCGCGTTATTTTGGCGACCTGGACGATCCGGAAAGTACGGTAGCGATGCTGTCGCAGAGCCAGCGTGCTTTCCGCCTGCTGGAAGATGTGGGGACACGGCCGAAGGTGATTTATTTGTGGGAAGGATGATGTGTTGGGCATATTGAGGAATTGGTGATGCTCAGAGCTAACGAGAAGGATAAGGCTAAATTACTGGACCCGTTGTTTTCGGCGTCGCCCCGCTTTTGGGGATTTGTTTTGATTCTGCTGGTGGTGATGGGTTGGGGCGGTTACATGTATGCCCGCCAGTTGCTCTATGGCCTGGGCGAAACCGGGATGCAACGGCCGGTTTTCTGGGGCGTTTACATGGTCAACTTCATTTTTTTCATCGGTATCAGCCACGCCGGTACGCTGATTTCGGCCATCTTGCGCGTGACCGGCGCAGAGTGGCGACGGCCGATCACCCGTGTGGCAGAGGCGATTACGGTTGTAGCCTTGGTTGTTGGCTCGTTGCAAATCATCGTAGATATTGGCCGGCCGGAACGACTGCTGTATACGCTGCAATACGGCCGCCTACAGTCCCCGCTGCTATGGGACGTTATCTCTGTAACGGCCTACTTTTTGGGGTCTGTCACTTACCTGTACCTGCCCCTCATCCCTGATGCTGCCCTGCTGCGCGACAACTTCCCGGAAGACGGCCGTCGCTGGCAAAAGCGGCTGTACACGCTGCTGGCCCTGGGTTGGCGCGGCAACCGGGAACAATGGCTGCGCCTGGAAAAAGCAATTGCAGTCATGGCCGTGCTCATCATTCCCATCGCCGTCTCTGTTCACACCATCATCTCCTGGATTCTGGCGACGACGGTACAGCCCGGCTGGCACTCCACCATCTTTGGCCCTTACTTCGTCGTGGGTGCAATTTTCTCCGGCATCGGCGCATTGTTTGTGGCAATGACTGTCGTCCGCCGGGTCATGGGGTTGGAAGATTACATCACCACGCGCCAGTATCAGAATCTTGGCCTGTTGTTCATCGTGATGAATGCGGTCTGGATGTACTTCACGTATGCCGAACATCTGACGCTGGCCGCCGGGCAGCAGACACATGAGTTCCCGGTATTAGCCAGTAAATTGTGGGGTGATTTTGCTCCCAGCTTCTGGACAATGGTGGGTTTGATGGTGACAGCATTCTGGATCATGGTGGTTCCGCTGCTGCTGCCGGATCGGGTCAGAAACACGATCTTGTCTCATCCGGCTGTGTTTTGGAGCACGGCCGTCATCGCTGTACTCGCAGCCTTGTCAATGGCCGGGATCATCCCATTTCCAGGCTCAAAGACATTACTTGTTTGGGTGTTGGCGATGGCGGTGTTGGTTGCCGGATTGAGTGCGGCCGCGTGGTACAACTCCCGTCCGGTCGGCGCGACGGTGACGGCCGCGATTTTCGTGCTGGTGGGCATGTGGTTGGAGCGGTGGAACATCGTTGCCCCGACAATGACACACCCATATCTGGTGGATTATTCCGCCTATCGCCCCACGATGACAGAGGTTGCAGTGACGGCCGCTTCTTTTGCTCTGTTCCTTTTTCTGTTCGCTCTCTTCTTCAAGCTGTTTCCGGCTGTTTCTGTTTGGGAGGTGGCAGAAGGACGGGTCATCGAAGCGGAGCGGGCCAAAGTGCGCATCCCCCTGCCAGAACCCGCTGGCGGCGGGCGGATGACGTTACGGGAGACTGGAGATTGATCTGACACAGACTGTGGTAATCCACCGGAGCTCCTCCATTTAATGGTTCGTAAACATTTACTCCTTACCAATCACAACAAACCAGGAGGTATTATGAACTTTCCCGATATAGCTCTGTTTTCAATCTTGTACCGGTTCATCAACACCCCGGGCATTGGCGGCCTGATCGTTGTCTTGCTTGGCGTGAGCATGATCACTTCCGTGACGCTAATGTTGCGCTGGATCGGCCGCGGGGCGGATAGGGATGAACTGGAAGAATATGCGTACCCCACGCCAGCCTTGTACCACCATCACTGAGTCCTGAAAGGTCAATAGACTCCCTCTAGCGGGGCGGATTTGGCGCTAGATTCGGCCGTTTGAATCAGCGTCAAATTCCGCTTGACAGAGCATAGGGGATAGCTATAATTGCAAGTCGCGGCCAAACAGCCGCTTCTTTTTTGTGTGGTGCACGCGATGCGATGTGCTGCAAATGAGTGACAAGACTAATGCAAAGGGGTTTTTGCCATGGGTGCAGTTCCAAAGCGCAGGGTTTCCAAGTCTCGCCGCAATAAGCGACGGGCACATCACGCCTTGCGCCCATTTCACCTGATTCCTTGCCCGGAGTGTGGCGAGATGCGGCGTGCGCATCGTGTCTGCCTAAACTGCGGCACTTATCGCGGCCGCCAGATTCTTCCAGCCAGCGAGGATTAATGATCTTGAATCGGCTGTTCCGACGGCCGTTTTTTTGTTCTAGGTTCCTGTTGGCTGTCAATGAAGATGGCCCATCATGCAGGATATTTCTTTTTACGGGCCTTAAAAAGTGAGTACCGCGTTCCTATTTCCTGGACAAGGGTCACAGCACGTCGGCATGGGATACGACTTGTATCACACTTCAAATGCCGCACGTGCTGTTTTTGATCAAGCAGACGAGCAGCTCGGGTTTGCCCTCTCACAGCTTTGTTTCGAGGGGCCTGACGAAACGCTCACGGATACCCTGAATCAGCAGCCGGCTCTTCTCACAGTCAGTATTGCCGCCTGGGAGGCCATCAAGTTGCAAGATTGGCCCCCGCCCGCATTTATGGCCGGCCATAGTTTGGGGGAGTTCTCAGCGCTGGTGGCTGCGGGCAGCCTCACTTTTGCCGACGGCCTGACGCTGGTGCGGCGGCGCGGCGAGTTGATGAAGGCAGCCGGCGAGCAGGAGCCGGGGGCAATGGCCGCTATACTGGCCCTGGATGTGGCCACTGTGAGTGCTGCTTGTGCGCAGGCAGCTGAAATGACAGGCCGGCCTGTCCAGGTCGCCAACGACAACTGCCCGGGCCAGGTGGTCATCTCTGGGGACAAGGCAGCGTTGGCTGAGGCCATGCGCCTGGCCACCGAAGCCGGCGCCCGCAAGGTTGTGCGCTTGCCTATTTCGATTGCCGCCCATTCAACCCTGATGGAATCGGCTGCAGCCGAATTTGCCCGGAGCGTGGATGACACCCCCATAGGCGCACCGACAGTTCCCGTTATCGCCAATGTTTCAGCCAGGCCGTTAACGACGGCCGACGATATTCGGGCTGAGTTGAAGGCACAGTTGACTTCTGCGGTCGCCTGGACTGACTCGATGAACTATTTGTGCCAGCAAGGGGTGGACACAGTGGTTGAAGTGGGGTCGGGCGAGGTCCTGCTGGGCTTGATGAAGCGAATCAACCGCAAGGTAAAGCGGGTGAAGTTCAAGTCGGAGCCGTATCTGACTTAACCATTTGGAGGGCAGAATTGTTACTTGAAGGGAAAGTTGCCGTTGTCACCGGGGCGTCTCGGGGCATCGGCCGGGCAATTGCGGAAGACCTGGCAGCCAATGGCGCCAGCGTGGTTGTGAATTACAATGCCAGCGCCGACGCGGCCGAGGAGGTTGTGGCAGGCATTCAGGAAAAAGGCGGAACGGCAATGGCAGTCCGCGCCGATGTCAGCCAGTTCGATCAAGCCCAGTCGCTCATCAAGAAGGCGATCAGTTCGTACGGCCGTATTGATATCCTGGTCAACAATGCCGGCACGACGCGAGACACGCTCTTGCTGATGATGAAGGAGCAAGATTGGGACGTCGTACTGGACACAAACCTGAAAAGCGTATTTAATTGTTGCAAAGCGGCCGTGCGGCCAATGGTTCGCCGGAAGCAAGGCGGCCGCATTATTAACATCTCATCCGTCGTGGCGTTGATTGGCCAGGGCGGTCAAACGAATTATGCGGCCTCTAAGGCAGGTATCCTTGGGTTTACCAAGTCATTGGCGAAGGAGGTGGGTACCAGGAAAATTACGGTCAACGCTGTGACGCCGGGCTTCTTCCCCACCGCACTGACGGCCGTTCTGCCCGAAGATATGGTTAGTAAAAGCCTGGAGCTTATCCCTCTCGGCCGCTGGGGTGAGCTTTCTGAAGTGGCCTATCTGGTATCCTTTTTGGCCTCGGACAAGGCTGCATATATCACAGGCCAGGTGATTAGCGTGGATGGCGGAATCGCTATGTAGCCGGCGGCCGTAAGCGGGAGCCGATCGTGATGAATGACGAAGCAATGAGCGAAAAACACGAAAGTATTGGTCGAATAGAAGTAGCTCCAGGGGTATTGGCCACCATTGTCCACTATGCCACGCTGCGAGTAGATGGCGTGGCCAGGATGGCGTCGGTACCTTCCGAAGTCGCTCGCCTTTTTCGCCGGGAAACGCGGCATGGCAGCATCGTCCTCGATCTTTCTGATAACAAGGTCAGATTCGATATTTACGTTATAATGGACCCGCACGTGAACATTATGGAGACGAGCCGTAAGTTGCAAACGGCCGTGGTGGAAGCTATTGATACCATGGTGGGCATTCCAGTAGATGCAGTGAACGTTCACGTTGAGGATGTCGTTTACCAACAGGGAGAAGCGGCGTAACCAGGGTTCGCCCGGCAATCATGAAGACGAGACGACGCGCACGTCGTGTCACGCTTGAGACGCTTTACGAGTTTGATATCGTTGACCACGCCCCAGGGGAAACGCTGAACCGGCGATTGCTCGACCATCCCATGGAAAATGCAGGGGTGGAATTCGCTTCTTGCCTGGTTCAAGGCGTCATTGAACACCAACAAGATATCGACAAACTGATTGCCCGATATGCTCCCGAATGGCCCTTGCATCAGATGGCCGTCATTGATCGCAACATCTTGCGCATCGCCATCTATGAATTCCTCATTGCAGGGGAAACCCCCGTGAAAGTCGCTATCAACGAAGCGGTTGAACTGGCTAAGACCTACGGATCGGACAGCGCGCCCAGGTTCATCAATGGCGTTCTGGGATCGTTGGCGGATCAGATGGTGGCGTTGAAGCAAGAACTGCTCGCCGTCCCGGCCGTTGAACAGTAACTACGCCAGAGTAAGCCGGCTTCAAGAGCCGCCGTTCCCGCATTGTAGGCACATTGACCCGCATGAAGACTGTCTGTTGCTATGACCCTCAAGGGAATGCAGTACCTGTCGCCGAGAAAGACATCGCTTTTCGCCCGGCGGTCTACGGCATTTATCTGGAGCATGATCAAGTCCTTTTGCTGCGCGATCCGGCGACGGGGTTGCTGCGGCCGCCGGGGAGCATGTTGGCGGATCATGAGGCTCCCACTCAGGCAATCCGCCACCACTTCCGCCGGGTGGCGGGGGTGATGCCGCTGCTCGGCCCCCTACTGTATGTTGAAAACCAGTATCGTGTTGATGAAGACGGCCGTGCCTGGCATTTGTCGGTTCTGTACTATGCCCTCGATCCGGCGACAACACGATTGACGCCGTCTACATTAGCCAGAAAGACACAAGGGCCGGAAATGGTGCCGGTCAAAGGGTTGGAACGGAGTCAATTGCTGTTCGGCTATGAAGCGATTCAAGCTGGCCGTCTGCGCCTGCAATTGTGAGGGTGTTACAGGCTCGCCGGCTCGTTTCGACAGGGTTTTTCACTTCTTGACAGGGCCTGGGTATGCTGATATGATGCGCGCGTTATGGATAAACGATTTCCTGGCTTTTACTTTATGAACGAAACCGACGCCGCTGGTTCGGAGGAGGTTCATTTTGCCTGAGTGAAAGCGAGGCAAGGGAACAGAACCTGGAAAGACGCGGCGTAAGCTCCGCGTCTTTTTTGTTTTGGCATGGCAGCGCCTTATGATATGCTACCGCGCTTGTGGAAGCCCAGTTGGCACGCCACACATATTCATTTAGATCAGGAAGGGAAACAATGCTTGCACAACTGGACAGGCTCTATGCTGAATCGCTGGAAAAACTGAAGCAGGTTCAGTCAACGGCCGCGCTCGAAGTGTGGTACAAGGAGACCCTGGGACGTAAGGGGAGCATCAATTTGATGGCGCGGCAGGTTGGCCGGCTCAGCCCGGAAGAACGGCCCACATTCGGCAAGCGCGTGAATGCCATCAAGCGAGAGTTAGAGACCACCCACGAGGAGCGGTTGGCGTTGTTGAAGGCGGCCGAGCTGCAAGCCCAGATGAAGGGGGCCGCCATTGACGTGACCCTGCCCGGCCGTAAACAGTGGCGCGGCCGTTTACACCCCGCCACCCAAACCCTGCGCGAAATCCACCGTATTTGGGGTGACATGGGTTTCCAGATTTACCGCAGCCGCGACGTGGAAACCGACGAATACAACTTTGAACTGCTCAACATTCCCCAGCATCATCCGGCGCGCGACATGTGGGACACCTTTCACACCACCACGCCCGGCGTCATCTTGCGCACTCATACCAGTCCCGGCCAGATACATGCCATGCACCAGTATTGCCCCGAACCCATCCGCGTCATTCTGCCGGGGATGTGTTACCGTTACGAGCAGATCACCGCACGCAGCGAAATCCAATTCCATCAGGTTGAGGGACTGGCCGTCGGTAGAAACATTACCATGGCCGATCTCAAAGGTACGCTGACCGACTTCGCCCGGCGGATATTTGGCGCTGATCGCAAAGTACGCTTCCGCGCCAACTACTTCCCCTTCACGGAACCGAGTGCAGAGATGGACGTGGAGTGCATCCTGTGCAACGGTGACGGCTGCGGAGTGTGCAAGTATACCGGCTGGCTGGAAATCCTCGGCTGCGGCATGGTGCATCCTGTCGTCTTGCGCAATGGTGGCTATGATCCGGAAAAGTACTCCGGTTTTGCCTTTGGCATGGGGCCGGAGCGCATCGCCATGCTCAAATTTGGCATTGAGGACATCCGTTATTTCTGGGGGAACGACCTCCGCTTCCTGGAGCAATTCTAAACACCTCGCGAAATATGTTCCGTGATGAAATGCCTCATCACGTGTCACGTTTCATGTCTTACGGAGATTACTATGCTCGTACCCATTTCCTGGCTTAAAGATTACGTGGACATCACCCTGCCGGTGGAAGAGTTGGCGGAGAAGCTGACCATCGCCGGCCTGGAAGTGGAAAATATTGAATACGTTGGCGTTCCCGGCGGCCGTGACAAGAACCGGCTCGTATGGGATCGGGAAAAGCTGATTATTGGCCATATCCTCAAGGTAGAACAACATCCCAACGCAGACCGGCTGGTGCTGGCGACGGTGGATTACGGTGGCGACGAACCGGAAGTGACCGTGACCGGCACGCCCAACCTGTTTCAACACCTTGACCAGGGTGATATAAGCAGCCTTGGGCTGTACTCGCCATTTGCCCTGGAAGGGGCCGAACTGTACGATGGCCATAAAGAAGGCCAGGTGAAGATGAAGCTGAAAGGGCGTAAGCTGCGCGGCATTCACAATCGCTGCATGCTCTGCTCGGAAAAGGAACTGGGCCTGAGCGACGACCACGAAGGCATCATGATCCTGGAAGGGAACTATGTGCCCGGAACGCCTCTGCAGGATGTGTTAGGTGATGTGGTTTTTGACATTGCTATCATCCCCAATATCGCTCGCTGTGCCTCTATTGTAGGTGTGGCCCGCGAAGTGGCTGCTCTCACCGGGCAGGAGGTACGCTACCCCAACTATGACGTGGTGCAAGAGGGAGCGTCCATTGAAGGTAAGGTCACGATCAGCACGGATGACCCCAACCTGAATCCGCGCTTTGTGGCTATGGTCATTGAAGGCGTAGAGCAGAAGTCCAGCCCGCAATGGATGCAGCGCCGTCTCAGATTGGCGGGGCAACGGCCGATTAACGTAGTGGTAGACATCAGCAATTACGTCATGCTGGAAATGGGCCAGCCCAACCACACCTTCGATTATGATTTCCTCCGCCGCCGCGCTGACGAATATAACGGGCCTGACGCCCCCATTCACATCCACACCCGCCTGCCCCGTGAGGGAGAAACGTTGACGACGCTGGACGGTGAAGTGCGCCAGTTGCCGCCTTACACCATCCTCGTCACCGACCCGGCCGGTGCACTCAGCCTGGGCGGCGTCATGGGGGGTGAAGATAGCGAGATCAGCGATGCCACGACCAACGTCTTGCTGGAAGCGGCCGCCTGGAATTACATCAACATTCGCCGCAGCGCCACTGCCCTTAAGATAACCAGCGAAGCCGGTTTCCGCTTCAGCCGGGGCGTGCATCCCAGCCAGGCGCTGTTGGGAGCTAGACGCGCGGCCGAACTGATGCGCCAGCTGGCCGGAGGCACGGTGTCCCAGGGTATCATCGATTATTACCCGAACCCGCCCAAAATGGAGCCTATCCAACTGACGGCCGCCGAAGTGAAACGTATTGGCGGCATCGAACTCACCCAGGCTGAGATCAAACGGATGCTTGAGTCGCTCGAATTTGAGGTGACCGATGAGGGAGATCATCTGCTCGTGATCACGCCCGATCACCGGATGGACATCACCGGCTCCCACGACCTGGTGGAAGAGGTGTGCCGGATGTACGGGTACGATCGCCTGCCGGCCACAGAGATGAGTGATATTTTACCGCCCCAGCGCGGCAATCCCCGGATGGAGAGCGAAGAGCACATCAAAGACCTGCTCGTCCAATTGGGATTGCAAGAGATTATTACATATCGCCTGACCACGGCCGAACTCGAAGCCAGGATGTTGCCGGAAGCTGCCGGCGTTTCCCCTGATGACCGGCCTTATGTGACGCTGGCAAATCCCATCACCGTGGATCGCGTCGCCATGCGGCACAGCCTGCTTGCCTCTGCGCTGGAAATCGTGGCAGCGAACAGCCGTTTTAAGGAGCGCATCGCGCTCTTTGAAATCGGCCAGATTTACCTGGCGTCTGAAGAAGGCGTGCTCCCGGATGAATTAGGCCGCTTGTCGTTGGTGGTCACTGGCCCAAGAGAAGTCGTTTTCTGGCAAGGCGACAGCTCCAGCTCGATCATGGACTTCTTTGATTTGAAGGGCATTATTGAGCTGCTCATGTCCGGTTTGCATATCGAAAATCTGTGCGTGGAGCCGACTGAACACCCCACCTATCGCCCAGGCTATACCGCGCGCCTTTTGCTGGGCGAACATCAGTTGGGCGTGATGGGCGAGCTTCATCCGCTGGTAGTCGAAGGGTTTGAGATCCGGACGGACCATCCGGTGATTGCGGCCGAACTCGATCTAGACCTGTTGATACAGCACATCCCTGACCGGCACCAGATTCGGCCGGTGTCCAGTTTCCCGGCCGTCCTGGAAGACCTGGCGGTCGTGGTCAAGAAAGAGGTGGCGGCCGCCGAAGTGGAGTCCGTGATTCGCCAGGCAGGCGGGTTCCTGCTTCAAGAGGTGACGTTATTTGATCTCTACGAAGGAGAACAAGTGCCTCCAGGTCATAAGAGCCTGGCCTACCACCTCACATTCCAGTCACCCGGGAAGACCTTAACCGACCGGGATGTACGCAAGAGCAGGCAGCGCATTCTGAAGCAGCTTTCGCACCGGCTTGGAGCCACGCTGCGCGAATGAGTCATTCGTGATTCCAGGAGAATACGGTAACGATTTCGGTATCGGGTCAGCAGTTTGCTTATTCGGCACCGATTTTTGTTATACTTTAGGGCATGATGCTGGATGGTAATCCTGGGCAACGTCTTGCTTTTCTTCCAGATGCGGCCGCGGAAAGGCTGGCTGAATGTCTGGTGGCCTTCGCCAACGGCGATGGGGGTTTGATTGTCCTGGGTGTGGACCACGAAGGACAGCTGACGGAAGCCATCTGGGAAGAGGAAGCGGAGGCGGCTCTGTATCAGGCGGCGACGTTGTGCCGCCCGCCCGTCCCCAGTGAGTGGCAGTCCGTGGAAACGGAACAGGGAACGCTGATCGGCATCCAGGTGGCCCGCAGCCCAGACCTGCATACCATCGCCGACGGCCGTGTACTGGTTCGCAGCGGCGCTTACAATCGGCCGTTATCCGGCCACGAAGTGCGCAAACTGGCGGCCAGCAAGAATTCGGCCGAATTTGAAACAGATCGGGTTCCCGGGGCGCGGCCCAGCGATCTGGATCAAGCGATTATCCAGGAATACCTGGAGAAACGAGAGGCGCGAGGCGCAGCCAGGGTGACATCCACGGACGAACTGCTGACGGAGATTGGCGCGCTGGATCGGGAAGGCAGCCCCACAACTACTGGCATCCTTCTGTTCGGTAAGAACCCGCAGATGTTTTTCCCCCAGAGCGGAGTGGTATTCGTCAAGTTTGCCGGGGCGCAGCCGCGCGGAGAGGATGGCGGCGTTGGTTACGGCCGTCGAGATGAAATCACCGGGCCGCTGGCTCGCATCATCGAACGGGCCTGGAACATCGTTTACGAAGAAATGCGCGTGGGGGCGGCCATCAACGGGCTGGAACGTGAGGAGCTGACCGAGTACCCGCGCTTTGCTGTGCGCGAAGCTCTGGTGAATGCCGTAGCCCACCGCGACTATCGCATTACCGGGCGGCGCATTGAGATCCGCATGTATGCCGACCGCATGGAAGTCATCAGTCCCGGCAGCCTGCCCGGCTACATGACCCTGGACAACCTCGTTGAAGAGCATTTTTCGCGCAATCCACGATTGGTGAACGGCCTTTATCAGTGGGGGTACATTGAAGAATTAGGGTTGGGTATTGACCAGATGATCGAGGAAATGGTGCATGCAGGACATTCCCCACCCACATTCCGGGCGACGGATCACTCATTCACCGTGACCCTCTCCAACCGGCGCGAACGAGCGGCCGTGCCCCGGTGGACGCGCAGCATGAATGAGCGTCAGGCGCGCGCGCTGGCATTCGTGCGGGAAAACGGTAGTATCACCAACCGGTCGTATCGGAAACTGTGCCCGGACGTATCGGCCGAAACCTTGCGGCTCGACCTGGTTGACCTGGTGGAACGCGGGCTTTTGCTCAAAATTGGCTCCAAAAAGGGCACGTATTACATTTTGAAGTAACGGGTTTACCATGACGCACGAAGCAGGTTGGTCTGTTTTGGCCGTGACCCGGCTATATCCCAAATTTATCCCAAATTCTTGTTTGGGATAAACTTGGATAATTGGCGAGCGTGCGGTTGGCTGTCATACGGTATCAAGGAGTGATGCAACATTAACATCCTTTTTTGTCATGAGATTGGAGACTGGAAATTAAAGATTACCCACTCTCCACTCTCCAATCCCCATATCTAATCTCCTAAGTGCAAAGCTGTCTATGACCTTAACCCAGCAGTTTCTCATCGTTCTGATCTGGCCATTGAGTTTTCTGGCTATGGCCGCGTACTTGTGGCAGTCGCGATTGAAACGACGGCCGCTCGTGACTGCCTGGTCGCTCACACTGGTTGCGGCCGCGGTATGGGCCAGCAGCGTGCTCCGATTCTATGGAGGGGCCACTTTCGCTCAGCCGCTGGTGTTTACCTGGGGGATTGTTGGGTCTTATGCGTTCATTGTGGCCGCTAATGGTCTCTTGCTGACGACGTTGTACCATCTGGCTGTTCCGAGGGGGCAGGGAGAAATCGCCATCGGCCTCAGCCTTATGCTTGGCCTCTCTGCCATCGCGCTGGATTCGGCCATCTGGCATTACAAGCTGCCTGACCTGAATCTGACCGGCCAGACGATTCGACATTTTGACCTGTGGGCGGCCGTCTGGGTGGCGAGCTGGCTGGTCCCGGTCACGGCCGCCTGGATATCCTCCCAGCAGATCAGCGCCAACTCGCCCGACTCCCTCCACCTAAATCTGGTTCATTACTGGACGTTCGTGTTTACCCTATTTTTTGCGGGTGCAGGCTTGGCCTCGATTCGGCAACCAAACCAGCCTGTATGGCAGGAACTTGGCGTCCTGATCATTGCCGTGGCCGCATTCACGGGAACCGCCAGCCTGACCAACAGCCAATTGCCCGATTTGCAATTGGTGCTGCGGCAGTTGCTAAGCCGCCTATCGGGCACGCTCATTATTTTTGGACTTACCTGGCTGGCATTGACGATCATCGTGCGCGGGGTGGCCGATTTACCCAGAGACACGAACTCTAATCTCATCCTCGTTCTGGCGGCAGCCCTGTTTGCCGGCCTGTTCATGCTGATTTACCGGCTGGTGAATGAGGTAACGCGACGCCTTTTCTTACCGGCCCTGGGACGACGTGACGCGGCTATGGCCAACTACATCAACGCGATTGGGAATCTCCCGGAGCCGGCACAGTTGGGCCAGCTATTCCTGCGCATCGTCCAGTCGAGCCTGGCGACAGATGAGGCATGGGTGTTTACGGCTGAGGACGGGCCAGCGGGGAAATTGGTGTTACGGCCGTTGGCCAGCCTGGATGACCAACTGGCAGAAACGGTTGATTTTGAGGCAGATAGCCCGTTCGCCAACCACTTGCACCAGAATCAGGGGCCGCTGGTTCAGTTCGACATCAACAAGCTGTTCGCCTTCGATGAAATGTCGGAATCCGAAAAGGAGATTCTGGCCAATTGGAAGCGCGTCTTGTTTATGCCCCTGCACGCGGGCAGTAGCCTGGTGGGCGTGTTAGCCTTGGGCAACAAATATGCGGGTGAGGCATACAATCGGGCCGACCTCGCCTTGCTGCAAACGCTGGCGGATCAAATCAGCCCGCTGCTGGCCCAATCTTTGAACCTGGCCAGCCTGCGCCAGATCAACGACTATGTGTTCCAGCAGAATCAGGCGCTGGCGCGCCACAAGCGCCAGTTGGAGGAACTGAACCGGCTCCATTCCCAGTTTATCGAGCTGATTTCACCAGACCTGCGCCAGCCGTTTGCGACCGTCAGCAAGCAGTTGCACCAACTCCAAACCTCTTTGGCCGAGTCTAGTGACATCGAATTGGTTGCTGAACTGGACGAACAAATTAACGCGCTGAAAGAGCCGATTGACCAGTTGATCAACATGTCCGCCCGCATCATGCAGCATGGGGATTTTTATCTCGAATGGGTGCGTCTGGACGAGGTGGTTCGCACAGCAATTCGCAATCTGGCTTCCATGGCTAAGGCGCGGCGGGTACGGGTTGAGTATGAGCCGGATATCTCATTGCCGGCGGTGCTGGCGGACGAGCAGCAACTGCTGAGATCTGTTCAACATTTGCTCCATAACGCGATAAAGTTCAATAAGATCGGTGGGGTGGTTCATCTTGAAACCGGCATCTCTGAAGGGGATGTGCATCTGCATATCATTGACACAGGGGTGGGAATCCCGGAAGAGCGGCTGGAAACGCTCTGGAATGGTCTCTCTAGCGTGTCGCCGCAACGCGGCGCGCGAAGAGGAGGACTGGGGCTGCCACTTACCCGGTTTGTGATTGCCGCCCATGGCGGCCGTATTGAAGCCCAGAGCAAATATGGCTTTGGCAGTACCTTCACTATTTACCTGCCCCTGGTTATTCAAGATTAAGGCGCAGCCGTGAGTTTCACGACGCCTCTCGCCCTGTCCCTGTTCCTGACCATCCCTTACTTTATCTGGTTGGGCAGGTCTGGCCGAGGCGCCCGCGCCCTTTGGCGTTGGCGTGATCGGGTCAGCCTGGGGCTGCGGCTGCTCATCATCATCTTGCTCACACTCAGCCTGGCTGGCGCGCAGACGGTACGAGCATCAGATGACCTGGCTGTTGTCTTTCTCATAGATGCATCCGACTCCATCAGCTCCGAACAGGCAGCGCGCGCCGAATCGTTGGTGCGCCAGGCGCTGGCTGAGATGGGACCAACTGACGAAGCGGCCGTCATCCTCTTTGGGGCCAACGCGCTGGTGGAACGGCCGATGAGCAGGCTGGCGGAGCTGGCGCCCATCTCTTCTGTCCCTCAACGCCTGCACACCGATCTGGCTGAAGCAATTCGATTAGGTATGGCTTTATTCCCGGCCGGCAGCGCCAGGCGTCTCGTGGTGTTGAGCGACGGCGCTGTCACCATTGGCGAGCCGATGGAAGCTGCCAAACTGGCCGCGGCAAACGGGGTTGAGATTGACTACATCCCCCTTGCCCGGAATCAGGAAGCGCCCGAGGCATGGTTGACGGATGTCCGCGCCCCGACGCGGGTGAGCCAGGGGGAGACATTTCGCCTGGAAATCACGGCCGAAAGCAACAGCCACACAACAACCGACCTTCGCGTGTTGGCCGGCAGCGAAATCGTCCACGAAGAAAGGGTGGATCTGCGTCCGGGCGTCAATCAGTTCGCCGTACGCCTGCGCGCGGTGGAGCAGCAGTTCGCCCGCTACCGGGTGCAGCTGGCCCCGGCCAACGACACATATTACCAGAACAACGAACTGGCGGCGTTCACCGAGATCGTTGGGCCGCCGCGGGTGCTGATCGTCGCCCATGACGGCGCCGTTGCTGATGATGGTACCCCGCTGCCCGATGAATCGCCCCAACTCGCCCTGGCCTTGCAGGCGGCCGGGCTGGAGGCGGGTCGGGTCACCCCCGCCAGTTTCCCAGCCAGCCTGGCGCAATTGAGCAATTATGCCAGCATCATCCTCGTCAACGTGAACGCCAAAACATTCTCCCCGCGCCAGATGGAGGTGTTGCAAAGCTATGTGCGCGATCTGGGAGGCGGGGTGGTGGCCATTGGCGGGCCGCAAAGTTACGGGATGGGAGGATATTTCCGCACGCCGCTGGAAGAGATGCTGCCGGTGGATATGCAGATCAAAGATCAGGAACGCTTTCCTTCGGTCAGCATCGTCATCGTCATTGATCGTTCCGGCAGTATGGGAATATCGGAGGGGGGTTTGACCAAAATTCAACTGGCGGCCGAGGGGGCTGTGCGCGTGGTGGAGTTGCTCAATGACTTTGACGAAATCACCGTGATCCCTGTGGATACCGCGCCGGATAACCCCATCGGGCCGCTGCCGGCCAGCGACAAAGAGACGGCCATCAGTCTGATCCGCCAGATCGGCGCCGGCGGCGGGGGCATCTATGTGCGCACCGGGTTGGAAGCGGCCGCAGAAGCGCTGGCTCAGAGCCAGAACCAGGTGAAACATATCATCTTGCTGGCTGATGGCGCTGATTCGGAACAGAAGGAAGGCGCGCCGGAACTGATCGCGGGGTTGACGGCCGAAGGAGTGACTCTCACCACGGTGAGCATCGGCAACGGCCCGGACACGCCGTGGCTGCAGAAGATGGCTGAATTGGGAAACGGCCGTTTTCACTTTACCAACCGCGCCGCCAACCTGCCTCAGATTTTCACCCAGGAAACGACCTCTATTCAGCGTAATTATCTGATCGAAGAGCGGTTCTTCCCTAATCTGGTGAGCAACAGCCCCATCCTGGCCGGCATTACGGCCGTGCCCCCACTGTATGGATATGTAGGTACCAGCGCCAAAGACACGGCCCAGGTCATCTTGAACACGCATCAGGGAGACCCGCTGCTGGCTGCCTGGCAGTATGGGTTGGGGCGCACCATTGCCTGGACCTCTGATGCCACCGGGCGTTGGGCGGCCGACTGGGTGCGTTGGGATGGGTTTCCCGTGTTTTGGGCGCAGGCGGTACGTTGGACGATCTCCCAGAATCGGGACAGCAGCGTGGAGGCGGTGGTGACGATCAACGGGGAGCTGGCGCGCCTCACAGTGGATGCCCGCGCGGCCAATGGGGAGTTTCTCAATAACCTGGCGGCCGACGCCAACGTCGTTTTTCCGGACGGGGAAGTGGTCAACCTCTCTTTGCAGCAGGTGGCGCCTGGCCGGTATGAAGCTGAGTTCACACCGGACGAAGATGGCGCTTACTTCATCCGTATCTCCGGCGCCGTTGGGGGGGATGAGGAAGCAGTTGTCGGGCAGACAAGTGGTTGGGTATTAGGATACTCGCCGGAGTACCGGCAATTTGAAGCGAACCCGCAGCTTCTGGCAGCCATGGCGGAATTGAGCGGCGGGCGCGATGTCAGCGAAGACGCAGCGGCCGTCTTCGAACATTCCTTGCCCGCCGGCGCGACCGTCCGCCCCATCTGGCACTGGCTGACGCTGCTGGCGGTGATCCTGCTGCCAGCCGATATTGCCGTGAGGCGGCTGGTTGTCACACGCCGGGACATGGAGCGAGCGTGGGATGCTACCCTGGGTCGTTTGCTCCCACGATCCGCCCCGACGCCTCAGCGCGCTGAACAAGTCTCCCGCCTGTTCCGGGCGAAACAACGCGCTCGAACAGGACGCGCTGAACCGGCCAACCTGGAGCCGTCGTCAATTCTCGTGCAAGACACATCTATATCTGAGGATGCGGCCGCAGAAATAGCCCAGACCAGCCCCAAACAGCCAGTCACCCCCAAAAAGCTGGACAGCGACGCTTCCGAAGCTGGCGGTTCCCTGGCCAGCCGGCTGCTGGAGCGAAAACGCCAACAACAGGCGCCTAAAAGAGAAAAAGACCAGGAGCCGTAACGCGGCTGGTTTGCCCCTTTTGCCCAAGCTCTTTGCTAATTTTTTGCTCAATATACCCTATTTCCTATTGAGTCAACGAGGTTCGTCCTGAATACTTATTAGGATGCATCACATCATAGTGGTGCTCCCGTACTGTTTTTTTGTTGTAGGGTAGCATAATAAGAGCGGTAACATCAGAGGTATAGACATGAAGCGCATAATTATTCTTACCATTTGGTTGTTGGCGATAATGGTAGTGTTGGGGGGGGCAGTAGCGCCTTCAAGCACAGTCCCGCTTATTGTCCAGGCAGAAAACGTAGAAACCGCCGCCGCCGTTGTTCAGGCGTATGGCGGGGTAGTAAATGAACAACTGGCGATTATTAATGCCGTGTCGGCTGATGTGCCTGAGAAAATGGTATCGGCATTGAAGGCTGACAGTCGCGCTCAGTTTGTCGCCCAAGATGGAGCAGTGCAGGCGGCCGACAGCGAGAATGATGAGCACGACAAGCATGACAAGCACGATAAGAATGATGAAAATGATGTTCCCACTGTCAATTTCCCGCAGGTGATGGGAGTTGATCAGGTGTGGGAAGAGGGAGTTGACGGTTCCGGCATTACAGTGGCCGTTGTGGACACGGGCATTGGTAAGCTGAAGTGGAATCGTCACCGGGTCATCGCCCGGTATGATGCGTTAGATGACGGCCCGCACAAGAAAGATGCATTTGGGCACGGAACGATGATGGCCGGCCTGATCGGAAACTCGCGCGAGGATGAAAATGGTCCCATCGGCATTGCGCCCGGCGTCAATTTCGTAGATGTGCGTGCGCTTGATGAGGAAGGCAAGGGAACCTACACGGATATCGTTGAGGGGCTGGATTGGATACTGGCGCACAAGGATGAGTACAACATCAGAGTGGCCAACCTCTCTCTGATCGGCGGGATCAGCAGCCCGTATTGGGCAGACCCTATCAATCAGGCGGTGGAAGCGTTGTGGGATGCAGGTGTTGTGGTGGTTACGGCCGCCGGTAATGCCGGGCCAGACCCCATGACGATCGCCGCGCCCGGCAATGATCCCTTCGTCATCACCGTGGGCGCATTTACCGACAACTTTACGCCTGAAGACGAAAGTGATGACTATATCACCCCGTTCAGCAGCGCAGGGCCGACGGAAGTGGGATTTGTCAAGCCGGACATTGTGGCTCCTGGTGCGCACATGATAACCGAAGTGCGAAAGAACTCTCCCTGGGTAAAAGCGCACAAAGATGCCAGAGTGGATGGGCACTTCTACTGGACGGCAGGTACCTCCTCGTCTACGGCCGTAACTGCAGGTGTTGTCGCCCTGATGCTGCAAGAAAACCCGGACATGACGCCGAATGAAGTGAAATATGCACTCACGGCGTCGGCGCGGCCGGCCGCGTATGGGGATGACAGCCTCACGTGGAGCATATTCCAACAAGGCGCAGGGCGCGTTTGGGCGCCGGTGGCCGTGCTGGATCCGCCGCAAGGCGAAGCCAACACCAATATGGTTCCCGGTGAACCGTATGTTGGGCCGGTTGCATATCGTGACGGAGAATTCATCTTCGTTGATGAGAACGGCGACCCGATTGACGAAGCGGCCGGTTACTCCTGGGCCGGTGGTTACTCCTGGGCCGGTGGTTACTCCTGGGCCGGTGGTTATTCCTGGGCCGGCGGCTACTCTTGGGCCGGTGGTTATTCTTGGGGTGGTGGTTACTCCTGGGGCGGTGGCTACTCTTGGGCTGGCAGTACAGATTGGCAGCCCTGGACTGAAGGCGATGTCTGGCAAAGCGGTTACTCCTGGGCCGGCGGTTACTCTTGGGCCGGTGGTTACTCTTGGGCCGGTGGTTACTCTTGGGCCGGTGGTTATTCTTGGGCTGGTGGCTATTCTTGGGTAGGCTTGAAAAATTTCAAAGACTGACCCATCAGATTTTTTGTAAAACGCAATTCAAGTCCCCATGATCTCCTATGTGAATCATGGGGATTTTATTTTATAGTATGGGCGAGTTCGTCTAAAGATTGTATGATACGCTAATCCTCTGGAAGCCATCGTCGGGAGAAGACGCATCTTGGAATCTCCAAAACCTCAGACACGTCTGATTTATTCAGCCTTCCTTTCCCTTTTGGGGATTGCGATTGTTGTTGGGGGGGGGCTTCAGTTTCCGACATATGTCCAGCCCCTGAACTTGTTCTTGCTCCTCTTTTTCGCCATTGCCACCCAAAGTACCATGACCTATATGGTGGGAGGGAATGTTATTGTTTCGGTTAGCGACGCCATCAGCTATGCGGCCGTTGGGTTGTATGGGCCTGTTGCGGCCGCAATGATTGCGGCAATTTCAGAACTAGGGTTGTGGCTCATCAGCATCCGATCGGATAAACGGGAATGGCCGCATAAGATCGAGCGACTGGGGGTTAACAGCGGTATTCATGGGTTTTCAATTCTATTGGCCGGGTTCACCTTTGTGGCCATTCGAAACTGGTTAGGAGATGAGACGCTTTTGGGGTTGACTATGCCCTGGTTTATTGGGGCAATTGTGGGCGACCAGCTCAATTTTTGGCTCTTGACCGTCATTATATATCTGGCCAATGGAATAAAGCCGCTTGACTCCTGGCGAGAAAACCGCTGGGCAGTCCCCATGAATGTACTGGTAATGAGCATCGGCGGCGGCTTAATCGCTTTGGCTGTGGTCCAGTTTGGGCTGTTAGGACTGGCGATCTTTACTTTACCTATTGTGCTGTCTGCTTATTCTTTCCGCGTCACAGTCAACAACGCCAAGAAGCAGATGGCCTTATTGGAGGAAATGGTCGCGGCTCGCACCCAGGAATTAGCAGATGCCAACAAGGAGTTAGAAGCACTGCATAAAGATAAAGACGCCTTTTTGGCTGTTTTGACGCATGATATGCGAACGCCGTTAACCAGCATTAAAGGGTATGCCAGTATCTTGCGTGATCGGGAAGTGACTCGCGAGCAGCAGTTGCATATCGCCAAAGTGATCGTACGTAGTCAGGAGACGCTGCTGGAGATCGTCAACAACATCCTGGAAATCGAAAAATTGGAGTCGGGCACACCGGTGCTTTTGGAACGCTCGAAATATGATCTGGCGCTGCAGGTGAAATCAGTGGCGGAGTCTGTGGAGGCTTTGGCTTTAGAGAAAGATATTCACCTGCATCATGCGGAAGTGCCGTCACCGGTGATGGTTACAGCTGATGAGAAGAAGATCGAACGCGTGTTGATGAATCTCATCTCAAACGCAATTAAGTATACGCCTGAGGGAGGCTCTGTCTGTATTGACACGCGAGTGAACGGCCCTCACGCTATCGTGGAAGTTTCAGATACGGGTTATGGCATCCCGGAGGAAGAACTCCCCCACATTTTTGACCGGTTCCGTCGTGTGAAAGGGCACCGGCATATTGCTGTGGGTACCGGCCTTGGCCTGGCTATCGTGAAGAGCCTGGTTGACGCCCACAACGGCGAAATTGAGGTGACCAGCACAGAAGGCGAAGGCAGTAGATTTGTTGTCAATCTGCCCATTTAAGTGTGCCACGGTTTATCATTTAGAAAGGGAAACCGTGACACCGCGAGGTTTGGCGGTTTATTCCGCTGATTTTATTTAGGAGATAAACCGCCAAACACTTAGCCAATGCTGGTCACCCCCAACTCCAAGCTGGTTACAATTCCATCGATCTCGAAGCGAGCAGCGCCAACGCCGTTTCCTTAAACTCGGCCAGGGGCATTGCGCCTCGATCTTCGTTGTTGCGTGTGCGCACGGAAACAGCGGCATTTTCCACTTCTTTGTCCCCAACGACCACCATGTATGGAACCTTTTGCAACTGAGCATTACGAATTTTCTTGTTCATTCGTTCGTTCCCGTCATCCACTTCCACACGCATACCGGCGGCTCGCAATTCGGCCGCGACCTGGTTGGCGTAAGCGACATGCCGGTCTGTGATCGGAATCATCACCACCTGCACCGGGGCCAGCCATAACGGGAATGCCCCGTTGAAATGCTCGATCAGGATGCCGACGAATCGCTCCATGCTACCAAATGGCGCGCGATGAATCATGACCGGCCGGTGTTTCTGCCCATCCTCGCCCGTATATTCCAACTCGAACCGCTCCGGCAGCAGGAAATCTACCTGCACAGTGCCCAGTTGCCATTCCCGCTTGAGTACGTCCCGGAAAATAAAGTCCAGCTTAGGCCCGTAAAAGGCAGCTTCCCCTTCTTCTACCGAATAATTCATACCCGCCTTGTCGGCCGCATTTTTAATGGCATTGATCCCCCGTTCCCACATCTCAGGCGACCCGGCATACTTATCGCTGTCGGGGTCATTGGTTCCTAAACGGGCGCGGAAATCATCAAATCCCATGGTCTTGAACACGTATTGGATCAGGTTTACCACGCCGATAAATTCCTCTTCAAGCTGGTCAGGCGTGACGAAGAGGTGCGAGTCATCCACCGTGAAACCCCGCACACGCGTCAAACCGCTCAACTCGCCGCTTTGCTCATAGCGATAAACTGTGCCAAATTCGGCCAGGCGCAGTGGCAAGTCGCGGTAACTGCGGGCTTCACTCTTATAAATCTCAATATGGTGCGGGCAGTTCATCGGTTTGAGCATGAACTTCTCATCGTCTACGTCAATGGGCGTGTATTGGCTGTCCTTGTAGTACGGGTAATGGCCGCTGGTGATGTATAGGTCCAGCTTGCCGATATGGGGCGTGAGGACGGGCAGGTACCCCCGCTCCAGCTGGGCCTGGCGTAGGAACTGCTCCAGCGTCTCGCGTAGGATCGCTCCTTTCGGCAGCCACAGGGGGAGGCCGGAACCGACCAGGGAGGAGATGTGGAACAGTCCCAACTGTTTGCCCAGGCGGCGATGGTCACGCGCTTTTGCCTCTTCCAGCCGCTTTAGGTATGCATCTAGCTCCACTTTGTTGTGCCAGGCCGTGCCGTAGATACGTTGCAGTTGCGGCCGATGTTCATCGCCCCGCCAGTAAGCCCCGCTGGTACGAAGCAACTTGACTGCATTTGCCTTCACCTGTTTAGTGAACGCAACGTGTGGGCCGCGGCACAAATCAACGAAATCACGATGCTGGTAAATGCCTACTTCGCTAACCGGTTCGCTGATAGGATTGCCCATCTCGTCTACTTTGCCCGCAGCCAGCTCTTCAATCAGCTCCAGCTTGTAAGGTTGGCCTGTAAAGAATTGCAGCGCTTCGGCTACCGGCATGCCGGATTGCTCAAACCGAGCGTTTTTCTTGAGCAGTGCTTTCATCTTCGCCTCAATTTTTTCCAGGTCCTCCGGCGAAAAAGTCCTGGGTTTGCCGTTGTCATCCAAGCCCAGGTCGAAGTCGTAGTAGAAGCCGTCTTCGATGGGGGGGCCAATGGCCAGCTTGGCTTCCGGAAAGAATTCTAACACTGCTTCAGCCATCACATGCGCGGCCGAGTGGCGGATGCGGTATAGTTTCGATTGTTCGTAGGGTACATCCCTGTTGTCAGACATCATACCTCCAGGTATCGAGATTCGGAGATTGGGGGGGGTGAAGCTGAAAGAGATCGTGCCCTCCGTTTTCCACTCTCCAATCGCCAAAAAAAACAAAAACGCCGCCGCCCATATTGGGGCGATGGCGTTCGCGTGTGAACGTGTTTCGCGGTTCCACCCAATTTCGAGCAGGTTTATCACGACAAACCCGCTCCTCATTGACGGCCGTTAACGGGGCCAGCCGAATCTTCTTACTTGAATTAAAGAGGCAGACAGAAAAGTCTGCCTCAATGTGGGCAAACAGGTAGTTTGCCCAAACCGTTCTGAAGATCGCTCCTGGGTGGTTTTCACCATTGATCTTAATGGTCGCAGCTTTCAGCCTATGGCCGGCGACTCTCTGATTTAGACCAACAGTTACTCGTCCCAATCAACGCTTTAGGATATGGTAACCTATGTTAGGCAACATTATAGAGCAGCGTTGCTACTTGTCAAGACCCGTCCTAACATCGTGAAACTTTCCCAACTGTGCTGCGTAGTGCTGGTTGAATCGTCAGGAGATTGGTGGGTTGAACGCAGAACAAGTTTGGCTGGAAAGAGCCAGGCAAGGTGACAAGGCGGCTTTCGGCCGTCTTATCGAAGCATATCAGAAGCCGGTTTACAACCTGGCTTATCGCATGCTAAACAATGCCGGCGAAGCAGAAGAGGCAGCGCAAGAAGCATTTATTCGCGCATATACGCGGCTGGAAACGTACAACCCGGCCCATAAGTTCAGCACATGGATTCTGTCAATTACGTCGAACTATTGCATAGATCAAATTCGGAAACGGCGGGCGTTATTGCTTTCCATTGATGAACCTTTACCACCACACCCGGCATTGAGATCGGATGTGACAAAAGGGCCGGAGTCAGCACTCGTGAAGAATGAACAGCAAGAACTGGTTCAATCCCTTTTACAGGAACTTCCACCTGATTACCGGCAGGCAGTTGTGCTCCGTTACTGGTATGACCTGTCGTATGAAGAGATTGCAGAGGTCATGAACACGACTGTGAGTGCGATCAAATCCCGGCTATTCCGGGCGCGGCGGCAGTTGGCGCAGATTGGTATGGCCCACGGATTAAGCCCGGCCAGGGAACGCGTGGCGGTTTGAGGCCAGAAAGAAGATGAGAAAGGTAGCAATTTTGGAGCGATTTTATGGACCATGACGATACCTACGCATTGATGATGGACGCGCTCGATGGTGAGCTTGCAACGGATGGCAAGCTTGAGCTGGAGGCTCACCTGCGCGCGTGTCCGGAATGTCATGAGGAATGGCGGGCTTTGCTCGCTGTTGACCAGCTTTTCCGCCAGACGCCAGCCATAAGTCCCGCCGCTGGCTTTACTCAGCGAACTCTGGCCCGTCTCCCTAATCGAAAGTATCGGGTGTGGGCATTGGGCACGATTTATGCGCTCCTCTTGCTGGCTGGCGCGATGCCCATGATGATCGGCGGCTGGGCCATTACCCGGCTTGGGCCTGTGGTGAATCAACCGGTTTTGGTGCGCAGCCTGCTGCGCTCGATTGAGCAAATGGCTCAAGTGGCGGGCACAGTGCTGGCTGCCTTGTGGCAAACTCTAGGCGAAGTGGTGCTGCAACAACCGGCCGCAGCGGGCTGGCTCATGGTCATGGCTGGCGTCGTGGTGCTGTGGAGCAGCGTGTACCGGCAGTTGGTGAGCCAGCCGGTGAGAATTCGGTAGAGAGGGGATACCTCATGAAACGCTTATTGCTGATCTTGATACTGCTCGTTCTACTGGCCGTACCAGTAAGGGCCGCTCTGGCAGCGCCTACGCAGGATACGACTGTTGTGGAAGCTGGCGAAACTGTCAACAACGACGTGATTCTCTTCGATGGCGATCTGGAGGTCAAGGAAGGGGGGCAAATCAACGGCGATGTTACCTTATTTAACGGGGGAGTGACTATTGCCGGCATAGTGGATGGGGATGTCGTTCTGTTTAATGGAGACCTGGAAGCAGAATCTACGGCCGTCATTCGGGGCGATTGTGTGGTTTTGAACGGTAGGATTGAGGATAGGACCGAGAATGGGTTGGGGTGTACTGCTGTGGAGAACTTACCCGACGTCATTTCACCATTGTCTGCCCTGTCCGGCTTGCGGCCGTTCCAGGCAAACTCTGTGGGCCGAATCACAACCTCGTCGGCCGTCAGTAGCTTTTTTGGCGGTCTGGCCGAAGCGGCCGGGCGCGGCTTGGTACTGGGGATGCTTGCGTTCATCATCGCTTCGCTGGCTCCCGGCCATGTGAGCCAGATGGGCGCGGCCGTGCGGCGCAAGCCGGTAGCCAGCGGCGCGGTGGGCTTGCTGACGGCCGTCGCTATTCCGTCGCTGGTGTTGCTGCTACTGCCTATTTCCATCATTTTGACTTTTATTTGCATTGGGTTGTTGGGCTTTCCCATTATGTTCGCCTTGATGGTGGGCCTGGTGGTCGGGGCGTTGTTAGGCTGGGTGGCGCTGGGCCAGCTGCTTGGCGAGCGGCTGGCAGAACTGCTCAGATTGAAGAGCCGTAATCTGCCTGTCACGGCCGCGCTGGGCACCACCACCATGACCTTCGTCTTCAGCCTGATGGGGGCGATCCCCTTTATTGTCGGAGAAGCGTTGGCAGTGTTCCTCGCCGTCTGTATCGGCTTGGGCGCGGCCGCCCTGACTCAATTTGGCACACGGCCGTATCCGGCGGTCGTTGGGCGGCCCAATGAGGAGAAAGTATCAGAAATCCTGGCCATGTTGCCTGTTGATGAGGTAACCGGGCTGAAGGAAGAACAAGAGTAAGCCGTCTATCATCGCCCCATAAAGAGTCCAACAACAAGTCGCGGGGCTGATGTGATGTAAACGAAAGGCGCGTCTAATCGGGACGCGCCTTTTTTTATTTCTGTATCAGGCTCAATGGGTAGGGAGACGGGCGTGATCAGGGAAGTGCGGCCGAGGCGCCGGCGCTCTTAGCCGCTATTTGTCCATAGAGATGACCGATCACTACCATCGAGTATGGACCTGCGGCTAGACCCAAAATTGGGGCAGCCACCCATCCAATGCATGGGATAATGCCCAAGACGGTGATCACAACACTCAGGATCAGGCTGGCGGCAAAAGAAGCCAATGCGGCAATCATGATATCGCCGATATTCTCGCGAGCGATGGCGGCGATTTCACGAACGCGAAAGGATGCGCCAAACTCTCCGGTGCGTACATATTGAATGACGATTGCCGGGCTGAGGAAGAACAGCGCAATGCCCAGAATCAGGGTAAGGCAGCTGATGACAATCCACGTCACCGCGAAACCGGCTGCGGCCACATCTTCACTGACGCCTGCTCCACCCAAACCGGCTGTGATCGCCACCGCGACGCAGACGAGAATCCAGATGGGGAGCGTGTACACAAACTGAGCCACCATAATCGCCAGGCCATCTTTGAACAGCCCGCCGAAATCTTCCCACTCCGGCAACGGCCGTTCCACACCCTTCATGACATTTCGTGTGACCCCGGCCATGTAGCCGGGCAGCAGGATAAGCGGCACGAGTAAAAAGCTTAACAACATCACAAGCGCACCAATCCCAATTTTTCTGATCCACCCCTCATCCTCAGTGACAAATGTAAATGCTTTTGCAACATCCATACTGTTTCCTCCTGTAGGTGGCTGCACAGTCCAGGCCGACGGTCAATCCTGGGCTGTGTTGTAAAATTAACCGTCAATCACTTTTTCCGTACAAAAAAGGGCGCGACCATTGCGGCGGCGCCCTTCAAATCATCTGCATAAATACGAGTTTGTGTGTTTATGCCCAGCCTTGCTGCTTGACGAAGTTGGTGACAACCGGGATGGTGACCATTTGGCCCTGGTACGCTTGCCAGCCCCAGTAAACGCCAGCCAGCCAGATGAGGATTGACGGCAGCCCAAAACAGAAAAACAAGACCGTGCTCAGAATGGTACCGCCAACGACATTGATCAATCCCCAGGCAAGCGCCTGTGCATTATGCGCCCGAATAAACGGCCGATTCTTCTTGTCTTCCATCAGGAGAATAATAATGGGGACGAGAGGAGTGAACACGTAAGCTAGAAGCGCCCACAGCTTATCATCGCTGGTAATTTCGTCCATACTCATCCCTCCTCCTCCTGCATCTTGCTCGGCGCCTTGCGCGTCGTCCTTCCCTTCCAACTCTTCATTATCCTTGGTATCCATTTCATCTGTCATGATCAGCCTCCTTAGCTACACAACTGAAAAGGGCATCGAATAGCAATCATTGTAAGCGTGGCTACCTTAAACGTCAATACACCTTTGTCCTATCCGTTCCTCATGAATTTGCAGGCGTGTGAACCGGCATGCTAGAATGCCGGTATGATAAAAATTGTTTTCATGGGGACGCCTGATTTTGCCGTCCCCACTTTGCGCCAATTGATTGAGACCCAGCGCGTTGAAGGCGTGGTTACCCAACCGGACAGGCCAGCCGGCCGGGGCAAGAAACCGAGGCCGTCACCGGTGAAGCTGGCCGCCGAAGCGGCAGGCATCCCGGTTTATCAGCCGAAATCGCTGCGCAGCGAAGCGGCCGCCGCGCCCCTGCGAGATTGGGAGCCGGACATGATCATCGTGGCTGCCTACGGCCAGATTTTGCGGCCGCACGTGTTGAACCTGCCTCCTCTCGGCTGTTTGAATGTCCATGCGTCTCTGCTGCCTCGTTGGCGGGGCGCATCTCCCATCCAACACGCCATCCTGGCCGGTGATGCTGAGACAGGCGTCAGCTTGATGCGGATGGATGAGGGCATGGATACAGGGCCGGTGTATGTCCGGCAGGCTATTCTCATTCGCGCCGACGAGACGGCCGCTACCCTCCATGACCGGCTGGCAGAATTGGGCGCAGCTATGGTGGGTGACTATCTTGAAGCGATCGCTCACGGCCGTTTGCCGGCCGCGCCACAGGATAATGCCCGCGCTACCTATGCGCCGCTCATCAAGAAGGAGGACGGCCGTCTGGACTGGCAGCAAAAGAGCGTCGAGCTGGAACGCCGCATCCGGGCCATGACCCCCTGGCCAGGCGCTTTCACCACCTGGGAAGGAGTCACGCTTAAGCTGCTGTCAGCTCACCCGGTAAACGGCCGTTTGCCCCAAGGCGCTCCGGGACAGGTGGTCGAGTCCCAGGGAGAGGTTGTGGTACTCACGCCTGATGGCGGGCTGGCATTGGAGGAAGTACAATTGGCAGGCAGGCGCGCCATGAACATCGTGGATTTTCTTCGCGGTAAGCCAAATCTAATGGGCGCCAGACTGGGCAGCTAGTGGTTCACAGTAATCTCGATACGTAATGGGAATGACAATGAGAATTTTGGTTTATGGCGCAGGCGCAGTTGGCGGATATGTGGGAGCACGATTGGCCCAAGATGGTCACGATGTCACGTTGGTGGTTCGTGAGGTGACGGCCGAAGCGATCAACGCCGACGGTCTTTCCGTCACGGAGGAGAGCCAGACCGCCCACGTACGGCCGACGGCCGTCTCTTCCATCGCTCAGGCATTCATGGCTGGGGACGTCAACTACGACCTGATCATCATGGGGATGAAGTCGTACGATCTCGTGGAAGCGCTGGATCCTTTGGTGGCCTTCTGCCCCGACCCGCCCCCCATCATCACCTTGCAAAACGGCATCGGCGTTGAGAAGCCGCTGATTAAACAGTATGGCGCGTCAAAAATCATCGCTGGCTCCCTGACGACGCCGATCAGCAAAGAGACGACGACGCGATTGGTGGTTGAGCGAACCAAACGAGGGCTGGGCCTGGCTCCGACCCAGCCGGGGCAGGACATCCAGCAATGGGTATCGCTGTTCAAGCAGACTGGCATCCATACCGTTCAGGTGAAAGATTACCAATCCATGAAATGGTCAAAGGCGCTGCTCAACATCGTCGGCAATGCCACTTCCGCCATTCTCAACCGGTCACCGGGCGTCATCTACAAATCGGCCGCCTTGTTCGACCTGGAACTGCGCATGATACGCGAGACGCTGGCGGTGATGGAAGCACAGGGATTGGCGATCATTGACCTGCCCGGTTCGCCGGCCAGCAAACTGGCCGCTGCGGTCAACCGGATGCCAAAGGCGCTGCTGCGGCCGATCCTGCGGAAAATCGTCGCTTCCGGGCGAGGGGACAAGATGCCCTCCTTCCACATAGACCTGATGGCCGGCAGGGGCAAGAGTGAAGTCATCTACCACAATGGCGCGATTGCCAGAACCGGAAAAGCGCTCAATATCCCTACGCCGGTGAATCACGTCCTCACCGATGTGTTGTGGAAACTCGCCCGGGAGGAAGTGGATTGGCAAGTGTATGATGGCCGGCCACGGGAGTTGCTGGCGGAGTTGAAACGGTTTGAACAGGCGGCCAGACGGCGGGTGACGAATGCGTAGGAACGAGCTGCAATTGAGACAGGAAATCGTTCAGGTCGGCCGTCTCATGTATGGGAAGGGGTTTATCTGCGCCAGCGACGGCAACATTTCGGCGCGGCTTGGGCTGGATCGTATTCTGATCACCCCTTCCGGGCTGCATAAGGGGCTGCTGGACAGCGACCAGCTCCTGGTGGTGGATGAAGACGGCCGCGTTGTAGGCCCGAGATCATCTGCCGGCCGCCGCCTGAAACCGACCAGCGAGCTTCCCATGCACCTGGAAGCGTACCGCCGCCGCCCCGACATTGCGGCCGTGGTTCACGCCCATCCCCCCATCACAGTGGCCCTCTCCATTGCCGGCGTGCCCCTCGCCGACTGCCTGTTACCGGAAGTGATCGTCTTCCTGGGGTTGATCCCCACTACCGAATATGCCACCCCGTCCAGCACAGAAAACGTCCGCGCCATCCGCGACCTCATCACCCACCATGACGCCATCGTCCTGCAGCGGCACGGCTCTCTGACCGTGGGCGATTCCCCCATGCACGCGTTCATGCGGCTGGAGACGGTGGAGCAAAACGCCCGCATCGGCTTCATGCTGGCCCAGTTGGGTGTGCACAATCCACTCCCGGCTGAAGAAGTCAAGAAGTTGCTGCGCCAGCGGCAACGATTGGGGTTGAGCCATCCGGGGGAATCGGATGAATTTTGTACTGTCTGCGGCGTGTGTCATGTTGGAGAAGAGCACGCGCCCACCTTGCGCCCCGGCAATGGCCAGACGCGGGCGACGACGCTCGCCGCGCCGGACCCGGACACCATTCGGATGCTTGTCTCCCAGGTTGTGCACAAGACGTTGGGAAGCTAATCGCCCGCAGGCGGGGCGGGGGCGTTATTTCCCTTTGAACTGCGGCGGCCGTTTCGCGATGAAACTTTGCGCCGCCTCGATGAAGTCTTCACTGCTGAACAGCTGGCTCTGCGCCCATGCTTCCAGCATCAGGCCCCGGTCAATGTCGGAAAGCCCATCAATGACGCGCTTGGCCATGCCCACCGCCAACGGCGCTGCCTGGCTGATTTCCTCTGCCAGCGCCTCCCCCTTCTTTCGCAGTTCGTTGGCGGGGACCACGTAGTTGACAATGCCCCACCGCTCCGCTAAATTGGCGTCAATCCGGCGGCCAGTGAAAATCAACTCCTTCGCCCGTGCCGGCCCCACCAACCGTACCAGCCGGGTTGTCCCGCCCACATCGGGAATCATCCCCAGGCGCGTCTCTGGAAGCCCCAGTTTGCAGCCTTCGGCCGCTACCCGAATATCGCATGCCAGCACCAATTCCATCGCCAGCCCCAGACAGTAGCCGTGAATCAGGGCAATCGTGGGGAGTTCCAGCCGCTCCAGGCGGGTCAGCACACGCTGAAACTCATCGGTGATGCTGCGCGCCCGTTGCTGCCACTGCGGGCCGTACTTTTCCGCCAGGAGCAGGAGGTTGCTGACGTCAATGCCGGCCGAAAAGGCGGCGCCTTCTCCCCGGATGAGCACCGCGCGCAGACCCGGCGTGCGGTTGGCCTCGACCACGGCCGCGTCGAACTGCTCGAACAACGCCATGTTAATTGCGTTGCGCTTGTCGGGGCGGTTCAGGACGATTTCAAACAATGTGTCGTGCTGTTGGGTGTACACCAGTTGGCTCATGCGGTTACCTCTAAATTGTACTGAGTTTACATAAGGGGGCAACTTGGATTAACAGGAGACATCGGATGTCTCGTATGCTGGCCCGGAAATTCGTGCCAGGCTATTGCGTATTATGCATTGCCATTGGTTTGTGCTTTAGTCGCTGTGCGGAGCGAGCGGAGCACGGTCGGCTGCAGCTCGAATCACATCACCAAGTGATGTTTTCTCTCAGCCAAGTATAATACTCAAACTCACTGTTAGGCTCCAAGACTCTACCACCCATTAAGGTGCTTTCTGGAAGAACCTCGTAATACCCAAACCTCCCTGTGATTCGTTGTGATGGTTGGTTAAAAGTAATCCGTGGTTTATTGGAGTAACGGTTTGCATCACCTGGAAAAACCCGGACGTAGAGTTCCTGACCACTTATGTACACTCTCACCCAAGTCAGAGTCAATTCAAGGTTCTTGAGCGGGAGTCCTTCGTCAATGTTCGCTACAAGAGGCGGTACTAGAAACGAAGTATCAACAATAAATTGGGCTGAACGTCCATTCGATTGTGTAGCAACGAGAGGTATTACCGGGATCAACGGCTTGTGAACAATATCTCCATATCGTGGGTAGACATATCTGGCCTGTACTTGGAAAAACAAAATATCCTTGAAAACGGGGAATGGAGAAGGCGGTCCTTCATAGGTGGTCACAAACGTACCAGAAACGTTGCCATCGATCGTAATGAGGAGATCTTCCGAACTCCAAGAAACTACGTATTGCTTGGTAAACCCTCTGTTATTCCCTTCGTTGAAGGTCATCTCGCCAACAAATACCGGAATTTCGTTCAAGGAGCTCACTGGCGTAGCATATGATTGCCAAGACGGGGTTGACGTAGGCGATGGTGAGCCACACCCGCTTAGTATGAACGGTGACACAAATATCCATGACCAAAAGACTTGTTTCAACATACCATTGCTCTTACTTGCGCTCAGGCAAACCTAATATCGTTGCCTAACAATCAGCATGCGGGAGAAATACGCAACACAAAACCACAAGCATTCTGGGAACCTCATAGACCCTGGTTAGGTCATATAGGGTAGCACTCTCTGGCGAGAGCGCCAAAATGGGGGGGTATTGAGCGACTACGTGAGTAAAAGGCGGTACTTCAGGCCGCTGCCTGTGTTAAAGACGAGGACGCGCTCATCCGGCTTGATCCAGTGGCTGCTGACCAGGTCCTGCAACGCGGCGATGGTGGCGGCCGCTTCCAGCGAGACGAACATCCCTTCACAAGTAGCCAGTTCCCGCTGGGCTTCCAGGATGCGGTGATCGGAAACGGCGACGGCCGTGCCGTTACTCTCCCGCAGCGCGGTCAACATCAGGCGGCTGCCGATGGCCACCGGCACGCGCAGGCCGCCGGCCAGCGTGGCCGCGTTAGACCACGGGTCGGCCGCATCCGCGCCGTCGTGGAATGCTTTCACAATGGGAGCACACCCGTCGGATTGGGCGGCGATCATGCGCGGCCGTTCGCTGCCAATCCAGCCCAACGCTTCCATTTCATCAAACGCTTTCCACATCCCTATTAGGCCGGTGCCGCCCCCGGTGGGGTAAATGATGACATCGGGCAACTGCCATTCAAAAGCGGCCGCCAGCTCATACCCCATGATCTTCTTGCCTTCCACGCGGTATGGCTCTTTCAGGGTGGAGACATCGAACCAGCCCCCTTCTTTGGCCGCCGCGGCCGCTTCCCTGCCGGCGTCGTTGATCAGGCCATTGACCAGGTGCAGGTCGGCTCCTGTCATCTGCACCTCGGTGATATTGATGAGGGGTGCATCCGCGGGCATATAGACGTGCGCCCGGGACCCTGCCCGCGCGGCATACGCTGCCAGCGCACTGCCCGCATTCCCGGCCGTGGGAATCACAAACTCGCGTGCGCCCAGCTCCAGGGCGCGGCTCACGGCCGTGGCCAGGCCCAACGCCTTAAACGATCCGGTCGGATTCTGGCCTTCGTCCTTGATGTAGAGCTGGCTCAGGCCCAACTTCTGCGCCAGTTGTGCCAGCTTCAGAACAGGCTTTCCCCCTTCGCCTAACGTGATCATGTAACGCGGATCGCGCACCGGCATCAGCTCATGGAAGCGCCACAAACTTGCCGGCCGCCGTGCGATTTCGTCCCGATCCAGCGCGGCCGCAGCTTTGGGGAGGTCATATTGCGCCAGCAAGGGATACCCGCAATCGGGGCAGGTGCGGATCAATTGTTCGGCGTCATGTTGACGGCCGCAATAAGAACATTCCAGGTGTGTTAGATAGCTCATAGGCAGGGTGGGCTGGCGCATGGGGGCTTAACTACCTCGCCACACGCGCCGGCCGTCAGGTGAGGGCTTAAATGAATCGATAGGACAGAGAATCCAAACGGAATTGGGAAGCGCGTTTGTCCTGCGAAGGCTCAGATGGTGAGGCCAGAAACTGATTCACGGCCGCGCGAATCTGGCGAATATCGGCCGGTTTGCGCAGGAAGCCGTCGCATCCGGCGGCGATCGCTTCCTTTTCCGCTTCTTCATGGCCGTAAGCGGTCAGCACCACAACGGGGATGTGGCGCAAGTCGGGATGTTGTTTCGTTTGCCGGATTAAGTCGAATCCGGTGACAAGCCCTGGCAGGCGCAAATCCATTAGAATGACATCAGGCTGCTCGCGGAGGATCGTCTCCCATCCCGATTTGCCATCCGTCGCCTCCAGCAGTCCATGCCCCATCGCCTCAACAATTCGCTTGACAAGCAGCATGTTTTGGGGAGTATCTTCCACGTACAAAATACGCTTTTTCATGCCAGCCTCCACATTTTCATAGAAAGCCAGCTTAACATGCCCCTTAGCTTAACTCAAGCGAATGTTGGCTATACATTCCATAGAAATTATCTATAATAGATGGCGGGCTGGTGGCGTGAGCGCGTTTATTGTTTGGCGCTCTCCTTTCGCACCCGGGTGATGGCAATCAGGGCCAGAGTCATGAACAACGCGCTGAATAGGAATAGCACCCGGAACTGGTTGTTCAGAATATCCACTAGCACGCCCCCCAGCGTCGGGCCGAGGACGGCCGCCGACTGCGAGGAAAAGTAATACAGCCCGGTGAACGCGCCGATCCTGCGCTCATTCCCGTAATCGTAGACCAGCGGCAGGCTGTTCACATTGACGCAGGCCCATAGGATGCCCGCCAGCACCAGCACGATGACGAAGGTGGCGGTTCCCTGTACCAGGAAGTAACCGGCGGGAAACAAGACAGCCAGCCCCGTTAAGCCGATGAGGATAGTGCGGCGGCGGCCCAATCTGCTGCCCAGATTACCGGCGGGAATGGCGAAGAGGATAAAAGCGGCCCCGCCGGCGGCCGATAACATCGCGGCGCGGCCGGCTGGAATGCCCAGACTGAATACCGCGAAAGAGGAAAGCCCTGTGTCCAACGCCTCCCACGCTGTAAACCAGAACAAGATGCCCAGCAGCACGTACACGCCGCTCCGGTCCTTACTCTTGAAAAGCGTCCGTAGATTGCTCAACACGCCCTGGCTTTCGACTTCCGCTTCAACCTCAATCTGTGTCGGTTCTTTGACCTTGAGCACCGCCACCGAAACGGCCGCCAGCAGGAGGATCGCCCCGCCGATGAATGGAGCGGCGCGGCCGACCGAGTCGAACAGCGGCCCAAGCCCGAACAAGGCCACCACAAAGCCAATCCCGCCCATGAGATTGATGATCCCGTTGGCCTTGCTGCGGTCGTCTGGCTCGAACAAGTCACCCAACCAGGCCACTGTAGGCGAGCGGAAGAGAGCCATGCCGAAGTTGGTGATGAGGATGAAAATGGCGAGGGCCAGCAGGCTTTGGGCGAACGGCACAAGGACGAAGGCGATGGCGGCCAACGGCGCGCCCATCAATATCCATCCTTTGCGACGGCCGAAGCGGTTCCAGGTACGATCGCTGCGCTCGCCCACCCACGGCTGGACAAAAACGTTGATCAGGTTATCCCAGGTCATGATGAAAAAGGCCAGGCTGGGGGCAACGCCAAACCCGACGATGTTGGGTATCTCCCGCCCCGCTTCCAGGAGCTGGCGCTCATACGTGGGATCGCCCGCTTGCAAGATAATCGGGATAAAACGGTTGAAGATGGGCCAGATCACACTAATGCCGAGAAAACCAAATCCAAGGATGAGCGTTTTGTTGTAGTCAAACCCTTTCTTCTCTACCGCGGCCGTCGCCATGGGTTCCTCCTTACCCGCCTGGTGAGCTTTGCATTGCCTGCCCGCTGGCGGAATTGCATACCGGATGCGAGAATCATGTCCACTTTGTGAGAACAATGTTAGGGGAAAGCGGGAAAATAATCAAAATTCGGCAAGGCGATCCTCCCGCTTTCCCTGAGTAAACCGCAGCAAAATAGCGTAATTTTGGTTAAACACTTCCTGCGGTTTACCTAACCTGGCTGGGAGAAAACCGCATGGAAATCAGACAATTGGAAGCATTCATTGCTGTCGTGCGTGAGGGCAGCTTTACGCGGGCCGCCCACCGGTTAAATCTGGCCCAGCCTTCATTGAGCGCCCGCATCCGCAAACTGGAGCGCAGCCTCGGCGGCCCGTTGTTTAAGCGAGACAGCCGGCCGGTGAAATTGACCATGCTGGGCGAGACGTTTCTCGATTTTGCCGAGCGTGCGGTGGGTATCCTGGACGCAGGGCGAGAAGCGGTCCGATCCGCCAAGCTGGGTCTGGCGGGACGGGTGACGGTATGCTGCCCCTATTCGCTGGCTACTTCGCTCATGCACCAGGTGGTGGACCGGTTCGGCCAGACGTATACGCAGTCGGAGTTGTACATAGAGGCCGGGCACTCCGACTTCGCTGCCAGCCAGTTGATGGATGGGCTGGTCAACCTGGCGTTTGCCGCCGCCTTTCCTCGCATCTTGATGCAGACCCAGACGTTGCTGCGCCTTCATGATGAGATGGTGGTGGCGGTCACGCCGGGGCATCCATTGGCCGCGGCCGCCGAACCAGCCGTGACTGACCTGTGGCAGTACCGCCTGTTGATCATTCACTGGGGAGCGGCATTCAGCGCCTATGTGGAGAGCTTGCGCCAGGAAAGCCATTCGGCCGGGGTCACGATACGCGTTCCCCTGGCGGCCGCGCTGCCGATGGCCCGCCAGCCTGACACAGTCACCTTTCTTCCTCGCCGGCTGGCGGCCGTGGCCGGGCTGGTTGCGCTGGATATGCCGGAGTTTCGCTTCGACTGGGACATGGTGCTCATCACGCGGCCAGGCCGGAGTTTAACGGCGTTGGAGCAGGGATTCGTGGACATCGTGGAAACGGTATGGAAGGAAGGGCAACCAATACAATGAGTGCGCGCCGCGAACAAATGGAGATGGCCGGTCTGCGACGGCGGTGGACGGCCGCCACTTTCGCCTGGGTTGCCGCTCTGTTGGCGGGTTATTGGCTGCTGCAACCGGTCTGGCCCTACGCCGGACGCTGGGCGCTGATGACGGCCGTCCCGCTGGCATACGGCCTGTGGGTATTGCGGAGGGGATTGCCCCAGAACCGGCGGGCGGGGCGGGCGGCCTTGCTGCCCACGTTGGGCACGGGTACCCATCTAACGCTGTGGCGCGGGCTGGCCATCAGCATGGTGGCGGGCTTCTTGTTTTCCCCCCGGCCAGCCGGCGGCCTGGCGTGGCTGCCGGCGATGCTGTATACCACGGCCAGCATCGCCGATTACCTGGATGGCTACCTGGCTCGCATCACCCGTCACGACACAGCGCTGGGAGCGACATTGGACATGGAGTTCGACAGCCTGGGCATGCTGGTCGTCACTCTGCTGGCGGTGTGGTACGGGCAGTTGCCCTGGTGGTATCTGGGTTTGGGCCTGGCTCGCTACTTCTTTTTGTTTGGTATCTGGTGGCGGAGGCGGCGAGGCCGCGCCGTCCACGATCTCTCCCCCAGCGTCCACCGGCGCATCTTCGCCGGGTTCCAGATGGGCTTCATGAGTGTGGTGCTGTGGCCGATTTTGCCGCCGGGAGGCACGGCCGTGGCCGGGACCGCGTTCGCCCTCCCCACAGCGCTTGGATTCTTGCGTGACTGGCTGGTGACTGCCGGGCGTATGGACCCGGCCGCTCCCACGTACCGCACGACGATGCGCCGGTTGTACCGGGCCGCAACCAGATGGCTGCCGCTTTGCCTGCGCCTTTCGGCCGTCATTGGCCTGGCGCTGGTTTTGCGGCCGCTGCTCTCTTTGCACTCCCCAATTCCGTGGGAAACCGTGCTGGCCGGTTGGCGCCTGCCCTGGCCAAGGCCGTTGAGTATGGCCATGCTTGGTATCGCCGTGTTGGCCGGCATCGCGGTGGCCGTGGGCGCGGCCGGGCGCATCGCCTCCCTCCTCCTCGTTTTGCCCATCAGCCTTGACATTATCGCGCGTGGGCTGGGCTGGGCGAATGGGGCTGCCCTGGTCAGTGTGATCTGGCTCATGATGTGGGGGACAGGGGCGTTTTCCACCTGGCAGCCGGAGGAGCCTTACATGGTGCGCCGGGCTGGAGAACGCGCGCCGATGACCAATGAATAACGCACGCCGCCGCCGGCCGTTGTGGCGTATCCTTCTCTGGCTGGCTGCCCTGGCCTTACTGGGCTGGGTGGCCAGCAGGGTACCGCTGGCGGCAAGCTGGGGGGTGCTGCGCCAGCTCCGCCTGTGGCAATTGGCCATCCTCTTGTTGGTGAACGGTTTGGTCCTGCTGGCGCTGAACGGCCGTTGGTGGCTGTTGCTGCGGGGGCAGGAGCACACCATCCCTTATCTGGCGTTGACTGCGCACCGGCTGGCGGCGTTCAGCCTCAGCTACTTCACGCCTGGCCCTCAGTTTGGCGGGGAACCCCTGCAGGTGTATCTGGTGGAACGGGAACATGGCGTGCCGCGAACAGCGGCCGTTGCGGCCGTTACCCTGGACAAAACCGTGGAATTGCTGGTGAACTTCGCCTTTCTGGCTGGAGGGGCGGCGCTCATCTTGCAGGGGCAATATCTGCCCGCGCCGGTTGGAGGGCAGGCGGCCAGTTTCGTGTTGTTCTTGCTGGCGCTGCCGCTCGCCTTTCTGGTCGTCACCTGGGCCGGCTGGCAGCCGATCACCCGACTGCTGACGGGTTGGAGCAGGCTGCCCTTCTGGCGCGGCCGTCCCCACCAAACGGCCGCCTTTCGCAAGATCGTGCAGGTAGCACAGGCCAGCGAGCAACAGGCCACCCGTTTTTTCCGCGAGTCGCCGCGCACGCTTTTACTCGCCCTGGCGGCATCCGGCGCCAGCTGGCTGGCCTTGATTTTTGAATATTGGTTGATGTTGCGGTTTCTGGGGCTTCAGCTCACGGCCGTCCAGACCATCGTGGCCTTAACGGCCGCCCGCATCGCTTTCCTCCTGCCCCTGCCCGGGGGGCTGGGCACGCTGGAAGCCAGCCTAGTTTTAGCGTTGGGCGCCATGGGACAGTCACCGGCGGCGGCCGTCAGCGCCGGCTTGCTCATTCGCGCCCGTGACCTGCTTTTTGGCGGGCTTGGCCTGTGGTGGGCAAGCCGCCGTTTGCGCTTGCGCCGCAAATTGATTAAAGTATATCGGTCGGGCTTATTCTCATCGGCCCATCCCCACCCACCCATCCGTCCTGTGCAAACAAATTCAGAGGAGGAAATGTAACGTATGGATAGCAGCAAAAAAACTGGCCCCATTCAAATCGGCATCATCGTTTTGGCACTGGCAACCGGACTGATTCACCTCATCCCACTTGGCTTTGGTTTCGGCGCCACAACCTTCATCCTGAACGGTCTGGGCTATCTGGGCCTGCTGGGCGCGCTGTACCTGCCGCTGGGCTTCCTGGCCGGGTATCGCAGCCAGCTTCGCTGGGCGCTCATCGGCTACACAGCCCTCACCATTGTCCTGTACTTTGTGGTCAATCCAGATCCGTTCAGCAGTGTGATGGGCCTGGCCACCAAAGCCATTGAAGCCGTCCTCATCATCCTTCTGTACCTCGACGGCCGCAGCTAGCATAAAGCTTCCATCGGGGCAGTTTGATCGAAATTAGTGATTAGGTAACTGGTCATTGCCCAGTTACTCAATCACCCATTGCTCAATCACCTTTCCCCAATACCGAAGCTTTTGACGCACGGCCTCATAGCACTAATCTTCACGCTGACTGTGTGACGCGCGCGTCGCAGATAAACGCCCCAGAAAGTCAATCTGATGGGCGATATACACCAGGGTTCCCGCCTCAATATGAGCGTGGCGTTGGCTGATCCAGGCGTCTAATTGGCCCTGGTCTAGTTCCGGTCGCCCGGATAACGCTTTGTGTATGGTGTGGATGATGAAGTGGAGGAAGGTCGCTTCGTCATCCGGGTAGCCATCCGGCCCGGCGAAGACGACCCAGTCAGAGCTGCCGGCTGCTAAAATTTCGGCGCCGGCCTCGCGTATCTGGTGGAACAGATGACGGCCGCTGCGGCTGTCACCGGACGGCTTTCCCCCGCGGACCCGTTCATCCATGGTGCGATGGTACAGGGATTCCACCAGGGCATCGAACTGGGCGTCAATGACCGGTTCCAGGATGGTTGCGCCGTCAAAGTTGATGGTGAAGTAAAACAACCCACCGGGAGGCAGCAGCGCGAACAACGATGGGAGCAGCGCCGGCGCATCCACCAGATCGAGGAAGGCGTGAGCCACGATTAAGTCCCAGGTTCGCCTGCCTTGCTCGCGGGCGACGAATTCAAAGACATCGGCTGCCTCTGCTTCCACCGTCACGGTCCGGCTTACGCGTTGCACCTGCTTTTGCAACGCCCGTATATTGTCCAGGTCGGCATCCACGGCCGTGTAGACCGCGTGGGTGAGCAAGCCCCATGCCGCCATCCGCTCGATCATCGTGCCGATGCCAGCCCCGATTTCCAGCACACGGAGCGGTGATGCCGGCCCGGTTGCCGGCAATGCGCGTTCCAGTGCCTCCCAGACGTGCCGGTTCAAGGCCCGGTCATCCACAGTTGTCTTGGCGGCAAGGTAGCGGGTAAAACTGACCATTATTCCCTCCTGTCCTGATGGCACAGCGCAAGCAGAAACGGCCGCACCGCCGCCAGGCTTTCTTCCCAGCCAGGATGGGCCAGGTAGCGGCGTCGCGCCGCCACCCCCATTTCTGCCAGCCGATCCCGATCATGATGCAGAGCAAGAACATGCCGGGCCAGCACGGCCGCATCCTGCGCCGGGAGGAGGAAGCCGTTTTGACCCTCGGTGATAAGTTCGGCCGCGCCTCCCCGGCTGCCGGCGATGGCGGGCAGGCCAAAGCCCATCCCTTCCAGGTACACGATGCCGAATCCCTCATAGCTGGACGGGACGGCTAGCAGTTGGCTGTGCTGGAGCAGACGCGCCAGTTCATCATCCGAGAGCCTGCCGTGAAGGGTGACGCACTCGTTCAGTTCGGAGGCGGCGATCTGTCGCCTGACGGTTTGGGGGTAGCCGGGATCAACTGTTGGGCCCCCCGCTACTTCCAGACGCCACGCATCGCGCGGAAGCCGGGCCAGGGCTGCCAGCAACAGGTGCAAGCCCTTGCGCCGGATGAGGTTGCCGACAAACAGCAGGCGCAGCGGGCCGGGTTCATGGGCGCGGGCGATGATGGCCTCTTCATCAAGTTCAGGCCGGAAACGGTCTCCGGCAGGCGTCACCACGACTGACGGCCGATTCTGGGCCATGCGTTCCACCGCCTGTCTTGTCGTCTGACTATTGAAAATAAAACCGTCCACACTGGTGAGGTAAGCGCGTTCCACAAGGCGGTACAGCTTGTTCTGCCACGCCGGGCGGGCTTCGCTGCTGCGCAGGTGGTGGACGATGCTGGCGATTGGATACGTCACGCGCGGCCGCATCCGCCGGTTGAGCCAGAACAGGGACGGATGGTTGAGTTCATCTTGGAGCAGCAAGTCAATCTCCGCATCACGCAGACGACGGGCAAAGTCAGGCCAGAAGTTGTGAGCCAGGTGACGGCCGTAACTCGACCAGGGCAGCGAGAAAATCTCTATCTTGTCTCCACGGTGGCGCAACTGTTCCACCAACCTGTGGTCGTAATAAAACCCGCCGGAAAGCGTCTCCAGTGTCCCGTAGATGACGAGTCCGATACGCATAGGCGTATGCCGGCATAACCCGGCCGGCTACAGTTCCAGGCGATAGCTGGCCCAGGCGATTTCATTTTCCCAAATCTTGAGGGTGGCTGCGCTCAGGGTTGATGCCTGGATACGTTCCGTCAACGCGTGGCAGAAGATGCGCGCAAAATGTTCGATGCTGGGGTTCAGCCCCGCAAATCCCGGCTGCTTGTTTAGCGTGCGGTCCCGGAACTGGGCCACCAATCCATCCAGGGCCGCTTCGATGTCCACAATGTCTACCAGATACCCGTGTTGGTCGAGTGTGTTCCCCTCCAATTGGACTTCCACCACATAGTGATGGGAGTGCAATTCATTCTCCGCACCCCAATCCCCCCCGATGAGAAAGTGTTGGGCCACAAAATCTCGTTTGACGGCTACTTTGTACATGTCGTTTCCTTGCATGCAAAAAAGAGATGTGTCATGGTCATCAATTCCTTGAACAAAATTGCACCACAAAGGAGGCAAAGTTGGTCTCTTTTGTGCGTTCTTCGCACGCTATGCAGTTCAACCCGTTCTTGACGATCATAGAAAAAAGGAATGAGTCCAAAACGAACCATTCAATCGTAAGTCAACAGAATCTGAATGGCATCTTGGGGGCGCTCATGGAGCACCCGGTAAGCCCCGGCCGCATCGCTGATGGGAAAGCGGTGGGTCACCAACGACATAGGCGCGTGTTGAGCCAGCATGGCCCAGGCCGTTCGCAGCCGACGCCCCTTGTCCCATCGGCCGCGCCAGCGAGGGGCGATTCGGCTTACCTGGCTGCTGATCAACTGCATATGGCTGCGATGAAAACGGCCGCCCAGATTGAGGTCGGCGCGTTTTTCCCCGTACCAGGAGCCGATGAGGATGCGGCCGTTGTAGCCGGTTACAGCAATGGCCTGATCCAACGCCTGCGGGCTGCCGGACAGCTCCAACACCAGATCGGCGCCGTCGCCCGGCCCTTGCTCCCCCAGGTAATCACGCAGTTGCGCCAGGGTGTCGGGGACGGTGGGATCTAGCGATACATCCGCGCCCAGCCGCTGTGACCAAGCCCGCCGCAGCGGGTGACGGTCGAGGGTGATGAGCCCCGCCAACGGGTATTGGGCGAGTAGCATCGTTGTCAGCAGCCCCACCACGCCCTGGCCGAAAACCACCACCTGCTCCCCAATCATCGGCTGCGCGTCCATGAGGAAGGAGACGGCCGTTTCCATGTTGGGCAGAAAGGCGGCCGTTTCCGGCGACATTTCCTGCGGGACAGGCTGTAACTCGGCCGGCGCGGCCAGGAAATGGGTTTCGTGGGGGTTGAAGCCGAACACAAACTGCCCCGGCACGCCCATTCGCTCCCGCCACTCTTGGTCTACGGCCGATCCGGCGCCAATCACCCGGCCCACGGCCGCATAACCGTACTTCAGCGGATAAGCAAGCTCCCCGGCCAGAGCGCCAATCGTCGCATCGGCCGTCATGCCGGCGGGCATCTCGCCGCGAAAGATCAGCATCTCCGTGCCAGGGCTGATGGCGGAGACGGCCGTTTGCACCAACACCTGATCCGGAGCTGGTTCCGGCAGCGGCTCTTCTCCGATGGCGACTTCAAGCGGGGAGGTGAAATAAAGGGATGACCGCTTCATTCATTGCCCCAGATCACGTCACCCGTCAGGACCATATCCTCACCCAACCATTGATAGCGCGGGTTGTGCAGATAGGGGAGTCCGTTCCCGTTGACATGACCCAGGCTACCGATGGCGTTCAACCCCCCCAGGAGTTTTGGGGCTACGGTCAGCACCAGCCGATCCACCAGATGGGCCTTGAGAAAGCTGGTGATGATCCGGGCCCCTCCTTCTACCATCAGGCTGTCCACACCCATCTGCGCCAGCCGGGACAACAGGGCCGCCAGGTTCACGCGGCCGTCCGGATCGGCGGGCAGGCGCAAGACGCGCAGCCCGGCCGCCTCCAGCGCTTGCTGCCGACCGGTGTCCGCCTGTTCGGTCGCGGCGATCCATACCGGCCGGGTTTGGCTCTCCGCTAATCTGGCATTGGGTGGGAAACGCAGATGGCTGTCCACAACAATCGGCTGGGGGTCCGGTCCCTCGACCAAGCGCACATTTAAGCGCGGGTTGTCAGCCAGCACCGTGCCGATGCCCACCAGAATAGCGTCATGCGCTGCCCGCAGTTTGTGGGTCATGGTCAAAGACTCCGGGCCGCTGATGGCGGTCGGCTCGCCGCGACGGGTGGAGATGGACCCGTCCAGGCTCTGGGCGTAACTCAGGGTGACGAAAGGGCGCAAGGGCGGCCGTGCTGCACGGCCGTTAAGCGGGACAGACGAATCAACGGGGGCCAGACTCAGCAGATGGCGCATCCGCTTCACCTTCGCTGTCAGGTAGGCAGCGTTTTCCCGGTTGACCTGGGGCGGCAGAGGGACGCGGGCGGTGACTTTCATGCCCAGCCGCTCCAGGCTTTCCATTTTGGATGGATTGTTCGTCATCAGGCGCAGGGAACTGACTCCCAAATCCGCCAGTATGAGGGCGGCGACCGTATAATCACGCGCATCCGCCTGGTGCCCCAACATGAGATTCGCATCGACCGTGTCATACCCCATGTCCTGCAAGTTGTAGGCGCGCAGCTTATTGAGCAGGCCAATCCCGCGCCCTTCCTGTCGCAGATAAATCAGCACCCCGCGCCCTTCTTCAGCGATTAGACGCATGGCTTCTGCCAGCTGCTGCCCGCAGTCACAGCGCAAAGACCCCAGTGTATCCCCGGTAAAGCATTCGGAATGAACACGGACTAAGACGCTCTCCCTGTCGTTGACCTTGCCCATGACCAGAGCCAAATGTTCCTTTTGGTCATAATTGTTATGATACAGTGCCAATCGGAACTCGCCCTGGTCGGTTGGGATCCGGGCGTCGGTCATCTTTTCAACGGTGAACTGACTCATGCGGGTTTGGTACTCCATGGCGGCGAAATGCCGGTTGCTCTGGGTGTGACGATTTCCAATGATTGTTCCATTATAACCTAGCCGCCTACCAATCTTAATGTTGGGTAAGCAAACTTAGCGTCGTTTAATGTTGGGCGACGGCCGCAAGGAGGAAAGCGGTATCAGCCGTTACTCGGCCGCGGGGCAGATATCGGCGAGCGTACAGCGGGCGCAGGCCGGCTTACGCGCCGCGCAGACGCGACGGCCGTGAAAAATGAGCAGGTGGGACAGGTCAATCCACTCCGTCTGGGGCACAATTTCCATCAACGCCCGTTCCACCTTCACCGGGTCAGTGGCCGTCGTCAATCCTAGCCGATGAGCCAGCCGCTTGACGTGCGTGTCCACCGTAATGCCCTGGGCAATGCCGTAGATTTCACCCAGCACCACATTAGCTGTCTTGCGGGCGACGCCGGTGAGAGCCAGCAGGCTGTCCATCTCATTGGGAACAACGCCGCCATGTTCATGCACAATGGCATGGCACGCTTCCTGGATAAACCGGGCTTTCTGGCGGTAGAAGCCGGTGGAGCGGATATCGTTTTCCAGTTCTGCCCGATCTGCGGCGGCAAAGTCAGCGGCCGTGCGGTATTTGGTGAACAACGCCGGCGTGACCCGGTTGACGCGCTCGTCCGTGCATTGGGCGGACAAAATGGTGGCCACCAGCAGTTGTATCGGTTGCGTATAATTCAGCTCGCAGTGAGCATCCGGGTATGCCTGGCGCAGGCGGCGGATGATCTCAGATGCCCTGGTTTTCAATGCCGTCTGGTCAGTTGCTTGATTCGTCATTTATTGCCTTGCGATACGTCCCGTTCGGGGGTGGATTCAGGTCCCTTCCAGGGGAATGTAGCCGCAAAGCGGCTGGCGGGCAAACGGCCGTTTCCTCCGAAGGGCATGGGACTTTTGCCGTAGTACCACTTGCCCACATCACCTACGTACCATAGACGAACAAGCGGCCGCGACTAGAATAAATACGAGAATAAACGTACGTATTGGGGCATGATGCTGAAGTTTAATTTAAGGGAAGCTGAACAAGCCACGTGTTACTTGTATGAATTGGTTAGCAGGACTCATCCTCTTTAGCGGCATTTCGCTTGTCTTTTATATAGCGCTTTGCCATTTATTTAAACTTTCCCCGGTCGCCTATCGCTCAGTGATTCACAGCATGGTGGATGGCGTATTGGTGCTTGATCGGCGCGGTTGTGTCGTTGAGGCCAACCCAGCGGCCGCACAGATGCTTGGCCAGCCGGCGCGTGAGCTCACAGGCAAGCATCTGGACGAACTTCACCCGGCGTTGCATGCTTCCCTTCCCCATACAGAAGATTGCGCTGTGGAACTGTCGTTGGGCCATGATGATGCCTCCCGTACCTATCAGGTTTCTGCTTCTGAGCTGACGGGTTGGCGCGGCCGGTCACGCGGCCGTGTGCTCGTGTTCCACGACATCACCGAGCGCAAAGAGTTGGAAGAGGCGCGCGCAGGCATCACTCAGGCCATGGTTCACGATCTGCGGGACCCGATCAGTAATTCCATCTTTGCCCTGGAAATGTTGGGCGGCGATTTGCTGGCGAACGACTCCCCAGACAGCGAAATGCTGCTGGAACTGGCGCATGCCTGCACGGTAAAAACGTTACACTTAATTGATGAGATTCTGCTGGTCGGCCGCCTGGAAAGCGGCGAGGTTCCTGTCAAGTGGGAGCGGGTTTCGTTGTCGAAAATCGTTCACTCGGTGCTGGAAGACCATGCCCTGCTGGCCCATGACAAGCAGCTGCATATCCAATGCGACATGCCCGATACCCTGCCGTCTGTCTGGGCGGACCCCGGCTTGGTTGAGCGCGTGTTCCAAAACCTCATTGACAACAGCATGAAGTTCACACCGGTAGGAGGCAGTATCCGCGTCACGGCCGCAACGGGCGCTCCTCCCAACGATCAACGGCTGTTCATTTCCATCACTGATACCGGCCCCGGCATTCCCCTCAATATTCAGGAAGAGTTGTTTGATAAATATGTCACCGGCGGCGTCAGAGGCAGCGGCAGCGGGCTTGGCCTCGCCTTCTGCAAGCTGGCGCTGGAGGCGCATGGCGAACGAATTTGGGTTGAAAGCGTGCCGGGAGAGGGAGCCACATTTGTCTTCACCCTGGCCACGACCCCAACGGCGGCCGATGCTTGCCCCATCCCGGTAGCTGCCAGAGAACCGGTCTGGTCGTTGTCCAAACCCAACCAGTTGGCGTAAGATAGCATCAACAGATGGTGTCATGATAGAGCAGGATAGGGGCTGCTGTCCGGCGCTTTTTGTATTGGGTGACGCATGGGTGCGGCCGCTCCAGGCGATCATCCCGCTCCCTGCTTAACCTGCCTACACTTGAGGAGAAACAGCAGACATGCACCAGGACTTTGGACGCGAAGTATGCAGCGACCTGTCTGCCGCCGAAGGCCGGGAGTGGCTGGTCACCAATGGCATTGGCGGATTTGCTTCCGGTACGATTGCCGGCCTTTTGACGCGCCGTTATCATGGCCTGCTGATAGCTGCTCTCGATCCCCCCATCGGCCGCACGCTCTTGTTGACCAAGATGGATGAAATGGCCGAATATGGCGGCCGATTCTACCCCTTGTTTGCCAATCGCTGGGCATCCGGTGTTGTGGAGTCTGGCGGCGTCATTCACCTCGACCGCTTTCATCTGGAAGGCACAATCCCCGTCTGGACTTACGCGCTCGCTGACGCCTTGTTGGAGAAACGCATCTGGATGGGCCGCGGCGCCAATACGACCTATATCCAGTACCGGTTTGTGCGCGCCGGCGGGCCGGTGCGGCTGGATGCCAGGCTCTTCGCCAATCACCGTGATTTCCACAGCACCACCATCGTCAATGAGTGGCAGCCGGAGATCGGCCGCTGCGAGAACGGCCTGCGCCTCACGATGTTTGACGAAGCCACGCCGCTTTACTTGTTGAGTGAGCAGTTTCGCCTCACGCCGGAGTTTGATTGGTACGAAGATTTTTATCTGAGCATCGAAGAGTATCGGGGGCAGAATGATGTGGATGAGGATCACGTGTTCGCAGCTAGGGCGCAGGCGCGCTTGCGGCCGGGCGAGGCGGTTACGCTGGTGGCCAGTACAGAAGCAGACCCTCTCCTGGATGGTGAGGCAGCCTACACAGAGAAGATGGCATATGAGCAGGGGCTGATCCGAAAGGCGACGGCCGCCCATTCAACGCCCCTGCCGGGGCCGATCCGGCAATTGACGCTGGCGGCCGATCAGTTCATCGTCCAGCGCCCGACAGCCGATGATCCTGGCGGCCGTTCCATCATTGCCGGCTATCATTGGTTCAGCGACTGGGGCCGGGACACGATGATCGCCTTGCCCGGCCTGACGCTGGCTACCGGCCGTGCTGAAGTAGCCGCCCAGATCCTGCGCACCTACGCTCATTTTGTCAATCAGGGCATGCTGCCCAACCGCTTCCCCGATGCCGGGCAAATGCCGGAATACAACACGGTGGACGCGACGCTCTGGTATTTTGAGGCCATTCGCGCCTATCATCAGGCCACGGGCGACGACGCCGTGCTGCGCGAACTGTTCCCGGTGCTGGAAGAGATCATCGCCTGGCACAGGTGGGGCACGCGCTACCAGATTCATCTGGATGAGCGTGACGGCCTTTTGTTTGCGGGCGAGGCGGGCGTGCAGCTCACCTGGATGGATGCCAAAGTGGGCGATTGGGTGGTGACGCCGCGCATCGGCAAGCCGGTGGAGGTCAATGCGCTCTGGTACAATGCGTTGTGCGTGACGGCCGACTTCGCCGGCCGTTTGGGCCTGGATGCGGAGGAGTACCTGAGGTTAGCAGAAAAGGCGCGTATGGGATTCGGTCGCTTCTGGAACGAGGCGTTGGGTTACTGCTACGATGTGTTAGACAGCCCTGATGGAGACGACGCCAGCCTGCGGCCCAATCAGCTTCTGGCCGTTTCCCTGGCACACAGCCCGCTGACGGCCGACCGGCAGCAGGCCGTTGTGGACGTATGTGCCTGGCGTCTGCTCACCCCCCATGGGCTGCGCAGCCTGGCCCCGGAAGAAGCCGCGTACGTCGGCCGTTATGGCGGCGACCAACGGCAGCGAGACGCCGGGTACCATCAGGGCGCCGTCTGGGGCTGGCTCATTGGCCCCTTCATCACCGCACACCTGCGTGTTTACCACAACCCGGACCAGGCAAGGAGCTACCTGCAACCGCTTTTCCGCCATCTGGCCGGTCATGGCGTTGGCAGTATCAGCGAGATATTCGACGGCGATCCCCCGTTCACACCCAGGGGGTGCATCGCCCAGGCCTGGAGCGTGGCTGAACTGCTGCGCGCCTGGCAGAAAATCAGTGGAGGTTAAGAATCATGGAACTGGCAATGATTGGGTTGGGCAAAATGGGGGCCAATATGGCCTGTCGTCTGATCCGGGGCGGGCATCAGGTTACCGGCTACAATCGCAGCCCTGGAACAACCAGGACCCTGGCTGAAGAAGAGGGGCTTATTCCGGCGTTTTCGTTAGCGGAAGCGGTAGAAAAGTTGAGCGCGCCGCGTGTGGCCTGGGTGATGGTGCCCGCGGGCAATCCAACCGAAAGCGTCATCAATGAACTGGCGAGCCTTTGCCGCCCCGGCGATCTGATTGTGGATGGCGGCAACAGCAATTACAAAGATACGATGCGCCGGGGGGCGGACTTAGCCGAGCAAGGGATTCACTTCATGGATGTGGGTACCAGCGGCGGCATCTGGGGGCTTGCTGAAGGATACAGCATGATGGTCGGCGGCAGCGACGAGGCGGTGGCGTGCCTGCGGCCCGCCCTGGAGACGCTGGCTCCCGGACCTGACCAGGGGTGGGGGCATGTCGGCCCCACCGGGGCTGGCCACTTCGTCAAAATGGTGCATAATGGCATTGAATATGGCCTGATGCAGGCCTATGCTGAGGGCTTTGAAATCATGCGCGCCAAGAAGGAATTTGCGCTTGATCTGCACCACATCGCTGAAATCTGGCGCTTCGGCAGCGTAGTGCGCTCGTGGCTGTTGGATTTGACCGCCAACGCGCTCGCGGATGACCAGGAGTTGAGCGGCATCAAGGGATATGTGCCGGACAGCGGCGAGGGGCGGTGGACTGTGTTTGAGGCCATTGACCTGGACGTGCCGGCGACGGTCATCACTCATTCGCTCATGGCCCGCTTCACCAGCCGCCAGGATGAGAGCTACGCGGCCAAGCTGCTGGCGGCGATGAGGAATCAGTTTGGCGGCCATGCGGTGGTGAAAGCGGATTGACCATGTTCATCTTCCAGGTTCATCACTACATTAAGCCGGAAATGGTGGAAGCGTACACAGCGGCGACGCTGGAAAATGCCCGGAAAACGTTGCAGGAGCCGGGTGTTATTCGCTTCGACGTTTTGCAAGACAAGGAAGACCCAACGCATTTCAGCCTGTTTGAAGTGTACCGCGACAAAGCCACGCAGCAGACTCATCTGGAGACAGCGCATTTCCTTGCCTGGAAAGAAGTGGCCCTACGTTCTTTTACCAGACGAGGGCATGGTGATGTGTTTGATGCGCTTTTCCCTGACGAGGTAGCCTGGTAATGTCTGACGCTCCTTATCTAAACACGGATCAGATGCGCGAAGTGGATCGGGCGATGATCGAGGATTATCACATCGAACTGATCCAGATGATGGAGAATGCGGGACGCAATCTGGCGCATCTGGCACGATCCCGTTTCCTTGATGGGGATCCACGCGGTCGCAAAGTGGTGGTGCTGGCTGGTCGTGGCGGCAATGGGGGCGGGGGGCTGGTGTGCGCCCGTCGCCTTCACAATTGGGGCGCTGATGTGCGCGTGCTCGCTACCCACCCCGATGCGCGCTACCAGGGCGTCCCCGGGCGCCAGCTCGATATTTTGCGCCGGATGGACGTGCCCGTAGCCACCCCGGATGCTGTTCCTGACGACCCGGAATTGATTGTGGATGCAATCATCGGCTACAGTCTGGCCGGCGCACCCCGCGGTACGGCCGCGCAGCTCATCAACTGGGCCAACGCACAGACTGCCCCCATCCTCAGCCTGGATGCTCCCTCGGGCTTGGATACAACCACCGGCACAGTATACGAGCCGGCGATCCGGGCCACGGCCACGATGACGCTGGCATTGCCCAAGGATGGATTGCGGGAAGGGACGGCCGGCGAAGCAATCATCGGCGAACTGTACCTGGCAGACATCAGCGTACCACCGGGCTTGTATGCCGGGCCGGGTTTGAGGTTGGAAGTAGGCCCTCTCTTTGCCCGGGAAGAGATCGTTCGCCTGCGCTGATGCAAGTTGGTACACTCCGCGCAGAATCATCTTCCGGCGGAGGTAGAAGAATGGCGGTGACGCTTGAGGAACTGAAACGTCAGGCGGCCGAGAAGGCGGTCGAACAGATTGGCTCCGGCATGGTCGTGGGATTAGGCACGGGGAGCACGGCCGTGCACGCGGTACGCGCCCTGGGCCTTTTGCTGCAAAAAGGCATCCTGCATGACATCATCGGCATCCCCACTTCGGAAGTGACCGCTTCTGAAGCCCGCCGCTGGCGGATTCCGTTGTCTTCGCTTGATGAACATCCCCAAATCGACGTGACCATTGACGGAGCGGATGAAATCGCTCCCGACCTGAACCTCATCAAAGGGTTGGGCGGCGCGCTCCTGCGCGAGAAAATCGTCGCGGCCGCTTCCCGGCGGATGATCGTCGTGGCTGACCACAGCAAGCGGGTCGCCCGGCTGGGGACACGCGCGCCGGTACCGGTGGAGGTAATTCCGTTCGCCCGGCAGCCAGTGGCCGCGCACCTGGAATCGTTGGGCGCTCGCGTGGTTGAACGTGTGCGGGAGGGGCAGCGATTCATCACCGATGAGGGCAATATCATCCTCGACTGTCATTTTGAGGCCATCCCACACCCGGCCGAACTGGCCCGCGCTATTCGCGAGCAGCCGGGTGTTGTGGAACATGGCTTGTTTCTGGGCCTCGCCACGGCCGCGATCGTCGCCGCACCATCCGGCATTAACATCTTGCACCGTTCCCCATAGTTCAGCACCATGATCTCTTTCATGAAACGACACCGGCTGGCAGCAGCGGCCGCGTTGGCCGGGCTGGCCGCTCTGCTGCTGTATTGGCCTACACTGCGCCTGCCCATCATTTACGATAGTCTGCTGCACATTCGCATCACCAAATCGCTTGATTTCGGCACGGTCTGGCTGCCGACGGAGGCGTTTGGTTTTTACCGGCCGTTAACGTTTCTCCCTCTGCTGATCATTCAAAGGCTCTGGGGGTTTTACCCAAATTGGCTCCTCCATGGATTGAATGTGGCCCAGCACGGGCTGAACGCAGCGCTGTTGGTGGCGTTGACCTGGCGGTTAGGGGCGCGACCCTGGCAGGCGCTGGTTACCGGGTTGCTCTTCGCCCTTTTCCCCTTCTCCTACCAGGCGGTGGCGGTCTACGGCCACAACGTTCATCCCACAACGGCCGGGTTGATTTTGCTGGGGTTACACACGTACTTGACGGCAAAACAAAAGGCGGAAAGTGGGATTCACAATTCGCAATTCGCAATTCGCAATTCACAATTCCTCTGGTGGAGCATCACGGCCGTTCTCTTCCTGCTCAGCTTGCTCAGCCATGAATCGGGCGTCCTTTTTGGTGTATTTGCCGGCCTGGTCCAGTTCACCCGAGCCAAATCCGTCATCCGTCATCCGAAGTCCGTATTCCGCAATTTGCCTCCCTCGCTTGTCTTCCTGGCGTTGGGTGCGGTTTACGCTGTCAGTTACCAGTTCCTGCCGATCAGCCGGGCGCCGCAAGCCGCAGGCGGAGCGAGTGAAAACGCCTGGTTGCGTGGGTTGTATCTCTTGCAGGCGGCCGCTTATCCGCTGACCTGGTTTGCCCACAAATTGCCGCAAATCGGGGCGAATTCCCTGGTATGGGGTGCGGCTCTCATAACGGCCGCCTGGTCGGCCTGGACGGCCCGCCTCAGCGCTGCGCGACGGCCGCTTCTACTGGGTTGGGGGTGGTGGGGGGCGGCCTCGCTGCTCATCGCTGTGCCGTTGCCCACCGGCTATTTGCTGCATGGGCCGCGCTTGCTTTACCTCGGCTCGGTGGGTGCGTCGCTGGCCTGGGGGGTGATGTTAACAGGTAACAGTCAACGGTTAATGATTAACAAGAAGCAGTTTGTAGCCAATGGTTTTTTGGCGGGGTTTCTTGCTTTTGTGCTGGTGACGAACTGGCAGTTTGTGCGCGGCCGTCTGGCGGATTACGAGCGATTGACGGAGCCGGTGCAGGTGATGAAGGATGTGATGGCGGAACGGCCGAGCGAGGGCATCGTGGTGGTCAACCTGCCCCAGTGGTTGTCGCCACCGCGCAACACGTATGCTGTCGGGGCGGAACTGGCGGCGATGCTCGGCAACTATCTGTTCGCAAATGAACTGATAGGCGAGAATGTGGCTGGAGAACACGCCGTTTATCCCGTTGCCATTGCCGACCTGAATGAGGGCACGCCGTATCATGTTGGGCTTCATGACGAAACCGCTTTTCGGGGAGAAGCGGCCGCGACGCTTCCGATTGCGGCGGATTGGACGGCGGCTGGGAGCCAGGTGTTCATCGTCCGCTATGCTGAATCTGGACCGCAGACGGTTCATGCGGGCGCTTTTCAGCCGGCAGACGCTGGCCCAGCGCAGGCAACGTTGGGCTTCTACACGCTTTATCGCGCCAGGACTTCGGCTTGTGACGGCACGGTGCAAGTGACGCTCACCTGGGGGCTTCCCGCCAATGAGCCGGTCCCGGGGACGACATCCGTTTTTGTGCAGTTGTTCTCTGCCGACGGCCGTTTCCTGGCGCAGGCAGATGGCCCCCCTCTTGGACTGCGCCCCGACCTGGTTCAGTTCTCGCCTGACTGGGAACTCGTAGAGCGGCGCACGATGCCGGTAACTGTTGAAGATCAGCCAGCGCGCTTGCTGGTTGGCGTCTACGATTACACCACAGGGGAGCGGCTCCCCGCTATCGACAACCAGCAGACGCCCCTCAAGGACAATGCGCTGCCACTTCCGGTAGCACAATGCCGCCAATGATCTAGGTCCCTCCGTTATAGGTTTGCCAGTTATCCTTCAATGCTTAGCCAGCCAACCAGAAATACGTTGTTGGGCTGCGGGGCGTTGCCCACCAGCAAGGGAAGACGCTCAATCGTGGCCGGGTCATACATGCCGATCCAGACTGGATACCGGCCGGGAGGCAGGTCGGCCGGCAGGGACAGCACATACTGATCTTCGATCACCTCCCCAGCTTCCCAGACATCTGTCGGATAGTCCCCGTTCAGGGGGGGGCGGTCGCCGGTTACCAGGGGCGGAGCGCTCGCCGGGCCTAGGTGAACGAGAGTTGTGTATGCTTGATGAGGGGCGGCCGTCGCACGCCACTGCACGTCAACCACCACTTCATCACCAGGCGCGGCCGTCGCTGTTCTGAGCGATGCGGCCGTCAGTTCAATCCCGTTTCCTAATCGAGCCAGGGCTTTACTTGAGGAGGCCGGCCAGCGGGATGGAGTCACTTTCACGGAGCCTACAACCACGGCTTCGCCCCCATCTTTTATCCGGACGAATGTTCGGGCCAGTACCGGCGCGGCTAACTCCCGGTTTAAGAGTATCCCAAAACGATCGGCGATTATGCGCCGCGCCGGCCATAGGGTGGCCGGATACAGGCCGCGGCCGTGATAGGCGTGGAGCTTGCCGGCCAGTGCTTGTGACCGGCCGAGGATTTCCACGACCAGCTCTGGCGGCGCGGAAGGGAGTGTGTCTGCCTGCCAGTACAGGGTAATCCAGACGAGTTGCCCCGGCACGGCCGTTTCCGTTTCTACTTGCACGGCCAACAGCCTTAGGCCTTGACCCATGTCTTGCGAGACTCGCGTTGCTTCGGCTGGTATCTCCTCAACGGTTGGGGGAGGCGCATAGATTTGCGGCAAAACCAGGAACAGCACCCACACAGTTGTTGCCAATCCGCCCAAAACCGGGATAAGGAGCATGCGGCCCGAATGGGGAAGGATGCGATGCCTTTCACAGCCGGTCAGGCCATAGGTCGCCGCCAGGGAGATGGGGATGAGTGCCGGGAAGAGTAAACGCCCCTGGGCTGCCGGCGTCCGCAGCATGAAGAGGATTAACCCGGCGTAAACAAGTAGGAACCAACCGCCAAGGAGTGCGGCTGGAAGCATACCCGCCGCTCCATCTTTACGAATGGCTCCGGCTTGCCATTGTGTGGCAATCTTCAAGCATGCCCCCACAAGGGCTAGCCCGGCCAACCCGCCCCAAAACCAATACACCCATGCCGGCGCGCGTACGTTAAACCAGCCAAGCACAGCTACCGAAGAAAACAGCAGGCTGCGCGTCTCGCCCAGCACCTGCCCCAGGGTATAACCGCGATCCCCGCCGGCGATGCGAATAAACTGGTTTGCGGCCGTTACATCCCCATAGAGCGTCCAGTTGCGCCACCAAAGCCACCCGGCGATGCTCACAGCGGGCAGGATAACAAACGCAGCGATTTGCGGCAGGGTGCGATATTGTCTTTCCTTTAAGGCCACGAGAGAGAGCATCCCGGTTGCATACGCCAACAGCAAAATACCGGCGTTTTTGGTCAGAGCAGCCAGCCCGATGGTCACACCCAGGGGGATCAAGCGCCGGTGGTTGACGCCCATTTTGACGATACGGAGCAGTTGGTACAATGCGGCCGAAGCCAGGAAAATGATGAGCGGATCGTTGCTGATGGAGGCATGAACGAAGTTAAACTGGGGGAGAAAGCCGACCAGCGCGGTGGCCAGCAGCGCCCGGCGCGGATCGGCCGGCCAGAGCAGGCGGCCGCTGCCGTAAATGCACAACAGGGTTCCCAACCCTAAAAATGTTGACAGTATGCGGAGCAGGTGTGCCGCCAGTACGTATCCATGCCAGGGCCATTTCTCCAGGGGAGTATGTACAACCAGGTTGAGGTTGGTTACGGCCGAAGCATTGCCAATACTGCTTAAGAAGAATGGGTTAAGCCATACCTGGTTTCGGGCTGCGGCCGTATCCACCGGGGCGATCAGCACAGCGCCGAGTAGATAGTAAAGCGGCGGCTGCGCAGCCTCCTGGCTCATCCACTTGTCATAATCTTGGGTAACGGCAGGGAGCTTATGGTGTTGGACGATGTATTGAGCTGTGAAGAAATGCCAATGTTCATCTGGGGCTTCAAAAAGTGGGTTGACAATCCCATAACCCAGGGTGATGAGCAGGTAGGCAGCCAGAAGGAGTGTGAGGGGCGCTCTTGGATGAGTCATGGCAGCAATACTGTGGTCAGCTTGATCTGGTTGCGTTCCTGTGGTTGCCCCTGGTAAATCACAGACGGCCGCTCATCGGTTTCCGGGTCGAACAAGCCGGCAATCAAACTGTATTCGCCGGGGGGTAGATCGGGGGGCAGGTCGAGCGTGTAAGCATCGGTCAGTACCTCGTCAGGTCGCCAACCCCTTGTCGGACGCAATCCATTCACCGGAATAAATGCTTGTTGGGCCACGATCTCCCCCTCCTCTGACACCAGGTGTATAAAAGAAAAATAATCGTTGTCCGGTACCGCTTGCGCCTGCCAGTATAGCGTGACCATCAGAGCTTCTCCCCCCTGCTCTAGCTCATACCCATAAAGCTGTACGGCCGGCCCGAAACTGGCTTGTATCAGGTTGGCGTGATCCGGCAGGTCTGTCACCAGAGGCCACGGTTTAACAGTGATAGCTCCCAGCATGTTGTATTCGCTGGGCCACGGCCGCCAGGCTGGCCGCCCTGTTCTACCGCTATCGCCATCCCCCACCAGCCGCCAACGCAGGCGGTAACGTCCGGGTTTTGTGTCGGGGGGGAAATAAAGCCCGGAGTACTCGACGATAGGCACGCCGGGAGGCCATGTTGTTAGCCAGTCAGCTCCCGGTACTCCCTCTTGCTTTTTCAGCACCTCGCCGTCAGGCCCGAGGATTGCCAGTTCATAACGCAGCCCGTTTGCTTGAAGGGGTAAATCTGCTTCCCAGAAGAGCGTCAGCGGCAAATTGTGCCCCGGCCGTACTTCCGTGTCGGGGAAAATGATCCCTTTCAGGGTAAGCCCATTCTGGAAATGAAGCGCGATCAAGGGCGATAGTTTTGGGGAGACTCCCCGGCTATTGGAAGTCGTCAATGTTACCTGTGCCAGGGGCTGCGCATCGCCCAAAGGGGGGCCGTCAGCGCTTCCAAAGGGTTGCAGGAATAAAGTGTAAATTCCTGGCGGGGTACCGTACGGGATCGGCAGCGCGTAACTAATGCTAACCACAGCGTCGTCCGGCCGCGGCCCGGTTGTTTCGGGAACTGCTTCTTCCAACACGAGAGATTGGTGGCGGATGAGCCACTCTTTGTCGTCCGGCCCACGCAGTGAGAATCGCAGTTGTGTGGAGGCTGCATTGAATGGGTTGTTTTCCCAGAACAAATCTAACCACAATGCAGGTAACGAAGTCGGCTGGGTGAAATTCAGTTGCAGGCCGCGAAGTGGGGGAAGCCCGGCCCACTCGATGTCTAACCCAACTGCATCTTCGGGCAGAAACAACTTCACCGGCGGCGCAGTAACGTAGGTGATGACTCGCACTTCAGTGGACCTCCCCGGAAAATTGCGGGCTGAAACGAGCGTCAGGTTTGTATCCAGCCATTGGCGAACCACCATCTCGTCATCCCGTCCATCGGCCGGGAGGCCGGTGACGAACCAGATGCGATCATACTGTTCAGCGAGCGTGGCCAATTGCTCAGGCGAGTGGGCAGAAGTATAGGGATACACTGGGGAAGCGGCCGCCGCGATATCTTGCCGCGTGCGGTAATGTTCGTGCAGCGGCAGCAGGATGGCATCGTTATAGAGGATGACATCATGATCACCGGCAGTCTGTTCTACATATTGGATCAGTTCCTGGTAGGCGTCTTTCACAAAACGATCATCATGGTGGAGGTTGTCCAATGCGACGATGGCCCCGCCAAGCAGCATCCCCAGCGCTGACAATGATAGCCCCGACCATATCAGAGTCAGCCAAAATGGTTTGGCCTGCATAGCGCGAGTCACCAACCATACGATGCCCCACGCAGCCAACAGAAGCAGGGCTGGGCTTCCCGCCATCGTATGGCGAACCCCCTGGTACATGGGTTTTATCAATGAGCCGGCCATCAGGCCGAAAACGGCTGCCAGCAGGTACACAAATTGAAAAAGGCGATGCTGCCAATGGCAAGCCGCATAAAAGCCGACGAATATGAGGACTGCCGTTCCTGCGGTCAGTAGTTTTACGCTCACCATCTCGAAATGGAGAGTCACGCCGTAACCAAAGCCATTAATGACATCCTGAAGCATAATCAATGGCGAGACATAGAAATAATTGGCCTCTGCGCCTGTGAATAGGCGGGGAATGGTAAAAGGGATCAAAGGGATGACCAACAAAGCCCCGGCAATGGCCGCTCCGATCAGCAAGCGGCGTTGTCCCCCTTGCCACAGCAGCCAGACCAGAAACATGCTTTGCCCGGCGACCAGAAGGACGGCCGTGTAATGTGTGTAAACCGTCAGCGCCGCCAACAACAGATAAAGGGTCAGGTAACGCCGCAGCCCGCTGGTAGATAAATCCTTTCTCGTCATTGCCCGCCACAATACGTAGCTAGCCGCCGCCGCCAACAGGACCAGCAGCGTATACATTCGCGCTTCCCTGGCATACCATATCTGGAGGGGATTCACGGCCGTTAGCAACGCTGCGATCAACCCCAACAGCGGGCTATGCAGCCGCCTTCCAAATTGGAAGAGAAGCGGAATCAGTAACATGCCCGCTATCAAAGAGGGATAGCGATAAGCAAAATCCGACTGCCCAAACGACCGCTGGCTGAAATGGAGGATCAGGTAATAGAGCGGGGGATGTGTGTCTTTTGTGACGGCGTCCTGGATAATGATCTCATTACTCAGAATCTTGCCGAGCGAATAGCCGGAGCGAAGCGGCGTAAGACCCTCGTCTGTCCAAAAGCTGAACGCATCCAGTCCGTGAAGGCGCAGGACATAGGCAAGCAGCAATAACGATATGAGAATCAACCATATCAACCATGATTTGCGACGGTTGATATGCCCCAATACATGACTGTTCATAGACAATGATTGTACCCAAACATAACAAGAT
>JBHHTQ010000007.1:0-108626 GCA_046753445.1 Anaerolineae bacterium | reverse complement strand
GACGTGTGATTTTAGTGACTGTCACCACTGGGCTGCCTAGATATGAATACAGAACGACCGGCAAACCCAGCCATGTCAAATAAAAGAGGGCGCGGCGACTCCATCGCCGTGCCCTTTGTTGGATAAGCCCATGGGAGTATCACACATGGCAACCGGCATTCGCCCACTTTGGAAACTATTACTCGACCTGGAAACAGACGACCCGCAAGCCAGCTCATTAAGCTGCGTTGATTGTCTCAGCATTTTGGAATATCTGGCTGAAATAGACCCCGCAGAAGCAGATTGGCCCGCCTTGATCAGGAAAGCCCGCCATCATATGGCCACCTGTCCCGATTGTCAGACCTATTACCAGGAGCGGTTGGATGAGCTGGAATCACTCATTTCTGCACAGCCACCTGGCGCCTTGCCATCAGAAAAATAATCGGCCCGCATGGCAAAATCATAGATTTTTCCTCCTGGGTTGGACGCCGACAGCGAACCTCGTTCCGATTCCTGGGGTTCTTGCTTACAGAACAGCATGGGAGATGATGGGCGGCGTCCCCATGTCGATTGTCGTCAGGCCGGGGCTATCACCCCGGCCTGTTTTTTTAGAGGAATCAGGATTACAGTCCTGCCTACAATCCTGTGGCATAGCTATGTAGAGTCAAGTAATTGAATAAGCAAGAGACAAGGGAAAAAAGGAAAGAAGATGAGCATAACCCACCCGATCGTTCCCCACGCTGCGGCCGTTAAAAAAGATGCTGACTATGTGTTCTACGAACTCACCCGCAGTATCTGTCCGGTTTGCCGGCGGGTGATTGACGCCCAGGTACTGCTGCGTAATAATAAAGTGTTCATGCGCAAGCGGTGCCCCGAACACGGCCGCTTTGAAGCGCTCATTTACAGCGACGCCGAAGCTTATGTCAATTCGGCCAAATTCAACAAACCGGGAACCATCCCCCTAACCTACTCCACCGAAGTCGTGAACGGCTGTCCCCACGACTGCGGCCTGTGCCCCGACCACCAACAACATGCCTGTCTGGGCATCATCGAAGTGAATTCCGCCTGCAACATGGACTGCCCGCTCTGCTTCGCCGACGCCGGGGCCGGTTACAATTTGACACTGGCGGAAGTGGAGGAGATCCTGGATCGGTTTGTGGAAGCAGAAGGGTTTCCGGAGGTGGTGCAATTCTCCGGCGGCGAGCCGACCATCCACCCGCAGATCATCCCCATGATCCGCGCGGCCGCCGAGCGCAACATTCGCCATATCATGCTCAACACCAACGGCCGCCGCATCGCCCACGATGATACGTTCCTGGCCGAACTGGCGGAACTGCGACCGGCCATCTACTTCCAATTCGATGGCTTTGAGCGCGAAACCTACCGCGTGATTCGAGGCGAGGCAGATATTCTACCGGAGAAGCTGAAGGCGCTGGATCGGCTGGCAGAAGCGGGCTGCCCGGTAGTGTTGGTCCCCGCCATTGAACGGGGTGTGAATGATCACGAAGTCGGCCGTATCGTCAAATTTGCCCTGGAACATCCAGCTATTTTTGGCATCAACTTCCAGCCCGCCTTCCACGCCGGCCGTCATGATGAGCATGACCCGCTGGAGCGCGTGACCATTCCCGACGTGCTCCGCTGGATTGAAGCGCAGACAGAAGGGCTGTTCCTCCAGTCTGACTTCGTACCCGTCCCCTGCTGCTTCCCCACCTGCAACTCGGTCACCTACGCCTACTACGAAAATGACACCGTCCTGCCGCTGACGCGCATCCTGGACGTGGACGATTACCTGGACTACATCACCAACGGCGTCCTGCCTCAGATCAATGATGAGGTGAAGGCTGCCATTGAGGGATTATGGTCATCGTCTGCGATCCCCGGCTTCGAAAAGGCCAGCAGCAACTTCGCCCTCTCCTGCGCGGCCTGCGGCCTGGACATTGACCTCGGCCCCCTGGCCGGCAGTATGTTCATGATCATGCTCCAGGATTTCATGGACCCCTGGACATTCAACCAGAAGAACCTGATGAAGTGCTGCAAGGAGATTCTGCTGCCGGACGGGAAGCAAATCCCATTCTGCGCTTACAACAGCGTTGGCTACCGGGAGCAAGCCCGGGGGCAACTGGCGGCCCGCGGCCGCGCCCGCGCCCGCGCCGAGGCGCAAGGCATCCCCTATGAGCCGGAGCCGCTTCACTTCTCGTTTCCCCACGGACGGCCGCCGGTGAACGGCGACGGTGAACGGTAATTGGTAATGGGTGTGTTTCATTTCAGTTGAACCCCAGCGTGGGGGCGGGACGGCGCGGTGTTGCCATAGGGGTAAACTATGACCTCCTCCCCGCGCCGTCTCGCCCTGATACGCCAGGAAATGGGCGCGCCCTTATCAATCAAATCATTTGAAACGCAGTAATTGGTGATCGGATGAACGAGACCAGACAACTATTCGGCCAGCCAGCCATACGGCTGCCCAGCGAAACGATTAAAGCGTGCTGCACGGCGGTCTATCAAAGCGATTGGACCCGGCTGTTGCTGGGCGACTCTTTCCATCCCGGCGGCCTCCCCCTGACGCAGCGCCTGGGTGAACTGCTTGAGCTGGGGCCGGGCCGGCGCGTCCTGGATGTGGCGGCGGGCAAGGGAACCAGCGCCATTTTCCTGGCGAAGGAATTTGGCTGTGACGTGGTGGGCGTGGAGTATGGGGAAGCGTTGGTGACCGAGGCGGCCGCGGCCGCGGCTGAGGTGGGCGCTACCGATAGGGTCCGATTTGAACAGGGGGACGCCGAGCGGCTCCCCTTCTCCGACGACAGCTTTGACGCCATCCTGTGCGAATGCGCCTTCTGCACCTTCCCCGACAAACCAACGGCCGCGGCCGAATTCGCACGCGTGCTCAAACCGGGCGGCCGTCTGGGTCTGAGCGATCTCACCCGCTCCGGCCCCCTTCCCCCGGAATTAGACACCCTCCTCGGTTGGGTGGCCTGCATCGCCGATGCACAGCCGGTAGCCCAGTATCGTGCTTACCTGGAAGACGCCGGCCTGATCATCGGCGCAATCGAAGCCCATGACCAGGCGCTCAACGACCTCATCCGCCAAATCCAGGGGCGGCTGCTCGGCGCAGAACTGCTGGTGAAGCTGAATAAGCTGGCGCTGCCGGGGGCTGACTTCGGGCAGGCAAAACAGTTGGCGCGCCTCGCCGCGAATACAGTGCGGCAGGGAAAGTTGGGGTATGCGGTCATCACCGGGACGGCCGCTACTTCAATGTAAACCCCTGATCCGCCAACACCTGGCGCAACCCGGCCCGGTGCGGCCGTGATACCCTCCGCGCGGAGTGCTCCGTCCAGCCGTACGCCTCCACTTCCTCCTCCCGGCCAGGCACAGGTACCTGGCGCCCCTTGTAGATGCCTGTCTCGGCCATCGCTTCGTCATATGCGCGCAGCGCCTCTGCTTCACCGCTGGCGTCATATGTCTCCCAATGCAGGACAGCATTCAACGGCAGCCGGGGCCGCTGAGGCGGCTCAACCGCCGGCCAGCCGACGGTCATGCCGGAGATGGGGAACACCAGATGGGGCAATCCTAACAGCTCGATGATCTTGGCCGGTTCGTTGCGAATCCCGCCGATGAAGCACATCCCCAACCCTAGCGATTCGGCCGCCAGCGCGGCCGTCTGCATGGCGATGGCTGTGTCCACGGCCGCCAGCAGGAAATTCTCTACATAGCCGGCCACCTGCTCATAGCCGCGCATGCGGCAAGCCCGATCCAGCCGGCTCAGGTCGGCGCACCAGGCCAAAAAGATTGGGGCCTGGACGATATGCTTCTGCCGGCCGCACAACTCCGCCAGCTTTGCCCGCTTGTCACCGTCGGCAACAGCCACCACGCTGGTCATCTGCAAGTTGGAGGATGTCGAAGCCCGCTGCCCGGCTGCGACAATCGCCTCGATCAGGCGAGTCGGGACGGGGTCCGGCTTGTAGCGGCGGACTGAACCGTGTTTGTAAATCTGTTCAATGGTTGGAGTAGTCAACAAAGGTTTGGTCACATTTTCGCTCCTATTTTAGTCGAGTAGTCGGGTTGTCGTTGGTCGGGTTGTCGGCAATCGTATTTTCACGAACCGGCAGTTGAAACTGGGCCTCCGTTTGCGAAAGTGTGTGTTTCATTTCGTTGGACTCCTGTGTGGGGGCGGGACGGTGCGGTGTTGCCATAGGGGTAACATATGGCCTTCTCTCCGCGCCGTCTCGCCCTGATGCGCCAGGAGCGGTTTAATGCTAGACTTTTAACGAGATGAAACCCTTATTTATCTGGCTCGGTTCCGGCCGCACCCGGAAATACGCTGTCAGCCCCAAAGCCAAATTACTGGATGCAGCGGCGCGGGCCGGCCTGCCGGCGCCTGGCGGGGCGGTGCTGCTGGACGAGGTCTATCGTCTGATGTTGGCGGAAGGCATCATCGTTCCCAAGGACGGCCGCCTTAACGCCCCAGACCCTGACTGGGTCTCTGAAGTGATCTATTATACGATTCATTTCCCCCGGCTGGAAATCCCAGTGGCTGTGCGCAGCCTCACGGCCGCGGCGCAGCCCACTCCGCCCCAACTCGATGTGGATTTTACTCACCCGCGCCAATTAGCTGATTCGCTCTGCCGTCTGTGGACGGCCGCACTTTCTCTGCCGGATGCGGCCCGGCGGGATGTGTTGATCATGGAGATGGTGAATGCGACGACAGAGGGGACGGCCGTTACCCGGCGCTCGGAGACTGAGGATTTCGTCGTCCGTATTCCGTCATCCGTAAACCGTCAACCAATATCTCTACCCAAACTGCGGGGGTGGCAGCGGCCGGGGCGGGCGTTCGTGCCGGGCGACCAGCGGCTGCAAATGCTGCTGCGCGGCGTGCGCCGCACCTTCGGCAAGGGGGATTGGGAGATCACGTGGGCGGATGACGGCCGTATTTGTTGGCTGCTACAGGTTAGAAGATTGGGAGCCGCTTAGGCATCGCTAGGAAACAACCACTCGGTTTCCGTGAACCCTGTTCCGTAAACCGTATTCAGGCCGGGTCACCGATTACGGCTTACGGAACACGGATAACGGATTACGGATTACGGGCCACGGATTACGGACCACGGGCAACCCCCACCCCCATCTAATGCACAGACAAACTGCCGCCGCCGATAAACTCGCGCAAGACGGAGTCAGACGGGATGGGCGACTCGTCCTCCACCGGCAGGATGGATTCGAGCAAGCGGTGAATACGTGACGCTCGCGTGTACGCATCTTCACGCAGGGGATCCTCCTTGTACCCGGCGTCCCATTGGGCAAACTGGTTGAACAGGCGTGCCCGGTAAAGGGGCAGCTCATAGGGCATGGCGCTGTTGATGATAAAATCGGCCGTTCCCTGGTAAGGGATGATGTGACGCATCTCGCTGGAGCGGACGTAATGCCAATGTTCCAGCGTCCGCTGCGGATCATAGGCGCGGTGCACGGCGTCGCGCAGCATGCGGCGGATCAGGCGCACGTCGGTCCAGCGCACATAGCCGTCCGGCCCTTTCATTTGCAGTAGCGGCTCCAGGTACAGCTTAAACTTCATCTCGCCGGGGATATCCTCGGTCATGGCCGGGTAAAAACCGTGCAGGCTGTCAATGAGCAAAATTTCATCCTTTGCCAGCCGCATCGGGGTCTGGTCCGGGCGCCGCTTCCCGGTTTTGAAGTCGTAAAAGGGGATCCGCACCTCTTCCCCGGCCGTCAGCCTTTGCAGATGCTCGTTAATCAGGGCCAGGTCTAACGCCTGGGGCGTCTCAAAATCGTAATCGCCAAACTCATCCCTGGGGTGCATCTCCAGGTCGAAGAAGTAATGATCCACATTGAGGGTGACGAACTTAAGGCCTACTTTCGACAGCCGTTGTTCCAGTTTCAGGGTGGTGGTGGTTTTGCCGGATGAGGATGGCCCGCTGATGAGAACCATGCGCAGCTCGTCGCGGCATTCGGCGATCATTTCCGCGGCTGTATCTACGTCATCTTCATAGGCCGCTTCCGATTCGTGAACGATTTGGGGGAATTCGCCGTTGACGATGCGTTCATTCAGGCGCCACACGGTATGCAGGTCATGCTTGACGGCCCAATCGAGGACGCGCCAGATTTTGGCCCAGGGGATGTTTTCGGAGGGGGCGGAGGCGTGCCGGGCAGACACATGGCGGCGGCGGTTGCGCTCGTCCCGGTAGAGGATGTACGCTTTGGCGACGGTGGCGTGCCCGTTTTCGATGAGTACCTTTTCCACCACATCCTGGATTTCTTCGATGTGCGGCGGCCGCTCCGAGGGGATAGTTTCTTCCAGGCGGTTCACCACTTCCCCGGCCAGCCATTCGGCGCGCGCTCTATCACGGCCGCCGACAGCCACGGCCGCGCGGTAGATGGCGTTGCTGATTCGCTCAATGTTGAACGGGACAATTGCCCCGCTCCGCTTGACGACATGGGTGATCCGACTCATCCTGACCTCCGGCCTGCTTGAGATTGGGTGACCCGATACAACCAGAGTGTACGCCAACGGGACGGCCGTTGTCAAAGCCCATTCATCTCTCCAGAACGCGGGAACGGTCAGATGACCAGGGCGCAAAGGGGGCCATTGTCAACGCGGCCAGCGCCAGCAGAACGGTGTCGTAATTCACCCGCCAGCCGGCGAAATCCCGCCATGCCTGATCCCGATCCCGCTTCATAGGCACACCCTCTGCCGCCAATCTGTCGCACCCCTGGTCGAACTCGACCCGGCTGACGCTGATGGGGTCGTCGGGCGCCGGATCGGGATTATGCGGGATGTCAAAAAACCTGGCGATGTGACGCAGGGCCAGATAGCCGGTGCGAATGCAGAACGCAGCTCTCGGTTCAAAGGGGACATCAACGGCCGCCAGCATCAGCGCCGCTGAATCCAGTACCGTCCCAGCGGCCGTTACCCAGGAACGGCCCGGCTGCGGCGAACGGAAGAAGGCGAGGATCGCCAGCGACGTGTGGCTTTCCTCTAATTCAGCAAACCAGGTCTGCCATCCCATCCAGAATTCTCGCAATTCTCCCAACTCCCTGGTGCGGTGGGAGCGGGTGATCATGATGAAAGCGGATGGGGGCGCACCGGCGCGCGCTTCCAACAGCGCCACGGCCGTTTCCCGGCGGGCAAAGGCGGTGTAGATGGCCGGTAGATAAGCGATGAGCAATGCCACCAGGAGCAGTCCCAGCATCGCCTCGGAGAACTCCAGGAGTTTGAACGGCAGGCTGTCCTGCGACGCATACCCCAGCGTAAACAGCGATGAGCCGCTGAGCTTGAACGCTTCGTAAAACGGTCGTGTGTCCAACGCCCAATAGAGAAGAAGGTATCCCAGCAGCACCATGCTGAGCACGGCAATCGGCATCAAGATCAAGGCCATCGGCGCAAACAGTACCATGATCCGATCTCGCTCTTCATAGCTGCCCGCCCGGCGCGCCCGCAGGCGAAAGAACGCGCCGATGCCGCGGAACACAATCCGCGTCAGCCACACTGACACGCCGCGCGGGAGGATGAAGGTCTTCACCGCCGAAACCAGCGTCCAGACAATCGTCGCCAGGCCTAGCGCGAATACCAGGGCACGCAAGGTCATCATAGCTATCAGGGTCGTTTCCATGACCGTTCCTCCTAAAAAATGACACGGTGAACGGGTGACAGGGTGACACCGTGTGTACATCGGGCGGGGTCTGCCCATGTTTGTATCATGCTTTGGCAACCTTTCAACCAATAAATGGAGAAAAGTTCATGATTCAAAAAAGCAAGACACACAGAAGGAACTTTGCTCCTTAGAAGTAAGGCGCGACGATTATGATGGTTCTTTAAGTTTTAACTGCGCCTTACTTCCGGCGTCTTGGCATAGCCCGTGGTCTACGCTAGAATGACTTTGACGATCTCCATCCTCTCCAGGCTCAAGAGAAAGGCAGGCGAATGGACTACTCCGATTACCAGCATATTTTGTTTGAGCGGCGCGATCCCCATATTTTATGGATGACGCTTAACCGGCCGGACGTGCTGAATGCGGCCGATGCCCGCCTGCACACGGAAATGACCCAAGTGTGGCAGACGATAGACCATGACCCGGAGGTATACGTGGCGGTGGTCACCGGGGCCGGCCGCGCTTTTTCGGCCGGCGGCGATTTGAAGCTGGTTGAGAATGCCTATCGGGACTTTGACGAAATCACCCGTATCCTGGACGAAGCGCGTGCCCTGGTCTATAACATCCTCGGCTGCGGCAAGCCCATCATCTCGGCAATTAACGGCGCGGCCGTGGGCGCGGGGCTGGTCGTGGCGCTGCTGGCAGACATCAGTATTGCCGCCGAGAACGCTCGTCTGGCTGACGGGCATGTGCGCATGGGCGTGGCCGCCGGGGATCACTCCGCCATTCTCTGGCCGCTGCTGTGCGGCATGGCCAAGGCCAAGTATTATCTGATGACGAGTGGCTTTGTCAGCGGCCGGGAAGCGGAACGCATCGGACTGGTCAGCCTGTGTGTGCCGGACGACGAACTCTTGGAAAAGGCGATGGAAGTCGCCGTGCAGCTGGCCACCGGCCCGCGCCACGCCGTCAAGTTCACCAAGCGCGCCCTCAACCAATGGCTGCTGCAGGCCGGGCCGATTTTTGACCATTCACTGGCGTTGGAGATGATGGGCTTTTTCGCTGAGGATTTGCTTGCCGGTGTGGAAGGCTTGCGGCGGAAGCAGAAGCCCCGTTTCCCGTCGAGCGAGTAGCGCGCGGGTTGCGCGCGGGTTGCGCACGAGTTGCGCACGAAAGCAACTATGGCAGAATATCCTGAGGCTCTGCCTTCACCCAACCTGAGCCGCGTTTGATGAGGGTTATATCAGTTAGAATCAAGCGCCGTACAAAGTCGGTGAGCCGAGACATCTATATAAGTGAGGTGGCGTATGAACGATGCGGAAAAGACGGCGGAATTTGAGGCCCGGATCGCCCGCGGGGAAAAGATCGAACCTGGCGACTGGATGCCGGATGGGTACCGCAAACAACTCATCCGCATGATTTCCCAGCACGCTCACAGCGAAATCGTGGGTATGCTGCCGGAAGGGGCCTGGATCACACGCGCCCCTAATTTGCGGCGTAAGATGGTGCTGATGGCTAAGGTCCAGGACGAGGGAGGGCATGGCCAGTACCTCTACCATGCGGCCGAAACGTTGGGCGCTACCCGTGAGGAAATGATCGAAGCGCTGCATGACGGCCGCGCCAAATACGCCAGCGTCTTCAACTATCCTACCCTGACTTGGGCTGACAACGCCGCCATCGGATGGCTGGTAGACGGGGCAGCCATTTTGAATCAGACGATGCTGGCCCAATGCTCGTACGGCCCCTATTCGCGGGCGATGGTACGCATCTGTGCCGAGGAAGGCTTTCACAAGAAACAGGGGCAGGAGATGGTCATTCGTTACGCAGAAGGCACGCCCAAACAGCGGCAGATGATGCAGGATGCCATTAACCGCTGGTGGTGGCCCACGCTGATGATGTTCGGCCCCCATGACTCGGACTCGCCGAACACGCCCCAACTGGTTCGCTGGGGCATCAAATCCAAGACCAACGACGAATTACGGCAGGAGTTCATCAACGAAATGGTACCCGCTTTACAGGCGCTGGGGCTGTCGGTGCCTGATCCGGAAATGCACTACGATGAGGAAAGCGGCAACTGGATCGGCAGCGACATTGATTGGGATGAGTTCTGGCGCGTGGTCAGAGGAAACGGCCCCATGAACAAGGAACGGCTGGCCGCGCGCAGAAAGGCGCACGAGGACGGCCGCTGGGTGCGAGAAGCATTGGCAGCCTATGCCGAGAAGCAAAGGGGAGCGCTCGCAGCATGACCGACACCCAATGGCCTCGTTACGAGGTGTTCAAGCAGGATCGACCCGATCAGCCTCACCGCAGTATCGGCACAGTCCATGCCCCGGATGCGGAAATGGCGCTGCTCAACGCACGCGATGTCTTCGTCCGGCGTCCGATCTGCCACAGCATGTGGGTTGTCCGAGAAGACGCCATCTTCAGCAAAACGGCCGAAGAGTTGGAACTGGACGATTCATGGCAGAGGGACGCCGTCCCCGCCGGCGCGCCGTCCGAGACATACTACGTGTTCCAGAAACAATCCCAGCGCCGTTCCATGAGCTTCGTGTTTCACGTCGGCGAGGTGGAAGCGCAGTCGCCTGTCCAGGCAATGAAGAAGGCGATGGCAGCGTTCACTGAAGGAGACCCCATCGTGTGGTGGGTTTGCCCGGAAAGCGCGATTGTACGCAGCCAGGAAGACGACATCGAGAGTATGTTTGCGCCTGTCCACAACAAAGTTTACCGGATGCCTAACCAGTACCGGACCGTGTCCGCGATGCAGAAAATCAAGCGAGGAGACAAACGGTAATCCCCGCCCCGTAAACCGAACTGACATGACTCCTGAACTCAAACAAGCGCTCTGCGACAAACTGCTGGCATTGGCTGATGATGAACTCATCCTGGCCCACCGCAACTCGGAATGGACGGGCCACGGCCCCATCCTGGAAGAGGACATCGCCTTTGCCAATATCTCCCAGGATGAACTGGGCCACGCCACGCTCTGGTACAGTTTATTGCAGGAACTCACCGGCGATGACCCTGACCAGCTCGTATTCTTCAGAGACGCGTGTGCCTATCGCAACGTGCAACTGGTGGAACTGCCGAAGGGAGATTGGGCCTTCAGCATGTTGCGCCAATTTCTCTTTGACACGGCCGAATTGACGGCCCTCTTACACCTGACAGGCAGCGCATACACGCCCATCGCCGACGCGGCCGCCAAGATTCGGCAAGAAGAAATCTACCATTTACGGCACACTCGACTGTGGGTGAAGCGGCTGGGCCTGGGCACGGCCGAGAGCAACGGCCGCATGCAGGCGGCGCTGGATGTGCTCTGGCCATACGCGCAGCAGCTATTTGTGCCGCTGCCCCAGGACAGACTGCTGGTGGAAGCAAGCTACGCCCCACAGGCGGCCGCACTGCGCCCGGAATGGGATTCCATCGTAAGGCCGCATCTCGAGACATCAGGGCTACGCATTCCGCAAGATGAGACCTCCCCCGCGAACGGCCGAGACGAACACACAGAACATCTGGCGGCGCTGCTGGCTGAAATGCAGCAGGTCGCCCGATATGACCCGGAAGCGGAATGGTGATAAATCATGTTTAAGCCTGTGACAGTTGAAGCCATCTGGCGTGCGTTGGAAGACGTCAAAGACCCGGAGATTCCCGTGGTTTCTTTGGTGGAGATGGGCATCATTCGGGATGTCATCATCACCGATGATGAGGTATTGGTCAAGATGACGCCCACTTTCTCTGGCTGTCCCGCGCTGCACGTGATGCAGCGCGACATCAAAGCTCGCGTGCAGCAACTGGGCGTCAACTCTGTCGCGGTGGAGGTGGTTCTGAGTCCACCGTGGAGCAGTGACTGGATCAGCAGGGAAGCGCGAGAAAAGCTGCGCCAGTTCGGGCTGGCTCCCCCGCCCCGGCACAATGGCGATCTGATCTCGGTGGCGTTCCTGGATGCGGCCGTCTGCCCCCGCTGCGAATCGAAGAACACGGTCATCAAGAACAGCTTTGGCCCCACACTCTGCCGCATGATCTGGTATTGCAACGACTGCCAGGATGCGTTCGAACAATTCAAACCACTCTAACATCGGGAGAAGGAAATGACGGATTGGAGTAAACGGAAACGATTAGAAGCTGCTATCGCCGGCGAACGATGCGACCGGGCGCCGGTCGCGTTATGGCGTCATTGGCCGGGAGATGACCAGAACGCGGCCGAGTTGGCCGCCTCTCACCTCAAATGGCAGCAAGATTACGACTGGGACCTGCTCAAGGTTTCCCCGTCCAGCAGCTACGCCGTCCAGGATTGGGGCGTGCGTGACCGGTGGGTGGGCGCGCTGGAAGGAACGCGCGAATATACGCATCGTTCCATTCAAACGCCGGGCGATTGGGAAGGGCTTAAACCACTCGATCCTTCCCAGGGCATGCTGGCAACCCAGATTGAGGCGCTGCGCCTTGTCGGCCGCGGCGTAGGCGAAACGGTGCCTTTCATCGCCACCATCTTTTCTCCGCTGGCCCAGGCGAAAAATCTGGCCGGCGAGGAGGTCATGCTGGCACACATGCGCAGCCATCCCCAGGCGTTCCGGCGCGGCCTGGAAACGATCACCGAGAGCACTTTGCGCTACATCGAAGCGGCGAAGACCACGGGCATCAGCGGTGTCTTTTATGCGCTGCAACACGCCCGATACCCGCTTCTCAACCCGGAGGAATTCCGCACCTTCGGACGGCCGTACGACCTGCGAATCCTGGAAGCGGTGAGTGATTTGTGGCTCAACATGGTGCATATCCACAGCACCGACATCATGTTCGATGAAGTGGCTGACTATCCCGTCCAGTTGATCAACTGGCACGACCGGGAAACCGGCGTGAGCCTAACCGAGGGGTTGAAGCGAATCAAAGGCGCGGCCAGCGGCGGCGTCTCTCGCTGGAGCCTGCATCAGGATTCCCCGGAGCAGGCCCTCACGGAAGCGCGGGATGCGTTGGAACAAACTGGCGGCCGTCGCTTCCTGCTGGGCACCGGCTGCGTGGCGATGATCACCACCCCGGCAGGCAATATCCGCGCCCTGAGGGAAGCGGTGGAATGAGATGATGTGCCAGGCACTCTTGAACGAGTGCCTGGCACACTCCGGTTCGTCAATTCCGCATCACAACCGGCAGATACACCTCAGAGGCGGACGTGAAACTCACCAACGCATATACCCCCATTTGGTCACTGAAGATGACCACCTCATTGTTGACCGAATCCACCACATAATCATCCACCGGCTGCCAGCCCCCCATGAGTTCATCATAATACAACGGCTGGATATATGGAGTTGGCGCCGGCGCTGCTGCTGAGTGAAGGCTCATCTGAGCTAGACCGGCGGTATGGTATGGGATGCGGATCACCATCGGGGTGTTTATGGGGCCTGTTTGCGCCTGGCCCAGCGCGTTCTCCACACCGATACGCACCGGCGCTGTTAATAGCCGCATTCCGGCATTGTTCCCTCCAGAAGCGCCCGTATTCCAGCATACGTTGAACAGGTCACAGAAGCTTCCCTGCCATTCCGGGGAGAGGTTTGCATACAAATCCATCAAGATGCGCCCCGGCTGCACCTCTTCGACAAAGGTGCGCACCCGGCCGCCGGCGGGTAAAGCGCCTGCCGGAATAGAAACATGAATCTTGTTAATCAGCTCGCTGATAAACGGCTGGTTGGGATCCGCCGTCTGTGCCACTCGCAGCAAAGATGTATAGGAATCGGTAAGGATTAAGTCTAGAGGAACATCGGCGGCATCTACCGTAACCACCGTTTCTGTAATCCAAACCGTCTCACCGCTGATATCCACAAAAGCTGCGCCGACCAGCCACTGCTCCCCCTGGAAGGCGGGCAGGCTGTACTCCTCGCCTGGATTCATCGGCATGGGCGCCTGCGTATAGGTTCGGCCGCTGGTTGACCCGGCCCACACAATGGCGGGCATCTGGAAGCCGGAGGGCAATCCCATCGTTTTGAACGCACTACCCAGGGATAAGCGGCCGTGTATGACTGCATCCCCATTTCGGAATTGCAAATTCACCTGCTGAGCGGAGGATTGGGGCGTCAGCAGCACCCGCTGCGGCTCCGGGCTAATCCATGCCTGGCTGGCATTGTTGTCTCGCCAATCAGGAGGACGGAAAGCTGTGACCTGATAAGCGCCATAGTCAAGATACAACGTGTAATTCCCATTCTGGTCCGTTATTGTTGCATCCCCGTCCCCTACGGCCAGGCCCGCATTGGCAACCGATACCGGACTGATATTGATAGCCGACACCGGCGCACCGGCTACCGGCGCACCATCGGGCGCTCTCACCGTCCCCGAAATAACGGCTCTGGCGTGGAATACCGGCAGGGTAACAGTCACCTCTACCGTTCCGGTGGGGATTTGAACACCCCATACACCGGGCCTGCTTTCATAACCGGAATTCTCATCCACCCGGTAAGCCAGCAGCCATGTGCCTGCAGATGCCGTCAAATCGCCGGAGCCGGTCGGAGTGTAGACGGCCGTCGCTGTCCAATTCCCCTCACTCCAGCCAATTACCTGCCCATCCCAACCAGTTAACGCCTGGTCTTGGGCGACATCCCAAAGGATCGCATGAATGGTCACATCAGCCGTCGCCAATGGGATCGTGATAGGCACAGTAGATTGTGCGCCGACGACAATGTGCGGCTCCGTGGCTACCAGATACTTGCCCGATGCGCACGCCTGCACCTTTGCTTGAAGCGCTGGCGGCTGCGGCAGTGCATTCAACAGCCGGTCAATATCCGGGTTCGGCTGCACAGCCAGGCGGTACGTACCAGAAATCACCGGCAGGTCAAAAACACCCCCTTCAAAGCGGCGGAAGTTGTACACAGTAGACACGATGTCCTGCGCTTTGTAAGTGGCAACTAAACCACAGGCATCGGCTGCCTGCGGCCCCCCCACGCCATCGGTTAATGTGCCCAAAATGTGGGAATCGGCCGCTTCCACGAATAATTGGGTGTTTGTGATCGTTTGCAAAGGCCCAATAGTCACAATCGTTTGCCAACTGTCCCGGTAAGGCAGGTAACCCTGTGCCGGGTCGCCGATGTCTACAGCAATCCACCACATGCCAGCGCGAACAGAGTGTGTGAAGACGCCATTGGCATCCGTATGCACGATTTCGGCCGACCCTAAACTTTCTCCTGTTACGGGCGGCCATGTCGTTTCCAGAGGGACGGCCATAACTGGGGCATTGGGCGCGGGCTGGCTGCTGCTGGCAATCAACACCTGCCCGCTAATCGTAGCGAACCCCCCGATGCTCTCCAGATATACTATGCCAAGATCCCAGGTTTGTCCTGCATCTACCTGTTTTCGCACAGGCCGAGGCGGCCGATAAACGGTAGACGCTGCTCTAAAGGAAACTTCGTAAACGCCGGCTGCCACCGTCACGGTAAAGGTTCCATCTGGGTTGATCAGAGTGGAAACATCGCTGTGAATTGGGCTGAAGGCTGTCACTGTCACCGGGAAGGAAGGGGCAAAATCCGGCGAACCGTGAATCATTACCCGGCCCACAATCTGTGCGTCTGGTAGGGAAAATGTGAAATCTACCCCCGTTTTCTCATATGGCCCCCCTACATTGAATACGACCAACCTGTCAGATCCCGGCGGCTGCGCTCCAGTCGGTGTGGTGGTATTGGTACTCTCAGCTGAGACCCGCCATGTTGCCGCGCCGGTGGGGACGGTTAGCGTGTAAGCGCCACTGGCGTCAGTGAATGCCTCATACACCGTCCCGCCGGAGAGCTTTTGGGCAACGATGCGTGCATTTTGCACGGCCGTTCCCCCAGAGAGCGACGCCGTCCCCCGAATGGTATTAGATACCGTCCCCCCCGAAAGGCCGTCCTGGCTCATTGACAACGCCCATGCCACCGGCGCAGCCAATAAGAAGAGGAATACCATAATCATCATGAAACGTTTGAGCACAGATCGTTGATTCATCCTTACAACTCCCTCCCTGCCATCAGGCAGGCTGATCATTGTTGACTGTTCACTGCTAATTGCTCATTTTCCATTCCTGATTCGCGCACCGTTCAGAAAAAAAGCAACCGCGCGGTGTACTTGTGCCAGGTCAGGTTGTCTCATTAATGGACGGGCGGCCACCGTTACCATCGCCGTCAACATCCAAGCGGCAAACACCGGGTCGGCAATGGCCAACGCGCCGGCGTCAATCCCTGCCTGAATCGTGCTCACCAGGGGCGCCAGCGCGATGTCGCCAATTTGCTCCCGCCAGGAGGCGCCCACCTCTGGCGTGAATCGGTCTAGATCGCGGATGAGCATGACGGTATCCAGGCCGCGCTCGGCAATGATTTTTGCCAGATTGACAGCGGCCGCTTCCAGCCGCTCCTCCCATTCCCCATCCTGAGGGGCCTGACTGAATTGAGTCAGGATGTCAACGCTCACCGCCTGTACAGCCTGGAGATAAAGCTGTTCTTTACTGACAAAGTGATGGTATAAGGTCGCTTTATTCAAACCACAGGCGTTGGCAATCTGGCTCATGGAAACGCCGTTAAACCCTCGCTTGATAAAGAGTTGACTGGCTTGACGAATAATGCTGTCTCGACTTTGATGAGGCATGCAGATTCCTTTTTAATGGGGGCGTCTGAAAAAACCAACCAACCGGTTGGTTGGTTTGCATATTAAATTACGGGAAGGAGGGGGTAAATAGTACGATAATCCTAATCAGAGGAGGGAAGGTAAAAAGCGGCTCTCAGCCCCCTGCTCCCAAATCACTGCCCTGAAACCGGGCCAACCAACGCCACCGGAAACGAAAAACACCATTGACTGCCATCACCCCTAAAATAATCAGGGCACAGCCGAAGTAGGCATTCCATCCCGGCTGCTCGCCCAAGACGAGCACCCCCAATGTGACGCCGAAAACCGGTAGTAGATAAGTGACCATGGAAAGGTTGGTGGCATTCATCTTTTCGATAACGTGATAGTAGAGGGCAAAGCCAGCGGCCGTGCCCAGCAGCGTCAACGCCAGCAAAGCGCCTAAAGCCATCCAGGACGGCCGCGCCAGGGCAAATGGGTGGTCGATGAGAAGTGACAAGGGGGTCAGATAAATAGCCGCCATCAATAATTGAGCCATCGGGGCCACCAGGGAAGGTAACCCGCGTAAATGCTGGCGTGAGTAAATAATGGTGACAGCGTAACTGCTTGCGGCCGTCACCATCGCCAGTAAGCCCAACGTTTCCGCCCGTATTCCCCCAACCAGCGACGGCCCCACCAATATCAGCAATCCGGCAAAACCAAGAAACGTACCGGCCAATTTTACCAGGGTCATCCGATCATCAGAAATCAGGAAGTACGCCAGAACAATGGTAAATAATGGCGTCGTCCCATTCAGAATGGACGCCAGGGCGCTGTCCACATGCAACTCCCCCCAGGCAAAGAGAATGAAGGGAAAGGCATTAGCAAAAAGGCCCATAAAAGCGAAATGCTTCCAGACGCGCCCTAATCGGGGCAGCTTGCGCCCCTGTATCCGCAAAATGAGGAACAGCACCAGTGATGCGAACCCCGTGCGTACCATGACCAGGGTGATGGGTGGTATCTCTTGAACCGCTACTTTAATGAAAAGAAAAGACGGCCCCCAAACGGCCGCCAGGAGTATAATCCAGAAGAAATTTTTTTAATCCCATGACGGGTTACCTCCTGCTGCTCAGGCAGTTTAATGTGATTGCTGATGGTACCGCCGGGCCGATTCTCAGCCAAGCATGGCCTTTTTGCGTGCCGCTCCCCAGCGGTAGTTGCCGAAGCCGCCAGTCTGCCGAATCACGCGGTGGCAGGGAATGAGGTATGCAATGGGATTATGTCCGGTTGCCGTGCCGATGGCCCGTACCGCCTTCGGCTGCCCAATGAGATGCCCCACTGAACCATAAGATACTACCATACCCGGTGGAATCTGTAATAAAGCTTGCCAGACTTTAATCTGAAAGCTGCTCCCTTTCAGGAATAATTTCAGGGACGGCCGTTCCGTTGTGGCAGTGGGCTGGGTAAAAATTTGCCCGATAAACGGCCGTGTCCGGCCGGCATCTTCAACCAATTCCGCCTCTTGCCAATTCGCTGCAAATTCACGAAGCGCCTGTGATCCATTCCCCGCCTGGATATAAGGAAAGGCCACAAATACCTCGCTCTGTCACCGCCAGCAAACAATCGCCAAACGGCGTCGGATGGAAACCATACATGATCGTTAACCCTGCCCCTTTACGCTTGAATTCGCCAGGCGTGATGGCTTCAGCCGTGATAAACAAATCATGTAACCGGCTCGGCCCAGACAATCCGGCTTCATAGGCTGTTTCCAATAGGCTCCTGGATTCCTCCAACAACTGCTTGGCGTATTGCAAGGTCAAAAACTGGACAAACCGCTTCGGGCTGATGCCTGCCCAACGCGTAAACAGGCGCTGAAAATGATATTCGCTTAACTCGACGTGCCGGGAAACCGCCTTCAGATCGGGTTGTTGGCGGAAGTTTTGCTCCAGGAAATAAATCGCCTTTTCAATGCGGGCATAATCAGAAGATGCTTTATCGTACACGCTCTCACTCCGCTTTAGGATGCCCTCACTGTAACAAAGTGCTCGCAGGGAAACCACCCGATTCTTGCGCAATTTTGGGTGGGATACAGAGAGAACCTGTTTTCTTTGCTGCTCAGGAAACGCGCTTCAATGAGCAGGCAAAAAATCATCGGCCATTTCCCGGCGAACGGCCGTATCCGATTCAGTTTCCAGAGCACGAGCCACGGCCGCTTTCGCTTCCGGCGTGCCAATCTGGCGCAAAGCCCACGCCGCATGGCCGCGCACGAGCGGTTCCGGGTCGGCAAGGAGGCGAACGAGCGCAGGCACGGCCGCCTCACTGCCCCAATTACCCGCCGCCACGCACGCATTCCGCACCAGGCGCGGCCGCTTGATGCGCTTGATGGGGCTGTGGGCGAAGCGTTCGTTAAAGGCAGCGTCGTCCAACGCCAGAAGAGAGAGAAGAGGCGGGGCAACGACGTTTAATTGTGAATGGTGAATGGTGAATGGTGAACGGTGAACGGGGGGCGCGCCAGGTGAAACACGCGCTGAGGGATAAAACGCCGGTTCCTCTGTTGGCGCGGCAAAACGGTTGAAAGGACAGACCTCCTGGCAGATGTCGCAGCCAAAAACCCAGTTGCCCATGAGCGGCCGCAATGCTTGGGGGATCCAACCCTTCAACTCAATCGTCAGGTAAGAGATACAGCGGCGGGCATCCAGCACATACGGCTCAGGAAAGGCATCGGTCGGGCACACATCCAGACAGCGGCGGCAGGCGCCGCAAGACGGCAGTTGGGCATTGGTAATTGGCAATTGGTAATGAGTAATTGGTAATTGATCATTGGCAATTGGCAACGTGGTCAGGATTTCGCCGAGGAAGAAGTAGGAACCGCCGCGGGGTTGAATGAGCATACTGTTCTTGCCGGTGAAACCCAGACCGGCCGTCTCTGCATGGTCCCGTTCCAGGATAGCGCCGGTGTCCACATAGACCCGGCATTGCGTACGGCCGTCAGCCGCGGCGACCAGCCATTCTGCCAGCGCTTGCAGGCGCGGCGTCATGATGTCGTGGTAATCCAGGCCCCAGGCGTAATTGGAGATGCGGCCCCGGCTGGGGTCGCCGCCGATCTCATCCGGCAGCCTGGCAGTGTAGTAGTCCAACCCCACGCAGATGATAGACTGTACACCGGGGAGAATGACATCCAAGTCTTGACGCCGGATAACGCGGTCAGGGCGGGCCATGTACCCCATTGCCCCATGCCGCTCTTGTGCGATCCAGCGCAGGTAAGCATCCAGCCGCCGCCCGGGCCGGGCCGGTGTCACCCCCACCCTGCTGAATCCCAGAGTGAGCGCTTTGCGTCTGAGCTGCTTCACCAACAACGTCATTTATCCCCTACAGAGTACAGCGTCTTGGCCATGGTCTTGTCCTCACTTTCTCCCCTATGTTATCAGACCCGGCCAAAAGCAGGAACACAGGGAGAGGGCGCGGGCGCGGGACAGGTTTTACCGCTCTATTCGTGGTCTATTTGTGGTATAATGCGCCGACTCAATTCATATGTTCCAGGTAGGAGGACGGCAAACCATGAGCGAATCATCTCTCCAGATTTCAGTCCAACCGTTAAAACGGGTAGACCTGATCACTCTCGCCGGCCGTGTTGACAGCAACAGCGCGCCCATTTTGGATAACGCACTAAAGGAATCCGTGAACAACGGCCGTCACCGCCTTGTGCTCGAACTCTCCCAGGTAGACTATATGAGCAGCGCCGGCTTGCGCTCGCTGATTTCCACCTTGCGCGAGTGCAAAAAGCGCAACGGGGACTTGCGCCTGGCCGCGCCGTCAGAACGTGTGACTGAGGTCTTTTCCCTGGCCGGCCTGGATTCCCTCTTCCAGGTATACGACGATCAGACTACGGCCGTGGGTAGTTTCTGACGGCAAAGAAGGCAAAGCGTTCTGACAAGACGCCATTCTCTGGCAAAGATTACATCAGTTTCAGCATACGCATCCTTCTTCATTCGAGACAAATCGGACACATCCCCCAATCCGGGTGCAAAGCTACCATGGGCGAAGTACATATCCTGACTATTTCTGGGCAATACGATCAGGTTAAACGAGTCTGCCAATTCGTCGCCGGTGGAGCCAGACAGGCCGGCTTCAATGAAGACGCCGTCTTTCACGTGGAACTGGCGTGTGATGAAGCCTGCACCAATATCATTGAACACGCCTATGATGCGGCTGAAGAAGGACAGATCATCGTGAGCTGGGAGATTGATGGGGATGATTTCAAAGTGACCATTCGGGACAGCGGCCGCAACTTCAACCCAGACGAGGTCCCCCCTCCTTCTCTCGTCCAGTCGTCGCTCGAAAACGACAATATGGACACGCTCCGTGTGGGTGGGTTGGGAATGCACTTCATGCGCAGCCTGATGGACGAAGTGCGCTATTGTTTCGATCAGCAACACGGCAATATGCTTGTCATGGTGAAGAAACTTTCAAAGGGGCGAGCGCCACAGTGAACACAGCAATGAGCATCTGGCAGCAGGAACTTCACCAGGGCGTTCAGCTCCTGGGCGTGCGCGGCCGATTAGACCAAAACCTGACCCCACAGCTTGAGACGAGCCTCACCGAACTGCTCGATAAGGGGCATCATCACCTTATCGTCGATTTAACTGAGGTCAACTACATCAACAGCGGCGGATTGCGCTGCCTGGTGAGTGCCTGGCGCAGGGCGCGGCAGCAAAACGGGGATGTTGTCCTGAGCGGGCTGAATACCCGTCTCGATGAAATCTTTTCTATGGTGGGGTTTGACAAGGTTTTTCGTATTTACCCGGACCCCGATGCCGCCTTGAAGGGAATTGGGAATGGCGAATAATGGTTGGTGAATTGGCAGCGAATCCCGCTCATGATGGTGCTTATTCACAACTCGCCATCCGCTATTCACAGTTCGCCATTGCTTTTGAATGACCACCCTCTCCTGGCCATCCTTCTCCTTCGTCGTTCTGATAGCCTCGCTGACACTCACCAGCTACATCCTGTGGCGACGATTCCAATCCCGCCGCCGCTTGGTGCGGCGTGTGACCGAGTTGGAGGCCCTCGCCAAAGCCGGTCGCGCCATCGTCGAAGCAGAATTAGATGTTGCCGCTCTGTGCGAACTCATCGCCAGTGAAGCCGGAACGGTGATCGACAACAACACTTTCCAGGTCGGCCTATTCGCCGATACACGCTACCATATCATGTTCTGGCGCGTTAACGGCCAGATTCAACCTACGCCGCGCACCTTTGATCTGGAAAAAGGCAGCGGGCTTGTCACCTGGGTTCGGGACACAAAAGAGCCGCTGCTGGTGCGAGATTTCCTCAAGGAAAGCCGCCTCCTGCCGGCAAAGCCCCACTACATCAGCGATTCACCGCCCCGGTCTGCCATTTTCATCCCCATGGTCAGCGGTGAGCGCACCATCGGCGTCATCGCTGCCCAAAGCCAGGTTCCCCACCGCTTCACCGAAGAAGATTTGCGCCGCTTGATGATCCTGGCGAATCAGGCCGCGGCCGCCATCTCGCACGGGCAGCTATATGAGCAGGTGCGCCGGCGGGCGGCCCACCTGGAATTAGTGGGGCAGATCGCTCACCAGGTCAACGCCCTTCGCGATTTAGACGAAATTTTCAACCAGGTGGTGCAGCTCATCCGGGACCGGTTCGGTTTCGAGCCGGTGAACATCTTCACCCTCGATAAGCAAACCGGGGACGCCGTGCTGGTGGCCAGCACCCAAGTAGAATTGGCCTCGCGCAAGGTGCGTCTGCCGTCCGGCCAGGGCGTTGTCGGCACGGCCGTCGCCACACGCAGCACCGTTGTCAGCAATCAAACGGCCGAAGACAGCCGCTTCCAATCACAGTTCGGCACCTTTGCGAACGAACCCTACGTGGACACCCAGGCCGAAATCGTCATCCCTCTCGTCGTTAACCGGGACGTGCTGGGCGTGTTGGATGTCCAAAGTCCACAGCCCGTCGTCTTCACCCAAGCGGAGGAGATAGCCCTGCAAACGCTGGCCAATGAGGTGGCGCTGGCCATTGACAAAGCACGCCAGCTTGCTTTGCAGCGGGAACAGTCGTGGGTAGCGACGGCGCAACTGCAGATGGCCCAGGCATTGAGCAAAAGGGCCGAAATGGACGACATTGTCGCGGCCGTAACCCGGCTGACGCCGATGCTGGTAGGGGTTTCCTTCTGCGGCATCCTGTTGTGGGATGACGGCGCGCACATCTACCGGGGCCATTCATTGTACGGCGCTGAGGGAGAAGCAGCGCGTGTCTTCGCCCGGCTGCGGTTGGCCATCGGCGATTGGTCCGCATTGGATGCAGTGCATGTCGGCCAGGAAACGCTTACAACGGAACATCTCCCTCCCTGGCTGCAATGGCCGACGAAAGGGGGTCGCACCGTACGTAAAGTGACCCTGCTGCCTATGAGCACGCAGACCCAGACGCTGGGCGTGATGCTCGTGAGCGAGTTTAATCCGGCCGACCAGGGAGATTACTCCGGCACTGCCAAACGGCGCGAGGAACTGCTGCAAAATATCGTCGGGCAGGCAGCACAGGCCATTGAGACGGCCTACCTGCGCATTGCCCAACAGGAAGAGGCATGGGTCAACACCGCTTTGCTGCAAGTCGCGGAAGCGGTCAACAACCTGACAGATTTGAACGAAATCCTGGATACAATTGTCCGGCTGGTACCCATGCTGGTGGGCGTCAAGTCGGCGCTTGTGCTCATCTGGGATGAGGAACGGCAAACGTTTTACGCAGGGCCAAGTCACGGCCTTAGTAAGATGGGGCATGGTTTGCTGGAAACAGGCGGGATTGAACGGGGTGAGTTCCTCACTTCGCGGCCGCTCTCGGCGGAACTGTTGACGCCCACGGCAACGTACTACGCCCTGCAGCTCCCTCCCTGGCTGGAAACGGTGCTGGGCACGCCGACAGCCTATGCTTTCCCCCTCAATGCGCGCGGCCGTCTGGTGGGTACTATGCTGGTCGGCACGGAACCGGACAAAGAGCGCACGTTTTCGACCCGGCGGCTGAACATCCTCAACGGCATCGCGCATCAAGCCGCCACGGCCGTCGTCAACAACCAGTTATACCAGGAGTCAGCCGAACGAAGCCTGCTGGAAAAAGAGCTTAATGTAGCCCGCGAAATCCAGGCCAGCCTCATTCCGCCGGGCAATCCCGATATCCCCGGCTGCGACGTTGCCAGCTATTGGGAAGCAGCGCGTCAGGTCAGCGGGGATTTCTACGATTTCCTGAAATTGCACAACGGCAAGTGGGGCATCGTCATCGCCGATGTGGCCGATAAGGGCATCCCGGCGGCGCTGTTCATGGCTCTCAGCCGAACGATTCTGCGCACGGTAGCGTTCAATCGCCATGATCCGGCCGAGGCGCTCATGCGCGCCAATGAAATCATGGATCATGATACCCAATCCGACCTATTCGTCACCGTCTTTTACGCCATCTGGGATGCAGAGACCGGCCAGCTCAGCTACGCAAACGGGGGACACAATCCGCCGCTGCTGCTGCGCCGCAATGGAACCAGCCGCCTTCTCACCGGAGATGGGATGGCGCTGGGCGTACTTCCCGACATTACCGTTGAGTGCAGGCAGGTTCGCATCCACCCTGGGGACACCCTGTTGCTGTACACTGATGGGGTCACAGAAGCCATGAACGAGGATGATGATGAATTTGGGCTGGAGCGGCTGCGCCTTGCGGCCGAAGCAGCCAGAACCCAGGATGCGGCTCACATCGTGCGGGCAATCACTGAGGCGATTCGCGACCACGCCGGGGATACACCCCAATTTGACGACATCACGCTGGTAGTCATGAAACACAATCGGCGGTAGCGAAGATGATTGTCACACTTCTCGAAGTTTGAACAACCCCTGATTTCATTCCCACTTTTGGGGAAATGAGTACCTGGCGGCAGCCCCGGCTGAGGTTTTTTTGTGCTTCGCATCATGCTATACTACGCACCCAACAGCATGCAAACCAGAAAGGACATACCCATGAGTCAAAGTCAACATGCACCCTCTTTGAACCGGGCAGCTCGCACCGGACAGCCTACCGAGGATGAAAAACTACTCATTGCCCCTGATCAAGAAACGGTTCCGTTTACACAAACAGACCCCTGGCGTGTCATGCGCATCATGGGCGAGTTTGTGGAAGGGTTCGACGCGCTGGCCGTGCTAGGCCCAGCCATTACCCTCTTCGGTTCCGCCCGGACAAAGCCGGGACAACCCCACTACGAAGCGGCCGTGGAAGTGGCGCGGCTGCTGGGTGAAGCAGGGTACACCATCATCACCGGCGGGGGACCGGGCATCATGGAAGCGGGCAACAAAGGGGCGAAAGCCGCAGGGACCCTGTCCGTTGGCTTGAATATCGAGCTGCCGTTTGAACAGCACCTCAATCCCTACGTAGACCTGACAGTTGATTTCCGCTACTTCTTCGTACGTAAGACGATGCTGGTCAAATATGCCCAGGGGTTCGTCATCTTCCCCGGTGGTTTCGGCACGATGGATGAGCTGTTTGAAGCGCTCACGCTCATTCAAACTGGCAAGGTACAGAACTTCCCCGTCATCCTCTACGACTCCGGCTATTGGGGCGGGCTGATTGCCTGGCTGCATGATTCCATGCTAGCGGCAGGTAAAGTCTCTGCGGCCGATCTGGACTTGCTGATGGTCACTGACTCACCGGCCGAAGCCCGCGACTTGATTGTCCGCTGTGCCGCAGAGCGGAAATGGCGGCGGGTTCAGGAGGAAAACGCCCTCACCGTGACTCGTCAGGTCTTTAGCCCAAAACGCGGCGGCAGTTGAAAAAGCCCCTGAACTTCAATAAGATGGGACTGTCACGAATCGTTCACGACAAGAACAGCTATTCCTCAGGAGTGCATCGGTAACCTACGCGTCGTTTCAGATCGCAAACATCTGTGCGATCACCCGGCAAAACGTGATGACACCAGAGAAGATCGGCCGTTACGAAATCAGATCTGAAATCGGGCGGGGGGGCATGGCCCGCGTTTACGCCGCTTACGACCCCCGGTTTGAGCGCATCGTGGCAGTGAAGGTCCTGCCTCGCGAGTTCCTGCACGAGCCGGAATTCATCGCCCGATTCACCCGCGAAGCCAAAACGATTGCCGCTCTTGAACACCCGGCCATCGTACCTGTTTACGACTACGGCGAAGACGGCGGCCAGCCGTATTTAGTGATGCGGCACATGCGGGGCGGGTCGCTTGAAGATCGCCTGAAAAAGGGGCCGCTGTCCATAGAAGAAAGCGCCACCATCTTGCAGCGTCTCGGCTCCGCGCTTGACCGTGCCCACAGCCGGGGAATCATCCACCGTGACCTCAAACCCAGCAACATCCTCTTCGATCAATACAACAATGCGTACCTGGCTGATTTCGGCATCGTTCACCTGGCCACCTCCGATTCGGTGATCACTGCCAGCGGCAGCCTGGTGGGCACACCCACCTACATGAGTCCGGAGCAGGTATATGGGGACAAAGAACTGGACGGCCGCAGCGATATTTACGCGCTGGGCATCATCCTCTTCCAGATGCTCACCGGAAAGACTCCCTATTCAGCTGAAACGCCGGCCAAGATGATGATGAAGCATGTCTTGGAACCGGTACCCGATATCCTTGAGGTGCGCCCAGACCTGCCTATCGAGTGTGATCAAGTTATCCATAAGGCGCTGGCCAAGGAACGGGAAGAGCGTTTCCCCACCGCAACAGATATGTCGGAGGCATTGGCGGCCGTCACCAAGCGCGTGCAAAGACCAGATATTAAAGCCATCACCCACGCTCAAAAAACGATGGTCACGACGCCGCCACACCCGCCGCCCGCAACCGGAGGGAACCAGGTTCCTATCGCCTCCGCCGGCCCGAAGTCGGCAACAACAGGCCCGCGTGTGCCATTATGGATTCTGGGTATCGTAGCCGCCATCGTATTGATTTGCCTGGCATTGAGCGCGGCCGCCGTCTGGCTCATCAACACCGACCAGCTCGCCTTTTTACTCACTCCTTCCCCTGAATCGCCAGCAGTGGCGGAAGCTTCGCCGCAGCCGACCACCACGCCCAGCCCAACCACAGAAGCGGTCACCAACATTGACACCACAGCAACGGCCGTCGCTGGCTTCAAACTGACCAGCGTGGTGGTCACGGCCACGACGGCCGTGGAACGGGAAGTAACAGCAACCGCGGCCGCGGCCACGTTAGTGGCTGAGCGCAATGCCAACGAAGCCACCCGCGTCAGCGCTATCGCCGCCCGCGAGACGGCCGCTGCCTCACCTGACCGGGGGGTGACGGACTCCGTCCAGCCCCTGCTCTTCGGCCCGGAAAATGGGGAACTGCGCCATGACGCCGACGCTTTAATCGAGTCCGTAAACACTCATCTCGAGGTCCGGGATTTTGTCGCCCAGGTAACCTTCGACAACCCCTACGCGGCCGCCGAAAACGGCTGGGACATCGGCCTCATCTTTCGCCAGGCCGACGCCGACGAAGAACTGCGGCTCGTTATCCGTTCCAGCGGCATCTGGAATCTCAACAATCGCCACGGGAATGAAGACAACTTCATCGAGGAAGGGAACATCAAAAGCTACCTCGATTTAACTGCATCCGGCAGTAATGAGTTGCTGCTGGTTGCTCAAGATGGCCGGGGGTTCCTCTTCCTGAACGGCAGTTTCGTGACCCTGCTTGACCTGTCCGCGCGGACGAATGCCGGCGACATCGCCATCGGTACCGGCTTTTACGGCAGTGATGAGCATGAAGGGGCGGTTACCCGGTACGAACGGTTCACCGTCTGGCCGCTTAAGCCCGCCTTCGGGCCATTGAGCGATCAGCTTGACCATGTAGGAGACGGCCTGGTCGCCTTGCTCAGCAGCGGTTCGAATCTGGTGAATTTCATTGCGGATGCGGTGTTCCACAATCCGTACCCGCTCTCAGGCGGAAGCTGGGATGCCGGCTTTTCCTTCCGCGATTCCGACACGGCCGATCAGTTTTGGCTGATTGTGGAATCGGGCGGCGCATGGTCATTGATTGACCGCCGGGGGGAAAATGATGTATTCGTGGACGAAGGCTTCGTGGAGAATCTGGACACAAGCCCGGACGGCGTCAATCGCCTGACATTGCTGGCCCTGAATGATATCGGCTATTTCTTCCTCAACGACGCCATCATCAGCAGACTCAACCTATCCGACCGTCCCACGCCAGGCGATGTCACGATTGTGACCGCATTTTTCGTTGGGGATGAAATCGCTGGGGAAACCACGGAGTACGAGAATTTCACCGTCTGGCCGCTTCCGTAGCGTGAGGCAACCTGGATCGGCCCGATATGAAATGCGGGGACGGTTTGCGGCCGCGTTGCTTTCACTGCTCCTCCTGGCAGCCTGCACACGGCCGTCTCCGGGGGATCGCGCCGGTTCTCGCCCTGTCACCACCTTCAAAGAAGCGTCATCCTTCGCCGATGGCGCGCTCCCAGCCCCCACGCCCGCCAGCACGGCCGCGCCCCGGCCGGCAGCCCCGGCCACGCCCCCACCCCCGTCTCCTGCGCCGACGGTCACCCCATTTTACACCGGCGTCCGCTCCCCTGCCTGCGGCCAGCGTCTGCCCCTGGCGTCAACCCACGCCGACCCACCGGTGACGGCCGTGAACCCCGATCCTGACGCGCTGGCCGCTTTGGAAACCATCTTGCCAGAATCAGCCAGGCCCGCGCTAAGGCGCATCCTCTCCGCCCCAGGAACAGTAGGGTTGGCTGCCTATCGCGTCGGGCAAGCAGCGGAGGGAGCGTACTTGAATGCAGATGCGCCCATGCCGCTGGCCTCAGTGGTGAAGCTGATTCACCTGGTTGCGTATGCAGAGGCGGTCGCCTCAGGCCAGCTTGACCCTGACGAGCGAATCAGCCTGGACGAGCTGGAACGATTCTACCTGCCCGGCCTGGACCTGGGCGCGCATCACCGGGCTGTGGCGGAACTGGCCGACACGGATCGAATTTCAGGCGAACCGCCTGGCGTACGGCTGGAAGAGGTGGCCTGGATGATGATCCGGCACAGCTCCAACGCGGCCGCGGATTATTTGCACATGCGGCTGGGCCAGGCGAGCATCGAAGAGACGGCCGTCGCTCTCGGCCTCCAATCCCAGACCGCGCCCTGCCCCTTTCTGGGCCAATTCCTGGCGATGGCCAATCATACACGCAGCGGCAGCGACATCAGCGCGGTGCGCGCTTACCTGGAGGACCCTGCCGGTTACGGCCTCGAAGCGATGCTCTTGACAGACGCTTACAGCCGGGACCCGGCGTTCCGGCAGGCAGAAATCGCCTGGCATTCGGGGCGGTACCGGCCGTCCATCGCCACGCAGCAGTTGTTCTCCGAATCATTAAACCCGCAAGCGAGCGCCCGCGACTACGCGGCCGTGATGGCTCGCCTGGCCCAGAATGGACTGAGCAGCAGGGAAAGCAGTTTCATCGCCCGGCGCATCCTGGAATGGCCCATGCGATTCCGCGCCAATCAGGCATTGTTCACCAACCTGGGATATAAGAATGGGGCGTTGCCCGGCATCTTGACCACAGTATACTATGCGTATCGGCCCGGCGACGCCGCCCCTGGGGTGGTGGCCCTCTTTTTCCGTGACCTGCCGATGCCGACATACCATCGCTGGCGCCGCGACAGCCTGCCTCATGATGAACTGGCGCGCTGGCTGCTGGCCGAACCGGAGGCGATCCCGACATTACGGCGCGCGCTGGCTCCTTAATACTGCCAAGCCGCCGCCTGTCTGTCTATCGAACCTGAAATGAACAAAGGGAAGCAAACTATCTTGTTGTCAATTGCGCTGCTGGCAGCAACGGCCGCGGTATCTGCGCGTTTGCTCTCGGCCGATATGGGAACGGGCATCGGCATGCCCATAACCCACGTGCAAAATATCATTCTGTTCATCGGCGACGGCATGGGAGAGGGACAGCGGACGGCCGCGCGCTGGTCGGCCGCTGGGCAATCGGGGCTGCTGGCAATGGACGACATGGCCGCAAGCGGCTGGTCCCGCACCGCCTCCGCAAACAGCGCGGTGACGGATTCGGCCGCAGGAGCCACGGCGCTGGCTGCCGGGGTGAAGACCAACAACGGCGTCATCGGGTTGGACGCCAACGGCCGCGAGCAGCGGACAATCCTGGAATTTGCCCAGGCGATGGGCATGTCCGTGGGGCTGGTCACGACGACGCAGATGGCGCACGCCACTCCGGCCGCGTTTGCCGCCCACGTCTCTAGCCGGAGCATGATGACGGAAATCGCCAGCCAGATGCTGGCGGCACGGGTCAACGTCTTATTGGGCGGCGGCGAAGACGAGTTCCTGCCCACCTGGGACAGCGGTTGTTTCCCTCAGCCGGGCGAGCGGACGGACGGGCGTCATCTGGTGAATGAGGCGGTGGCCGCCGGGTACGTCACAGTGTGTGACGCGGCAGCGCTGGCGGCCGTCAATCCTGCTTCCACCACCCAGCTTCTGGGCCTCTTCGCCGACGAAGGGATGGTGCGGCCTTTCTCCCCCACCCTGGCAGAGATGACGCAAAAGGCGATTGACATCCTGTCCCAGGACCCCGGCGGGTTCTTTCTGATGGTGGAAGGGGGACAAATTGATTGGGTCAGCCATGTAAACGATGCGGCTCACGTGATCAGCGACACGATTGGATTGGATGCGGCCGTCATGGTGGCTCAAAATTTTGCCGCGTCTCACCCCAATACATTGGTGATCGTCGCCGCCGATCATGAAACGGGCGGGATGAGCGCCAGTCTGACTTCCAGCGGGGGCGCGGGCGAAGACGGGCCGTTCTTCATGCCGGACAGCACGCCTTTTTACGTAAACTGGACCACCGTCGGTCATACGGCCGCCGATGTACCCGTCACCGCACAAGGCCCTTATGCCCAGCAGCTCGCTGGGTCATACGAAAATACACACATCTTCCAGGTTATGTTGGGAGCGTTGGTTCCCCATAAAATTTTCTTGCCGGCAACAACCAAAGTGGAGGTGCTTCATGATCATCGTTCGAATCCTGGTAGGTTTGGGAATGCTCACATACGGCCGCCAGTTATTCTGGCTTTTCGTGGGCGGGATGGGTTTCGTATCGGGCATTAACCTGGCTGCCCGCACCCTGCATGGTCAATCCGACCTGGTGCTCATTGTGGTTGGGCTTGCCGCGGGGTTGATTGGGGCAGGGCTGGCCCTTTTCCTGCAACAACTGGCTGTCGGCGCAGCCGGCTTCCTCGCCGGAGGGGCCATTGCCGCCAACCTGGTCGCTCTATTGGGACTAGGGGCGCTGATCCCCGGCTGGCTGGCTTTTATCGCCGGCGGCATCGGCGGGGCGATCCTGGTGGCGCTCCTGTTCGATTGGGCGTTGATCGGGCTGTCGGCCGTCACCGGGGCGGGCTTCATCGCCCAATCGCTTCACTTACAGAAGCCGGTGATGGCGCTGGTGATCCTGGCGCTGGCGACCATCGGCATCGCTTTTCAGACCAGCCAGATGGTGCGTGAATCTACGGGCGAATCCGCGCGTGAACCCGTTGAGGCGTAGCATAACAGCCCGCACACCGGTTTCGGAAACTTTGGTCACGTCCAGGCGGTCACGGCGTCCAACGCTTCCTTCTCCGCGGCAGTCAGGCTGACCTCTGCCCCTTTCATGGTGTCTTCGAGTTGGGCCACGGTATTAGCGCCAATGATGGCGGCGGTGACGGCCGGATTGGCCAGCACCCAGGCAATGGCAGTCTGGGCCACAGTAGCATCATGTGCCCGGCCGAATTCCTCCAGCTTCTCCACGGCCGCAAATCCCTGCTCGTTCATGTAACGGCCGCGGATGTTCCCGGCCCGCGGCGTATCCGGCAGAGGCGTATCCCGCCGATACTTGCCCGTGAGGAAGCCGCCCGCCAGCGGGCTGTAAGGGATCACGCCGATGCCCTGATCCAGGCAAAGCGGCTGCAATTCCCGCTCGAATTCGGCCCGGTGCACCAGGCTGTAATGGGGCTGCAAACTGTCGAACCGGCTCAGGTGATGCACATCGCTGATCCAGAGCGACTTCGCCAGCAGCCAGGCGGGATAGTTGGAACACCCGATGTAACGCACCATGCCGGCCCGCACCAGGTCATTGAGGACGGTCATCGTCTCTTCCAGAGGCGTCTCCTCGTCAGGGAAGTGAACCTGATACAGGTCAATGTAGTCGGTTTGCAGCCGCTCCAGGCTGGCCTCTACCTCGTTCAGAATATGCTGGCGCGACAGGCCCTGGTCGTTCGGGCCTGATCCCATCGGCCCCCGCACTTTGGTGGCGATAATCACATCCTGGCGGCGCACAACTCCCGCCGCCAGCCAGTTGCCGATGATCTGCTCGCTGACCCCACCCTCGTTTCCTTCTACCCAGCGGGAGTAGATATCGGCAGTATCTATGAAATTGCACCCAAGCTCCACAGCGCGGGTCATGATTTCATGGGCGGTCGCTTCATCGGCCGTCCAGCCGAATTGCATCGTTCCCAGGCAAATCGTGCTTACTTTCAGGCCGGTACGGCCCAATCTTCGATATTCCATCAGACACCTCCGGTGGCAGCGATCAATAAAGAGAGCGGTATCAACTTTCAGCGGTGCGGCCGTTACTGGCCCTGGCTGTCGGTTCCGGCTGATTCGGCCGCTTCGGCCGCCTCGCGCGCCGCCGCTTCACGGGCGGCCCGGTCTGCCGGATTTTCCAGGTTCGGCTGATTCACATTGAAGTAATTGTAAGCCGCGCGGGAAATCTCGCGCAGGATGGGGAAACTGACGTCAATCACGAGCCAATCACTGTTGGGCTGCGTCAGGTACTCCACAATGACGTAATCTCCACCGGGGGAGAAAACGATGCCGGCGTCACCATGCGTGTTTCCCGCCCAACCATGCTTATGCGAAACCCGCACCTCCTCCGGCACACCATACCGAATCAGATTCCCTTCTGTATTCAGGACCAACACATCCAGGATCGCCTGGCATTCTTCGGCCGTCAACTGGTCGGGATACACTGCCAGCAGCGCACCTTGCCCGTGAGAGCAATGGTAGATCATGGAAAGCAGCGTCCCCATGTCTTCGGCCGTAGTCTGCATTGCCGGGTCAGGAAAGGTTGAAATGTCTGTGCGTGAATTGGCCGGGGTAGCCAACGTCGTCCGGCCGGCCCGGTTTGGCTCCTCATACGGGGTGACGATAAAGGTATTGACCAGCCCCAACCGGTGCATGGATTCGGTGAGAATGTCCGCGCCCAGGTAAGCGTTGTTCTGCCCGGCCACGACATCCAGCAGCAGGTTGGCGCTGAAGTCTCCGGAAAGAATGGCCGTTTCCGAAATCAGTTTGGTCTGGTCGGGCGTAGGAGCAAAATCGATAGCGCGGTACACCTCTAACAAGATCGGGATTTTGACGATGCTCAACCCGGACATCGCCACATCGGCGTTGATGCTCAGTTCATCGCCCGTTTCCAGGTCCATAATGAAGACGCTGCCCAGTCCATCAAATGCGGCCAACTGGTTTCTGATGTTGGCTTCCAGCAGGGTCATATCCAGGCGCGGCGCTTCCTGATCCTCAATGACGAGATGCGCTTCTCGATCATTTGGCCGGTAGAGCGCCGCTTCCACAGCGGGCAAACTGGCTTCGATGTCTGTCACGAATCCGGGCGCCCCCTCTCGGAATACGTCTGAATCGCCCAACAGCTGCGGCGGTTTCGCCGGTTCATCCAGGAAGGAGGAATACGTTTGCAGCCAATGAAGGAGGGATTCCCGGTCATGGGTGGCGTTCAACTCAATCTGCACTGGTTCCAGGGAACGCCCAATGAGGAAACCTAGGAACCCTTTCCAGAAATCTTGCTGTGCCCGCCACTCCTCGGCGCGGCCGAACATGGCGTCCATATCCAGTTGGAACCCCACCTCTTCCGGCGGCAGTTCAGCCCGTTCTTCTCGGTGGTACACGATGAGCGGGGCCATGTATTGTGCGTACAGCAGATCGGCCGCTTCTTCCCTCGTCAGGCCAGATACATCCACGCCGGCGATGGTCATGCCTTGAGGCATCAGGGAGCGAGAGCGAACATACAACAGACCCTGATAAAGGAAGAACAGTGTCCCCGCAATAAGAAATATGATGGTCAGGAATCGTTGAATTGCCTTCAGCATATCGAATTCTGCGCCTTAATTCGCCCTGGCGTCACCCAGGTAAGGCTGATCAAAGTTGAAGTAGTTGTACGCAGCGCGTGAGACGTCTGCGAGCAAGGGAGCGCTGATTTCCCATTCCAACCAGTCTGGCTTGTACAGGAACTCAACGATGACGTAATCACCGCCGGGAGAAAAGACGATGCCAGCGTCGCCATGTGTGTCGCTCATCCAGCCGTGCCGGTGGGCTATCGCCGTGCCGGGGGGTACCCCTTCCTCAATCAAGCTACCGATGCTGTTCGCCTGCATGTAAGCCAGCAATTCCTGGCATTCCTCTTGGGTGATCTGTTCTGGATAGACGGCCTTGAGTGTACCCCCGGTCCCCTGCGCGCAATAATAAATCATGGACAGGAGCACACCTATGTCCTCGGCCGTGGTTTGCATGAGCGTCGTGGGATCGGTGCGCAGCCCCTCGACGCTGTTGGCCGGGGTCTCTAACGCCTTCTTTCCGGGACGGCTGTCCTCGTCGTAAGGGGCCAGCATGAATGTATTGACCAGCCCCAGCTTTTGCAGCCCCTCCGTCACCAGATCGCCGCCCAGGAAAGGATCATCCTGCCCGGCGATCACATTCAGCAGCTCATTGGCGCTGATATGGTCAGGGCGGGTGACCAACGTTTCCGAGATGAGCTTCTGTTGCGTAAAAGTCGGCGCGTGGTCGAGAGTTGCGTATGTTTGCAGAACGATGGGTACCTTGAGCATGTCCATGCCCGACATCGCCACATCCACATTGATGGCGACTTCTTCACCCGTCTCCAGGTCTAAAATAAAGACACTGGCCACCCCCCCCGTCTCTTGCATAAAATCCTGCAAACGATTCACCAACAGGCGTGTCAGCAAATTGATTTCCGGCCGGGCCGGCGGTCTCGGCTGAACTACCAGATGGGCTTCGCGATCAATGGGGCGATAGAGCGCCGCCTCCACATCAGCAAAGCTGGCCTCGATATTGGTTTCTGTGCCCGGCTCGCCGTATTGAAAACTAAGTGTAGACGGGACCGGCTGCGGCGGCTGCGCCGGTTCATCGGAGAGCACTGCGATTTCCTCCAATACCTGCCTGAGCCGCTCCCGATCATGTGTCGCGTTCAAAGGCACCGGCTCTACTTCCACCGGCCGTCCCCATAAAAATCCCCAAAAGCCGGCCCAAAAATCCTGCCGGGCGCGCTGGTAATCAGCCTGGCTCAACATTTGTTCCCAATCCAGGGTAAACTGCGCCTCGGCCGGACTGATGTCGAATTTCTGCTCGCCGTGGTAGATAACAATTGGCGTTTCTATGTATCGGTTGCTCAGCACTTCGCTGGCCTGCTCCTCTGTCATCCCGCCGACGTCTATCCCGGCAATCGTTAATCCCATGGGAAAATAGCTGCGAAAGCCGGCATACTGGTACAGCTTAAAGAGGAGGAAAACCGTCAGGGCAACCATGATGGAGACGGTTAACCATTGCCCCAGACCTGGGGAAGACCTTCGATTCATTGCTCTACATAAACTCCTATCTAACCGTTCGATGCCCGGATCAGGCGCCGGCGACGGCCGATTTTCTGTCAGGATGAATGGCGCGGCGCGCTGCTACGGCCGCGTTAATGGCGTCCTGCACGAATGTTAACAGCGGCGAAGGCAGCGCATCTAACGCAAACCAGTCTGCTTCAACGATTTCTGCGCTCAACGTGAGCGGGCCGGGTTGGGCGCGGCCGAGAAAGGCGATGCCGATATGCTCCGGGTCTGTATCGTGGGCGATGTGAATCACCGACTCCACGACGGCCGTCAATCCTGTCTCCTCTTTTAACTCACGCAACGCCCCTGCAGCCGGCGATTCCCCATGGCCCAGCCATCCGCCCGGCAGCCCCCAGGGCGTAAACGGGTGAAACACGTGACGCAGCATCAACACCCGCTCCCGGTCATCCAGAATCACGACCACCACACCTACACGATGGCGTGGTACCAGCAGGCGAATGCTCCACACCATCAGGCGATGCAGCAGCGGATGCCGCACCAGCCGGGCCACCTTGAGCTTCCAGGAAACGGCCGTTTTACCCAATGAGTTGCCTTCACTTTCGATCAATATGGTTCGCGCCTCTGAGCGCGCCTGGAAGCCGGCGAATTCTCATGATGATACGGCCGCCCTTTGCGCCAGCATTCGTGAACGGCAGAACAGTATAGCAAAAACGGCATGAGGCGTCAGCCGCAATGGGGTAGAATCAGGCCTGTAAGCCGGGCCATTCAGTCTCTTCTCATCTTGGAGAAAGCCTGATCCGGCAGGCGCGCGAATCAACCGGGCGCAACTTTCGCCTGAACAACCGCGTATAGGCAGCCAGACAGAAGCAATGGAGGTCACTTCCATGAGTGAAGCACGATTGACGCGCAGTGAAACTGACAGGATGCTGGCTGGTGTCTGCGGCGGCATCGCCGCCTACCTGGGCATTGACTCTGTGTTGGTGCGGTTAGCGTTTGTCCTTCTGCTCTTTGCCAGCGGCATCGGCTTTCCCCTCTACCTCATCTTGTGGGTCATAATGCCGCGGGAAAGCGCCGCCGCTCAACCTGGTTCCGAAGTCTTTCACGACAACATCGAAGAGATGAGCCACAAGGTTTCATCAAGCGTAAACCGGATCGGCCGTCCCGGCACCTTTGGCATTATCCTGATTCTACTCGGCGTTTACTTTTTACTGAGCCAACTGGGCTGGTTAACCTGGCTGAACGGCATCTTTTGGCCCCTTGTCATCATCGGCCTGGGCGTCTACCTGCTCTTGCGCCGCCGCTAATGCTCATCCGCGGACGGCCGCAAGCGGAAAAAGCATCCTGGGGTCTTTAATCCCCAGGTCCCTGTTCCTGGGCTTTTGCCCGCCGCCGCCGATTAGCACCTAAAATTCTGAACCCGGCACGCGGTTTCATTTTCTCCTGTTCTTCTGAGGATGCTTCATCCGGCACTGCGTGCATGATGGGCAGCATGATGGCAAACGTCGTCCCCACGCCCACCTGACTGATGGCATGGATGTTCCCACCGTGCACCTGCGCAATCCACTTGGCAATCGCCAGGCCCAAACCGGCTCCGCCCTGTGCCCGGCTCCGCGCCTTGTCTACCCGATAGAAGCGATCAAAAATGTAAGGTAAATCATCCGGCGGAATACCGACCCCTGTGTCAGTCACCTCTAACTGTGCCCAGTCCATCGTCTTCGACAACCGCAAACTCACCTTGCCCCCAGGAGGGGTATATTTCATGGCGTTGTCGATCAGGTTGAATAAGAGCTGTTTGAGCCGATCCGGATCGCCGAGCACACAGACCTGGTCTACTTCGGACACTACCACTTCAACGGAACGCTCTAACCGGCTTACCTGACGATAGACCTCGAACAAAAGGTTATCGAGTTCGACCGGTTTCTTCTGCATCGGCAATTCCCCGGAGTCTGCCCGCGCCAGCAGCAGTAGATCGCCGACAAGCCGGGTCATACGCTCGACTTCATCCTGGACGATGGCCAGGGACTCGGGATCCACTTCTCCCATCCGGCGCATCAGGTCCAGGTTGCCGCGCACGGCCGTCAACGGGGTTCGCAGCTCGTGAGAAACATCAGCCAGCAGGCGCTGCTGCGACCGGAACAAACGCTCCAGCCGCTCCAGCGTCTGGTTAAGTGCCCGCGTCAGGTCGCCGATCTCATCGGTTCGTCCTGTATCCGGGACGCGCCGGCTCAGATCATCGGCGCGCGTAATCTGGCGCGCCACCACAGCGATATCTTCCAACGGCTTGAACAGGCTAGGGGTCAACCAGACAGCCAGCAACAGGGACGCCGTCGCGGCCGCAAAGCCAATCAGCAAGGCAAAGACCAGGACGCGGTTGAAGCTCTCGAAGGTATCCAGCAGCCGGGCAACTTGCAGGTGCCCGACGATCCGCGGCCCCGCATCGCCCGATACAACCAGAGGAGCGGTCAAAACACGCAGGAGCGTGTCCCCATGCCGCACCAACCGTAGGTGAGTCTCCATATTGCGCACTTCCGGGTCTAGATACCCCTCAAACCCGCTTAAATTGCTGGAGCGGGCAACGATCTCCCCGTCGGCATTGATGAAGACAAGAAAGGTGGAAGCCGTCTCGAAATTGGCCAGGTCTTCTGGAATGGTGATGCGAAACACACCGGCCGGATCGAGAAAAGTATTTTCCGGCCGTACTTCGGCCGCCAGCGCCTCCAGATTCCGGTCAATCTCCGCCATGATCCACCTGCGTGGCAAGATGTAAATGACCAGAGCAATCAGGATGAATGCGGCCGAGAATATGGTCGTAAATATGAGAAGAAGGCGTTTTTGAATTGACAAAGAGCCAGGTCCAATCAGGCGTCAGCGGCGAGGAAAGAGGCAGGGTCAGGGATCATCTAGTTCAACACCGCCCGGCTACGTTTCATCACGCAGGACATACCCAATACCACGAACAGTGTAGATCAGGCGGGGCAAGTCGCCTGCCTCAGTTTTCTGACGCAAGTAACGCACATACACCTCGATGATATTGCTTTCGCCGCCAAAATCATAGTTCCACACACGGTCGAAGATAATTTCCCGCGTCAGCACCTGGCGCGGGTGGCGCATGAACAACTCTAACAACTCATACTCTTTGGCTGTCAGGTCAAATGTGCGACCGCCGCGCCTCCCTTGTCTTGTCCCTGTATCCAGTTCCAGATCGGCAAAGCGGTAAACCTGTGGTTTGGCGGGCTGTGCCCGGCGCAGCAGGGCGCGGATCCGGGCCACCAGTTCATCAAACGCAAACGGTTTAACCAGATAATCGTCAGCACCCGCATCCAGTCCCCGGACGCGATCTTCAATCGTCTCCTTCGCGGTTAGCATCAGAATGGGCACATCGCTAACAGCGCGCAAGCGGCGGCATACTTCCAGGCCATCCATCCCCGGCAGCATTAAATCCAACAATACCAGGTCAGGCGGATTTTCACGCGCCAGTTCCAGGCCGGCTCTCCCATCGGGCGCCAAATCTACCCGGTACCCGTCAAAACTTAAGCCACGCTGCAAGAACTGGCGAATTCGCTCTTCGTCTTCAATTACTAATATTCTAGCCGACATCTATTCCTCCAGTTGGCATTCTTAGTTGATTATAATCAGCCTACCACGGGATGCAACAGCCACCGCACGGCCGTAGGGCAATCACATGCTTCTCTGCATCTGGCACTTTCAGGCGAGGCAGGCTAAAATGCCCCCTGGGAAGAGGGGATGCACAGTACCAAGAAAACCAAATAGGCCCGCTCCGGGTAAGCGAGGAAAAGAGGATGGATTCGCTTTTTACGTTTGGCATCGACGCCACGCGATGGCTGCAGGACATCTACCCCCAACTTGAAGGCTTCTTTCAATTCATCAGTCAACTCGGCCGAGAAGAATTCTATCTGGCTCTTCTCCCTCTTATTTACTGGTGCCTGGACAAACGGTTCGGTAAACAGCTTGCCTACGTGTTCCTGACTGCTACTGCGTTCAATGCTATGCTTAAACATGCATTTCGCGGCCCGCGCCCTTACTGGCTTGAAAGCAGCATCGGGTTAAGCCAGGAAGAAAGCTACGGCGTTCCCAGCGGTCATACGCAGCTGGCAACGGCCTTTTATTTCATGGTCGCCGTCTGGCTTCGCCGTCCCTGGGTATGGCTCCTGGCGATCCTGATGGCCTTGTTGATGGGCGTAAGCCGCGTCTACCTTGGTATGCATTTTGTCCACGATGTCGGAGCCGGGTTTTTGATTGCGGTGCTGCTCGTGGTTGCGTACATCCTCTGGCGTCGGTACCTGGAGGAACGATTCAGCAAGCGCATCCTGGGGTACCGGTTGATGGTTTCTGCGGCCGTACCGCTGGCTTTGGCAGTGATTTATGTGGGCATCCTGCTCCTCATCGGCGCCCCTGACTCGTCTGTGCAGTGGGCAGCGTTCATCCCGGATGCGGAGCTGAGCGGGATGAAGGGCATGGCCACATCGTTTGGCGCACTGCTGGGATTGAGCATCGGAATTGTGCTGGAAGGGAGTCGTGTCCGCTTCATGGCCAAAGGCCCGATTTGGAAACGAATCACCCGCTACATTATCGGCTTCGTCATCACCGTTGGGATTTGGGGGGGGCTGCGGGCTGTGTTTCCTTCAGACCCGCTGTGGCTAGCCCTGCCTCTGCGGATTTTGCGCTACTTTTTAACGCTGCTGTGGATCGGGCTGTACGCGCCCATGAGCTTTGTCCGCCTGGGGCTGGCCGAGGTAGAACCGGACCCAGGGATCACCATGACGATGTGAGTCAAATGGCGAATGGGTAATCTTCAATTGCCAATTGGGCAGGACGGCGGCTATTCGTTGATTGTTCGCTGTTGATTATTGACTGTTTTCCCCAACCGCGGCCGCGCAAGAATCAGCATTCGCTCGCTTTCCTCGTTGAAGGGATTTTCTCCATAATCCCCCATCATCGCTTCCATCTCATACTCCGCATCATCCAGCAACAACTCCATCTGGTGAGGGAAGAGATAATGGTAGTCGGCGCGCACGGCCGTGCGCTGCACCGCCCCCCCCCCCGCGGGCGTCACGTCGTAAAGCCACGTCACCTGTAACACCTGAGCCACATCATCCAGCCGATTGCTGGCAAGCAGCACAATCGTGTCCCCCGTCTCCGGATCAAGCAACATCTTTTCCAGCGTGATGGTGTGGTCATCGGGCGTGGACGCAACGGCAAAAGGATTTGCCAGGTCCAGGAGCAACCGGCCATCCGCCCCTAAATAACGGCCGACGTGTTGAAGTGCGGCCTGCATTTGCTCCGGGGGCAGGTGCATCAATGTATTGTAAGAGATAACCGCCAGAGCGAAGGGGACGGATTGAGCCGAAAGGTTGAAGCGAGTCATCTCCCCTTCCACCAGGATCACCCGACGCTGCACCGCCTCCGCCTCACCGGCCAGTCGCGCCCGCGCCCGCGCCAGCATCGCAGGCGAGTTATCCACTCCTGTCGCCACGTAGCCGGCTCGCGCCAGGGGGAGCAATAACCGGCCGCTGCCGCATCCCAGTTCCAGGACCGGCCCATCACAGCGGGCGGCCAGCGCCAGCATGAAACCCACATCGGCCGTCAAGTCAGCGTGCACCAGGTCGTAAAAACGGGCGATTTGTTCATACATGGCAATTCAGGCGCGCGGGCCGGCATTGAAGACCGGCTCCCGCTTTTCCACGAACGCGCGCATCGCTTCCAGGTGGTCGGGGTCTTGCCACAACCGGGTGAATAATTCCGTCTCAAGCCGGCCGACTTCGTCCGGGGGCAGGGCGCTCGCAGCGTAGGTCAACTGCTTGGTCGCCGCCAACGCCTGCCTGGGCAAGGCGCAAAGCTTCCGGGCCAGCCCATACGCGGCCGCCAGCACATCTTCCCCCGCCAGCACAACCCGATGAACAAAGCCCAACCGCAGCGCTTCCTGGGCCTCAAAGGGGCGCGAGGTGAGCAGGAAGTCCATGGCCCGGCTGTGCCCGATCAGGCGAACCAGACGGCCTGTTCCGCCCCACCCCGTCGTCAGGCCATTCCTAACCTGGGCGAACGAAAAGCGGGCATGCGCGGCCGCCAGGCGCAGGTCGCATGCTGTCAGGATTTCACAGCCGCCGCCATAGGCATCCCCGTTCACGGCGGCGATGACCGGCAGCGGCAGTGCGGTCAACCGGGCCAGCGCCGCGCTCATCACCCGGTTCAGTCGTTCCCCGGCGGCCGTTTCCGGGCGCCGGCTCAGTTCTTTTAAATCGCCGCCGGAAACGAACGCACGGTCGCCTGCGCCGGTGATGATGAGCACGCGCACGCGCCTGTCGCGGCCCAACTCAGTCACAGCCGCGGCAAACGCCTCTTGCGCCGCCCAATTGAGCGCATTTCGGGCCTGCGGCCGATTCACACGCAGCAGGGCGATGTCGTCGTCAATCTGAAATTCAATTCCGTCACTCATAAACCCAGTTTAGCAGAATCAGATGGGTTGGCGAGCGGAACCGGAACGCAGCTTGTCGCCCGCCGCGATGCCGCTAAACTATGGGTTATGGCGCAGGCTGAGGGGCAAGTCCGGTGGCTGATGAGGTGGGGAGTCCTGTTGTTGGCAGGAGCCGCGGCCGTCATTGTCCTCATCGCATCCGGCGCCTTCGACCCCAAGCTGCTCGGCCCAAAGCAATGGTCGCAGGCGTTGGGGGCGGAATATATTCCGTCCCAATCGCGCCAAATTCAGTGGCTCAAGGAATCAACACCCCACGCCTCTTACACCATCCGGCTGACGGCCGCTCACCAGTCCGGCGAAGTGGACGCCGGCTATGGGCTGGTCATCGGCCAGGACGCCCACTACCTGGCCATCGCCGTCTCACCGCTGGGATACGTCGCCATCTGGCAGGAGGAGGCAGGCATCGCAGACCCCGCTTCGTCGTATGCGCCCTTCCCCTCCACGTTCTTCGTTCCCTGGCAAACATGGCCGCACGTGCTGCAAGGAGGAGCGATGAATGAGCTATGGGTGGATGTGGTTGACGGCCGCGTCACGGTCCGCATCAACCGCGAATTGTTATGGTCGGGGGAGATAGCCGACGTGAGTGGTGAGGTAGGGGTATTGGGAGAGAGCTTCGGCGGGGCGGCCGTCGTTGATTTTCAGAAGATTGAGCTATTCGCCACCGCAGCGAAATGATGACATCATCATATCCGGCAAAGCCAGATGATGCGTCACACCAGTAACCTGCGGCTCAGTCTGAAATCCGATGGCACAGTAGAATCCGGCAGCCTGTTCACTGAAAGTGCGCAACGTCAAAAGAGGATAATGTCGTTTTGCTTCTGCAAACCTTATCCTTTCAACTCCAGCCAGTTATAGCCGGTGCTGGCATCTACCTTCAGCGGCACATCCAGTTTGACCGCATTGGCCATCACCTCTACCGTGAGCGCCACCACCTCGTCCAACTCCTCCTCAGGAGCCTCCAACAACAGCTCATCATGCACTTGCAGGATCAACCGGGCCTGGTAGCGGGCCATCAGCGCATCGTGCAGCCGGATCATGGCGATCTTGATGATGTCCGCGGCCGTCCCCTGGATGGGATGGTTGACTGCCTCCCGCTCCGCCCGTGAAATCAATTGCTGGTTGCGGCCGCTCACCTGGGCCTGGAAGACGGGGAAGTAACGCCGGCGGCCGAGAAGCGTTTCCACATACCCCTGACGCCGCGCCTTCTCCCGGGTCTCCTCCAGGTAACGCCGAATGCCGGGGAAGCGGGCGAAATACGCCTTGATGTACTCCTCCGCCTCCCCCAGCGTCAGTTCGGAGTCGCGAGCCAGACGGAACGCCCCCATGCCATAAATCAGCCCGAAATTGACGGCCTTGGCGAAGCGGCGCTGGTTGTAGGTAACCTCATCTACGTCAATGCTGTAAACGGCCGCGGCCGTTGTGCGGTGAATGTCCTGATCCTGGCGAAACGCCTCCAACAACGCTTCATCCTGGCTGATATGGGCCAGTACGCGCAGTTCCACCTGGGAGTAGTCAGCCGCCAGAAACACCCAGCCGGGCCGGGCCACGAACCCGCGCCGGATTTGCTGGCCGACTTCGCTGCGAATGGGGATATTCTGCAAGTTGGGTGAGCTGCTGGCGATGCGCCCGGTGATGGCCCCTGTCTGGTTGAAACTGGTGTGGATGCGCCCTGTCTCCGGGTTCACAATCTGCGGCAGCGCGTCCACATAGGTGCTCTTCAACTTGCCCAGTTCGCGGAACTCCATGATGCGCTCGATGATGCCGGTCTTGTCCGCCTCCCGCAACCCCTCCAGCACGCTGACGGCCGTCGAAAAATGGCCGCTTTTCGTTTTCCTCAAGCCCTCATGGGGGAGGTTTAACTTGCGGAACAGCACATCGCTCAACTGCTGCGTCGAATTGATGTTGAACGGGGTACCGGCAATCTCGTGAATCTCTGCTTCCAACGCCTGCAAGCGGGCGGCCAGGTCTTGCGACATCTGGCGGAAGAAATCCCGTTCAATGCCCACCCCCTCTCGTTCCATCGCCGCCAGCACAGGGATGAGCGGCATCTCCAGTTCGAGCAGTTTCTCCAGCCCTTTCTCCTTGATCTCAGCGCGAAGCGGCTCCACCAACCGCAGGGTGAGGTCGGCATCGGCCGCGCCATAGGGGGCGGCATCCTCAATGGGAACCTCCGCGAAACTCACTTGCCGCTTGCCCTTGCCGATGAGTTCCGTAATTTCCGTCATTTCCACGCCCAGGCGATGGCGGGCCAGGTCTTTAAGCCCCTTGTGCTTGCTGGCGGGATCGGTCAGCCATTCGGCGATCATGGTGTCAAAACCAAGCGGCTTCACTTCCAGGCCGTACCGTTTGAGAATGGCGTAATCGTACTTGGCGTTGTGGGCGATTTTAGGGATGTCGGGGTTGGTCATCGGCGGCCGCAGCGCATCCAGCACCGTCTGCAAAGGAAGCTGCCCCTCGGCAAGAGCGCGGGCAGAAGCAAACAGCGCCATCTGGCCGCTGTCCGATTGCACTTCGCTGGCCAGATGGCCAACGGGAATGTAATAACCGGTAGGCGGCTCCACCGCCAGGCAAATACCCACCAATTCGGCCGTCATCTTGTCCAGGCCAGTCGTCTCCACATCAAAGCTGATCGCGCTGGCGCGGTTCAGGCGCTCCACCAATTCGGCCAACTGCGCTTCCGTGCGGATGATCACCGTCTGCGTGGGCAGCTGCTGCTCGGAAGCGGCCGCATCGGCCACCTCTTTCATTCCGGCCACCAGTACATTTGTCAAGCTGCGAAACTCCAATTCGCGGAAGATGTCGAGCACTGCTTTGGCGTCAAAGTCATGGGCCACGCACGCTTCAATCTCTAGCGTAATTGGAGCGTCGGTCACAATACGCGCCAGTTTCTGGCTGAGATAGGCATTCTCCCGCCCCGCTTCCAGTTTTTTGCGCATGGCCCCCTTGATGGACTCGATATGGGCGTAGATGCCGTCCAGCGAGCCATATTCCCGTAACAGCTTGGTGGCCGTCTTGGCCCCAATGCCGCGCACGCCGGGGATATTGTCGCTGGTATCGCCCACCAGCGCTTTCCAATCCACCACCTGATCCGGCCGCACGCCAAAATGCCCAATGACGGCCGTTTCATCGTAAATTTCCGGCCGCTGCGTGCCCCGGCGAGGCGGCAGCTCCACGCGGGTATTGTCGTCTACCAGTTGCAGTAAGTCCCGATCCCCGGTGATGATATGCACCGGCACTCCCAGCGGTTTCGCCTGCCGGGCAATCGTGCCCAATACGTCATCCGCTTCATATCCTTCCAGTTCCAGGACGGGAATGTTGAGGGTTTGTACAACTTCCTTAATGCGATCAATTTGCACGCGCAGCTCATCCGGCATCCGTTCCCGCGTCCCTTTGTACGCCTCAAAAAGCTGGTCGCGGAAGGTAGCCCCGGTGTCAAAACTCGCCGCCAGATATTGGGGTGACTCATCAGACACCATCAACTCGATCAAGGTACGGGTGAAGCCGTAGGTGGCGTTAGTCGGCTCTCCCTGCTTGGTGGTGAATGCCTCCAACGGCAGGGCGTAAAACATGCGGTATGCCAGCGCATGGCCATCTATCAAGACAAGGCGGTTGGTTGTCATCATTTATCCTGCTGGTTAATTCGCACGCCAATCGGCTCTGCGATTGCGTATGGCTGTTTGCGGCCGTCTGGGCAAAATTTCGATGTGATGCGCCCGGTGCGGCCGCATGTGGGAATTGTATCATAAAACGGATGTTCTACCATCGGGGGCACAGTGGAATCTCTGCCCGGCAACACTACCTGGACTTATGACTGCGGGGTTTCCAGAGGCACGGCCGTCGTCAGCGTGCCAGTCACAGCAAGAGTGGGTGACGGCGTTGGCATGGGTGTAGGCACGAAATCAAAATGAGTGGAGATGATCTCAAACGTGGTACGGCCGGGGAAGACCTCCACCTGGCGCTGGTAGGTAATGTCGTCCACCATGATGCGCAGCAGATACTGCCCCGCCGGCAGATCCCCCACAGCGAAGTTCTCCCGCCACACCTCGTCAGAGCGCACGCTCGCGTGATAGGTGCGTTGTATGCGCACGGGGGCGCCCCCATTAACCGGCAGCACCGTGACCTCAGCCTCAGTGATCATTCGCCCCCGCCGATCCACAAACCGCCCGGCCAGCGTGCCCCATCCCTCAAAAGGAACAAGCCACAAGGCAGGATTGCGTGTGTCTGCGTACGTATTCCCTCCTACCCGCACTTCCAGATGCAAGTGCGGCCCGCTGACATCGCCGGAACTACCGACGCCGGCCAACAACTGCCCCGTTTCCACATGATCACCTACCTCGACGAAACGCTCCAGCGTGTGCGCATAAAGCGTGTACACATCTTGCCCCAGCCACTGCCAATCATGGCGGATGATGATGGTGTTGCCGTAATAGTTAAGTCCATTATTGGGGCTGGGCAAGGGTGAGGCATGAATGACCGTACCGCTTCCGGCCGCGTGCACCGGCGTACCCGGATCGTTCGGGAAGTCAGCACCATGATGAATGCGATACGGGGCCAGTTCGGGAATCTGCACGTCATTGCCGAAGGGGTACCAATCTAATTCGTAGTTGCGGCGGCCGGAAGCGATTGGTCGCGCCAGCCAGTAATGATCGTCCGGGTGCAGGGAAAGGGGCACGGGGAACGGAGGCGGCCGCCGCTCTGGCGAGTCGGCCAAGCCAGTATCGGGAACAAAAACCTGACGGACGTCGGCCGGCCGCACCCCCGTCCCGACTGGCGTCGGCGGGGAATCTGCGGCCTCGTCGGTTCCTGTCAGCGCGCCACCAACAATTATGTCCGCAGTCACATCTTCTGGCGTGGTCCGGGGCGCGGTCGTGAGGGTGGGCGTCTGCGGCAGCACAGCCACCGGAATCAGCGTCGGAACAATACGGCTCCGGCCCGACCCGCAGCCAACCAGCACTATCAGCAAAAACAGCGGGGAGAGGAAGCGGCGCAGGCGGGAAGGCAAGAAGAGACGTTCCAATACAGAAGGCATGACAATACGGCCACGACCGGGGGGGTCAGGGCTGAGCCAACTCCTCGGCAGTATAAATCTCCAGCATCGCTTCCTGCCACGTCAGCCCATCCCGCTTCTCAAAATGCCAAAAACGAATGGACGGGAAGTACGCGCGCCAGCTAGACGCAGCCGGAACCGGCTCCCAACCATAGTCGGCCGCCAGAGCCGTGAAGTCAACATAATAACCAGGCGGGATTACTTCCTTGAAGCGCCCCCCCTGCTCATAATAACGTGGTTCGTTGCCAAAGCGGGATTGGAAATCCCAAGGCAATGCCCGCAGCGGTTCCCCCTGGCTGCCGTCCTGTTTGTCCGTCTGCAGGTACACACGCCAGGTCGTTTCGCCGCCCACATCCTGGCGCACGATTTCCACACGCGGTTCAAAGGATAATACCTCGCGGTAATAGAAGTCAAAGGCCCGGCCTGTTTTGTTCCATGATTCATCCGTCTGATGCGGCAGCGGCTTCTCGTCCAGCGCTTCGTAAAGCTTGTCCACCCGGCCCAGAAAATCCCAGCCGGCCTCGTCCATTACTCGCTCGCGCAGCGCTAGGAAGGATTGGTCCACGCGGTCGCTCAGGTAAGGCAGTGGAGCATTAACGGGCACATCCCACAAGGCAACGGGAGGTTTGTCTGGTTCCGGCTGACTCACTGCTTCGATATAAAGCGGCCGCGGCATGTGTGCAGGGTCAATAGGGCGTATCGTCTCCAGGACGGCCGGCGAGAGCGTCACCGCTGACCAGGAAGGACGTCCCAGGCGGCCGTCCGCGGCAAAGACTTGCGGATTCACACCCCAGGCATCTGCGCTGGCCGCAAATAGGTAGTCCCGGCCAGACTGGCTGTGCACATAAGCCAGCGATTGGCCATCCCGCGCCCAGGCCGGCCAACGCCCCTGCTGCCCCAGGCTGAGGGGCGGCCCAGTGGCGGTGACTTCATCACTCAACGGAATCGCTGACAACAAGGGGTATCCGGTGCTGTCATCCGTGTAAGCCAGCAGGCGGCCGTCTGGCGAAAAGGCGGGGTCCGCTTCCCGCACTTTTGGTGAATTCGTTAGGTTGACGGCCGCCTCGTCGGAGAGCGCATCTAGAGACAAGGCAAACATGTCCGGGTTGCCGCTGCGCCAACTGACGTAGGCTATGTGACGGCCGCCAGGCGACCACACCGGCGCGTAGTCAAGGGCCGGGTCTTCCGTGAGACGATATGGCCCCTCACTGCCATCTGCCTTCACAATGTAAATGTCCAGGTTCTCGCGCCGGTAGGATTCAAAGACCAGCCACTGCCCATCCGGCGACCAGCGAGGCGCGCCGTCAAAATGAGGTTCATGAGTGACGCGCCGCAGGCGAGCTTCGGGCAGGTTGTAGATATAAATCTCCCAGTTGCCGTCCCGATGCGACGCGAAGGCGATCTCACGGCCGTCCGGACTCCAGACCGGATCGCGGTCAGCGGCGGGGTGATAGGTGAGACGCACCAGCTCCGCCTGGCCCACCGACAACAGATAGATGTCACTATTCCCGTTCGTTCGCTGGGTAAATACCAGGCTACCCCCACCCTGCATCGGGTCGGGCGTCGGCCAGGGCGTCAGTCTCACATCCGGGGTCGGCGTGACGGTAGGCGTCGGTATTTTGGTCGGCGGCAAGGGAGTGGGTGTAGCGACGATAATACGAGAGAGCAGCGAATTGCCCTTGGCCGCCACCTGGTCGGGCTGGCGGGCTTGCAGCGTAATCAAACTCAGGATCAGGACGGTGACCACGCTGACGAGCACGGTAATCAGCCGCATCTGGCGTACTGTGGGGAAGGAGGTCACCCGCGGCGCCGTCACCGCGGCAGGCGGGGGTTTCGGCCGGCGCAAAAGGACGTGTTGTCGTGCTCGCATCACTTGCCAACGTGAGTAATACCGGCGGAGATATACCCGTCGTCGAGGAGCCCCGGCTTCCCAACGGGCGCGAACGTGGTCAGCGATGCGGGCGGCGGCCGTAGCAAGGATTGGGCCGGCCGTCTTTTGGTAGAGCCAGCCCAGGAGTCTTGCCAACCAGCGCAGCGGCCGCCACACGATCCAGGTCAGGAGGTTATGCAATGCCAGACCTGTCCGGCCCAGCAGCCGCCACAATGGGAGGAGGAAGGTCAGGAGCCTCCGCCACAACCAGCGGCCGAACGCTCGGAATGGCGCTGTCAGGGTTAAAAAGGGCCTCCACGCAAACCGGGTGAGCATATGGCGCAGGGCCAAACCCATCCCGCCTGCCAGACGCCATAAGCGGTGCGCCGCACCTCTCAGGAACATCCCCAGGGTCGTCCATACCCACCGACCGGTTCGTTTGACTGCCTCACGCATGACGGTGCCAGTGTAGCATGGCCATAGACTATGTCAAGTTGCGCCGGGCCGGATCAACGCCTTGCACACAGTATCCTGGTACCGGTTTAGACGGCCGTTGGGGAGAATGGCGCCACATAGCGCAAAATGAAGAGAAAATGGGCCAGACTGCCCGCCATGACGAAAATGTGCCAGATTTCATGATGACCCAATACACCGGGCCACGGATCCGGCCACTGGAAGCAGTAAACGAGGAACCCGGCCGTGTATATCAGGCCGCCGAATAAAATAAGCAGCAGCCCGGAAACGGGAATGAGGGTCACTAAATCGGCCGCAAACAGCAGCGGCACAGCACCTCCCCATCCTAAGACAACATAGATTGAAGTATTGAGCATGCCGTGAATGCGCCGGCTCATCAACTTGATCAAGGCCCCAATCAAGCCCACTGACCAGACTGCCGCCAGGACGCGCCACTGCCAGGGAGCAGGAAAAAGGTTGTAGGCGATCGGGGTGTACGTGCCGGCAATCAGCAAGAAAATGGCAGCGTGGTCGAACCGGTTCAACCACATGCGCACCGCGGAAGAGGATTTCACCCCATGCAGGAGCGCGCTGGCAGCATAAAGCAGCACCATGCTCACGCCATACACAAGCATTGAAAGCATTTTGTCCGGGTCATCCCGGGTCAGGGTGGTGAGCACAACCGTGCCGACCAGTGCGCCGACAGCACCGGCCAGGTGGGTTATGGTATTCGCCGGTTCCAGAAACCAGCGCTCCAATATGGTCATCGGCTGCCTCCAGTGGCGCATAGTCTAGCGGCCGTATTCCCACCTCGCAAGCAGGGCGCCGCCTGTTCCATTTGAACGCCTGCCCTACCCGCGGCGACGGCCGTCGCCCGGCCGTGAGGATATAGTCCTTTTGCGCTGTTGCGTAGCCTATTTGGCTCGTTTATAATTCGGCATGAATAACTCCCCAGGAGATAAATGCTAATGGCACTGGCTGAGTCCGGCTCACAGATGCCTGCCGGTGTCGCGGATCCCCCACTTGAAACGGAAGCGCGGCAACCGACCGAAGTCATCATCCGCGAAATCATCGAGACACTGCTGCTGACATTCTTCATATTTTGGATTGTCAACAGCCTGGTAGGGCGCTACCGTATTGAAGGTAGCAGCATGAATCCAACCCTATTTAATGGGCAGTACCTACTCATTAACAACCTCGCTTACTACGTTGACGAACCTCAACATGGCGACATCATTGTCTTTCATCATCCCAGCAGCCACTTAAACCTGATCAAACGGGTTATCGGATTGCCGGGGGATCATATTGAAATCTCCAATCAGGTTGTGAAGATCAACGGTACTGTTTTGAATGAGCCATATACCAAGGCTCCGCCGAGCTACAGCGGCACGTGGGATGTGCCAGAAGGCCAGTACTTCGTCCTTGGCGATAATCGTAACAATTCCAATGATTCACATTCGTGGTCATTCTTGCCTAAGGAGGACATCATCGGCAAGGCAATGGTTATCTATTGGCCGCCGACTGACTGGGCTATGGTGCCCCACCACCTTTTCTCCACCAACTAAGATAGGCTCCCATGAGTTATCGCCAGGAAGACATCGAAGCGTTGGTTCGGCAGGTTGTCAGGCGAACATTGGGCAATTATCAGAACCTGGGACAGGGCGGGCCGCCAACCCAATCAACAGATCGCCATATTCTGGATGCGGAGGTCGTCCGGCAAATGCCGCGCGGATCGGTGCAGACAGTGCCTGCTGGCAGCTTGATCACGCCGCTGGCCCGGCAGATTGCTCTGGAACGGCGGGTGAAGTTGGAAGTGGAAGGGGGGTTGTTGTCTGGGGAACAAATTCCTCCGACCGGCCGCCAATCGCCAGGCCTGCCGCAGTCGTCTTCTCGCGCGGCCGCAACGCGGATCATCGCCATTGGCGCTGATCATGGCGGGTATCACTTGAAAGGACAGATTATCGCCATGCTGGAAGCTACCGGGAGCGGCTATTCGGTGATAGACTGTGGGACACATAGTACCGACTCGGTAGATTATCCGGACTTCGCCTACGCAATAGCGCGGTTAGTAGCCAGCGGTCAGGCATGGCGAGGTATCATCATTGATGGAGCGGGCATTGGCAGTTGTATGGCCGCCAATAAAGTTCCTGGTGTCCGGGCCGCCATGTGTTATGATCAGGCAACGGCCGTCAACAGCCGCGAGCACAATAATGCCAATGTGCTGACGCTGGGCGCGGGCTTAATTGGGCCTAACCTGGCCCAGCAAATCGTCCGAACCTGGCTCACGACCGAATTTGGCGGCGGCCGTCACGCCCGGCGGGTCAACAAAATAGACCAGATCGGAAAAAGATTTTCGAAATAATCAGGAGATCGGGGCAAGAAGCTCCGAGAATCATGTACGACCAAGTTACGATTGAACGAATCATAGAAGAAATAACCCGCGAGGTTCTCTTGCGGTTGAATCAACAGACGCCGGCAACCACCAACGGCAAATGCAACTGTACTGACGGGTCTTGCGTGCAGCATTGCGCCGACGGCGTGAGCCGCGTTGTGGAAGCGGGTGCAGCCCGTATTACCTCTGTTCTGGGCACCCGCCCACAAAATGAAGAGATCGCCCGCAGGATTGACCATACCCTGCTCAAAGCAGATGCTTCCCAAGATCAGATCGCACAGCTTTGCTACGAGGCGCGCACGTACCATTTTGCCTCTGTCTGTGTCAATCCGGCGCATGTCAAACTGGCCGCTCAACTGCTGAAAGGCAGCGACGTAAAGGTTTGCACTGTCGTCGGCTTCCCATTGGGGGCCACGCCGCCCTCGGTGAAAGCTTACGAAACGCAGCAGGCCATCCGCGACGGGGCGTCTGAAATTGACATGGTCATCAACATCGGCGCGCTTAAGTCCCGTGATTACAAGACCGTACACGAAGACATCGGGGCGGTTGTGCGTGCAGCACACGCCGCCAATGCGCTGGTGAAAGTGATCATCGAAGCCGCCTTACTCACTGACGAGGAGAAGGTGATCGCCTGCCAGTTGTCGAAGTCAGCCGGGGCAGACTACGTGAAGACATCCACCGGCTTTGGGCCTGGCGGCGCGAAGATAGACGATGTGCGCTTGATGCGCCGGGTTGTCGGCCCGAAGATGGGTGTGAAAGCGGCCGGGGGCGTCAGCTCTTACACGGACGCCCAGGCCATGATCGCCGCCGGCGCAACACGCATCGGCGCCAGCGCCGGCATCCGAATCGTCAAGGAGGCAGCGTCGTGACCGCAGGGACTTTATGGGTGAGCGCGGAATGTGTCCGGCCGCGGCCGTATTTGAGCGGGGGAGATTGCCGGTGAACTGCGAAAAATGCCGTATCGGCCGTTGCCACCAATCCCTGGTGCCTTACATTACCCGTATCAACGAGCAGCTTCTGGTCATACCGAACACGCCGGCTTACACGTGCGATATTTGCGGCCATCTCGCCTACGATGTCGTTTTCATCAACCAGATTTATCTTCTGCTCGACCACTTGACGGATGATACAGCGGAACGCGAAAGCATCAGGAAGCAACACCCGCTGATCGAACCCCCAGGTTGGCAATCAACGCGAAGGAGTCAATAACCTTGTCTGTCGAACTACGAAGCTACGTATTCCTGGACAATTTACAATCACAACACGCGGCCTTTTTGGGCACGGTGGCCCGCGGGTTCCTGCCCCTGCCCGGAGACGCCTCATTGTGGATTGAAATTTCGCCGGGCATCGAGATTAACCGCATCACTGACATCGCCCTCAAGGCAACGGGCGTCAAGCCGGGGATGCAGATCGTGGAGCGCCTTTACGGCCTGCTGGAAGTTCATTCCTCCAGCCAGGCGGATGTGCGCGCCGCCGGAGCCGCCATCCTGGATGCATTGGGGCTGTCTGAAGAAGAACGCCTTAAGCCGCGCGTGGTATCCAGCCAGATCATCCGTCACATTGACCCCCACCAGGTACAGCTCATCAACCGCATGCGTCACGGCCATATGATCCTGGCAGGGCAAACGTTATATGTGATGGAAGTGCAGCCGGCTGCCTATGCCGCGCTGGCTGCCAATGAAGCGGAAAAGCGGGCTGATCTGAATATCCTGGAGGTACGGGCATACGGCAGTTTCGGCCGTGTGTATCTGGGCGGCGAGGAACGTGACATCATGGCCGGCTATCAGGCGGCCATTGACGCCATTGAAAGCGTGAGCGGCCGTGTGACGGTCAGCCGCAAGGAATAACAATGATAAAGGCATGTGGCGCAGGCAGCAGGGGGGACGTCTCTTGTCAGAATCCCGCCGCTCCTGCTAATAAGCGAACATCACCCGAAGGAGAAAAACATGACAGAAGCACTAGGTATGATTGAGTGCCGCAGCTTTGCCGCCATGGTCGAAGCGTCCGACGCGATGGTGAAGGCAGCCCGCGTGGAACTTGTGGGTTACGAAAAGACGGGCGGCGGTTTTGTGACAGCCATCGTGCGCGGCGACGTTGCCGCGGTGAAGGCGGCCGTTGAAGCCGGCACGCGCGGCGCGGAAAAGGTCGGCGAAGTGGTTTCCATCCATGTCATCCCGCGGCCGCACGAAAACGTGGATCGCACATTACCCCTGGGCCGCCCTCCCGAAGGAAAGTAAACGAACAGCGAACATGACCATTACTCACTGTTCATTGTTCATTGAATTATGTTTCTAGGTAGAGTTGTAGGTACACTGGTTGCCACCCGGAAAGAGCCATCCCTGGATGGCCTTAAGTTCCTGGTTGTGCGCCGCCTCACGGTTGATAACGAAGAAGAAAGCGGCTATGTAGTCGCGGCCGACGCCGTAGGCGCCGGCTTGGACGAGGTGGTTATGGTGGCCACCGGCAGTTCCGCGCGCCAGACGGTCTTGACCGACAAACGGCCGTGCGACGCTACCATCATGGCCATCGTGGACACCTGGGAAGTCGGCGGCGAGGTAAAATACATGAAAGGCGAAGATTAGCCGCCGGCAGACGATGCCCGCAGCTGATTTAGCCTGACGATAAAAGCATGACGCCGGAAACCTTACGGAAACGGGAACAGTTTCAGGAATTCGTCGCGCAGGTGCTGGAGCCTGAGAGGGCCGTAAAGGCCGTCATCGGCATCGGCAGCATCGCCGCCGGCCATATGCACGCGGGTTCAGACATTGACGCCGTCATCTTTCTGGAACCGCTCGACTTCTACATCGTGCCCGCCGAAACGATATGGCGGCCGTCCGACCATTCATTCCATACCATCCTTAAAGACGACCCGGAATTACTGGCTGAAGGGATCACCCTCGACTTCCTCCGATTGAATTGGCAGCAATGGTCGGATCCGGAGTTCGAATGGCCGGAAGGCGTGCGCGCCGAATTGAGCAGGGGCTGGATCGTCTTTGAGCGCGATTCGGACATCTCAGCGCATATCGCCCAGCGAACAGCGTATCCGGACTCGCTCCGTCTGGACCGGCTGGATGAAGCCATCACTCGCCTGGATCAGCACCTGAATCCCGCTAAATTAGACCGGGTCTGGGACACCTTGGGGCCGGTCATGGCCCACGACCGGCTGGAGACAAGCTATCATTACCTGGTGCAGGCTTTGTTCGCCTTTAACCGGCAGTGGCGGCCGTGGCGCAGCCGGGAAATGGGCATGCTTCTGAATCTTTCCTGGCTGCCGGATTCGTTCGATGAGCGCGTGCTGGTTGCCGCCAACGCCCCATCCCTCGACCGGGAAGGATACGATACCCGCGCCCAGACGCTCTCGGAAATGTTCCGGGAACTGCAAGTCCAATTAACTGAAGCGGGCGACTATTCCAATGCGCCGATTGATCAGGCGTTTATCCGCAGCCATGACGAACCGGGCCGGGCCTGGAATATGGATGAGTGGCTTAAGTTCTATACCGCTAGGCGGGCACAAGCCAATGGCGCAAATTGAGTATCCACATCATGAAAGATGAAGAAATTCAGGCGATCATAGAAAAGGTCATGCGCGAGGTGGGGGAAGGCGTGCCCGCCAGCCGACCGGTCAAGGCAACGGCCGCTACGAAGAAGGCCGCGAATGGCGCTGTTGACTCTGCCCCCGCCTCCAGCAGTGACGGCGTGTACCCCACCCTGGATGAGGCCGTTCGCGCTGCCAAAGTCGCCTACCGCCGGCTGAATGAAATGCCCCTGGCCATCCGCGAGAGCATGGTCGCCCATATGCGTCAGGCAGGCCGGGAACATGCTACCGTTCTAGCCGAGCTGGCCCACAGTGAAACCGGCATGGGGCGGGTGGAGGACAAAGTCCTCAAAAATATTTTGAACGCCGATAAAGCCCCCGGCACAGAAGCTCTGGAACCGACAGCCTGGAGCGGCGACGGGGGGCTGACGCTCGTGGAGTACGCGCCGTACGGTGTGATTGGCTCATTAACGCCCAGTACCAATCCCACCAGCACCGTCTTGTGCAATTCAATTTCCATGATCGCCGCCGGCAACGCAGTGATCTTCAACGCTCACCCCAGCGCGAAGAGGGCCAGCAATCGCACAGTCCAGGTGCTGAATCAGGCGATTATGCAGGCGGGAGGCCCGTCCGATCTGCTGACCTGCGTGGCTGATCCCACGATTGAGTCTGCTCAGGCAATGATGAAGCATAAGGATATTCGCCTGCTGACTGTCACAGGAGGGGCGGCCGTGGTACGTGCAGCGATGCGCAGCGGGAAGCGGTCTGTCTGCGCCGGCCCCGGCAACCCGCCGGTGGTCGTGGATGAAACGGCCGACATTGAGCAAGCCGGGCGTGATATTGTGATTGGCGGCTCTTTTGACAACAACATCGTCTGTACCACGGAGAAAGAGACGTTCGCCGTCGCCTCCATCTGTGATGAACTCATTCAAGTGATGACCCGCCATGGCGCAGTTAAGCTCAACTCATGGCAGTTCAACCGGCTGTGGAAAGCGGTGACGGTGAAGGATCGAGGACCGCGCAAACATGCGGACATGAACAAGGCGTTCATCGGTAAAAACGCGGCCGTTTTGCTGGCTGAGATTGGCATCACTGCCGGGGCTGAGGTGCGCCAGATCGTGGTGGAAGTTGATCAGAACCACCCGGTGGTCTGGTCGGAGCAGATGATGCCTATCATGCCGGTAGTGCGTGTGGCCAACGCTGATGAGGGCATTGATCTTGCCGTGGAAGCGGAACACGGCTTCCGCCACACGGCCGTCATGCATTCCAAGAACCTGGATAATCTCAGCCGCATGGCTCGAGAAATGGATTGCAGTATTTTCGTGAAAAACGGCCCGTGCCTGGCCGGATTGGGGTATGGTGGCGAAGGGTACTGCTCCTTCACCATTGCCAGCCCTACCGGAGAAGGATTAACCGGGCCGCGAAGTTTTAGCCGCCTGCGTCGTTGCACGCTCGTTGATTCGTTCCGCATTGTGTAGGCCGTGCGCCATCACAGTGGGGACAAAAGCGGGAACTGATGACCCAACCAAGTCCTTTCGGAGTAAGACAGCTCATCAATTTGGATTTATTTACGGATGCATACCGGGTCAGCGGCCGGGCGCTGGTTGGAGCCGGCGGCATTCACGCTGAATTGGGGAATCCAAATACCAGCTTTCTGGAAATTCAGGACGCTTATATTTCGCGCATTCACCAACCCGGGGAAATTGTGACCAGTTACAAGGTCGCTGCTTTCCGCAAGGACAACATCATTTTCATTGTGCTGCAAGATCGTCGCGATGGCATTCCTGTAGGCACACAGCACGGCCGCTCCATTTTCACCCGCGGCCGTCCCGTTCCCAGTTTCTTGACCGTACCCTCGTTTGAAATCCAGGGGGATATTATTCACGAAGGCAAGATGGCGCCGCGCGAGATCCTGGTACAATCAATCGGCCGTTTCCTGTTGGTATTCGGCGCGAAGGCATCCGCTTCCCTCTACCCGGACATCTCCTACAGCGGAGATCTCATCCTGGTTCATAAAGAACGGATCGGGATCTTCTGCCTGGGACATAGCAGGGATTAGGCCATCCAGGGCGGCATCAGCCTATCGTATTACAGGGTTGGCAAACGCTCATTGCAAACGCCGGACTCCTAACCGGGCAACGGGATTCATTGACAGACAGCAGCCAGAAACAAGTAGCGAGAACGTGATTGACCTAGGAGATTATCTGTGGCCAAGATTTACGTGATCGATGATGATGAGCAACTCCTGCGCATGGTGGGCGTCATGCTGGAGCGCGGAGGGCACACCGTCAAGCTAATCGAAGATCCCGTGGAAGGCCTGGAAGAGGTGAAGGCTGACCGGCCCGATCTGTTGGTGCTTGATGTCATGATGCCGGACATGAGCGGCCATGATATCACACGCCAGATCCGGCAAATCAAGGAACTGGAAGACCTTCCCGTCTTAATTCTGACCGCGCGCTCTCAGGAAATTGACCGCAAAACAGCCCTGAAGATCGGGGCCGACGATTATTTAAGCAAACCGGTTACATCTCAGGAACTTATCGAACGCATTGACCGGCTGTTGACCACCAAGCCGAATGGGCAAGGGGTTGAGCCGGGCATGGTGATCGCATTTTATGGGTTCCGGGGCGGCGTAGGCAAAACAACACTTGCTGTCAATCTGGCTGCTGCCCTGCGCCGTCTCAGCCGCCAGGAAGTGGGCATCGTCGATCTAACGCCGTCCGGCAGCCAGGTCATCACCCACATGCGCCTTCAGGCTCGCACCAACTGGGCTGATTTAACGGACCAGGGCAAGTTGACGTATGAACAAATCAAAGAGCAAATGATCATCCACCCGATCGGGCTGCGCGTATTGGCCGCGCCCATGGCCCCCCAGCCGCCAGCGCTGCCTTCGGCAAAAACAACCAGGGAGCTGCTGCAAGCCCTGCGCGCCAACCTGCTGTTCACTGTGGTGGACCTGCCCGCGGTGCTCAGTCCCGCATTTCAGGCCAGTATTGACGTGGCTGACATCGCCCTTCACGTCATCGCGCCGGAGGTTGTGTCTGTGCAAACGGCCGTGCAGGTCAACCGCGCTCTGGTCAATTCCGGGGCTACTTTCCGGCAAAAATCCTACATTTTGAACCAGACTTCGCCTGAAGCACAATTATCACCAGCCACCATCGAACGAGGATTGAATGCCCGCATTGCGTTCCACGTCAATTATGATGCCAATCAAAATCGCGCCCTGGCGCAAGGCGTCCCGCTGACATTGACGACAGCCAAGTCCCCCTTACCCGCCGTTGTCGGCCGTATGGCCGAGGTGATCTGGCAATATATCACCAGGGCTAGAGCATGAGGCGCGAGTTGACCGGCTTGACCGGCAACAACCACGAAGCCACCCATTCCCCGTCACGATGAACGAACCCGCCCTGGCCCTCCTCGAGTTTAACAGCATCGCCGCCGGCATCGAAGCAGGCGACGCCATGATCAAACGTGCGCCGGTGGAACAAATCCGTTCGGGCACTGTGCAGCCGGGCTATTATCTGGTCATGGTAGCTGGCGACGTTGCTTCGGTGGAAGAGGCTGTGAATGCAGGCCAGGAAGTGGGGCAATCGGCGCTGCGTGACACGCTGTTCCTGCCCAATATCCACCCCGGTGTGGTCGAGGCGCTGGCCGGACACGGGCAACCCAGTCATGGAGACGCATTGGGCATTGTGGAAACACACACGGTGGCCAGCGCAATTCTTGCCGCCGATGCCGGCCTGAAAGGGGCTGAGGTCAACCTGTTGCAACTGCGCCTGGCGGACGGGCTGGGCGGCAAGGGGCTGGCCTTATTCACAGGCCTGGTAGCTGATGTGGAAGCAGCGATAGAAATCGGCGCGGCCGTCTCTGAGGGGCAGCTCCTGCGCCAGGTCGTCATCTCACAACTGCACGATGAAATGCGCGAAAACGTCACCGGCAACGGCCGTTTCGGCAGCCACTTCGATTGGGACGCCATGTAAGGCCATGGCCCGGAGGAATACCCTTTGCAGCTAGCACGTGTGATCGGCACAGTTGTTGCCACCAGAAAATACGAAGGTTTGGAAGGAATTAAGTTCCTGGTTGTCCAACCTCTAACCAAGTGGCAAGAACCTGTGGGGCAGCCGGTTGTGGCCGCCGATGCCACGGCCCAGGCCGGGCCGGATGAATTGGTTTTCATCGTGGGCAGCCGTGAAGCTGCGCAAGCCCTGCCCATCACTTTTGTCCCTGTGGATCATGCCATCGTCGGTATTGTGGATGATGTCGCCCTGCGCAATGCGGCAACGGATTGAGAACGTATGTACATTGGCGAAGTCACCGGCACTGTAGTAGCCACCATCAAGCATGAAGCCTTTTTCGGCCGCAAGCTGTTGTTAGTTGATCGGTTGGGACTGGATGGACAGCCTACCGGGAGTTACGACATTTGCGTGGATGTGGTCCAGGCGGGCGTCGGGGACAAGGTGTTGGTGATGGACGAGGGAAACGGAGCCAGGCAAATTCTCGCCAGAAAGGTCGCCCCCGTTCGCGCGGTCATTGTGGGCGTCGTGGATGACGTCGAGTTTCCGGCGGAAGAAAAAGGCGTCTGAGGTAACACCCCGCCAGCTTTGAGAAGCGCGAGACCTTTGCTTCTAGGGTACTTGAGCAGCCATCGCCGCGGCCGTCCCCAGCGAGGGCGCTCGCACAATTAACGATTCATCCCCACGGTGATAAAGGCAGATCGCCATCTCGCCCTGCCAACATTTTCCCCCATCAGATTCACGCGCGCTCTCCACGCCCAACAATCCGTCCGGATAATTGGGGTACAGCGCCGCAAACTCTGTGCCGTCTACTGAGGTGTCCCACACGATACGCAAGAGCATCGCCGCTGACTGTTCAGCCTCGTTCCAATAAACGGCATAACGATCTCCTCCCCATCCGGTAGACGCTAAATCCACCTGCTCGGCGTCCAACTGCTGCCCCAGATATTCACGCAAGAAGAATTCGCCCAGCACATCCTCTTCCACAAATTCCCATCCCTCGCCCAATGTATCTGTTAATGGGGGCACGGTGACAAGCTGCGGCAGGTCACCCGCCCGGTAACGATCGGGGTGCAAAATCTGCTCTGTGGACTGCGGCAAGTTCTCCCAGGCCGCATCAAGCGCTTCGAACCCGCCCTGGAAATAAAGGGCAAAGGCAAATTGGGCGCCGGCATCATAGGGGAAGATAAAGCTGTCGGATATGACGGCCGGAATTCCTTCCAGAGCGCTGGTATCAGCCTCCACGATAACGGTGCGAAGTTGTGTAACCTGCTCCTCGGTGAAATAGTCAGCATTGAGATACAGCGTCTGGACGAGAGTGGCTTCCCCCTCAGCAAAAGCGCGCAGCGCCGCGCTGGCCTCAGAATCCAGTGAATCGTTTGAGAGCAAATCAAGCTGGAAATGCTGATCTTGCAGCACATGGACGACTTCATGGGCATGGATCCACTGCTCTTCCACATCAAGTACATCATCGTTGCTCACGACCACAAACTCGGCCGTTTCCGGATCGTAAAATCCCTGAATGGCCTCCCCTTGAAGATCCACCAATGCATGGTACAGGTCATAATCCGGGGCGAGAAAATCAAACGCGGACAATACCAGGGCATCCCGCCGGGTTGATTCAGGCGTGTTTTCCTTCGCGAATTCTTCCGCGATTCGCTGTTTTAGCTGATCGCGTGTCAGTAAGGTGGTGGTGATTGGCTCTAAAATAGAAAGTCCTCGCAGCTCTGCGACATTATTTTCTATCTGTGACCGCAAGGCGGCGTTGCGTGCTTCGGTATCAATCACGCGTAGGGTAATGGTTACCTGTTCGCTGGCCAGCCCGTTTGCATTTACTGCCATCGCGCTGGCTGTAAAGGCCCCTTCGCCGGGCGGAAGCCAGGTTGCCTGGGTGGTGAACAGCGTCTCATCGCCGGCTTCGTAACTGCCGATTGTCTCATCATTCACGGTCAGATTCACGGCCGTCACGCCGCCCTGATCGACTGCCAACAAGATAAATTCGATGGGTTCCCCCGGCCGGGAAACGCTCCCGTCCGGCGGTGACACGATCTCGATACGCGGCGGCTGCTCCAACACTTCCTGCTGTACCCGCTCATATTGGGCCAATGTCGCAGTCGCGGCTTGCAAAGCGGCCGTCACGGTCTCCAACTCAGCCCCAAGCGCTTCGGCCGTCTGTTGGCTTTCCACCAGTTGCCCTTCGAGCAGGACATTATCGGAATCGACCGCAGCCAGGGTATTTTCAGCGCTGTCTCTGGCGGCAGCGGCCGTGGCCAGGTTGGATTCCGCCTGGGAGAGCATTTGCGCTACGCGAGTGGCTTCACCCTCTACGGTTTCCACGCGTTGCAGAAGCGCCCGACGTCCCTGGAACATGAACACGATCGCCGCCACAAACACCAGCAACAACGTGACAAGCGCGAGAGAGATGGCTGTGAGAATCGAAGTTTTCATCGAAGTCGCTCAGACAACAAGGTAGTTCATATCAGATCGTCTGATCCGAGGTCAGCAACGGGTCCATGCCATACCTGTGCTGAACAATGGACAGGACACAAGAGAAATGCTACACGAGGTTAGATCACCGGTCAAGCATACAATCGGGCTAGCGGCCGCGTGACAGTTCTGTTGTCGGCGTATTTCAGAAGTTAAACCTGCGCCAGCCTTTGCAAATCAGCTTACGCCGAATCGTTCACGGCCGTGTCTGCACCGTCATCAAGCGTCTGTGAGCGATCATCTCGCACAACCCGCCAAATTGTTGACAAACGATTGACCTGTTGTATACTTGGATACGTCTCATTATTCTGACGAAGCGACGCAAAATCGGAGTGTATTTCCCGCACTGCCTTCCCACGAGATCGTTGCCGAGTTTCACCCTGCAACGCAGGTATCATGCCGTTGTCGTATAGAAATGTTCGCAGTATCATCCCCTCAATCTTTACGGATGTCGCCCCATCTACAGCTGAATAAAGAATAGAGAGATGCCTACGGAGTAGATGCCTATGGAATGATAAGTAAAGTCCACCCCCACCCTTATTAGCCCGCTTCTACCGCGTTATTGTTGATAGTCCGCTACGATTCCCGGAGGAGGAGGTCATGAGCGAACAATACAAGTATCTTCTGTCCGAAAACGATATCCCTGAGGCCTGGTACAACATCAACCCTGATATGCCCGTCAACCCTGCAGAAACAGCATGGAACGCTGTGCTGCATCCGGGCACGAAGGAACCGGCCACGCCGGATTTTTTATCTGTGCTCTTCCCGATGCGGTTCATCGGGGAAGCGGTCAGTCTCGACCGATGGATCGAGATTCCAGAGCCGGTACGCGAAGTTTACAAGCTTTGGCGCCCGACACCCCTCATCCGCGCCCGGCGTCTGGAACTGGCGCTTGATACTCCCGCCCACATTTACTACAAATATGAAGGCGTCTCGCCTGTCGGTTCCCACAAACCGAACACGGCCGTGCCCCAGGCATTTTATGCCAAAGAGGAAGGCGTCGTCGGGTTCACCACTGAAACAGGAGCCGGGCAGTGGGGATCAGCTATGTCCATGGCATGCAACTTCTTTGACCTGGAATGTCATGTTTACATGGTGAAGATCTCCTACGAACAAAAGCCGTACCGCCGCATCATCATGGAGAACTACGGGGCGTCGGTCACTCCCAGTCCTTCAGACAAGACACAGTACGGCCGTAAAGTGCTGTCCGAAAACCCCGACAGCCTGGGTTCGTTAGGGATTGCCATTTCCGAAGCGGTTGAGGCCGCGGCAACCTCCAACGGTAAATACAAATACTCCCTCGGCTCCGTCTTAGGCCCGGTGCTCACGCACCAATCCGTCATTGGTCTGGAGTCATTGAAACAAATGGAAATGGCCGGCGAATATCCGGATGTGGTGATTGGCTGCATCGGCGGCGGGAGCAACTTCGCCGGGCTTGCCTTCCCCTTCATCCACCAAAATCTGGCCAACGGCAAAAACACGCGCATCCTGGCCGTGGAACCGACCGCTTGCCCCACCCTCACCAAGGGTAAGTACACGTTTGACTTCGGCGACACCGCCCAAATGGCCCCCATCGTCAAGATGCACACCCTGGGCCACGACTTTGTTCCCCCGGGAATCCATGCCGGCGGCTTGCGCTATCATGGCATGGCTCCTCATGTCTCGGCGCTTTACGATCACGGCGACATTGAAGCCGTTGCCCTTGACCAGTTAGACACCTTCGAAGGCGCTGTCCAGTTCGCGCGCGCAGAAGGGATTGTGCCAGCGCCTGAGTCCTCCCATGCCGTTCGCGCGGCCATTAACGAAGCCATGCAGGCAAAGGAAGAGGGCACCAAGAAAGTCATCCTCTTCAACCTCTCCGGCCACGGGCTGTTCGACCTTTCTGCCTATGATGCGTACATGCGGGGAGAGCTGCGTCGCTACCGTTATCCCGATCAGAAGATCAAGGAAGCGATGGAGAACCTGCCAGAGGTCAATCTTTAATCATTCGTTGGTAAACAGCAAACGGTAAACAGTAGACAGTTATTAAAACTGTCTACTGTTTACGGCTAACTGGTTACCGGTTTTGGTAACGGGTAACTTAACAATGAGCGTTAAAAACTTGCTGGGCAATGAGGCCATTGGGCTGGGACTGGTGGAAGCGGGGTGCCGGGTGGTCACTGCCTACCCCGGTACGCCAAGCTCGGAAATATTGGCGGGGGCCGTGAAACATAAGAAGCGGCTGGATCGCCAGGTCTACACCGAATGGTCAGCAAATGAGAAAGTCGCTTTTGAGGTCGCACTGGCGGCCAGTTGGTCCGGCCTGCGCGCGGCCGTCGTCATGAAACAAGTGGGGCTGAACGTCGCGGCCGATCCACTATTTAGCGCAGCTTACACGGGGGTGAAAGGGGGGTTCCTCATCATTCCGGCCGATGATCCCGGCCCCCACTCCTCACAAACAGAACAAGATTCCCGACTGATGGCGCTTAATGCCAAAGTGCCGGTGTTCGACCCGGCCAGCCCGGCCGAAGCACGTGAGATGGTGAACCATGCGTTAGCCATTTCTGAGCAATACGGGATTCCGGTCATTTTGCGCCCCACCACGCGGCTGTGCCATGCGGTACAGAGCATTTCACTGCCGGATTCGCCGGAGCCGGACGGAGCCGTGCCCAAGGTCAAGTTCCGCAAGGATCCACCACGGTGGACGGCGACCCCCAAGTTTCGCTATCAATTGCATAAGGAATTGAATCAAAAGCTGCGCGACATCGAAGCTGGGTTTGAGGCATCCCCGCTCAATCATGTAGTGAATGAGGGCAGTTCAAGCAAGGTCGGCATTATTGCTTCGGGCGTTGCCTTCCACACGGCCGTGCAGTCGTTAGCGGAGTTGGGCGTGCAGGTGCCGGTTCTCAAGATCGGGACGCCTTACCCGCTGCCGCAAAAACCAGCGGCCGCTCTGATGGAACAAGTGGAAACAGTGCTGGTGTTGGAAGAGCCGGATGCATGTATCGAGTTACAGTTACCGGATCGGCGCAAAGTACACGGCCGATTGGACGGGGCTGTGCCCAATGCCGGGGAATTAACGCCGGAAGCCGTGGCGGCGGTGCTGACTCACATACTGACTGCTGCGGGCTTCCAGGTCGCGCCCGCCCCCGACGATGCGGAATTACAGGCGTTGATCAATGATCTGCCGCTGCCCATTCGACGGCCGCGTCTCTGTCCCGGCTGCTCCCATCGTTCCGTATTTTACGCCCTTAAGCGCGAGTTCGGCCCCAGGGCCATCTATCCGGGCGACATCGGCTGTTACACTTTGGGGACGAACTTGCGGGCTGTGGACACATTCGTGGACATGGGCGCTTCAGTGACGATGGCTGATGGTTTTTACCAAGCCAGCCGTCTGGTGGGAGACAAACGGCCGATCATTGCCACCATCGGCGATTCCACCTTCCTCCACTCAGGCATCTCCGCCCTCATCAACGCCGTTCATACCGGCGCCCGCTTTGTGCTGCTCATTCTGGATAACCACACCACGGCGATGACGGGTTTCCAGCCGACGCCGGAAAGCGACTATCTGGCCGACGGCAGCAATGCCGCGCGCAAGGTATCCATCCTGGAGATCGTGCGCGCCTGCGGTGTGGAATACGTCCAAGAGACAGACCCCTACGATCAGGAATCCTTCCGCACCTTACTTCGGGAATCGTACGACCACACCCAGACGCCAGACGGGGGCGTGGCTGTTCTCATCGCCAATCGGCCGTGCGTCCTTTACGACCGCTCGCCCATCATGGAGCATCCGGTACCGGTCGTGGTCACGGAAGAATGTGACGGCTGCCGCTTTTGTGTGGAAGCGTTTGAATGTCCGGCGCTGGTGCTGTATCCGGAAAGAAATATCGTGGAAATAGATTACAAGATTTGCGTTGACTGCGGCCAATGCATTGACGCCTGTTATAAGGGGTTCATTGTCCCGAAGGTCTTAGTTCGTGAAGCGTAAACCGTTATTCGTAATCCGTGACCCGTGACCGGATTACAGTTCACGGAATACGGAACAGGGGACACGGAATACCAAAAAAACATGGAACTTAAACTCATCATTACAGGTTTAGGTGGGCAAGGGGTTGTCTTCTTAACCCGGTTGTTGTCGCAAACGGCCGTTTCCCTGGGTTATCCCGTCATGGTGTCTGAAACACACGGCATGAGCCAGCGCGGCGGTTCTGTCATATCCCATCTCAGCGTAGGAAGCGGCGAAGCGCCGCTCATCCGGCGCGGGACGGCCGACATGCTCATTGCGCTGGAGCCGAGCGAGGCGGTGCGTAACCTCTCCTTTCTGCGCCGGGGGGGCACGGCTTTCGTGAACACGAGCAATGGCTTACCCGCTGAACTGGACGAGCACCTGGCGCGGCTGAACATTCAACTTCGATGTTTACCCGCCAGTCAAATGGCTGTTGAATTCGGTTCGGCGGCCGTGGCAAACAGCATCATGGCCGGTTTTTCCCACCCTTTTCCCATTGAAGCCATACGCCAGACGGTGGCCGAGATCGCCCCACGCGGCCGTGAGTTGAATTTACGAGCGTTGGATGCAGGGTATGAGGCTGGAAGAGGAAGAAACTCGAAACTGAAGATTGGAGACTGAAGATTGGAAACAGTCTCCAGTCTCTAATCTCTCAAACACAGATGAACCCATTCGAACACTATTCCCCCAAAACCTTACCGGATGCGCTAAAACTCTTGGCACAGATGAACGGCCGTGCGCTGGTCAATGCCGGCGGCACAGACCTGATGCTGAAAATGAAGGCGGGCGTCCTGGCCCCAGAAGTCGTCGTCAACATTAAGCAGCTGCCGGAATTGAAAGGGATCGCTTATGATGACGCGGCCGGGTTGAGGCTGGGGGCGTTGGCCACTCTGCGGGAATTAACTCGTTCGGCCGTCATCCGCGATCGTTATCCCTCGCTGGCGCAAGCGGCCGGAGTGATGGCTTCAGAACAGATTCGCAGCTTTGCCACCGTCGGCGGCAATCTGTGCAACGCGGCTCCCTCAGCCGATCTGGCCCCGCCGCTGATAGCTTTAGAGGGAACGGCGGTGATCGCCGGTCCAAACGGGGAGCGGGTGCTCCCCCTGGAAGCGTTCTTCCTCAGCCCCGGCCAATCTGCCCTGGAACCGGGAGAACTGCTCAAAGAAATTCAACTACCCCCGCCGACAGGCCGGACTATTTACCTCAAGCACGCACCCCGCGCCTACATGGATATCGCCGTCGTCGGCGTGGCTGTGCGGCTGCACCTGGAAAACGGGAGTTGCCGGGAGGCGCGAATCGTGCTGGCGGCCGTAGCCCCTGTACCGCTGCGCGCACGGGAAGCGGAGGTGGTGTTGGAAGCAGAGACAATGACGGTCGGCCGTATCGCCCAGGCCGCTCAAATTGCAGCCGAAACCTGTTCCCCCATCGACGACGTACGCAGTTCTGCCTGGTACCGGCGGCGCATGGTCAAAGTGCTAACCCATCGTAGCCTGCAATCCCTGATTACCCCGTAAGTGCCACAATGAAGAAACCAATCACCCTCAACGTTAATGGCGACCAGCATGAACTTTACATTGACACGCGGCGCACGCTGCTGGACGTGCTGCGGAATGAACTGCACTTGATGGGTGCGCACCGGGGCTGTGACGCCGGTGACTGCGGCGCATGCACCGTTCATGTGGACGGCCTGCCCATGACCTCCTGCCTGCTGCTGGCGGCCGATTGGGATGGAGCGGAAATTACAACGGTGGAAGGGGTGCTGGACAATGGCAACATGCACCCCGTCCAGCAAGCGCTGGTGGATCAAGGGGGCATTCAATGCGGCTTTTGCACGCCCGGCTTCGTGATGAACGCCATCGCCTTGCTGGACGTGAATCCTCACCCCACTGAGGCAGATGTGCGAGCATGGCTGGCCGGGAATCTCTGCCGTTGTACAGGTTACGTGAAGATTGTCGAGGCGGTGCTGGACGTGGCAAATAGCCAATAACCGATAGCGAATAACTGGTTATTGGTTCCTGGTTATTGGCGGAGTACTCTCAATGGATGTATCAATCATCGGCAAACGAATCCCTAAACTTGACGCCCCGGATAAAGCAACCGGCCGCACGACCTATGGCCATGATGTGCGGCTGCCAGGAATGTTGCACGGCCGTATCCTCTACACTCGTCATCCGCATGCCCGCATCCTGCATATGGATACCCACCGCGCCGAACGATTGCCCGGTGTGAAAGCGGTGTTGACGGCCGCCGACAATCCCCCTACCAAGTTCGGTTACGGCAAAGATAACACCCCTTTCAAAGGGGAAAAGATTCGCTGCATGGCGGACGCGGTTGCCGGCGTCGTGGCCATTGATCCTGACATCGCCGAAGAAGCGTTGTCACTGATTGAAGTAGAATACGAGCCGTTTCCCCCCGTCTTCACCATTGAAGACGCCATGGCGGAAGGCGCGCCCCTTATCCACCCTGAACGACGCTCCAACTTGTTCCAGGCTTACAACTACGAACACGGCGATCCGACAGCGGGCGAAGCCGAGTCAGATGTGATTGTGGAGGCCAGCTACAAGCTGCCTTACGTCTCCCACGCCTGCATGGAAACCAGCGTCATCGTTGCCCGGTTCGACCATCGTGATCATCTAACGCTGTGGAGCACGACACAAATCCCCTTTCTGTTGCAACGTGATTTATCTGAGGCCCTGGGAATTCCCGGCCGCCAGATTCGCATCATCCAGACAGCCATCGGCGGGGCATTTGGCCGGGGATTGGATATTTATCCCTACGAACCGATTGCTGCCCTGATGGCGCGCAAAACGGGCAAACCTGTACGTCTTTCCTTCTCCCGCCATGAGGAATTCATCGCTGCCCCAGTGCGCCAACCAGCCGAAGTGACGGTGCGGGCAGGGGCCAGGAAAGACGGGACTCTGACCTTCCGTGACGTGTCGGCCATGTTGGATGTGGGCGCGTACATTTCCTGGGGCACGGTGACGCCGCTGGTGATGATGGAAACCACTGCCTCGCTGTACCGCGTGCCCCATGTCCGGTTCCGTGCGGATTGTGTTTATACCAACAACCCAACGACCGGGGCGGTGCGCGGTTATGGCAATCCCCAATCTACCTTCTTCGTTGAAACTATCATGGACCAATTGGCGGAAGCCATCGGCATGGACCCCGTCGCTTTCCGCCTGCACAACGCCAACATCCCCAACAGTGAAACCCCGCAGGGTCTTGTCATCACTTCTTGCGGCTTGAAGGAGTGTCTGGAAGCAGTGGCTGCGGCCGCGGACAGAGGGACAGAGGATCCCAATGACCAACTACCAATTACCAATTACCAATTACCAACTACCAATTACCAATCACCCAACGCCAACGAACACCTCAAACGGGGCATTGGCTTCGCCTCCACCCTCAATGTCGGCGGCGGCGCACGCATTTATCGTAGCGACGGCTGCGGGGCGACGGTGAAGGTAGACGATTTCGGCCATGTGACGGTTATCACCGGCTCGACGGAGATTGGGCAGGGGTCGGAGACGATCCTGGCGCAAATTGTGGCTGAGACGCTGGGTACGCGTCTGGAAGACGTAACTGTCATCAACAGCGATACCGATGTCAAGCCGTGGGATGTGGGCGTTCATGCCAGCCGGACGACGTTTATCGCCGGCAATGCCGCTTACCTGGCGGCCGTAGATGCCCGTAACCAGCTCTTTGAGACGGCCGCGCAAATGCTGGATGCAGACCCCGACCAACTCCAATCAGGCAGCGGCAAAATCTGGGTTCGCGGCAAACCGGATCGGGCTATCAGCCTGGGCAAAGCAGCGCGCAAGCGCCACTTCCGCGAAGGGGGGCAGGTTGTCATCGGCGAAGGTTGGTACGACCCGCCCACAAAACTGGTGGACAAGGATACGTACAAGGGGAATATCTCCGCCACCTACGGGTTTGGCTCGCAGATGGCAGAAGTGGAGGTAGATACGGAAACGGGGCAGGTACGCGTGCTGCGCCTGGCCTGCGCCAACGATGTAGGCCGGGCCATCAACCCCATGGCTGTCGAGGGCCAGATTGAAGGGGGGGCGCAGATGGGGCTGGGATATGCGCTGACGGAAGAAGTGGTCGTCAAAGACGGCCGTGTGCTCAACCCTGACTTCCTCGACTACCGGCTGTTTACGACGGCCGACATGCCCAAAATTGAAACATTCATCATCGAAACTGACGATCCCGGCGGCCCGTTTGGAGCAAAAGGAGTGGGCGAGATGGGGGGAACCCCCACGGCCGCAGCCATCGCCAACGCCATTTACGACGCCGTCGGCGTGCGTATGACCCAGTTACCCATGACCCCGGAGAGGGTTTTGGCAGCCCTGGACAAGAAAAAAGCGTCAAGTGATTGAGTGTCAAGTATCAGTGTCAATCACCTGACACATGACACCTGACACACAATACTCACCCGCTGCACACGGAGAGAATACTTAATGGGCAAACCCCGATTCAATCCAAATTTACTGAAAGTGCCGCTATACATTGGTGGCAAATCCATCGAAGAAGTGAAAGAAGCATTGGGGCTGGACGAGGTCATCAAGATGGCCTCAAACGAAAGCCCGGTTGGCCCCTCCCCCAAGGCCGTAGAAGCCGCCCGGCAGGCGCTGGGTCAGGCGCACCGGTATCCGGGCGTTGCTGACCGGGATTTACGGCGCAAACTAGCTGTGCATATCGGCCGGGGGCTGACCGAGGAGAACTTCGTCATCGGCAATGGCGGCACCGACGTGCTGCGTATGATCACCCAGGCATTCTTGTTTGACGGCGGCAACACGGTGATGTGCGAAGCATCGTTCCCCATGTACCACATCTTCACCGCCACCTTCGGCGGCGAAGATAAGCGGGTTCCGCCAACACCCGATTACCGGCATGATCTCCAAGCCATGGCAGACCAGATAGACGACGATACGCGCGTCGTATTTCTCTGCACGCCCAACAACCCAACTGGCCACATCATCACCCAAGCCGAGGCGGATGAGTTCATGGCGCGCGTCCCGGAGCACGTAGTGGTGGTATTTGACGAAGCTTACAGCGACTTTGTGAGCGACGAGCAGTACGCAGATTCTCTCCGTTATGTCAATGATGGGCACAATGTACTGATTTTAAAGAGTTTTTCCAAGAGCGCCGGACTGGCCAATTTACGGGTCGGGTACGCCATCGGGCCGGCCGAGTTAACCAATTATGTACGCCATGCGCAGTTACCCTTTCATAGCAGCGCCGTCTCGCTGGCGGCCGCGAGCGGTAGCCTGGATGATGCTGAATACCTGGCCCGATGCCGTCAGGCCGTGCGGGATGGGCGTGAATTCCTCTGCCGTGCATTTGATCGACTTGGCCTCCACTATCTTCCTAGCCAGGCCAATTTTGTGACGATTGTAGATACCCCTCTGGATCCGAGCGAGCTGGCGGAGGCACTCCTGCAAAAGGGCTTCATTGTGCGTGCGATGGCCGCCTTCGGGCTGCCGAACGGTTTGCGCGTGACGGTTGGTGCACCGGATGAGAATAAGAAATTTGTGGCGGCTTTAGGCGAGGTGATTGGCGTTCCGTGACGCGAGCCGTGTACCCCGTTCTGCCAACGAGTCACGGACAACGGATTACGGATTACGGACTACGGGGCAAAAAAAGGGAGGCGACGTGAGCTATATCAAAGGCATCGAGCGAGTTGCGCTGGCCGTGCCAGACCTGGCGAAAGCGCAGGCGTTCTTTGAGCAGTGGTTTGGAGCCAAATTCCACCCAGAAGAATACATCGAGGATATGGGCATTCGCTATCGGCCGTTTGAGGTCGGGGACGGCCGTATGGAACTTCTCGAACCCACCCGCGACGACAGCCCGGTGGCCCGCTTCCTCAAAGCCAACGGCGGCCCTGGCGTCCACCACATTACCTTTGAGGTGGATGATTTGGACAAAGCAATAGCAGAACTGGAACGGCGCGGCGGCCGTATCGCCTACCGCCATACTTACGCCGAGGGGGTGATGTTTGAAGGTCAGGTCTGGCGGGAAGCGTTTGTCCATCCCAAAGACGCGTTTGGGGTGTTGATTCATCTGGCGGAGAAGAAGCCCGTATAAATTGCCAATTGTTAATGGTCAATTGTCAATGGTCAACCGAGTCGCGTATCATTGACAATTGGCAATTGACAATTAGCAATTGACCATTGCTATGTCTTTATTCAACAACATCACCATTCTTTCCATCGAACAAGCCACCACCCTGCCTTACATGACCCTGCGCCTGGCTGAAGAAGCGGCGCGGGTGATTCGTGTGGAAAATCCGCCGTATGGCGACCCGAACCGCTGGGTAGGGCCGGTGGTACTGGGCAAAGAAAAGGGGATGAATGCCTATTTCTTGCCCAATAACCTGGGAAAGGAGTCGATCACGCTGAATTTGCGGACGGCCGACGGCCGTGCCCTCCTCCACCAGCTCATCCGCGACCTGCCTGTGGATATTTTCGCCACCAACAACCGCCCCCGCTCCTACCAAAAACTGGGCATTGATTACGAGACGTTGCGCACTATCAAGCCGGATTTGATCTGGCTGGGCATCACCGGTTTTGGGCCGGTAAGCGACGAGGCGGCTTACGACCCCATCCTGCAAGCCCGCGCCGGCTTCATGGATTTGACCGGCGAGCCAGACGGCGACCCGATGGTGTTTGGCCTGCCGATGGTGGATTTGGGCGCGGGCGAACACGCCTTCAGCCAGGTGATGATGGCGTTGTACCGGCGGGCGGTAACGGGAGAAGGTTCAAAGATTGCGCTTTCCATGTTCCAATCGGCCGTTTCCTGGATGATTTCGCCGGTGATGCTGTGGCAAAGCTTTGGCGTAGAATCGAAACGGCACGGCAACGACCACCAATTTTTCGCGCCCGTTTCTGTTTTCCCTACGGCCGATGGTTATGTCTACCTGGCAGTGGGCAATGAGCGGCAGTGGAGGGCGTTGACCCAACTACCGGGGTTTGAGGCGCTGGCCAGGCCGGAATATGAACGGAATGCGGGGCGGATCGCGGCGCGGGAACAGTTGAAACAGGAGTTGACGGCCGTGACCCGCACCCTCCCCACCGACGACCTCATCACCCAATTCAACCAGATCGGCGTCCCCGTCTCCCGCGTCAACCAGATGGCCGAGGTGACGGCTGATCCGCTCATCGCCGATAAAATGATCCACGCCCAGGACCCAAAGACCGGCACGAAGATCGCTATCGCGCCGCCGCCCGTCATCTCCGCTCATTTGCGCCAGCAGGGGATGCAGCTCCCCTTCCCGCCCCGGCTGGGGGAGCATAATGAGGCGGTGTTTGGGGCGTTGGGGTGGGATACGGCCGTGTTGCAAGAGAAGAACATCATTTAAGATGAACAAGCCTGAGAAACATTGAGCCAATGTCCTACCAGGTAGACCAAAGCAACAAAATCGAGAATTATGGCGAAACAATTTTGGCATTAAGCAACGGGACAAGTTTTGTGATCCGCATCCCGGCCAGGGATAAGCAGGCGGTCATCAATTACCTGCTTCAAAGCCGCCGGACAACGCGAAAATTGAGCCGTTTGCGCATCTTTGCCGTAGGGCTTTATTATTTTCTGCAAGCATTACCGCCGGGAGAACAGGTTATCATTGACATGGAATATCCAGGCCACGAGCAGAATATACGCTCCATGTTATTAAACCTGTTATGGCGGGATAAACCGAATTTTGAAGCCGACCGAATCATGTTCGGCTACGTGGGCAAAAAGTCCAACGCGCATAAAAAAGCTTTGGCCGTCCACCGGGGAAAGGTCAAAGCCGACAAAATAATAAAGGCCGATGAATTGCTCAAACAAATCATCGGCCAATAAGTCCAACGGGGGACCCCTTTGGGTTCTGGGGTCTGCTGCCAGGGAGAGAGCGTCCGGTTAAGGATAGCTGCGCCGCGGGCCACCCACAGGAAACATTTTATTACGAAACGGAGTAGGTTTCAATGGATTATTCATTAACCGAAGAACAAGCACAATTTCAAGAATCCGTCCGCAGCTTTGTGGAACGGGAGGTCATCCCGGCAGCGGCGGCGATGGACGAGGCGGGCGAATTCCCGCACGAGTTGTTCCAGAAATGCGCCGCCAACGGTTACTTTGGCCTGCGCTACCCGGAAGACGTGGGTGGCATGGGCGCGGATTTCTTCACGTACTGCCTGATGATTGCGGAGCTGGCGCGAGGGTCGCTGGCGCTGGCGGCGGCGGTGGCGATGCAGAGTTTGATGGGGACGGATTTGGTGTATCGCTTTGGCGCTCCTGACCACCACGAACAACTGCTCAAACCGGCCCTGCGCGGCGAGAAAATCGGCGTCATTGCCATGACAGAGCCGGACTTTGGCTCTGATTTGGGCGGGATTACGACGCGGGCGGCGCCGACGGAAGAGGGGTGGGTGATTGACGGCCGTAAAATGTGGATCACCTCCGCCACCGTGGCCGACTTCTTCACCGTCGCCGCCAAGACCGACCCGGACGCTGGGTTTAAAGGGGTGGATTTGTTCCTGGTGGAGAAAACCCGGCCCGGCGTGCAGGTGGGGCGGCGCATCGAGAAGATGGGCGTCCGCGCCTCGGAAACGTCGGAGCTGATTTTGGATAACGTCGCCATCCCGGCGGAGAACCTGCTGGGCGAAGTGGGAACCGGCTTCAAGAACCTGGGTGGCATTCTGGCCGAAATCCGGGTGATGACCGGGGCGTTGGGGCTGGGGCTAGCGGAGGCGGCATTGGCAACGGCGATTGATTACGCCAACGAACGGGTGCAATTCGGCCGTCCCATCGCCAAATTCCAGGCCATCCAGCACAAAATCGCCGACATGGGCACGCAGTTGGAAGCGGCGCGGGGGCTGGTCTACCGGGCGGCGTGGCAAATTGACCAGGGCCAGCGGGACCTGAAGCTGGCGGCGATGGCCAAGCTGTTCGCCACGGAAGCGGCCAACAAAATCGCCGACGAATGCACGCGCATCCTGGGCAGTTATGGCTTTGCCATGGAGTATGACGCGCAACGGTATTTCAGGGACGGCCGTTTTCTCCTCTACGGCGGCGGCACCAGCGAAATCCTGCGTAACATCATCGCCCGCGAGATGGGCGCGCCCAAGCAGAAGCCACGATAACAAAGGATGATACATGTATCAATTCATTGTCATGCGCTACCCTCCAAAAAAGGATCAGGCTACATCGTCATGGAGTGAAAGGAATGAAAGGGAATCTGGAAAAGTAGCCGCACTACGTAAAGCTGCTATTGAAGCTGGTGTGAAACGGATCAATGGACAGGTTAAATTAACCCTGGAAATTCACATCCCTAATGATCAAAACGCAGGTGATTTAGCCAATTATATTGGTGGTATTTGTGACGGTTTGCAAACTCAACCGAAAAACACAGTACCACATCCGGCTATCCCAAACCCGGATATTGCGATTGCCTATGAGGATGACAAATATGTAACTGAAATTGATGCAAAAATTATTTATTCGTCCAACAATGCTTGGTATCAAGTAAGCATCGAACCATTGGAAGGAATCATATATGATTGAGAGAATAATTCGGGTATTGGTTACAAAGCCGGGGCTGGACGGCCGTTTCCTCCTCTACGGCGGCGGCACGTCTGAAATCCTGCGCAACATCATCGCCCGCGAGATGGGCGCGCCCAAACGACGTTCATAACCAGTCGCGGATTCATTTCACGCCAATCATGAGGAAGATGAAGATTTGTATGCTGCTTATGGTCGAACAGCAGAAGGTCGTTACCTCATCGTGTTCTTCATTCTCAAACAGAAAAGTGAGGCGCTGATTGTCAGCGCGCGAGAGATGGATCGCAAGGAGCGGAGACGTTATGGCAGAAAGAAAAAGTAGTATTTCTAATGCACAGACACTTGAAGAAATGGCAGAGTTTTGGGATACGCATAGCCTGGCGGATTACGACGACCAGACCTATGAGGTCGAAATGAGTTTTGACCCGTCGGCGCGGCGCACGTATGTAGGAATTGATCCGGAAGTGCTGGCGGATTTGCGCCAGATTGCCCGCCAACGCCGGGTAAGTGTGCAAACGCTGGCGAATTTATGGTTGAGCCAACGAATTGAACAGATGAAAGCGCAAAGCAGCGCGGCGGATTAGGCCGTTTCCTCCTCTACGGCGGCGGCACATCCGAAATCCTGCGCAACATCATCGCCCGCGAGATGGGCGCGCCCAAACGACGATAACAACCGGCATCTGCTATAATCTGAAAAGGTTGTGCTGGACATGGCGGAGGCATTGCCATCTGAAAATGAGGAATGTGCAGCAGAGGAAAAACAATATGAATGTTGAAACATTAGCTTCGTCGTTGAGTCAGAGGTTAAACCTTTCAGAATCAGACCTTATCTACAAAGGGTTGCTGGCCTTCATCCAAAATGAAATTCGATTGTCAGAATTAGAAATCGCCAATATTCGTGACCGGTACAGCGTGTTTTCTGCAGAAGAACTTTATCAAGCCATTAAAGACGGGACTGTCGTGGAACATCCTGCCTGGGAAGATTACATTATTTGGAAAAATAAATTGGCGCACATTGCCGACTTACGTCAATTGGCAGCGGGATAACTCATGCTGGCTGTCTATCAAACACTCATCAGTTTAGCCCAGCGTGAGTTTAATGATGTGGTGACACAGACAAAGTTCATTGGCGGAACGCTTGCCAGCCCGAATAAATTGCGCCTTTTGATAACGGACGGTTCATTTTTAGACATCTGGCTGTCTGCTGATGGCGACTATTCCTATCATTGGGAACGACGAGGACAGACGGGTGAAATATATCGTTGGGATAATGCGCCTCATCACGCTCAAGTTAGCACTTTTCCGGATCATTTCCACAAGGGCGATGAGCAAACTGTCATCAAAAGCGATTTGAGTCCCACCCCGGAGATGGCTTTACGCAAAATCTTGGAATTTGTACGTGTTGAGCTGGTGGCGTAAGGCCGTTTCCTCCTCTACGGCGGCGGTGTCAGCGAAATCCTGCGCAACATCACCGTCCGCGAAATGGGCGCGCTGGAAAAGCGAAGATGATCATCTCAATAAGTGCGCGTTTATAACTTCATTTGGAAATGCAATCCATGAACAAATATGAAGGCAAACCTTCTGAAGGTATTGAGTTTTACGAACTTCTTTATCAGGATGATGAGTTTTGTCGGGAGCTTGGTCGAGCCGTATTAGCAGCAAGTCGGCTAGAAAGTACTCTCAAGCAATATATCAACAACCGTGTACCGGACGAAAACACAAAAAGGGCTACTTTGGGGCGGCTTATCATATTTGCCAGAAAACATCAACTTTTATTGAAAATGTTACCTGCACTAGAGACACTAAGAGATCAACGCAATTACCTAACACATAATTTGCATGCTTTATTTTCTGGGTTAGTTGAGGAAACCATCCTGGAAAGAACGGGGGTGCTAGATTCAGATGTGCATACTTTTACCGAGCGGGCATGGCAACTCAAAGAAAATTTAGACTCACTCGCGGACATAATATTTGATTCTTGAAAACAACAGCGACTCTTTATGATTGACTAATTTCAGGGAGTAATTTATGAGCAGAAAAATTCGGGTATTGGTGGCCAAGCCAGGGCTGGACGGGCATGACCGGGGGGCGAAGGTGGTGGCGCTGGCGCTGCGGGATGCGGGGTTTGAGGTGATTTACACCGGCCTGCACCAGACCGTTGACCAGATTGTGGAAACAGCGCTGCAAGAGGATGTGGACGTGATCGGCCTTTCCATCCTCTCCGGCGCGCACATCCCTATCACCGAAAGGCTGATGGCCCGCCTGAAAGACGAAGAGATCGCCGACAAAATCGTCCTGGTCGGCGGCAATATCCCGGAGCGGGATATACCGGCGTTGCAAGGGTTGGGGGTCACGGCCGTTTTCCCCACCGGCAGTTCGTTTGAGGAAATGGCAATCTTAATCCGGGAGAGCATTGGATAGGCAGCGAAAGCATTCCTGCCAGCTTGTAGGAGGCACATTTTGGCGACGACATACTTCATCCCCAATGATCACGCGCTACCCGTTCATATTGACCATGCCCTGTGTACCGGGTGCGAGTTATGTGTTCATGCCTGTCCTCAGCATGTACTCGTCATGATTCAGGACATCACGCGGATTGCGGGCAAGGTCGCCTCGGTAGCCAACCCTGATTTATGCACCGGGTGCACGCAGTGCGAGGACGCATGTCCCGATTTCTGCATTCGCGTTCTGGAAACGGTCAAGGTGTGAGGGAATGACGGTGATTGAAATACGCTGGCACGCCCGCGCCGGGCAGGGAGCGGTCACCGCGGCCAAGGCGTTGGCCAATGCAGCCATTGCCGAGGGTAAGTTCATCCAGGCGTTTCCTGATTATGGGCCGGAGCGAATGGGCGCACCCGTCAAAGCCTTTAACCGGATTTCGCCAAAACCAATTCGGACGCGGGGAATTGTTGAATACCCATCGGTCGTGGTAGTGATTGATCCCTCGCTTATCGGCGCGGAAATAACCGAAGGGACGCCGGATGACGCCTTGTTCGTCCTCAATACCACCAGGACGCCGGCCGAGGTGCAGGAGACGCTGGGAGCCAACCGGCGCATCTTTACAGTAGATGCCAACCGGATTGCGCAAGAGTCCATTGGCCTGCGCAAGCCCAACACCCCCATGTTGGGCGCGTTGGTTAAGGCAACCAGCATCATCCAACTGGAGACGCTGGTTACGGAAACAGAAAAGAACTTTGCCCGCAAATACAAACAGAACGTGATCGACGGAAACCTGGAAGCGATTCGTAGGGCATATGAGGATGTCATCGGCGGAGAGGTGAATGATGATTGATGCGAAGAACGGAACCTGGCAGACATTTCCGATTGGCGGGGTAATCCCTGAAGGGGGTACATCGGCCGCCTATCTGACCGGCGATTGGCGCGGCGGGGGTGAACGCCCCATCCTGAACCTGGCCGCCTGCGTCCACTGCCTCCACTGCTGGATTTCGTGCCCCGATACGGCCGTACTTATTGAAAACAGCAAGATGGTCGGCTTTGATTATGAACATTGCAAAGGGTGCGGCATTTGCGCCAAAGAATGCCCGCCTATGGTCAAGGCGATCTTGATGGTTGCTGAAGAGCAATTCTTGCAGGTGCAATGATGACGCGCGTGATGACTCCATCGGTAGAACCAGACACCAAGCCCTCCGCCCACCCGATGCTGGCGCTGACAGGCAACACGGCCGTCGCCCACGCCATCCGCCAAATCCATCCCCACGTATGCGCCGCCTATCCCATTACCCCCACGACCCAGATCATGCAAGAGGTGGCCCAATTCATCGCCGACGGCAAGATGGACACCGAACTGGTCCTCACCGAGTCGGAACATTCTGCCATGAGCGCGTGCGTGGGAGCCAGCGCCGCTGGGGGGCGCGTGATCACCGCTACATCGGCCAATGGGCTGGCGCTGATGTGGGAAGTGCTTTACATCGCCTCCGGCACGCGCCTGCCCATTGTGATGGCCGTCGGCAACCGGGCGCTCTCCGCCCCGCTCAACATCCACTGCGACCATTCCGACTCGATGGGGGCGCGCGATTCCGGCTGGATACAGTTGTACGCCGAGTCAGCACAGGAAGCTTACGACAACCTCATCCAGGCCGTACGCATCGCCGAACACCCTGACGTGCTGCTGCCGGTGATGTGCTGTATGGATGGGTTCCTCACCACCCATACCAGCGAGAACGTCGCCTTATTGGACGATGCCGAGGTGCGTGATTTTGTCGGGGAATACCAGGCCCACCACTCGCTCCTGGACATGGACAATCCGGTGACCTTCGGCCCTAATGACTTGCCCGGTTCGTATACGGAGCACAAATACCAACAAGTCGTCGCCATGGAAAAGGCGGTCGGCGTGATCGATGAAATTGGGGCGGCCTTTGGCCGGCAATTCGGCCGCCAGTATGGCCTGGTGGAACGTTACCGGCTGAAAGATGCCGAAACCGCCATCGTCGTGTTGTCATCCACGGCCGGGATTGTAAAGGATGTGGTGGATGTTCTGCGCGCCGAAGGGCGCAAGGTGGGGTTACTGCGGCCGCGCGTCTTCCGTCCCTTCCCAGTAGCAGAGATCATTGACGCCCTGCAACCGCTTCGCGCCGTCGCCGTGATGGATCGCGCGCTCTCTTTTGGCGCAGAAGGCGGGCCGTTGTACAGTGAAATTCGGAGCGCCTTTTACGATTGTCACCCACGTCCCCGTGTACTTGGGCGCGTCTACGGGCTTGGGGGGCGGGCCATCCGGCAAGGCGAAATTCGCCGCATATTTGATGAACTGGAAGCGGACGGCGCGCCGAAGTTCAAAATGGTGGGGTTGAGGGAATAGTCGCAGGCGCCCCACTGAAACCTGACAGGAGGTTCACATGCCCAGCAAAGCTCTTCTCGCCATTGCCTCCCGCGGCGAACCGGTCGCCGGCGGGCACCGTTTGTGCGCCGGTTGCGGCGCGGGCGTCATCATCCGCCAGATGCTGATGGCGACGGATTACCCTATCGTCGTCTCCAATGCCACCGGATGCGTAGAGGTCTGCACCAGTGTGTACCCTTACACCGCCTGGCGCGTGCCCTGGATACACAACGGCTTTGAAAACGCGGCCGCCACCATCAGCGGAGTAGAAGCAGCCTACCGGGCGATGAAACGCCGGGGCGATTTACCTCCGCGCCACTCCAACGAAAAGCCGGTCAAATTTATCGCCCTCGGCGGGGATGGCGGCAGTTATGACATCGGCCTGCAATCGCTTTCCGGCGCGCTGGAACGGGGGCACGACTTTCTCTACATCTGTTACGATAATGGCGCGTATATGAACACCGGCATCCAACGTTCGTCAGCTTCCCCCTTTGGCGCGCATACCACCACCAGTCCGGCCGGGCTGGTGATCCAGGGCAAGCGGGAGGAACGCAAGGACCTGACCGCCATCGCCGCCGCCCATGATATTCCCTATGTGGCGACCGCCTCGCCGGGCTATTACATGGATTTCACCCGCAAGGTCAAGAAGGCGTTGGAGACGGAAGGGCCGGCGTTCATCAACGTGCTGTCTGTGTGCCCATTGGGGTGGAAATCGGAAGCGGAAGAGTCTCAAATTCTCGCTCGCCTGGGCGTGGAAACCTGTATCTGGCCGTTGTACGAGATCGAACACGGCCGTTTCCGGCTCACCTTTCGTCCAAACGTCAAGAAACCCGTTGTCGAGTATCTCAAGCGGCAGGGGCGGTTCTCGCACTTGTTCAAGCCGGGCAACGAGCCATTGCTTGAGCACATACAGGCCAGAGTGGATGAAGATTGGGCGAAGTTACTCCAACGGGAAAAGAGGAACTGATTGATGCCACAGATTCGCTCACTATCCGGAAATGACGTGATTGCAGAGGCGGCCGTTGCCGCTGGCTGCCGCTTCTTCGCCGGCTATCCCATCACTCCCTCGTCAGAGGTAGCGGCGACGATGGCGCGAGAGCTGCCTAAAGTGGGCGGCGTCTTTCTGCAAATGGAGGACGAAATCGCCGCGATGGGCGCGATCATCGGCGCCAGCCTGACCGGGATGAAGGCGATGACTGCCACCTCCGGGCCAGGGTTCTCGCTCAAACAAGAAAGCCTGGGCTTCGCCTGCATGACAGAGGTGCCCTGCGTTGTGGTGAACGTCATGCGTGGCGGCCCCTCCACCGGCCTCCCTACCCTGCCCTCCCAGGGCGATGTGATGCAAGCCCGCTGGGGCACCCACGGCGACCACCCTATGATCGCCCTTTATCCGGCCGACCACACCGAAATGTATTGGCAGACAGTCCGGGCCTTCAACCTGGCCGAAAAATACCGTACTCCCGTCATCCTGCTCTCGGATGAACTGTTGGGGCACATGAGCGAGCGCGTGGAAATACCTGATCCGGAGGAGTTGACTATCGTCAACCGCCGCAAACCTGATGTGCCTCCCGATGAGTATCTGCCTTACGATATGCGCAACGAAATTGTCCCTCCCATGGCGAACTTCTACGAAGGCTACCGCTACCACGTCACCGGCCTGACGCATGATGAGACCGGATTCCCCACGGAGAACCCTGACCTGGCCGAGGCGCAGTTGCGTCGCTTAATGCTGAAGATCTCGGCCAATGCTGACGATATTCTTGAGTGGGAAGAGGATGGACTGGACGATGCGGAAATTGCCATTTTTGCTTATGGGGCTGGTGCTCGTTCGGCGCGGGCAGCAATTGAAAGCCTGCGCGCCGGCAGCGTGAAAGCGGGGCTTTTCCGGCCTATCACTATCTGGCCTTTCCCTGAGGCCGCGTTGCGAAAGGCGGCCGCGCGCGTGCGTGCGTTATTTGTCGTGGAAATGAATATGGGCCAGATGGTGCATGAAGCGGAACGTGTAGTTCGGGATGTTCCCATCATCGGCATCCACAAGGTCTCCGGCCAGCCGCTTGATCCCGGCGAAATAACGTCAACGGTGCGCGAATGGTTGGAAGAGCTGACGCCGGAGCCGGAGCAGAGGGCGTAGAGATTCCTTCCGTCCGACTATTTTTTCTCGACAGGGCAGGTCATCATGACATTAGAGTACACTTCCTATCTTCGCAATGAGAAAATGCCGACTCAATGGTGCTCCGGCTGTGGTCTGGGCAACCTGATGAAGGCGATTGTCCGGGCCATTTATGAAAACGGCATCCACAAAAACGATGTAGCCGTAGTGTCGGGCATCGGCTGTTCAGGGCGCATGTCCTCTTACATGGACTGCAACACGCTGCACACGCCGCACGGCCGTACGCTCCCATTCGCCACGGGCATCAAAACATCACGCCCCGACAAGCATGTGATTGTGGTGAGCGGCGATGGGGACGCGATGGCCATCGGCGGCAATCATTTCATTCACGCCTGCCGCAGGAATATTGACCTGACGCTGATCGTCGCCAACAATTTCACCTACGGCCTCACCGGGGGACAGTTCTCGCCGACGACGCCGGTTGCCAGTTGGTCTCCGACCACGCCCTATGGCAACATCGAACCGTCGTTTGACATTTGCGCGATGGCTGAGGCTGCCAATGCTACGTTTATCGCCCGCACCACAGTGGCCAATCTCAAACACATGAGCGAGATGATTCGCCTGGGCATGTCTCATCCAGGAATGTCGGTCATCGAAGTGATCACCAACTGCCATGTCAATTACGGCCGCCGCAACCAACACCCTGAAGCGCCGGAAATGGTTCATTGGATTCGCGAGCGTTGTGTTGACCAATCAATGGTGGAAGTGTTGCCCATGGAAGCATTAGAAGGCAAGTTTGTGGTAGGGGTGCTGTCGCAGAAGCAACGCCCGGAGTACACGGCCCAATGGGCCGCATTTGTAGAAAAGGTGAGGGATGATGCCATCTGACACGCGTTATGAATTTCGGCTCTCCGGCGAAGGGGGTCAGGGAGTCATCCTCGGCGGGGCAATTCTGGCTGAGGCAGCTATTTTGCACGAGGAGAAATTCGCCGTGCAAAGTCCCCATTACGGCTCTCGGGTGCGCGGCGGCCCGACGAAAGTGGATGTAATCATCTCCGAGCAACCCATCCTATACCCTCGCGCCACCAGGATTGATTTCTTCCTTGCCCTGGCGCAAATGTCATACGAAAAGTACGCCACGGACCTGGCTGAGGACACAATGATATTGGTGGATACCAACCTGGTGCCAAACGTGTGTGAGGATCACCATAACGTCATGCGCCTGCCGATTGTGGAGATCGCCAAGATAGAATTGGGGCTGGAAGTCGTGTCGAATACAGTCGCCCTGGGTGCGCTGGCGGCCCTCACAAAGGTCATCAGCCCCGAAGCGCTCTGGAATGCCATTGAAGCCCGTGTCCCCAAGAAAGCAATAGCAATCAATCAGAGAGCCTTTGAACGGGGGATGGCAGAAGCCAGAAAGCAATTCGTTTGAGGGCTGACGGCCGTTCTTGGGAACACGGGTTACGGATTACGGAACACGGAGGAATTATGTCCAACCTACGAGAGGTTACCTTAGAATCCGGCATCAAAGTCAAGCCGGTGTACGGCCCAGAAGATTTGGCCGGGATGGATGTGGAGAAGGAGATCGGCAAGCCAGGCGAGTTCCCGTTTACGCGCGGCATTCACCCGAACATGTACCGGCAACGGCCGTTCACCATGCGCCAGTACGCCGGATTTGGCACCCCCACAGAAACCAACGAACGCTTCAAATTCCTCATCGAAAACGGCCAGAACGCCCTCAACGTCGCCTTCGACCTGCCCACCCAGATGGGACTGGATTCCAACGACCCGATGGCCGAGGGAGAAGTGGGGCGCGTGGGCATGGCCGTAGATACCCTGGCCGACATGGAAGTCGCTTTCGCCGGCATCCCCATTGACAAAATCAGCGTCTCCCTCACCGTCAACGCTGTGGCCGCGCCCATCATGGCAATGTATTTTGTGATGGCTGAAAAGCAGGGGGCGCCCCTGGCCCAGGTGCGGGGGACGGCGCAAAACGACATCCTCAAAGAATACATCGGCCGCGGCGCGTGGGTCTTCCCGGTGGAACCGGCCGTCAGGCTTATTGGCGACACCATCGAATTTTGCGCCCGCAACGCGCCTAAATATTACCCCGTCTCCGTCTGCGGCTACCACATCCGCGAATCTGGCGCCAATCCGGTGCAGGAAATCGCCTACGCTTACGCCATCGCCAAGGAGTACATCCGGCGCGGGCTGGAGCGGGGGTTGGACGTAGACGAATTCGCCGGCCGCATCTCCTTCAACTTCGACATCTTCGGCAACTTCTTTGAGCAAATCGCCAAATTCCGCGCCGCCCGCCGCCTGTGGGCCAAAATTATGCGGGACGAATTTGGGGCGCAAAATCCGCGCACGATGAAAATGAAGATGATCGCCGGCGGCGGCGGCGGCGGGCTGACCATCGAGCAGCCGGAGAACAATATCGTGCGCGGCGCGTATTACGCCCTCATCTCCGCCCTTTCCGGCACGCAGACGATGGCCTTGTGTTCGTATGACGAGGCGTACACCATCCCCACCGAGAAAGCGGCGCTCATCTCCCTGCGCACGATGCAGTTGTTGATTGAGGAGCTGGGCATTGGCGACACGGTGGACCCGCTGGGCGGCTCGTACTACGTCGAATCGCTGACAAACGAGATGGAGCAGCGCATCGTGACGGAGATGGCGCGGGTGGAGACGGAATGGGGCGGCATTGTGCGCGCGGTGAGCGAGGGGATTGTGCAAAATGAGGTGGCCTATCAGGCGTTTAAGTTTGAGCAGGGCATTCAAAACGGCACGATTCCCAAGATTGGGGTGAACCGTCACCGGATGGAGGAGGAGGAGCGGGATGTGGCTCTCCATCCGTACAAGCATGAGCAGGCGGAAGAGTCTATCCGGCGCACGGCGGAGGTGAAGACGGGACGGGATGAGACGGCCGTTACCCAAGCCCTCGACACCCTGCGCCAAACGGCAAAAAACGGCCAAAACACCATGCCCGCCTTCATGGACGCTGTGAAAACGTATGCCACATTGGGGGAGATGACGGCCGTGTTAAAGGAAGTGTACGGGACGTTCCAGGAACCGGTGAGGCTTTGATTTTTGTGTCATGTGTCGAGTACCAAGTGTCATGTGTCATGTGCCAAGTTTCATGTATGAAGGGAGGAATTGGTGATGGCTATGATTGAACGGTTTGAGGATATTCGGGCCTGGCAGGAGGCGCGTTTATTGTCGCAACAAATTTATAGTCTGAGCGGCGCTGGTTCATTTGCTAAAGACTTTGGATTAAAAGATCAAATTCGGCGTGCAGCCGTTTCCGAAATGACCAACATCGCTGAAGGGTTTGACTGCGATTCCAAAAAAGAGTTCGCCCGTTTTCTAGGCATAGCTCGCCGTTCGGCTGTAGAAGTTCAGTCACTTTTATACGTGGCGCTTGACGCCAAATACATCACCCAAAATGAGTTCAACGCCCACTATGCCCAGGCAAACAAAGCCAAAGGCCTTATCGGCGGATTCAAACATTCCTTAACCAAACAAATCCGTCAAACCCACCCCAACAAATGACACCCGACACCTGACACTTGACACTTGACACCTGACACCCGACACCCGACACAGGAGAACCCCATGCGACTTGGCTGCGACATCGGCGGCACATTTACAGATTTTGTTCTTCTTGACGACGAAACGGGACAAATTACCGTCCACAAACTGCTCACCACCCCCGGCGATCCATCCGACGCGGTGGAAGCGGGCGTGCGCGGGCTGGAACAGCTTGTCCCCGGCTGCACGGGAAAGCTGGCCGAGGTCATTCACGGCACGACGCTGGTGATCAACGCCATCATCGAGCGCAAAGGGGCTAAAACGGGGCTGATCACCACCGAAGGGTTCCGCGATGTGCTGGAATTGGGCCGGGAAATCCGCTATGCCCCCTACGACATCTTCGCCGAATTCCCGGAGCCGCTGGTTCCCCGGCGGCGGCGGTTGGAGGTGAAGGAGCGGGTAAGGGCCGACGGCCGTGTCCTCCACCCCCTCGACGAAACCGAAGCCAAACAAGTCATCCAACAACTGGCCGACATGGGCGTCCAATCCATCGCCGTCTGCCTGCTCAACTCCTTCGAAAACCCAATCCACGAACAAACCATCAAACAACTCATCAACCGCCAGTCTCCCAATCTCTCAGTCTCTATCTCTTACGACGTGCTCCCCCAAATCCGCGAATACGAACGCACCAGCACCACCGTCGCCAACGCCTACGTCAAGCCATTGACCGAAAGCTACCTGCGGCGGCTGTCTGACCGGCTGGCGGGACTGGGGTTTGACGGCCGTCTCTTCATCATGCTCTCCAGCGGCGGGGTGACTTCGGTGGCAACGGCCGTCGAGTTTCCCGTGCGCATCATCGAATCGGGGCCGACGGCGGCCGTCATCGCCGGCGAATACTTCAGCCGCCTCTTCGATTTGCCCGACATGTTCTGCTTCGACATGGGCGGAACCACCGCCAAATCCTGCCTCATTCAAAGCGGCGTGGCCGGCGTCGTGCCCACGTTCGAAGTGGGGCGCGTCCAGCGCTTCATGAAAGGGAGCGGCCTCACCATCCAGGTTCCCGTCGTGGATTTAATGGAAATTGGCGCCGGCGGCGGCTCCATCGCCCGCATGAGCAAGATGGGGACGCTGCAAGTGGGGCCGGAGAGCGCGGGGGCGGAACCGGGGCCGATTTGTTACGGCCGTGGTGGCGCCGAACCCACCGTCACCGACGCCGATTTGCTCCTGGGCTACCTCGACCCAGCGTACTTCCTCGGCGGCGAAATGAAGCTGGACGTTGAGGCGGCGCGGCGCGGCGTGGAAGAGCGCGTCGCCCAACCGCTGGGCGTAGATTTCATCCAGGCGGTGTGGGGCATCCACGACTTGATCAACGAGACGATGGCCGCCGCCGCCAAGACCCACATCGCCGAGCGGGGCGGCAACCCGCAGGTGGTGACGCTGGCCGCTTTTGGCGGGGCCGGGCCGGTACACGCCTACGGGCTGGCGAAAAAATTGGGCGCGCCCCGCGTCATCGTGCCGCCTAATGCCGGGGTCGGCTCGGCGTTGGGCTTCTTCACCGCCCCCCGCGCCTTTGACCTGATACGCAGCCACAAAGTCCCCCTGCAAACGGCCGATTTCGCTGAGATCGAGCAACTGTTCTGCAACATGGAAATGGAGGGGGAACGCACGTTACAAACGGCCGGGGCCACGGACGACATCCTGTTCCAGCGCTCGGTGGACGCCCGCTTCGTCGGCCAGGGATCAGAGACGAATTTACCGCTGCCCGCCGGCGCCTTCACGGCGCTGGATCGGGCTGATTTACGGCGGCGGTTTGATGAGGTGTATGAGCGGTTGTACGGCCGTACCTATCCCGAATCGCCCGTCGAGTTTGTCAACTTCCGCGTCCGCGCCAGCCTGCCGGTGAAGCTGCTGGAACTGCCGAAAGTGGGGGGTGGGAACGGCCGTCTCGCCGACGCCGTCAAAGGGGAACGCCCTGCTTACTCCGGCATTGCCCGCGCCTTCATCCCCTTCACCGTCTATAACCGGTACAAGCTGTTCCCCGGCGCAACGTTCAGCGGCCCGGCGATTATCGAGGAGCGGGAGTCAACGGTGATTGTGGGGGAGGATGCGGCCGTTTCGGTGGATGCGTATGGGTTTCTCTGGATTGAACTACAAACTGGCACAACCTGATCTAGCGTATGCTATAATTTTCTCAAAACGTTAGATGAAAAAAAGGCTGATTCAGCCAGAGGTAAGAAGATGACACAAGTTGAATTGAAACAAGCAAAAGAGCGTTTCCACGAACTAATTGAATTGGCGGCCAGTGGGGAAGATGTGATTATTGCCAGGGATAAACGGCCGTTTGTCAAACTCTCGCCCATCCTCAAGCAAAAACGGCCGCGTCAATTCGGCAGCGCCAAAGGGTTAATCACCATTACCGACGACTTTGACGAACCGTTAATGGAAGTCTACAAAACATCATAAGAGGTGTTCAAATGTTTAAAAGAATAGGAGTAAACCCGAAGATACATTTCGGAAAACCGTGCATTGCCGGCACCCGCATCACTGTGCAAAACGTTCTTGAGCTAATCAATGAAGGGCTTGGCTTTCAGGAAATTACCCAAGATTATTACCCTGATCTTACCGTCGAAGACATTCAGGCAGCCATTCAATACGCCATCGCGCTGGTCGCCTCCGAAGACATTCACCTGAGTGCCGCCGCCGCATGAAACTTCTGCTTGATCAGGATGTGTATGCTTTCACTATCCGGTTCCTCAAAGAAATGGGGCATGATGTTGTGCCAGTAGCTCAACTTGGACTTTCCCAGGCGACAGACGAAGATTTGCTCCAGGTGGCGCAGGAACAACAACGAATCTTTATCACGCGAGACAGGGATTTCGGCCACCTGGTTTTCGTGAAAGAGTTAGGAACAGGCGTTCTTTATCTACGGATTTTGCCCTCGACGAAAAACGCCGTCCATCGTGAACTGGAAAAGGTTTTAAGCACGTACACCGAAACGGAATTGGCAAAGGCTTTTGTAGTCATTGAACCGGCCGGGCATCGGATTAGAAGGCTGGGGTAGAATGCGTCTGCGATGGAAGATTTGAGCAAATATCCATTTGAGATACGGCCGTTACCCACAAAAGAGGATGCGGTATTTTGTTCTTAAATAGGGAGTCGTGATGAAAGCGTCAGAAACCAAGTTCCAGTCAATTATTGAAGGCACACAACAATACGTGGTCCCTTTATTCCAGCGTTCATATAGCTGGGAGAAGAAAGAGTGGCAAGTTTTGTGGGATGATCTTGCTTACCTTTGCGAGAACAACGAACCGAAAAGCCATTTTATTGGATCAATTGTTACTATTCCGACAATATCTGTTCCTGAAGGGGTTGCGAAGTATTTGCTTATTGATGGACAACAACGCCTTACTACGATTTTTATCTTGTTGACATTGCTCCGAGACACAGCAAAAGTAAATGGTGAAAAAGAATTAGCTGCTGAAATTCATCAAACAATGCTGGTCAATTACTTCAAAAAAGGGGTTGACTATTTCAAATTACTTCCAACCCAAGCTGATCGCGCCATATTCCAGAATTTAATCAAGGAAAATATGGATCCCCAAAATGGGCGAATTCTTGGTTGTTATCAATTCTTTCAACGGAAGTTAAAACGGGGCAATGTAAATATTCTCGCTTTGAACAAAGCCATTACCACACGATTATCTGTTGTGAGCATTGTTTTGGATCATGACGATAATCCTCATTTGGTTTTTGAAAGTCTCAACGCGAAAGGTCGTGTATTGACCCAATCCGATCTAATTCGCAACTATTTCTTCATGCGAATACATGTCAATGAGCAAGAAGAAATGTATGCTGAATATTGGGAACCAATGCAAACGAACTTAAATGATAATTTAACCGAATTTATTCGTCATTTTTTGATGCGCAATGGGGCAGTGGTCAATAAAAACGATGTGTACTTCACTTTGAAAGAGCGAGTTTCAGATCGTGATGCTTTGGATGCATTAAGGGAAATTGCTAAATTTGCAATCTACTATCAAAAGCTTATTGCCCCTGAAAAAGAGGCAGATACTCGATTGAAGATTGCTTTACGTCGCCTCAACCGACTGGAAGTTACAACTGCCTATCCCTTTTTGTTAAATTGCTATCATGATTATTCCCAGAATAAACTTTCTTCCGAGGATTTCATAACGATTGTCGAAATTATCGAAAACTTCATCGTTCGGCGTTTTGTTTGTAATGTACCAACAAATCAACTCAATAAAATATTCCCCTCATTATATACACAAGCTCAACTCCAAAATGCGTCAAATTTGGTAAACGGTGTACGTTCTATACTTCAGACACGAAATTATCCAAAAGATTCCGAATTTAGAACGCGATTAGTAGAATCCAAGTTGTATGGAGCAGGACAACGAGCTAACAAAACCAAACTAATTCTTGAAACTCTAGAAGCCATACGTCAACACAAAGAACAAGTGCCCTTTGAAAAACTTACCATAGAACACATCATGCCCCAAACAGCATCCAGTTGGTGGCAACAACACCTTGGTGAAAACTGGCAGATTGACTACGAATTATATTTGCACACTTTAGGGAACCTGACGTTAACAGCTTACAATGCAGAAATGTCCAATGATCCTTTTCCAAAAAAGCGTCAACGATTGGTAAAAAGCCACTTGGAATTAAATAAATACTTTTCGACTGTTGTCGATTGGAACAGTACAGAAATCGAAAGGCGCGCAATGCACTTGGCAAATGAGGCAGTAAAAGCGTGGAAATATTTTGGTAATACAATTGATCAGACAGTAACAGTTGAAACAGTAACTGGTAAAACTCCACGAGTCTTAACAATTTTAGATCAACAAATAGCAGTCGAATCGTGGCGAGATGTCCTTTCAGAAACATTGAACACAATAGCCGATTTGGAGCCAGACTTGTTTGCAAATCTTACTCAAGAGTACCCGCGATTTGTTAGCAATGATCCTAACCGGTTCAGACGTAATCGTAGACTGGACAACGGATACTATATTGAGGTGAACCTCTCAGCCAAAGAAGTATACCGATTTTGTACTCAAGCCATAGAATCCATTGATTTAAGCAAAGATGATTGGATGGTGGAAACGCGATAGATTTTTTATCAAGCGGAGTCAAGTCGGCGTTGAGCAGCCGGGTGATTTATTGCTCAGAGGAGTAAGAAACCAATATGACCCAAAAATTCGACCCCGTCACCCTGGAAATCCTCTGGCGGCGGCTCATCTCCATTGTGGATGAGGCTGACGCCGCCGTCGCCCGCACCGCTTTCTCCAGCCTGCTGCGCGACGCCCATGATTACACCTGCATGTTCACGGATAGAAACGGCCGTGAACTCGCCCAAGGTTCATTCGCTACCCCCGGCCAATCGGGAGCCATGGCGCTGGGCGTGAAAAAGCTGGTACAAAGCCTGCCCGCCGACGCCTTCCAACCCGGCGACGTCTACATCACCAACGACCCCTGGGCGCTGGCCGGGCATCTCAACGACGTCTGCGTCATCAGCCCCATCTTCCACCGCGAGCGGCTGGCGGCGTTCACCGCCTGCGTCCTGCACCACTCCGACATCGGCGGCCGGGTGGCCTCCGACAACCACGACGTGTTCGAGGAAGGGCTGTTCATCCCCCTGGTAAAGCTGTATGACGGCGGCGCGCTCAACGAGGCGGTGCTGGCGATGATTCGCTGGAACGTGCGCACGCCGGACGAAGTGGTGGGCGACATCCGCTCCCAAATCGCCGCCAACCACGTCTGCGCCGAACAGGTAGGTCGCATGATGACGGAGTATGACCTGGACAGCCTGGACGATCTGGCCGACGAGATCATTGGCCGCACCGAACGCTCCATTCGCGCCGCCATTGCCGAAGTACCCGACGGCCGTTACCAATCCGAAGGCGTCATCGAGCAAATGGCCGGGCGGGAAGATGTGATCATCAAAGCGGCCGTCACCATCGCAGGCAGCGACATTCGCGTGGATTTGACCGGCTCCTCGCCGCAGGTAGATTGGGGCGGCAACGTCGTCTACAACTTCACCTACGCCTACGTCCACATGGCGGTGAAAAGCATCTTCGACCCGGACATTCCCAACAACGACGGCAGCGCCGCGCCCATCCAACTCGTCGCCCCAGAAGGGACGGTGGTCAACTGCAAATTCCCGGCGGCGGTGGCGGCGCGGATGCAGATCGGTCACTTCATGACGGAGATCATTTACCGGGCATTAGCCGAGGTTTTGCCGGACAAGGTGATCGCGGCCAGCGGCGGCACCCCGGCGACGATGAATGTGTTTTATGGGCAGAGGGGCGACGGCCGTTCCTTCCACAGCGTCATCATTCGCGGCGGCGGCATGGGGGCCAGCGGGCGCGGCGATGGCGCCGGCTGCTTCATCTTCCCCGCCAACGGAGCCAACACCCCGGTCGAAATCCTGGAGAGCGACACCCCCCTCCTCGTCGAGCGGCGGGAGCTTTTGCCCGATTCCGGCGGCGCGGGGCAGTATCGGGGTGCGCTGGGGCGGCGGCTGGTTATCCGCGTGCCGGAGGATGTGCCGGTGGTGAATTTGGGGATTCAGAGCGGCCGTTTTCGCCTGCCGCCGGAGGGTCTGTTTGGGGGTGAGCCGGGCGCGAAAGCCCAGTTTCTGGTCAATGGCGAGCCGGGCAATCCGTACGGCCTCACCCGGCTCAAACCGGGAGATGTGGTGACGATGGACGCGGCCGGTGGCGGCGGCTTCGGCGAGCCGGGAGCGCGAGAACGGGAAGCGGTTCTGCGCGATGTCCGCGAAGGCAAGGTGTCACTGGCTGGCACACAGGAGCAGTACGGTGTGGAAGTGACGCCAGAGATGCTGGCGGAATTGGATTAGTATCCGTAATCGGTAATCCGTAATCCGTATTCCGTACTTCGACCGTTCGACATCTGGGAAATCTTACGGATAACGGTACCCGGACTTCGGTGCATTTGTACTAGAAACAGGTGATTATGTTAAATCATCCCCCCACCCAAGTCAAAGGGTTCAATCCCTACGGTGACTTAATCGGCCTGACCCTTTCCCGATTGGACGAAGGGCATAGCCAATTTACCCTGGAAGTGAACGGGCGTTTGCGCAACCCGTATGGCGTCCTGCATGGGGGCGTTATCTCCTCAATGGCCGACACGGGCATGGGGGCCGCACTTTACACCTGCCTGAATGACGGCGAATCTTGCGCCACGGCCGAGATCAAGATCACCTATCTGCGAGCTGTGACTTCCGGGACGCTGATATGCGACACCAAAGTCATCCACAAAGGTAGGCGCATCGCTTTCCTGGAGTCGGAAGTGTGGAACAGCGAGCGCCTGGTTGCCAAAGCTTCAGGGACATATTCCATATTCCAGGCAAGAAAGTAGCCGTTCAGATATGGAGTGGACATTATGGAGTGGATATTGAACATTTCGGAAGCGTGGCGAAAGGCGTATCCGGGCGCGGCCGTAGGCGTGCTGGCGCTGCGGGGCGTGAGTAACCCGGCCGGGCATGAGGGGCTGGCGGCGCGGAAGGGGGAGCTTGAGCGGAAACTGCGGGAACGGTTCGGGGCAAACGGCCGTCCCGCCATCAAAGCCGATCCTATCATCCAGGCGTACACCCGCTACTACAAACGGTTCAAAAAAACCTACCACGTCTTGCTGCAAATGGAATCGGTGGCGCTGAAGGGCCAGCCGATCCCGGACGTGGCGGCGCTGGTGGAGGCGATGTTCATGGCGGAATTGCAGGATGGGCTGCTGACGGCCGTTCACGACCTGGACAAACTCGCGCCCCCCATCCGCCTGGACGTGGCCCAAGGGGACGAAAGCTATACCCGCATCAACAGCCAGGAACAGCGGCTTAAACGGGGCGATATGTACATCGCCGACGCCGAAGGCATCCTTTCCAGCATCATTTACGGCCCGGACGAGCGGACGCGCATCACGCCGGAGACGGGGGAGGCCCTGTTCACCACCTACGCGCCGCCGGGTATCGGGGAAACGGCCGTGCGCCGGCACATGCAGGCCATTTTGGATTTTGTAAAGATTTTTTCGCCAACTGTGCGTGTGGATTGGATGGAAGTGTATCATGCAACTGGAGAACCTGGAGCCGCAACACATTGATTTTTTGATTTCGACCGTGGGCGCGGAGCACGTCTCGGCGACGGCTGCCGACCGTGACCAACACGCCCGCGACCAATCATTCCACGAAGCCCACCCGCCGGCGGCCGTCGTCTGGCCAGCCGACGCAGAGGAAATCAGCGCCATTTTGCGCTACGCCAACGAAAATCGCATTCCCGTCACACCCTGGGGGGCCGGTTCCAGCCTGGAAGGGAACCCCATCCCCGTCTGCGGCGGCATCGTCCTCGATTTGCTGCGGCTGGACAAAATTCTGGCCGTCCGCCCCGACGATTTCCAGGTGGACGTGCAGGCGGGCGTCCGCTACAAGGACATGAACGCCCAATTGGCGCATGACGGCCTCTTCTTCGCCCCCGACCCCGGCGCTAACGCCTCGATTGGCGGCATGATCGCCAACAACGCCGCCGGAACCCGCACCCCCCGTTACGGCGCGACCAAGGACAACGTGCTGCGACTGGAACTGGTCACGGCGGCTGGCGACATCATTCACACCGGCTCGCTGGCGCATAAAAGCTCCTCCGCCTACGACCTGACGCACCTGTTCATCGGCTCGGAAGGGACGCTGGGCGTGGTGACGGCGGCGACGCTGCGGCTGGCCCCGCTGCCGGAGCATTTCAGCGCGGCAGCAGCTTCGTTTGCTACAACGGAAGCCGCCGCCCGCGCCGTCTCCGGCGTCATGGGCAGCGGTATTGTCCCGGCGGCGCTGGAATTTTTGAACACGGCCGTCATCCGCGAACTGAACGGCGTGGACGAATTTTCCCTGCCGGAACGGCCGTCGCTGATCATGGAATTCCACAGCGCCACTGCCACCGCTTTGCAAGAGGAGTTGGGGCTGGTGCAGGCCATTTGCCAGGGCGAAAACTGCGTCGCCTTTGAAGCCGGGCTGGGCCGCGAGGAGCGCGACCGGCTGTGGCGGGTGCGCCACCAGACGTATGAAATCCTGGTGCGGGCCAATCCCGGCGTCGCCTTTTTGATTGTGGACCTGGCCGTGCCCGTCTCCCGCTTCCCCGATCTGGCCGCCGCCTGCCAGGAGGCGATGGCGGCGGAGCAAATGAAGACGTACCTGGTGGGGCACGCCGGGGACGGCAACCTGCACCCACTCATCCCCTACCTGCCGGGGGATGAAGCCAGTTTTGCGCGAGCGACGGCCGTTCACGCCCAAATGGTGCAGGCGGCGCTGCGACTGGGCGGGACGGTGACGGCCGAACACGGGGTAGGCATCGGTAAACGGAAGTACATGGAGCAGGAACACGGCCGTTCCCTGGCCGTCATGCAAGCCATCAAGCGAGCTTTAGACCCCAACGGCATCCTCAACCCGGGCAAGATATTTCAGGAGCAACCATGAACAAGACCGCAGAATCTAACTCTGATATTCTTGCAGGACAAGACTCCGTCAATCATGCGCTCTCAGCAACAGAAGACCGCAGGCATTGGGAAGTCCGGCTCTCTTCTGCTATCCAATCCATTACCAGCAGGAGGCAAAGATGAACATCGCCCAAAATATCGAACGAGCCAGCCGCTTTTTCCCTGACAAGGCGGCCGTTATTTTTGAAGGGCAAACCACCACTTACCGCCAGCTAAACAAGCAGGCCAACCGGGTAGCCAACGCGCTGAACGTGGCCGGGATTGAGACCGGCGACCGGGTCGCCCTCTACCTGCCCAACATCCCCGCCTTTGCCGCCGCCTACCTGGGGACGGTGAAGCGGGGCGCAATCGCCGTCTCCCTCAACGCCATGCTCAAAGCCGAGGAAGTCAAATACATCATCAACGACTGCGGCGCAAAGTGGATCTTCACCACCGGCGAGCTGCTGCCCAACCTGCCTCTGGACGAGACGCCCACATTGGAACAGGTCATCGTCTGCGAAGGGGAAACGGGCGGCCGCCCGGCGCTGGACGAGTGGCTGGCCCCGGCTTCCGCCTCTGCCCGCGCCGCTGACCTGGCCCGGGACGCCCCGGCCGCCATTTTGTACACCTCCGGCACCACCGGCTTTCCCAAGGGGGCCACGCTGTCACACGGAAACGTCGTCTCCAACCTGTACGCCACCAACCACCACACCGGGATGCGGCCGGACGACCGGTTGATGCTGTTTTTGCCCCTGTTTCACTGCTTTGGGCAAAATTTCATCATGAACGCGGCCTTCAACACCGGCACAACCGTCGTCTTGCACCGCCGTTTTGTGCCGGATGAGGTGCTGGACTCGATTCAGCGCCATCAGGCGACGATGTTCTTTGCCGTGCCCACCATTTACATCCACTTCCTGAACGCGGGCATCCCGCCGGAGGCGCTGGCTTCGCTCCGTTATTATTTCACGGCCGCCGCCAATATGCCGCCTGAAATTGCCCGCCGCTGGCAGGAAACTTTCAGCCAGCCCATCTACGAAGGGTACGGCCTGACGGAATGCTCCCCCTTCGCCTGCTACAATCATGATTTCCGCTACAAGCCTGGCTCAGTCGGCCAGCCCATCGAAAACGTCGAGGTCAAAATCCTGGATCAGGACGGGCAGGAAATGCCGGCTGGCGAATGGGGTGCAATCTGTATCAAAGGGCCAAACGTCATGCTGGGCTACTGGAACAAGCCGGAGGCGACGGCCGCCGCCATTCAAGACGGCTGGCTCCGCTCCGGCGACATCGGCCTGGTGGATGACGAGGGGTACGTGTCCATCGTGGACCGCACCAAAGATATGATCAACGTCTCCGGCTTCAAGGTATACCCGGCGGAAGTGGAGCACGTGTTGTACCGGCATCCGGCCGTGCACGAAGCGGCCGTGTTCGGGGTGACAGACGAGGTGAAAGGGGAGCGGGTGCGGGCGCACGTCGTCCTTAAGCCGGGGCAAACCGTGACCTCCGACGAGATGATCGCCTTCTGCCGGGAACAGATCGCCACCTACAAAGTGCCGGCAGAAATCACTTTTGTGGCCGCCTTGCCCAAAAGTGCAACGGGCAAAGTGTTAAAACGGCTGATGCGCGACACTTGAGGCGGGCGGCGGTGTTCTGTATGGCAGGGGAAGCTGGCGATTCGCCCCGCGCACACAACGGCCGTCGGAAAGCAGGAATTCGTCCTCAATCATCCAGCATTGAACACCCACGACGGATTCCTCAGAGGGAAGAGGACAAGGAGGTGGTGAGTACTGATAACTCCGTTATGGTAAGCATTTCATTTATTTGTGTTGTTTGTTTTTGGCTGGTTCGCACATAGGATTTGAGGATAGGGCGAGCATGTTCTGCCAGGGAAACATGCAAAAGGCGACGAAACACTTCACCCCTGGATTCAGCTCAGCACGCTATCTTCAGATTAGGAGGAAGAAATGAACACCCGGCAAATCGCATTAGCGGCCGCTTTTCTGGCCCTTGTATTTCTGGCACATGCCGCCGGCCGTTTCGCCCAAATCGGCGGCGCGCAGCTTGCGCTCAGCATTTCCGTTTACGTGCTCATGGCCCTGTTGATGGCGCCGGCGTTAAGTTGGGGGCCGCTGGTCGGCATCGGCCTCGGCGTCGGCATCCTGACCATGCTGGCCACATCCAGCCCTGTACCCTGGGCCAACATTCCGGCACATGGCGGCGGGTTCCTGATCTCCGCCTGGATGGCCAAGAGATTCGCCGATGGGGATGAACCGGTGAAGGTGAGTATGCAAGAAGTGATTCTGGCAGTAGGCACCAACATCGCCTGGATTCTGTTTGCCCTCTTCACCTGGCTGGGCATCAATCCCGCCTCCGGCTTCCATGAAAACGCGTTTGAGCGTTTCGGCATGAGCTTTGGCAGCGGATTCATGGCCTGGTTCCTGTTCGGCTTTGTGGGCGTCGTGATTCCCACCTGGATCTTTTGCGCCATCGTGCTTCCCATCTTGTACAAGGCGGTACGGCCGGCCCTGATTCGCCAGGGCATGATTGGCGGAGCGGCCGCCTAGTCGTTGGTCAGCAGCGAGCCGTCACCGGTGAAACATCAACCGAACAAAGAAACCCGATGACGGAATATGGGGAAGCACAATGACAAAGGAAGTGGTCATCTCCGTCCGGGACGTTCGTTATAAATATCCTACGAGTCGGGACTGGGTCTTACGTGGTATCAGCCTGGATGTGTATCGAGGCGAGTTCCTGGGCATCGTAGGCACCACAGGGGCGGGGAAGACCACCCTTTGTCAATGTTTCAACGGCCTGATCCCTCATTACGCGCGGGGCACATTTGAGGGGACGGTGCTGGTCGAGGAACGAGACACGCGCGATGCGGACGTCGCCGATCTCTCCACATTGGTAGGGCTGGTCTTTCAAGACGCCGACGCACAACTGGTCATGTCTTCCGTGCTGGAGGAGGTGATGCTGGGTTTGACCATGCGCGGCATGCCCACCAAAGAAGCCAAAGCGCGGGCGCAGGAAACGCTGGAATCGTTGGGCATCAGCCACCTCGCCAGCCGCCCCCCTTATGCGCTCTCCGGGGGACAGAAACAACGGGCGGCCATCGCGGCCGTCATGGCTATGCAGCCCGACATCCTCGTGCTGGATGAAGCGACCTCCGAACTCGATTCGCTCACCGTTCATCGAATCTTTGACATCTGCCGCCGCCTTAACGAACAGGGGGCAACCATCGTCCTGGTTTCTCACGAGGTGGAGCTGCTGTGCCAGTTCGCCGACAGGCTGGCGTTGGTGGACGACGGCCAGGTGCTGCTGGAAGGCCCGCCGCGGGAGCTTTTCCAACAGGCCGAGACATTCCGGCGCATAGGTATGCGATTGCCTCAGGTCGCAGATTTCGCCCTTTCGCTCGCCGACCGCCTCCCCTTCGAATCGCTGCCGCTGAATGTGGAGGAAGCAAAACAGATTATTTCGAAATCTGTTGGCGAATCTCCCATTCACCCAACAAAATAACCCTCAGAGGAACAATCCTTGAATACCGAACCGGTCATACGCATCGAAAATGTAGACTTTGCATACCAGCCCGGCAACACGGTTCTGCATCGCATCAATCTAGCCATTGAAGCGGGCGAATTTACGGCCATCATCGGCAACAACGGTTCCGGCAAGACCACGCTGATGAAGCTGATCCTGGGGCTGCTCAAACCCACTCACGGCCGCGTCATCGTGGGTGGAGCAGATACACGCCAGGCTAAAGTGTCTGACATGGCCAGGCGCATTGGCTTCATTTTCCAGGACCCCAACGAGCAGTTGTTCGCCAACTCAGTAGAGGAGGAGATCGTCTTCGGCTTACGCAACCTGGAGTTGTCTGACGAAGAGATTCAAAAACGGCTGGAAGAGACCATTGCGTTGTTTGGCCTGGAAGAAATTCGGGAGGTCTTCCCTCGCTTTCTGGCCCGGGGGGATAAGCAAAAGGTGTGCATTGCGGCGATTGTGGCCATGCACCCCCAGATCATCCTGCTCGACGAGCCAACCACCGGCCAGGATCACCGCGACAGCCGCCAGATCATGGGCCTGGCGCAAACGCTCAACGAGCAGGGGATCACCGTGCTGCTGGTCACTCACGACATGCCCAATGTGGCCCGGTACGCTCGCCGCGTGATTTTGCTCAATGACGGCCGTCTCATCAAGAGCGCGCCGACGGCCGACGTAATCGCCGATCAGGCGTTGATGTCCTCGTGCAGCTTGGTACCGCCGCAAATCACGCGCCTGGGGCTGGCGTTGGCCGACCAGGGGCTGCGGCCGGAAATGAGCGTTCCCGCCATGGTGGCCCAAATGACGACCTGGCTTGACGGTCGTGGAGGCAAATGATGTTTACCGATACTCCCAGCCTTTTGCGTCAGGTAGACGCCCGCGCCAAGCTCGCCTGGCTGCTGGCGACTTTCGTCATGGGCGTCGTCTTCACCAACATCCCCTCGCTGCTGGCCATCCTGGGGAGCATCACGCTGGTAGCGCTGATCGGCCGCGTGTTCAGGGCGGTAGTCATCAATCTAAAGAGCATGTGGATGATCATCATCTTGATCGGCCTCATTTTCAGTCTAACCGTCGGGGGAGAAACGTTGTTTTATCTGCTGCCGCCCAGCCTGCCGCTGATTGGCGGGCATCTGGCCGTGAGCCGGGAAGGGGTGCAGTTGGGCCTCATCTCCGTGCTGCGCATGTTCGTCTATGTGGTGCCGGTGGTGATCATGGTCATGACCACCAGCAACTCCGACATGCTGCGCGCCTTGATGTTTGTGCGGCTGCCGATGGAGTTCGCGCTGATGATTGTGCTGGCGCTGAATTTCGTGCCACTGTACATCGAAGAAATGGGGCGCATCGCCGACGCGCAGCGGGCGCGCGCCCATTCGCTCATGGATAAGGGGACGCTGGGCAAGATGCGGGGCATGATCCCCATCTTCCTGCCGCTGACGCTGAATGCTGTAGACCGGGCGGACACGATTGGCAAAGTGCTGGAGATTCGCGGCTTCTCGCGCGGCCGTTTCACCGTGGACTTCGAGCCTCTGGCTGGAGACAGCCTGCTGTTACTCTTTTTTTCGGCCGCGCTGCTCCTGGTTGCGATTGCGTCACTGGCGGCCAAGACGGATCTGATCCTGGCCGCGTTACACTCTTTAGCCGGCTATTGAATGACCGGACAGACCATCTCCCTTCCCTACGGCCGCCAACAGGTCGTCGTTTCCTTCCCGCCCGGCTACAAGATGACGACGCTGGCTGCCCGTTCCGGGGGCGCCCACCCTGACCCGGCCGCGGCAGTTTTAGCCGCGCTGCGACAGCCGCTCGGCCGTCCCCCATTGCGCGAATGGGTGCACCCCGGCGAAAAAGTGGCCATCATCACCTCCGACGCCACCCGGCCTGCGCTCCAATATCTCTACCTGCCCTACATTCTGGCAGAACTAGAGGAGGCGGGCGTAGCGGATGAGGATGTCCTGCTGGTGATTGGAGTGGGGACGCACCGGCCGCCAACGGCCGCTGAAATCCGCCGCCTGCTGGGCGAGACGGCCGACCGCATTGCTGTTACCTGGTCCAACTGTGACGACGATGCCGGGCTGGTTCACCTGGGCACGACCAGCCGGGGCACGCCGGTGCGCATTTTCCGCCCGGTGGCCGAAGCCGACCGGGTCCTCCTCACTGGCAGCATCCATCACCATGTGCTGGCCGGTTTCTCGGCGGGGCCAAAAAGCCTGCTGCCGGGCGTGGCCGGACGTGACTCCATCGAGGCCAATCATGCTCTGGTGCTGAACCCGGCTGGCGGCCTCAATCCTCACTGCGCCGCCGGGGTGCTCGACGACAATCCGCTCCACGAAGATTTCGTCGAGGCGCTCCGATTATTCCCCCGGCCGCTTTTTCTGGTGAACATCGTACCGGCCCCGGAGGGGGGTCTCTTGCATGTTGCCGCCGGAGACGTCGTGAGCGCCCACCGGCAGGGCTGCCGTCTGGCCGACGCCACCTACGCGGTCACGGCCGCGGAGCCACGGCCGTTCGTTTTTGCCAGCTGCGGCGGTTACCCGTCCGACGCAGTCTTTTACCAGAGCAGCAAAGGATTGATGAACCTGAGCCTGGCGCTGACCGGCGGGGGCACGGCCGTCTTGGTGGCAGCGTGTGACGAAGGGTTGGGGGCGGAGATGTTTGTGGAGTGGCTCCGTCTCGGCTCGCCAGAGGCGATTCATGAGCAGCTTCACGCCGCCTTCACCGTGCCCGGCTGCATCGCCTACATCGTCACCTCGCTGGTGCGACGGGCGCACATCATCCTGGTCTCGGAATTGGAACTAGCCCTGACCCGTGAATTCGGGTTGATTCCGGCAGCCTCCCCCCAGGCGGCCGTGGACATGGTCGTGCAGCGTCTCGGCCCGCAAGCCAGCGGCTACCTCCTGCCCAAGGCATCCATCACCGTTCCCAAACCTGCCCTCCCCTAGAAGAATTCGTGGATTTGCTCGTGAAACGAAAACGTGAAACGTGACCAGAAAACTTTCTCGTATCACGTATCACGTATCACGTGTCATGTATCACGTGTCACGGCAGGTTGCTCCTCTAAATTCTGCAAGAACCTCCCTATAGACCACCCCCCACTCAGGGAATACCCGATTGCCCCGCTCGTTCTGGGTAGATTTTGACAGGAAAGTAACGATATAGTTCTCACGCGCCGGAGGCGGCGCATCACGTTTGTCATCGAGCAACGCCAGCGATGGCGGGCAAGTATGAAATGGCGCGCGGCTTGGCGCGCAGGGCCGGCCGACCAACCGGCGGCGGAACTACAAGGAGGATGGGTAAGCATGAGTGAGAAATCGTCACGACTTCCGGGTTTCTTCAAACGGCCGCGCGAAGAGCGCGTCGCCATCGTGGCCGAATGGGCGGGCCTGGACGAGCAGGAAAAGGCGGTCCTGGGGGGCCAGGGACTAAGCCCCACCCAGGCCGACATGATGATCGAGAACACGATGGGCGTCTACGAACTGCCCCTGGGCATTGCCGTCAATTTCCTCGTCAACGGCCGCGACTACCTGGTGCCGATGGCGGTTGAGGAGCCAAGCGTGCTGGCGGCCGTGAGCAATGCGGCCCGCATCATCCGCGCCGGCGGCGGCTTCCAGACCGAGTCCACGGACCCGGTGATGATTGGGCAAATCCAGGTGCTGGATATCCCCGACATGGATGCGGCCGTGGCCGCCGTTCAGGCCAACGAGGCCAGATTGATGGAAGAAGCCAACTGCTGCGATCGCGTCATCGTCAGCCTGGGCGGCGGCGCGCGCAGCATTGAAGCGCGCCCCTTCCCCGACACACCGGTCGGCCCCATGCTGGTCGTTCACCTGTACTACGATGCGCGGGACGCCATGGGCGCCAATACCATCAACACCGCCCTGGAATCCATCGCCCCCACGGTGGCCGAACTGACCGGCGGCCGCACCAGCCTGCGCATCCTATCCAATCTGGCCGACCATCGCACAGCCACCGCCCGCTGCACCATTCCCGCCGAAGCCCTCCCCTGCCACGGGTTGGAGGGGGGCCAGGTCGCCCGGCTCATCGAAGAGGCCAACGCCTTCGCTGTGGTGGACCCCTATCGCGCCGCCACTCACAACAAGGGCATTATGAACGGCATTGATGCCGTGTGCATCGCCACCGGCAACGACTGGCGGGCCATTGAAGCGGGCGCGCACGCCTACGCCGCCCGCAGCGGGCAGTACGCCGCCCTGACTGACTGGCACGTGGATGAGAACGGCGATTTATACGGCGAACTCACCCTGCCGATGGCGGTGGGCATCATCGGCGGGGCGACCAAGGTGCACCCGAAGGCCAAGGCGGCGTTGAAGATTCTGGGCGTGAAAACGGCCGCTGAACTGGGAGAAGTGATTGCCGCTGTGGGGCTGGCCCAAAACTTCGCCGCCATCCGCGCATTGGCCACCGTCGGCATCCAGCATGGGCACATGCGGCTTCATGCGCGCCAGGTGGCCCTGGCTGCGGGAGCCAAGGATGGCGAAGTGCAAGAAATCGCCGCCAGACTGGCCGCCGAAAAGCGCATCCACATCGATCGCGCCAAAGAACTGCTGGCTAAGAACCAGTAGCCAAGTACGAGGAATCTTATGGATAACTTTAATCCCAAAGACGGTCTCATGAAGCCGAATCTCGCGGTGGGGATCGTCGGTTACGGGGCGTACGTGCCCCGCTATCGCCTGCCGGCAGCCGAAGTCAGCAAGATGTGGACGGAAGGGACCGGCGGGACGCCCATCAAGGAAAAAGCGGTCAACGGGCTGGACGAGGACGTCATCACCATGTCCATCGAGGCAGCGCGCAACGCTCTCGACCGCGCCCAGATTGACCCGCAAGACATCCGCGCCGTGTGGGTGGGCAGCGAAAGCCATCCGTATGCGGTGAAGCCCAGCAGCACCATTGTGGCCGAAGCGATTGGGGCGGTGCCCCGCACGCAGGCGGCCGACTGGGAGTTTGCCTGCAAAGCGGGCACGGAAGCGATGCAGGCAGCCATCGGCTTTGTCGGGTCCGGGATGGCCCGCTACGCGCTGAGTATCGGCATGGACACCGCCCAGGGACGGCCGGGAGACGCGCTGGAATATACGGCCGCGGCCGGCGGAGCAGCCATCTTAATCGGCCTGGCGGAAGAAGCGGTCGCCGTCATCGAAGGCTCTTACTCCTTCGTCTCCGACACCCCCGACTTCTGGCGACGGGCTCACGCCAACTACCCCTCACACGGGGACCGGTTCACCGGGGAACCCGCCTACTTCAAGCACGTCATCGGCGCGGCCGAGGCGTTGATGAGCGCCCTGGAGCGGACCCCCGCCGACTATGATTGGGCCGTCTTTCACCAGCCCAACGCGAAATTCCCGCAGCGCGTGGCCAAGATGCTGGGCTTTTCGCCGGAGCAAATCGCGCCCGGCCTCTTAAGCCCCCGTATCGGGAACACGTACTCCGGCTCAACCATGATCGGCTTGACGGCCATCCTGGATGTCGCCGAACCGGGCGACCGTATTTTGATGGTCAGTTACGGCTCCGGCGCCGGCTCGGACGCCTTCGATTTGCGCGTCACCGGGCACATTGAAGCCGCCCGGGGCCGCGCCCCCTCCACAGAAACTTACATCAGCCGCCGCACCGTCATTGATTACGCCACGTATACGCGGTTCCGCGATAAGTTAAAGATGTCGTAAGTAAGGGTAAGAATCAATGAGCCGCGAGCTTTCTTGCTCCTTGCTCCTTGCTCATTGTTCATTGTTCATTGTTCATTGGAAATTGATTATGACTAACGTTTCTATCATTGGCATTGGCCAGACGGCCGTCAGAGAGCATTGGGACACCTCTATTCGTCACCTGGCATGGTACGCCATCGAAGCGGCGCTTGACGACGCCCACATCACCAAAGCGGATGCGCTGTTTGTCGGCAATATGCTGGCGAGCCAGTTGAGCAAGCAAAACCACCTCGGCGCGTTGATCGCCGACTTTTCCGGCATGCGCGGCATTGAAGCGGTGACGGTTGAGGCGGCCGATGCGTCCGGCGGCGCGGCCTTGCGGCAGGCGGTGCTCGCCGTGGAAAGCGGCCTGGTGGAGACGGCGCTGGTGGTGGGCGTAGAGAAGTTCACCGACCAGACCAGCACGCCGATCACGGCCGCCATGAGCAGTACCCTGGACGCCGACTATGAAGCCGTTCATGGATTGACCACCGCCGGCGCCGGCGCATTAATCATGCAGCGGTACATGCACCAGTACGGCGTCGAGGTGGCCGACTTCGCCGGGTTCAGCGTGAACGCGCACGCCAATGGGGCCAACAACCCGTCGGCCATGTTCCGCAACCGGCTCAAGGCGGAGCGCTTCACCGCGGCCCCGCCGGTCGCGGACCCGGTCAGCCTGTTCGACGCCGCTCCCTACGGGGATGGCGCTGCGGCCGTCATCGTGACCAATCGAGAGCGGGCGATGGACATGGTTCCCAAGCCGGTGCGCATTGCCGGCTCGGCCATCGTCACCGATACACTGGCCCTCCATGACCGGAAAGACGTGCTGTGGCTGGCCGCGGCCGAACGCAGCGCCCAGAAGGCGCTGGCGGATGCGGGCGTGACGCCGGAAGAGGTGGACGTGTTTGAACTGCATGACTCGTACACGGTCCTGGCCGCGTTGTCGCTGGAAGCGTGCGGCTTCGCTGAACCGGGTCAGGGATGGCGGCTGGCGAAAGAGGGAGAGATTGGGCTGAACGGCCGCATTCCCATCAGCACTTTCGGCGGCCTCAAAGCGCGGGGCAATCCCGGCGGAGCCACGGGCGTGTATCAGGTGGTGGAAATCACGCGGCAGCTGCGCGGCGAGGCGGCCGAATGTCAGGTGCGCGACGCGCGCATAGGCATGACCCAAAATCTGGGCAGCGGCGGGGCCACGGCCGTCACCCATGTCTTGCGCGCCGATGCGTAACACAGCGCGCCGGGGGCAAACAGCGCGCTTCTGATAGCTTTTGACAGTGTTTCGGCAACGCTGACAGCTTCTGAGAGTTTCGGTGTGCATAATTTGGTAGTGACGGATCAGCGGACAGCAAGACTGTCCGTGGGCAGCAAGACTGTCCGTGGGCAGCAAGACTGTCCGTGGGCAGCAGGGTTGTTTGAGCCGCCCGCTAGAGCTAGAGAATCAAGTCAGGAGAAGGGTTCATGGAAGTATCACGCCATTGGCGATTACAGCAGCAGCGATACAAACTGGTTGGCGAGTCTTGTGACTCGTGCGGCGTTAAACTATTCCCGCCGCGCGATGTGTGCCTGGAATGTGATGCGCCGGCCAAAGAGCTTTACACCTTCACCGGGCTGGGCGAACTGTTTTCTTTCACGACCATTTACGACGCCCCCACCGGGTTCGCCGAGAATGCGCCCTACACCGTGGCCCTGGTGAAGCTGGAAGAAGGGCCGCTGGTGACCGCCCAGTTGACGGACATTGACCGGGACGACGTCCATATCGGCATGCCGGTGGAAATGGTGACGCGGAAACTGCGCACCGATGGGCCGGAAGGGATGATCGTGTACGGCTACAAGTTTAGGCCGGCCGTTGGAGCACGAGCGGCGGCCGCTTAGTTCGCACCCCGTAACAAGAAACAGCAAGGCCCGGCTCACAATGAGCCGGGCCTTTTTTGTTGGCGGCGGTGGATGAATGCGACCGTTGCCTGAATCTGGCGAAGTGAAGCGGCTGATTGGGTATGGTAAAACGAACAGTTTTGTTGTATTCTTACAACATATCAGGCGAAATGCTATTGCCAGTTCTTATATATCATCCGGTTCGATGGGCAAGTATTGGTGTTAAAGTAATCAAATACCCAGGCATTGAAAATGAATGATATAGTTTCCCGACAGCCCCAATCTATTCTCAAACGCTTGCCAGAGATTTATGAAGAAATACGGCAGACATATCTGAAATATCCCTACCCTTGGGTTGTTGGCTACAGCGGCGGTAAGGACAGCACAACAACGCTGCAATTGGTCTGGTATGCGCTGGCGAAACTGACGCCGGAACAGCGAACCAAACCAATTTACGTGATTTCCACCGACACCAAAGTGGAGACGCCTGTCATTGTGGATCGCATTGATGACAGCATACGCCAGATCAACGAAGCGGCACAAGCGCAGCAAATGAATCTGACGGCACACAAATTGTCGCCCATTTTGAACGACACCTTTTGGGTGAATTTGATTGGGCGAGGCTATCCAGCGCCAAACAGTGGGTTTCGCTGGTGTACAGAAAGGTTAAAGATCAACCCATCCAATCGTTTTATCCTAGATAAGGTGGCGGAACATGGGGAAGTGATTTTGGTGTTAGGCAGCCGGCGGGGGGAAAGCGCGACGCGGGATCAGGTGTTGAATATGCACCGCATCACCGGCATGACATTGGCGCGGCATGGGAAACTGCCTGGGGCGTGGGTGTACATGCCCATTGAGCAGTTCACGACGGATGATGTGTGGACGTATCTGATGCAGGTGGATTCGCCCTGGGGCGGTGATAATTTGCAGTTGGCTTCACTCTACCAGTCGGCACAGGACGGGGAATGCCCGTTGGTGGTGGATGACAAGACGAGTTCATGCGGCAATTCCCGCTTTGGCTGTTGGGTGTGTACAGTGGTTACCCGCGACAAATCCATGGAAGCGATGATTGATTCGGGGGAAGATTGGATGATTCCGCTGTTGGAATACCGGGATTGGCTTTCGTCCACGCAAGACCCGGCGGTGAAGCCAGAGCAGCGGGAGTTTCGCGGGCGCGACGGCCGTATCAAAATCACGCAATCTGGTAAACTGCGCTGGCGCACGTACACGCTAGCCTTCTCCCGCGAGATGCTGCGCAAACTGCTGGAAACGCAGGTGGAGGTGCAGCGCGAGAACCCGGACAGTAGTCTGATCAGCCTGGAGGAACTACGGGAAATCCGCCGCATCTGGCTGGCGGAACGGCAAGATTGGGAAGATTCGCTGCCGGGGATTTACACGGCCGTTACCGGGCAACAACTCGATTGGGAGCGGGACGACGCAGCCATGCCCGGCCAGTTGGAAGCGGAACTGTTGGTTGAATTGACAGCGGAAAATGACGTGCCGATGCCCCTGGTGCAAAAGCTATTAGATGCCGAATGGCAGTATCAAGGAATGTACCGGCGGGCCAAAATCCACCGCCGCATCGAAAAAATCTTCCGCGAAGATTGGCGTTCCATCGCAGAAGTAAAGGCGGAAATGGCGCAGCGGCAGGCGTTGGCGAAGGCAGAGGGGGACGCATGATTCTGCACAAAGTGGAACTGCATAATTTTGGCATTTACGGCGAGGACGCTTCTTTTAACCTGACTCCGGAGAGCGGGGAACGCTATCAACGCCCCATCATCCTCTTCCGCGGGAAAAACGGGGTGGGCAAAAGCACGTTGGTGGAAGCGATCCGGCTTTGTTTGCATGGCAAGCTGTCGCTGGGCGGCCGTACTCGCCAACGAGATTATGAAGCATACCTTCAGCAGCGGCTGCACCGGGACGAAAATGGAGACACGGCCGTATCTGCCCACATCGCCCTTGAGTTTGAGCATGTTTTGTTGGGTCGCCGGCACCATTACCGGGTGCAGCGAGCCTGGGGGATGAACGCTCATGCTGAGCGAAGTCGAAGTAGCCGTCGCCTCACCACCAATCTGAACATTTGGATTGACGACGAATTGCTGGACGAAAGCGACGACGAAAAAGAGTACCTGCTGCGAGAACTGGTCCCGGTTGGCGTGGCTGAATTGTTCTTCTTCGACGGCGAAAAAATCGCCACCCTGTCTGAAGAGGGGGCGGACAGCGCCGATTTGCTAGCGGAAACGGTGAAGAATTTACTAGGTCTGCATCTGGTGGAGCAGTTAGACCGTGACCTGGACGTGTATCTGACGCGGCAAACCGGCATACGGGAATTGCAAACCTACCAGACCGAATTAGCGCAGTTGCACGATGAGGAAACGGAACTGGCCCAAAAGAGAGAAGATATCCGCGCCCAACTGGCTGAATGCCGTCGCCAACTCAATCGTAAACGGGACGCCAGCACTTTGCTGGAAGAACGCATTGCCCGCGAAGGCGGCCGTTACGCCGAAAACCAGAATGCGCGCGAAACGGAACGGCAGAGCATCGCTGCGGCCATCGCCCAGGTGGAGCAGGAAATTTATGAATTGAGCCGGGGCGTAATGCCTTTTGCTGTTGCCCCCAATTTACTTCGGGCCGTACAAACACGGCTGAGGCAGGAAGCGGCCTATGAGCGCTGGCAAGCATCGCAGCCGGTTTTGCAGGAAATTAGGGCGTGTATTGTTAAGGAAGCTCGTCCCGCCTACGACACGACTAACACGGCTGGTACTCCTCGTGAACAAGAACAGTCCACGCTCATTACACGTCTCCAGGAATTGTTACAAAATTACAGCGAGCCGCCCATAGCGAAGGATGACGTTGTGCATCACGTATCGGCGGAGACGCGGGGCGTTTTGCTCAACTGGATTGATGAGGCGTTGACGACAGCCCCGCGCCAACTGGCCGCCGCGCTGCAAAAACGGAAGACGTTACAAGCGCAACTGAAAGCGGTAGAGGAAACGTTATCACGTGTGC
>JBHHTQ010000006.1:0-112791 GCA_046753445.1 Anaerolineae bacterium | reverse complement strand
CGAGCGCGATGTCGAGGGAGAGCGCGCCGGTGGGGATGGCTTCCACTTGCAGGTGAGCCGCATCCCCCAACCGCATGATGATGCCTTCACCAAAGCGTTTGTTGAGCGTGGCTACCGTGTTTTCTAGCGCGCGTTGCCGATCTTTTTCGCTCATGAATCCTGTATCAATATCGTTATGGAAATTAGACCCGTAGAGTGTACAATAGCGTTATGGAAATAGCAAACCCCGATGTGGGGGATCTGTCCCGGTACGTACGTCCTGCTGGCAAGGGTGATAGGCGTGAAATTGTGCGTCTTTTACAGCGGGCGGAGTATCGTCACATCCACGTCGGTTGGCGTTATCCCGTGGATTGGCTGGGGCATCCCGGTTTCGTGGTCCTGGCACAAGAACGGCCGCGGCGGGAGCGGCCGCCCTCGCTGACTTCCACCCTTTTTTCGCAGGATGAAGCGTTGTGTGCCTGCCTGGCAGCGACGGCCGATCCGCAGCCGGCGGCCTGGGTGCGGGTGGCGGCCGTGACCGGCGAGGAAGCGCCCGGCGCGTCCCTATCGGCCATGATGACGAAGGTAGAACAAGCTTTGCGGGGCGCGGCCGTGCATATGCTGGGTTGGCTTGCAATTGAGCCGTGGCCCGGCCGCTGGCTTCCCTCCCTCGGTTTTACGATCTCCAATGAAATAGAAACCTACTGGAAAGACGACCTCACACAAACGCCTGTCACGCAGGCAGAAGATATCAACCTTCGGCGCGCCCGCGTGGACGACCTGGATCGCCTCGTTCAGATAGAAGAGGCGGCGTTTATGCCATTATGGCGGCACAGCGCAGGCAGCTTGCGTGTCGCTTTGTCTAAGGCATGGCAGTTTGATGTGGCTCTCTTCAATAAGCGGGTGGTTGGTTTCCAGATAACGGTACACAATGAAGAAACCGCTCATCTGGTTCGCCTGACGGTTTCACCTCAATGTCACGGCCGCGGCGTCGGCAGCACGCTCCTTGCTCGCGCCATTCAAGTGTGCCGCGAGCACGATATCGATCGAATCTCGCTCAATACACAGATTGACAACACAACTTCACAGATTCTCTACCGTAAGTTTGGCTTTCAGCCCAGCGGCCAGCGTTTCCCGGTCTGGACGAAGCACATCGGCTGATCATTGTTTTCCCGGAGGGACCTATGCCCGAACTGCGCCCTGTCATCATTCCTGAAGATGCTCCCTATGTGAATGCGCTGTTTTACCAGATGATTCGCGGCGTTGAAGAAGTGTTGGGGACGAACGGGCTGAACGCGGTGTTGCGGCTCAGCGGCCTGGAACGATACATCGGTAACCCGCCGCCCAACAACCTGGAATTCGGCATCCTGGCATCTGAATACGCCAGGCTGAACGAAGCCATCGAAGAGTTCACCGGCAGAGCGGGCAAGGGGATGCTGCACCGTATCGGCCGCGCTGCGTTCCGGTGGGGCGTGCGGGAGCAATCGGCCGTGATGGGGCTGGCGGGAATTGCGATGAAAGCGCTGCCTATCCGCCTGCGCAAGCGGGCTATCCTGCTTGCCATTCGCAAGGGGTTGATGGACGTTGTGGAATATGGGCTTATTGACGTTCGTGAAGAAGAGGGGGTGCTCATCTTTTCCGATTACGCATGTACGATCTGCCATCTGCGTCACAGCGATGACCAGCCGATATGCCACCAATATGTGGGCAGCCTGGCCGAGGCAATGGCTTACGCCACCGGGAAAGATTTCCGAGAGTTTGATGTGGTGGAGACGCACTGCCGGGCCAGGGGTGAGGGGGTTTGCCGGTTTGAGATTCGGGATAAGCGGTGAGGTGCAGAAATGGCAAGATATAAACTTTCCCAGGCGGAATTAACGGCCGCGCTGCAGAAATTGCCCGGTTGGGAAGTGAAAGGCGGCAAGCTTCACAAAGCGTATAAGTTCTCCTCGTTTGCTGAGGCGATCGGTTGGATGGTGAGTGTTGCAGTGGTGGCGGATAAAATGGATCATCATCCGGAATGGTCGAATGTGTACAGTCGGGTCCAGGTTAACCTGGTGACCCATGATATGGACAATGCGATTAGCAATTGGGATGTGGAACTGGCGACCAAAATGGAGCAATTGGCCCGCGGATGAAGGGGGGCATGCTTCGCTGAAATAAATAAAGCGCCCGTTTCGCGGGCGCTTTATTGATAGCGGGGACAGGATTCGAACCTGCGACCTCCGGGTTATGAGCCCGACGAGCTGCCTCTGCTCTACCCCGCAATGACCGACGAGGATTATAGCACGGCCGTCGCTTGTGTCAACCAAACAAAAAATCCGCTCTTTTCTTGTTCCTTGACGCAGATTCGGCCGTTTGCTACACTCTCGTCCAACAATCTGATACGTTTAAGACCTATCCAAGGTGTCCTTGCCCCGGATGGCGGGACATAATGGCGAAACTGGTGGCCCATCTTCATGATGGGGAGTCCAGTACTGTCGCGCAACTGTGATTTCGGAACGGCCGTAAATACGGCAGCTGAAAAAGTCAGGACGCCCGCCTTGGATGAGTTGCCGCCCTCGCGGAAAGGGGTTGGGACTATGTTGCTGGGCAACATGGCTGACAGGAACTGGACAGTTCACGAAGCTTCTCAACCCGATGCCAACGGCATCGGGTTGTTGTTTTGGTCGAGTCGTTTCCTCCCTCTTTACGCTGGACAGCGTGACCATCATCTTCCATACCAACAAGGAGTGAGGAGGAAACATGTTTAGAAAACGATATGCTACCCTGGGGGCCACCCTGAGGATTGTGACGATCGGCGGCATGGCCATCTTGATGGCCGGTGTGCTGTTGTGGGCATTGACGTTGGGCGCGGCCGCGCAGGCAGAGTCGGGTCCCGACCAGCGGGATGCGATTGAGCAGGCAGTGGCCTGGCTGGTGCAAACCCACCAGAATGATGACGGTGGTTACACCAGCTTCAGCACGGGAGCCAACCAGGCCCCCTCCGACGTGGGCGGGACGCTCGATGTGATGCTGGCCATGGGCAGCGTTGGCTATAATTTGGCAGTTCCCGCTCCAGGGGAAACGGCCGCACCCGTCGATTACCTGGCCCAGCATGTGGCAGAGCTTGAGGCGTATGCCGCTGCGGACGGGGGGACGGCGGGTAAGGCGATCCTGGCCCTGGTTGCCGCCAACCAGAACCCGCGCGACTTCGAGGGAGTGGATCTCGTACTTCAACTGACCAACCATCTTTCCCCCACCGGCCAGTTTCAAGTGAGCACAGCATTTAACCAATCCCTGGCGATCCTGTCCCTTAGCGCAGTGAATGAGCCTGTCCCGGAATCGGCCGTTGCCTGGCTGCTCGCTCAACAGGCACAAGGGGATGCCCTGGACGGCTCCTGGGATGACGGCTTCGGCACGGGGGGTAACGCAGACGCCACCGCCATGGCGGTGATGGCCCTGGCGGCCAGCGGCATGCCGGCCGATGCGGACCCGTTGGTTCGCGCGGCCGATTTCCTGGCCCGAACCCGGCTGGAAAGCAGCGGCTGGGAATACGGCCCCGGCTTTGGCGAGAATGCCAATAGCACCGCGCTCGCCATCCAGGCCTTAAGCGCATTGGGGCAGGACTTTTACACCGGGGGGGATACTCCTTCCGCCCTGTCGGCACTGCTCAGCTGGCAAGGGGAATCGGGCGCGTTTCAGGCAGACTTTGGCGACGGCCGCTTCGACGACTTCTTCTCCACCGTGCAGGCGCTACCGGCTGTAGCTGGTAAGCCGCTCCCCATTCGCGGCCGCTACGAAGCTGCCCGGCGCGCGGTAAGCTGCCTGGCGACATTGCAAGACCCGGCCACCGGCGGCTGGGAGCAGTTCGCTACCTTTGGCGTGAATGCAGCCGGGACGTCCCGCGCCATCCAGGTGATTACGGCCTTTGGCGACGATCCTACCTCTGACCGGTGGACGGCCGGTGGTGTGAACGCATTGCAAGCATTGGAAACGTTGACGCCTGATTTCCTGGCCGCGAGCAAAGGCGGGGGCGCCGGCATCGTAATTCAGGGCGTGGCTGCCGCTGGGGGCGATGTTCACAATTTCGCCGGCACAGACCTGGTGCTGGCAGTGACTCAACACCTTTCCCCGACCGGCGAATATGACGACACCACTTTTGGCCCGTTTGCTCATGCGGAAGCGATGATGGGCTTGCTGGCGGCCGGCGCTGACGTGGATGATGCGGCCGTGGAATGGCTGCTAAATGCACAGACCGATGGCGATTGGGGCGATCCGGACAGCAACGGCATCGCTCTGAATGTGCTGGGGCAGTTGGGTATTGAACTGCCTCAAGCTGTCGAAAACCTGCACCTCATGCAGACGGCCGATGGCGGCTGGGGATACGGCGCTGCCAGCCCTAATTCAACCTCTGAGGTGGTGCAAGGCTTGGTGCAGCATGGCGAGAATCCGTTTGCCCCTGCCTGGAGCCAGATCGTCAGCGGTACTGTGATGAACCCGGCCGATGCAGTGATTGCGCTTCAAGGGGATAACGGCTGCTGGCCAAATCTGTACGGGCCGGGCGATGACCCGTTCGCGACGACGGACGCCGTCCTGCTGCTGGTACCAGCGCCGGGGGCAGAAAACATGCAAAGCATAGCAGATGGCGGGACGGCTGAGGAACCGGTTATGGCTGAGCCTGTGATGGCTGAGCCGGCTGAAAGCGAACCAACTCAAACTCCGGAACCGACAGCAACCGTCACTCCAACTGCTGAGCCGCCGGCCCCGACCGAAACGCCCGCGCCGGCTCCCACGGCGCTGCCCACAAACATCCCGGCTGCGTCTGGGGAGGCGACTCAAAGCACGCCGACAGGCAGCTCCGCCGGGGCGGACAACCTGGTGCCCGGCCTGCTCATTGGTGCGGTCGTGCTGTTGGTAATCGGGATGATTTATCTGTCGAGAAGAGAAGCATCCAGGTAATTGTTACAGCGAACTTATCAGGCGTTCGTCAAGTAAGGTATTGTGAACCGATTCAAGTGGATCCAAATGGCGTTGCTCCTTTGGCTGGCACTGCTGGTAGGGGGCACGGCGGGCCTGCTGGCGCAGGCGCCGGAGCCTAACCGGGCTGCTTTGGTGGTGGTTTTCGCCGAAGGGGACCCGGTTCAACGCTGCGTTGAATTCGACGAAAAGCAAATCTCCGGCTATGAGCTTCTGAGTCGCTCAGGCCTGGCTGTTGAAGCGGACGTCGGTGGTATCGGCGCGGCCGTGTGCCGTATCGATGCCACCGGCTGCCCCGGCAGCGACTGTTTTTGCAGCTGTAAGGCCGGCGGCCCCTGTGAGTATTGGTCGTACTGGCACCAGGTAGATGGCGTCTGGCAATACTCACAGGTGGGGGCGCATACATATCAGATCAGGGACGGTCAGGTCGAGGGCTGGGTCTGGGGGCCTGGCGCCCCAAACAGCGCCCCATCGCCGCCGGAGGTCACATTTGAGGAGGTGTGCCTAGTATCGCCGTCAATGGACGAACTGCCGCCGGCCGTGGAGCAAGACGGGCTGAGTTCAACTGAGACGGCCGATGGGGCAGCCGTTGTGACTCCTGCGGCTGCTGAACCCGATCCTCCTGCCAATGCCGGCGCATCCACGCTTGGCTACGGCTTGCTGGCATTGATTGTAGTTAGCCTGGGAGCCGGGCTGCCCCTGGCGCGACGGTCGAGGAGCAGGTGATGAGACGGCTGGCGACCGCGCTCATTTACACGCTCAGCGCAGGGTTGGGGGCGGCCGCCTTCGCCTATCCCTTCCTGGCGGCCGTTGCGGGTAAAGGCAGCAGTTCTCCACCCAATGTTGTCTTGCTCACAACCGTGCTGGTCGCGCTTTCTCTGGCAGCGCTCCTGATCGAAGTGCAGGGACAGGCGGTGAGCGCCAAAGTCGTCTCGGCACTGGGTGTACTGGTGGCTGTTGCGGCCGTTTTGCGCTTCGTGGAAACGGCCGTGCCTGGTCCGGGCGGCTTTTCCCCGCTGTTCGCTCCCATCATCCTCGTCGGTTATGTCTTTGACGCCAGGCTTGGCTTTCTGATGGGCACGATGACGATGCTGGTGTCGGCGCTGATCACCGGGGGGGTGGGGCCGTGGCTGCCGTACCAGATGTTCGCCGCCGGCTGGGTAGGGTTGACAGCGGGCTGGCTGCCGCGGCCGCGCTCTCCTCGCTGGCAGCTTGTTCTGCTGGCTGGGTTCGGTTTCGGTTGGGGGCTTCTGTTTGGAGCCCTTCTCAATCTCTATTCCTGGCCGCTCGTCGGCGGCGCGGGCGACCAATCCCTGCCGCTTCACCAACTGTTGGCCCGGTACGGAGTTTATTACCTCTCAACTTCGTTGGTATGGGATCTGATGCGCGCATTGGGAAACGCTGCTTTGATTCTTGTCCTGGGCGCGCCCGCCGTCCGGGCGTTGACGCGCTTTCGCAACCGCTTTCAGTTTCAGGTGGAATGATCATGTCCAAACGCGGATTTCATCCTTCTGCCTGGGTTGTGTGGCTTTTGGCGGCGGCCGTGACCGTACTGCTGATTCGTAATCCGTTTTATCTGCTCATCTTGCTCCTGGCAGCGTTACTGGCGCGCGATTCGGCGGCGGGCCGCGATGGCGATTTCGAACTGCCGCTGGCCTGTATTAGCCTGGCCATCTTGTTGTTCGCCACTTTGTTCAATGCCATCTCGGTGCATGTGGGGGAAACGGTGCTGTTGACTTTACCTCCCCAATGGCCGTTGATTGGAGGAGAGGTGACGCTAGAAGCGGCCGTTTACGGGGCTGTGTCCGGACTGGTTCTAATTACCCTGCTCGTCATCTTCGACGCCTTCAACCGGCTTGTGCCTGCGGGCGACCTGGTGCGATTAACGCCGCCTGCGCTGCGCGATTTGGGCCTCATCACATTGATAGCCTTGACCTACGTGCCGGAGGCGACAAAGCAGTTGCAGCGGGTACGCGAGGCCCAGGCCATCCGCGGGCATCGCATGAAAGGGTTGTCTGACTGGCGGCCGCTCCTGGTTCCGCTGCTCATCGGCAGCCTGGAGCGGGCGATGGACCTGGCGGAGTCCATGGTGGCGCGGGGGTTTGGTTCGGCGGGAACACAGGCTCATTCTACCCGGTTTACATTTTGGCTGGCGGCGTCCCTACTGCTGGCGTTGGCCGGTTGGGCTGCCTTGCTGGAATCGGTATGGCTGGGCTGGGCGCTGCTTTTGGGTAGCGCACTCGTGATCGCCGGCTTGCTCTGGCGGTTGGGTCGAGGACGGTCGCGCACACGATACCGTCCCCGCCCCTGGCACAGACTGGATGTATTCCTGGTCACATCGGCCGTTGCCGGGCTGCTCATACTCATCGCTCCATGGCCCGCCCTCAACCGGTCAACCCTTCATTATTCGCCCTATCCCGCGCTGTCCTGGCCGGGTGTGGCTCCAATCTGGCTGCTGGCGCTGGCCGTGCTGGCTGCGCCTGTGTTACTCAGAAGGATGGCAGCGTCGCCATGATTTCCGTTGAACATGTGACTTATTCCTATCCTGAAGCGGCCGCGCCTGTGCTCGTTGATGTTTGCTGGCAGGTGGACGCGGGGGCGCTTGTGGTGATGGCCGGACCGTCGGCCGCAGGCAAATCCACGCTGCTGCGCTGCCTGAACGGGCTGGTCCCCCATTTCAGCGGCGGGGTGATCCGCGGCCGCATCACGGTGGGCGGGTTGGACGCGCTCACAGCCGGGCCGGGTGCGCTTAGTGCACTCGTCGGCTTTGTGTCACAAAATCCGGAGGCGCAGGCGGTGCTGGATCAGGTCGAGCCGGAGATTGCCTTTGCCCTGGAGAATGCGGCCGTGCCACCGGACGAGATGCGTTTACGTGTTGAAGAAGCGCTCGCTTTGCTTGACCTGACCCCTTTGCGTCATCGCCGTCTCACCACATTATCGGGCGGAGAACGGCAGCGCGTCGCTATTGCTGCTGCCTTGGTTTTGCAGCCCCAGGTGTTGGTGCTGGACGAGCCGACGAGCCAGCTTGACCCGCAATCGGCTGAAGATGTGCTGCGGGCATTGGTGCGATTAAACGAGGACCTGGGGTTGACCGTCATCCTCGCTGAGCATCGCCTGGAACGGGTGCTGCGTTATGCAGATCGACTGACCTACATGGAAGCGGGCAAAATCGTCGTGGATGGCCCTGTGCGTGAGGCGGCCGCAAAAATTCCACTATGTCCCCCGTTGACCGAACTGGGCCGACGCCTGGGCTGGGAGCCGCTGCCGTTAACAATCAAGGAAGGCCGCCGGTTTGTTCGCCATCTGGTGGCAACAGCCCCGAATCGTGATCAACGGCCGCGAGAATTGACTGCACCCAAGACTCACGCACAGCCCGTGCTCCGGGCTGAATCCGTTCGCTATGCTTACAATGGCCGACCGGCGTTGAATGGAGTCAGCTTGCAGCTTCAGCCGGGAGAGGTTGTGGCGTTGATGGGACGCAACGGTTCCGGAAAGAGCACGCTGCTGAAGTGTATCATCGGGTTGTTGTCGCCATCTGACGGCCGTGTGGAACTGCACGGCCGTGCCAACGAGGGGCGCGCCGTCGCTGACATCTGCCGCGAGGTGGCTTATCTACCGCAGCACCCGGACGATTTGCTGTTTGCTGAGTCAGTGGCCGACGAGCTGGCGATCACCTTACACAATCATAGAATGCCGGAGCAGGGTATCCTCGATCTGCTTTCCCAGCTGGGCCTGGCGGACGCGGCCGCTGCTTATCCCCGTGATCTGTCGGTTGGCCAACGGCAGCGGGTGGCTTTAGGCGCGGTGACTGTCACCAGGCCGGCCATTTTGCTCCTGGATGAGCCGACGCGCGGTCTGGACTATCAAGCCAAGCAGAGGCTGGTTTCTCTTCTGCATCGTTGGAGTGCGGGCGGAATGGGGATATTATTGGTGACGCATGATGTTGAATTAACGGCCGCCCTGGCGGACAGAGTGATCCTGTTGAGCGAAGGCGAGGTAATTGCAGCAGGCCAGACGGCCGATGTGCTGACGGCTTCCCCGCTGTTCGCTCCGCAGATCGCCAAGCTTTTCCCGCACAGCGGCTGGCTGACGGTACAGGATGCGCTGATTGGGTTGGGAGCTGCAGCGCGCGAGCGGCATAAAAGTTGACCGATTGGAGGTGGCAATGCCCCGACTAACCAAGTTGTATACCCGCACAGGGGATGAGGGAATGACCAGTCTGGGCAGCAGCCAGCGCGTCAGGAAAGATTCATTGAGGGTGGATGTGTACGGCACCGTGGACGAACTCAATACGTTCCTCGGTGTTGCCCTGGCTCATGGGCTTTCCCGGCTTGTGGCGGATGCCGTGAAGGCTATTCAGAATGAACTGTTTCATTTAGGCGCTGAATTAAGTTACGTGGCGGAAGCAGGGGGCAAGCAACGGCCGATGCCGCAGATTGAGCAGCGCCACGTGGATCGGCTGGAAACGCTGATTGACGAAATGACGGCCGTGGTTGGGCCGTTAGAAAATTTCGCGCTACCGGGGGGAAGCATTGGCGCGGCCAATCTCCACGTGGCTCGCACTGTCTGCCGCCGGGCGGAACGGATTGCCGTCTCGTTGTCGCGGGAGGAACAGGTCAACACGCTGGCATTGAGGTACCTCAACCGCCTTTCCGATGCTTTGTTTGCCCTGGCCCGCTTTGAGAACCATCAGGCAGGCGTCACAGAACCTCTGTGGGATTCCCGATCATGAGATGTGCCCGTTCGGCCGTTTTTGGGTACACTTTTGCAGTGCCGTGATCGCTTTTTCACGGCAATCAGGGTAATCGGAGACAGGTTATGTTTGAAAACTACATCCTCGTTGCGGTGATTGTGAGTATTTTGTGGCTGGGCAGTCTGGGTTTCTACCTGTACACATCGAGACAGCATAAGGATTTGCAAGGCAAGATTGAGTCGGTGCGTGAGCTTCTGGATAAACCGGATCATAAAGCTTCGTGATGGAGCGACTGGGCGCCGATATGCACAAAACACTCGGGTTTCTCCTTCTGACAACGATTGCTTCTATTCTTCTTGCGGGGTGTTCTATAACAGAACCTGGCCCGGACAGTTGCAATGAGTCAGGCGCGCTCCTTGAGGATGACTTCAGCGGGAACCAGGACTGCGGGTGGGCGCTGTACAATCAAGGTGGGGCGGTTGCTGAGATCGAGGGGGGCGTTTTTCGCATTAGCACCAGCCAGCCCGGTCAAATATGGTGGAGCAATCCGGGGCGTAATTTCGATGACGTGGTGATTACCACGCAGGCGCGCCAGGAGGGCGGGCCTAACGACAACGCGTATGGCGTGATCTGCCGTTACCAAAATGAAGAGAATTTCTATGTGTTTCTCATCAGCGGGGACGGCTTTTATGCTATCGGCAAGTACCAAAGCGGAAACAGTCAGGTCACTTACTTATCCGGTGATGGGCAGTACCAGTTTTCTGATGTGATCAACCAGGGCGTCGCTACCAACTTAATTCGCGCCAGTTGCATTGGTAACGAACTCGGCCTATCGGTCAATGGGCTGCCATTGGTGACTGTAACGGATCCGACCTTTGTGACCGGTGATGTTGGATTGGGCGTGAGTACCCTCGTGCCGGGCACGGCCGTTGTCCAGTTTGATAATCTTCGGGTGAGCGCACCGTAGCATCCCCAAGCACAAACCTGTAAACGGCCGTCGGAAGACGCCGGGAGAACCAACGTGCGGCAAGCCGTTCTCATTATCCTCATAGGGTTCCTCTCAGCCTGCGCCGGTGATGCCGCCGCTCCCAGGCTGGATGATGCCCTCTTTCACGACGAGTTTACCACCGGGGAAACGGCCGACTGGTTGTTGGAAGGGGATGCGTTGGGCCGTGCGGCCATTGTCAATGAGCAGTTACTGCTCGAAGTAAACGCCCCCAATACCATTCAATTCGCGACGCTGAACGGAATGAATTTTAGCGATCTTGCTCTGGAAGTGGATGTGACCCAACTGGCAGGCAGCCTGGAAAGCAGCTACGGCGTGTTGTTTCGCATGCAAGGCCCGGATGCATTCTACCGCTTTGAAATTACCGGCAACGGATTGTATATGGCGGAGCGGCGCAATGCCGACGGCACGTGGACGCAGTTCCTAGACGATTGGACGGAAGCCGCGGCCATTAACCAGGGGCTGCGGGCAACCAACCATTTACGGGTTGCAGCCATGGGCGCAGGCATGGCGTTTTACGTGAATGGCGTGCTCTTATTTGAGACGAGCGATGTGCAATACGCAACCGGCACGATTGCGCTCGATGGCGGCACATTTGGCCAGCCGGGCTTGCAGGTGGTGTTCGACAACGTTGTGGTGAGGCAACCCTGAGTCGGCGACTCCTGCGTCGGCGACCTTAGGTCGTGGCGAGTGTCATGAACATCCGAACCCGCATCGAATCCATCATGGGAACGGCCGTAACGGAGATCTCTCCTCTGAGCGGCGGCTGTATCGGGCAGGTGTATGCGGTGCGCCTGGAAAACGGCCGCCGGTTGGTGGTGAAAGCGGATGAGGGGCATGTGCCACGGCTGGACATCGAAGGGTATATGCTCCGCACATTGGCAGAACGAAGTACGCTGCCGGTGCCGCAGCTTTTCCACAGCAGCGAGCGCCTGCTGTTGATGTCATTTCTGCCCGGAGAAAGCCGTTTCTCTGCGGCGGCGCAGCGTCATGCGGCCGAACTGTTGGCCGCCCTGCACGAGATTTCCGCCTCTGCGTTTGGCTTAGAACGAGACACATTGATTGGCGGGTTGAACCAGCCGAACGCCTGGATGGCCTCCTGGCTGGATTTCTTTCGGGAACGGCGGCTGATGTACATGGCGCGGGAAGGCGTGCGTGAGGGCCGCCTGCCGCCGCCGGTTTTGCCCCGGCTGGAACGGTTGTGTGCCCGGCTGGATGAATGGCTGGATGAGCCGGCACACCCCTCGCTCATCCATGGCGATGTCTGGACGACCAATGTGTTGGCTGAAGGCGGCCGCATTACCGGATTTGTGGACCCGGCCATTTATTTCGCCCATCCTGAAATAGAACTGGCTTTCACCACCTTGTTTGGCACCTTTGGCGATGCTTTTTTCGCTCACTACCATGAAATACGGCCGATTGCCGCCGGCTTCTTCGAAGAAAGACGGGACCTTTACAACTTATACCCGTTGTTGGTTCACGCGCGGTTGTTTGGCGGCAGCTACGTCTCGTCGGTGGACGCTGTTTTGCGCCGGTTTGGGTTTTGAGACGGATGGCGAAGCGGCTTGCCGAACTTTACCGACCTGGTGATAAAGTGGAGATTTTCCTGACAGAAGTGGGATGGATGGCTGGCATCGTGACCGCATACGATCCCCCCGGCATTTGGGTGCAGACCAGTGACGGCCGTCGCTGGTTTGTAACGAACCGGCAGCGCATCAGAATGAGAAAACCCAATGCGTGAAGAAACAGTCCGGCAGCTGCTGGAGCTTACTCAGGCGTTTTACAATGCGCAGGCAGCCTCATTTGCCCAGAGCCGAACACGGCCGCAGCCTGGCTTTTTCCGGCTGCTCGACCACCTGCCTGACCCATGCCACTCGCTGTTGGATGTTGGCTGTGGGGATGGGCGGTTTGGGCGTTTTTTGCAGGAGCACGCGGCCGTGGAGTGGTATGTCGGCGTAGACTTTAGCGCGGAGTTGCTGCATACAGCGAGAGCAGCGACGGCCGGCGATTTCTTTCAGCGCGAGTTGAGTACGCCGGGATGCCTGGCCGGGCTGGGCGAGTTTGATCTGGTCGTTTGCCTGGCAGCGTTGCACCATATCCCGGCAAGAGCGAATCGGCTGCGCTTGCTCGGTGAGATCAAGCAACATGTGCGGCCCGGCGGCCGCGTCTTCCTCTCAACATGGCAGTTCATGGACAGCGAGCGCCAGCGGCGGAAGATCACCCCCTGGTCTAAAGTGAATATCCCGCAGGATGACCTGGAGCCGGATGATTATTTGCTTACCTGGAATCGAGATGGGTCTGCGCTGCGTTACGTCTGTTTCATTGATGAAAAATCGTTGACGGAGCTGACGGATGAGGCGGGGCTTCATGTGTTGACTTGCTTCCGCGCGGATGGCAAAGAGGGAAATTTGGGCCTGTACATGGTGCTGGGCGTTTGACATGACCCCTGTGAATGTTACAATCTTTTCAGGAGATGACGAATGGACCTGAAAGAAAAACTCCGCGCGGATATGTCCGCTGCCATGCGCAGCGGCGAAGTTGAGAAGCGGGATACAATACGCATGTTATTGGCGGCCGTAAAACAAACTGAGGTTGACGGTCGATCTGCTCTAGGTGACGCCGGAGTTCAGGCTGTGCTGGCCAAGCAGGCCAAACAGCGGCGTGAAAGCATTGCAGACTATGAGGCAGCCGGCCGTTCAGAGCTGGCTGCTCAAGAAAAGCGGGAACTGGCAGTCATTGAGAGTTATTTGCCGGCTATGATGGGAAGAGAGGAAGTGGCCGAAATCGCTGCGGGCATCATTGCCGAACTTGGCGTCACTGACATCAAAGGGATGGGAAAGGTGATGGGCAAGTTTATGGCGCAATTGAAAGGCAAGGCAGATGGCGGCCTTGTCAATCAAGTCGTGCGGGAGATGTTGCAGCAGGGCCAGTGAATGGCCCCTGGCCGACGGCGGCTGCTTGCTGCCGTTGACGGCCGTACCGCTTCGGGCGCACCGTCATACGGACGAGCCGTATGGCGGGCACACCTGCTTATGAGCACCCCAACAGAGTCGCAATCTTCAAGTTCAAGTTGGCGTCAACGTGCGAGCAGTTCCGGGCTGTGGCTGTTTGCGGCCGCGCTCACGCTGGGACTAACGCTAGCCCTGGCATTTAATCTGGTCGCCCCTTCGAATGTCTCCGTGGTGTTGGATGAACCTGCTCCGAATGACATTCTCTCCCCCCGGTCATTGACCTATACCAGCGAGATACTGACGGAGCAGGCGCGGGAGCAGGCCAGTGCGGCCGTGGCTGACGTGTACACTCCGATAGACCTCAGCATTGGCCGCGCCCAGTTGAGCCAGGCTCAGGCAGTGTTTGCCTTCATAGATGTGGTACGGGCTGATTCCCAGGCTTCGCTGGAGACGAAACTTTCCTATTTGCAAGGAATTGAAGGCCTCACCATCGAAGGGGCGGTAGGCAAGGCCCTGCTGGAGATGAGCCAGAGTGATTATGAAGAGGCGAAATCGGACACGCTGAGCGTGATTGATGAGTTGATGCGCCAGGAAATCCGAAAAAGCCAACTGCGCGATTACCAACGTATCGCTCGTCGCCAGGCAAGCCTTGAACTGTCGCCGACGCAAGCGGCCGTGGTTACCAGCCTGCCTCCGCAGTTTATTGTGCCGACGGTATTCGCCGATGAGGGGGCGACGGCGCGACTGCGCCAGGAGGCGAGGGATTCGGTTGAGCCGGTCACGCCCGCCGTGCGCAAAGATGAACGCATCGTCCGCGCCGGCGATATTGTGACCGAGTTGGACATTGAGGTGTTGACGGAACTGGGCCTTTTGCGCCGGGAACCTGACTGGCGCGATGTAGGTAGCCTGCTCATCGCATCGCTGCTCTCGGTGAGCCTGTTGACGCTGTACTGGCATCAATTCCACCGGAGTGTGCGCAACGGCGGCCGTTATCTGACCCTGCTGGCAGCCATCATTTTTGTGTTTGTGCTGGGCGCGCGACTGACTGCATCTGGCCCTGGTTTCTTGTTGTACTGGTACCCTATTGCCGCCATGTCCATGCTCCTGGCTGTGATCTTTGACGTGCGGCTTTCGATGCTGGCGACCATCATCGTTGCCGCCCTGATTGGCTTCATCAGCCAGAGTTCGCTTGAACTGACTGTGTATGCTGCGGCCGGCGGGTTGCTTTCATTGTTGACGCTGGATGATGTCCACGCCCAACGGGTGAACGCCTTCTTCCGGGCCGGGTTGGTTGCGGCCGTGGGGCACATCGTCGTCATTGTCATTTTTCGGCTGCCCCAAAACGCGGAAGTCCTGGAGTTGATGCAGTTAGTGCTTTATGCGTTAGGTAATGGCATCTTGTCTGCGGCGCTGACGCTGGCCGGCTTCTTCATCATCGGCAGCCTCTTCGGCGTGACGACAACGCTGCAACTGCAAGACCTGTCCCGCCTGGACCACCCCTTGCTCCAGGAGCTGTTACGGCGTGCGCCCGGAACCTATCATCATAGCATCATGGTCGCCAATCTGGCGGAGCAGGCGGCCGAGCGTGTCCGGGCGAACAGCACCATGGTGCGGGTTGGCGCCTTTTACCATGATGTTGGCAAAATGAAACGGCCGCCCTTTTTCTCCGAGAATCAGGAAGGTGTAAATCCACACGATTCGCTGGATCCGTACAGCAGCGCCCGCATTATCATCGGGCACGTTTCAGACGGGCTTGAGCTGGCCCGCCGCTACCGGCTCCCTGACCGCATCCGTGATTTCATCGCTGAACACCATGGAGTTCGCCTGGTAAAGAGCTTTTACCAGCGGGCCATTGAGCAGGCGGGGGGTGACGCCGAGCAGGTGGATGCAGAAAAATTCCGCCATAAGGGGCCGCGGCCGCATTCCCGAGAATCCGGCATTGTGATGCTTGCGGATGCCATTGACGCCACTTCCAACGCACTGCGGCCGAATTCAGAAAAGGCAATCGAAAAACTGGTCAACTCCATCATTGATGAGCACCTCACTGAGGGGCAGCTTGATGAGTCAGGTCTGACCCTGGGCGACATCAAGATGATCCGCAGTTCTTTCATCAATACGCTGAAAGGCCGTTTCCATATGCGCGTTAAGTATCCGGGCAACGAAGAATTGGAAGTCGAATCAGAAATAGCGCCGGCGGCCGCGGAAACGACGGCCGAGCAGCGCCCGCAGCCCCTGCCCAATCCCGCACCTCTGTCAAGCGACATTCCCCAGAATTAGACCATGTCCCCCTGCGATGTAGATGTCCAGATTGATGACAATTTACACCTGGATAAAGCTGAACGAATACAGTTTTGTGCGTTGGTACAGGCAGCGGCCCAAGCCGCGTTTATGCTTTATAACTGGGCTGATGGGGACGCGGCTCTGACCGTATTCCTCACCGATGATGATTATGTGCGCCAGTTGAATCAGCAGTTTCGTCAGCTAGACGAACCAACCGACGTCTTGAGCTTCCCCTCTGGGGAACCGTTGCCGGGCATGCCCGAAGAAGTACGCTATTTGGGCGACATTGCCATGTCGCTGCCATATGCCCGGCGGCAGGCTGGCCACATGGGCAATCCGTTGGCATCGGAATTACAGTTATTGGCTGTTCACGGCACGCTGCACCTCCTTGGGTTCGATCACACGGACTCAGAAGAAAAGCGAGCGATGTGGGCGGCCCAGGCGGCCGTCTTGAGCCGGTTGGGGGTGACAGACATCCGCATTGCTGGAGACAATGATGGGGAATAAAGGCCGAAACGAACTGTACAGCCGGATGCGAAGCTTTCGCTTTGCCTTTGCCGGTTGGTGGTACGTGATTCGCACGCAACATAACGCCTGGATTCACGCGGTCATCAGTATTGCTGTTGCGGGCCTGGCGCTGTGGCTCAGGCTCAGCCGACTTGAATGGGCGGTCTTGATTTTAACCATGATGGCGGTGTGGATGGCGGAATTCATGAACACGGCTATTGAAGCTGTGGTAGACATGATTGCCCCCGAATACCATCCGTTGGCGAAGGTAGCCAAAGATGTCGCCGCCGCGGCCGTGCTTGTCGGCGCTGTTGGGGCTGTGCTCATTGGCTTATTGCTGATGGGGATGCCCTTGCTGCAACGGCTCTTCGGGTAGGCCGTGGCCCTGCGCTACTTTGGCAGGATCGCAGGGCTGATTTCCTTCAGTTTCGGGTTCCCCGCATCCCGTGCGGAGACGATGGGGTGGGCCACGCCCCAATCCAAACCAATCTCTTCATCATTCCAGGCGACGCCGAATTCATCGCCGCCGTCGTAATAATTGTCCACCACGTAAGTCAACGTCACGTCTGTCAGGGCGACGAAGCCGTGGCCCACGCCGATGGGGATAAAAAGGCCAATGTCACGGCCGTCTCCCATTTCAACGGTTTGTGTGGCCAGGTATGTCGGCGAGGAGGGGCGCAAGTCTACCAGAGCGGCGCGTATCCTGCCTGACTGCACATACCAATAATCTACCTGATGATGGTGGTAATGCAGGCCGCGTAACACCCCCGCCTTCGAGTCGGAACGATTGGCCTGAAAGCGGTCCCAGCTTCGCTGCGGGAACCACTCTTTGCGGAAAGTTTCCAGGAAACGGCCGCGTTCGTCCTCAAAAGCCTGTAGTTGGGCGATGTATACGCCGGAGATAATCTCAGATTCCTCAATGTGAGCCATGAAAGAGCCTCGCTAAGAATGGTGATCACGTTGGAGATTATTATGGCACCCACTCATGTATCTGCCAATAAAATAGGGGGAGGGCATCATACTGCTAAAAAATAAGCTGGCCACTGATCATGGCGTCCGTTCGCCGGCGGATTGGCGAGTTTCACCAGTATTGACGCCGTCACGGCCGCTCGCTATAATGTTTCCAGTTCAAACAAAAGAATCATGCTTGACGATGATGAAGATAAGTACGGCCGTCCTGAATTCATAGAGAGTTGGCGGATGGTGTAAGCCAATATTTCAACGGCCGGAAATCCACTTCGGAGTTGCTGCCAAGGCATCTGCATTGAGTAGATGTGTAAGGTAAGCCGGGTGCGCCCGTTATCGCGTGAAGAGATCGTCTCTGTTCGGAATGGCCAGAGGCGGTGAATCCAGGTGGCACCACGGGCCCCCTCGTCCTGGGAGACGAGGGGGCTTTTCTATTGCTTAGGAGGTTGAAATGCTGGACATTAACCTGATTCGGGAACAACCAGAGTGGGTAAGCGCGCAAATTCAGAAGCGAAATGACAGCGCGCCGATTGATGAAATCCTGGCGGCCGATGCGCGCCGCCGGGAAATCTTGCACGAGGTGGAGGCGTTGCGCCGCCAACGGAATGAAAGCTCCAAGCAAATCGGCCGTTGGATGGGCAGTCTTAAGAAAACGGAGGCAGATTTGCGTCGGGCTGAAGCCGGACAAGATATAGGCCAGCCGGTAGATGCATTGCGAACGCAGCTAAACAGCCTCCAGTTCAATGTGGATGAGGCTAAAAATGCAACACGTCAGATAGGTGAACGCATCGCTTTGCTGGATGAAGAGCTGCGCCAGGTGGAGGCGACATTGCATGAAAAGATGCTCTGGGTGCCCAATTTGCCGCACGATTCAACGCCCGTAGGCCCGGATGAGACCTACAATGTCAATCATGAGCCTCAGGGCGCGCCGGAACCCCACTTTGAGTTCGATCCCAAACCGCATTGGGAGCTGGGGCCGGAGTTGGGGATCATTGATTTCGAACGTGGCGTTAAGTTGAGCGGGAGCCGTTTTTACCTGCTCAAAGGATGGGGCGCTCGTTTGCAGCGCGCATTGATACAGTTCATGCTGGACTTCCACGTGAATGAGCATGGCTACCAGGAGGTCTATCCGCCATTCATTGTGCGCGCGCGCAATTTTGAGGGGGCTGGCCAACTGCCGAAGTTTTTCGACAATATTTACCGGGACGCCGAGGAAGATTTCATGCTCTTGGGAACGGCCGAGATTGCCCTAACCAACGTACATCGGGATGAAATCCTGGTGGAGGATACGCTGCCCATCAAGTATGTGGCGTACACGCCTTGCTTCCGGCGCGAGAAGATGAGCGCAGGCAAGGATGTGCGCGGCATCAAGCGGGGTCACCAGTTCGACAAGGTAGAGATGTACCAGTTCACCACACAGGAAAAGAGCTACGCGACCTTGGAGGAGATGAGGCAGCATGCCATTGACATCTGCAACGCGCTTGGGTTCCGTTACCGGGTTGTGGAGCTGGTAACCGGCGATCTCGGTTTTGCTGCGGCGAAGACATATGACATCGAAATTTGGGCTGCTGGCTGCCAGGAGTGGCTGGAAGTCAGTTCAGCCAGCAACTGCGAGGCGTTTCAGGCGCGCCGGGCCAATGTGCGTTACCGGCCCCAGGATGGCGGCCGTCCCCGGTTCGTGCATACGCTCAATGCCAGCGGCCTGGCCCTGCCGCGGGTGATGATCGCCATTCTTGAGAATAACCAGCAGGCGGATGGTAGTATCGTTGTGCCAGAACCGTTACGGCCGTATATGGGCGGAATTGACGTGATTCGTTGAGAAGCAGGGAAAAGAGTGCGCCTGGATCAGTCCGGGATGGCAGACGATTCTTTTTTCAGCGACGCATAGACGCGCAGCAAACGATTGGCGATGATGGCCCAATCATACTGCTGCGCATGGGTCAGCGCCTGTCGGCCGAGCACCACCCGGCATTCTTCGTTGGTCAGCAGCTCGTATATCCGCTCCGCCAACGCCTCCGGGTCCCGTGAGGGCACGTGGTAGCCGTTGATGCCATCTCGAACCAGGAATGCCAGGCCCCCAACCTCGGAAGCAATCACCGGCGTTCCCATAGCCATCGCTTCCAGCGCGACCATGCCGAAGCTTTCGTAATGGGATGGCATGATCACCATCTCGGCCGCTGCGTAATAATTAGGCAGCATATTCTGATCTTTGGCCCCCACAAACGTCACCAGGTCATGAATGTCTAACTGCTGCCTTAACTCCTGTAAGCGAGCCATTTCTGCATCTGGGGTATCGGCCCAGGGGTCGCCCCCAATGATGGCCACACACACATTGTCCACCACCGCTGGATGTCGTTTTTGGATGAGGGCCATCGCTCTCAGCAGTGTTTCAATGCCCTTTAATGGTTCAATGCGGCCGGCAAACAGGATATTTCTATGGTCTTCCGGAATGCCGATACGCTGCTTTGCCACTGATTTGGGGATGGGTTGAAACCGCTCTCGATCCACACCGGGGGGCACAATGACGACTTTGCTCATATCGGCCCCGTACAGCCAGTGGAGTTGCGCCTCTTCCGCCGGCGTGGCCGCGACAATACGATCTGCGATCTGTAAGACGCGGGTTTCGCCGTCCAGACGAGCTTGAGGCACGCGATCCGCTTCCCTCTCGGCGATCCGATTTTTCATATGCCCTAAGGTGTGGAACATGTGCACGATAGGCACGGGGAGGGAATCTGATGCAGCCCAGGCGGCTCGCAGTTTTTCTGCCACCAATCCAGAAAGCCAGTAATGGCTGTGGATAATGTCGTAGCGAATACTCTCGCGAGCGGCGAAATTGAGCACACCGGCCACAAATTCATCTAAATATTTGCCAATTTCGGGCACGGGAATAGGCTTTTCCGGGCCGGCGATGACGTGAATCACACGGCCGTTTTTGCCTAGATTGTGCATCACCATGGGGATGCAGTCATCCTGGGAGCGTGTGAACACGTCTACCTGAATGCCCCGGCGGCCGAGTTCCCGGCTGAAATCACGCACATATACATTCATACCGCCGGTCTTCTTACCGCCCAGCATCGCCAAAGGGCAGGTATGGACGCTCAACATAGCCACGCGGCGAATGAGAGGTTTAGGTGGGTTGTTCACAACATTTCACCTGGTGAAGAATAATTACCTGGAGACTGGTTTGTTGGAGACCAGCGTCTCTAATCTCCCAATCTCTAATTGCTGTTCTCTTGCCTTAAAGAGTCGTTTCCGCGCGCCAGTTGCAGGCGGTAAATCTTCGTATCTACTGCCCCAAAGCGATATTTGTACGTCTCGTTGCCGCGCAAGAAATCAAAAACAGCACGGCCGTTTTCGATAGCCATCTCAATTGAGCGTGCTGTCAGCACGACGCCAAGGCTCAGGTTCCCAAATAGAGCCGGGTTCAGCCCGGAATTGTAGACCCAGATGCGGCTTCTGTAGTCAAAGTTGAAGAGCGCAGCCGCTTTTTGCCCCTCGACCTCGATAAACATAAGCTGCAAGATGCCGGCTTCCAGCGCGTCCCTGGCGGTTTCATGAAACACTGCCCGGCGGCCGTCATTTAACCATTCCCGTTTTTCGACCGTGCTTTTTTGGAGCAGATCGAGGAAGGCATTCACCGCCTGTTCCAGGTCATCGTCCGGCCCCACAGTGACCACCTCGGCGCCAGCGCCGGCGGCGCGGCGAAGCTTCCGCCGTACCTCATGCCGTTGCTTCTTGTCCAGTCCTTCCAGGTAGGCCGCGAAACTTTGTGGCAGTTTGATAATGGGGCAGACTTCATGAACGGACTCCGCGAAAGATAGACCGTACCGCGCGGCAAGCCGGGGCAGGATAGTGCGGGTGGGGGAGTCTGCGGGGATATTGCACAAATCAATCGTTTTCCAGGGCGGCGCTTCGGGGCTGTGCAGGCACTCAAACACGGCCGTCCACGCGGCCTCGGCCTGATCGGCCAGCGCGATCAGGTCCAGGTAGTCCGTTTCTTCGACACAGCCATTGAAGTAAAGCGCGCCCTCATGGAGGTAAAAGCAGCCGATAGCTACATGATTGCCTTGCTCCCCGCGAACGATAACCGTGTGCAAGGTGCTGTCAGGCGGATGCAGAAGCTGCCACCAGGCGCGTTGGTATGCCAGGCGCTGGAATGGAGTGTCGGTCATGCCCTGGCCGGCCAGATCATTCCAAACCTCTGCCAGCTCGTTAAATACGGCGTCACCATGTATCAGTTTTGCGTAAGCCACTACGATTTTCGACCTCAATTTTTTTTAAGTGTTGGTTGGAAACGACTGAAGAAAAAGCCGGAGTCTGCGCTGTATCAACTGTGCAACCGCCGTTGCCAGAATAGTTTCCACCAATCAAGGAAGGTAGGCATATCTCGTTCGAACCGCACCAGCAGAACGCTGATGAGCACAACGGCCGCTCCTATCCATTGTATCAGAGTCAGGCGTTCGTCCAACAGGAAAGCGGCAATTCCCAGGGTCACCAGCACTTCCAGCAGGCCGAATAGGGCTGTCTGGATACTTCCCAGATGTTTCACGCCCAGGAACAGCGTCAGCCGCGATAGTGCCGTGACCAGACCCATGAGCAGGACCGCATTCCAACCGTCGGAGTGTATCCTGGTCGGATCGGATGGGTCTATAAGCCAGGCTACAGAAACCACAGCCGCCATCGCGGTTATTGCATACAGTGTCATTGTCTGTGCGGGGATATCGAACATGATGCGCTGGCTCAGAACCAACTGGATGGCGTACATGAGCGCGGCCACAAGCATCATGCCGATGCCCTGCCAGTTTGGCGGGCCGAGTCCTCCCAATGTCAGCAGGAAAACGCCGAGAACGGCCAGCAGGGTACGTACGACCGTGGGTATGGAAATCATCTGCCCGGCGAGCCGCAGCAGCACGGCTACAAAGATGAGGTAGGTGATGTTGATCAATTGGCCCAGGGAGGCGTCAATCATATTCAGGCTGGCATAAAAGAACAGGGAGCCAACGCCATTGATAGCGCCGGCGATCAAACTACTTACCACGGCCGGAGTCGAACTGCGAATGATGTGCCGGGCGAAAAGCAAGGTTGCCGCCCATAATAGCACCGCAGCAACTAATGTGCGCAGGGCCACAACCGTGAGCACGTCAACGCCGGCGGTGTAGGCCAGTTTGGCCAGGATGGGAATTCCCCCCAGAAAAATGGGGGACAGAAGCGCCCAAAACACACCGCGCTGATGCTGACTGACAGATGCGAACATGGATTCCTTTGTCGTTATTTGGTCACAGCCAGGCGTGACAGTCCCTTTGGGGCGTTAAATGAGGCGAATGAGAACGGATTGTCTGTGTTACAGGTTGATGTGTCGGCCCGGTTGTTTGATGGGCAGCAAAAGGTGGAACGTGCTGCCGGGCGGGTCTTCTGGATCGCGACGCTCGCTTTCTACCCAGATGCGGCCGTTGTGCGCTTCAATGATGCCCTTGGCTATCGCCAGCCCCAACCCCAGGCCGCCGCCTTTGAACGCCGATTTACTGCTGGAATGGTGCTGGATGGCCCCGAGGACGTAGAACTGCTCAAAAATGCGCTTCTGCTCCTCTGGCGGGATGCCGATGCCGGTGTCCTGTATCATCAGGTCTATTGCATCTTCCAGTTTGCGGCCGATCACGTAGATGTCTCCCCCGTCTGGCGTGTACTTGACCGCGTTGCCCAACACATTGCTGATGGCTTTCTTGAGTTGGCGGCCGTCTGCTTCGATAAGGGGTAAATGATCAAGCCGGCCCATGTGCAAATGCAGGGATCGCTCGTGGTAAACGCGATCAAACTCGGCCGCCACCTCCTGCATCAGATCAGACAGTCGTACAGGCCCCAGCGACAAGTCTAATTTACCGGAAGAGATACGCGAAACATTGATGATCTCATTGACCACTTCATTCATGCGGTTGATGCCCGCATTGAGTCCCGAAGCTATGGTGGCAAGCGCATCAATTTCTGGCGGCTCTCCCGAAATTTTGGCCGGTTGCAGCTTTTCTTCCAGCAGATGGGCGTACCCGCTGATGAGCGTCAAGGGTGTACGCAGTTCATGGGATACGAGCAAGATAAAATCGCTCTTGAGGCCATCCAATTCTCGCAGCCGCTGGTTCACATGCTCGAGCTGGCGGACCTTGTCTTCCAGCCGCTCAGCCACATTTTGGGCATGCACGGCCAGATTATGGCTGCGTTCCTCATCGGTCAATGGATCTAAACGGCCGTTGAGGAAGTCGTCCACTTGCTGCGGGAAGCAGCTCACATCAATCGGCTTGGAGAGAAAACCGGAACAACCGGCAGCCAGCGCCAGCTCCCGACTGCCGGGAGTGTTGTTTGCCGTCAACGCCACAATGGGTGTCTTGGACAGATGAGGCAACCCCCGCAGCCGCGTTGTGATTTCGCGCCCATCCAGGTTGGGCAGGTTGATGTCCATCAGGATGAGTTGCGGCCGTTGTTCACGAGCCAATGCGATCCCTTCCAGGCCATCGCTGGCCAGGAGCACCTTATACCCCCGGTTGGTCAGGACTCGTCTTACCAGCCGGCGGCTTGCGAAGTCGTCCTCGATGTAGAGTATGGTGGCTTCGTCATTGCGAGCCATCAGAGTTGTCCTTTACGTTGCGTATCTAAGGCAAAACCTCGCGAATGTTACTCAAGAGATCCGAGTCCATGAACGTACCTTTTTGCAACAGTACCTTAATTTTACCGTTCAACCGCCTCCTTTCAATAGCCGATATTTCCTTAGCGGTGATGACAATAATGGGAATTTCCCGTAATTCCTCACTTGCTTTCACCGCTTCCACGATGTCGAATCCGTCCAGGCCGGGCATCATCAGGTCAAGAATGACCAGATTCGGCCGCGATTCCCGGATGAGATTTAGCCCGTCAATGCCGTTGTCAGCCTCCTCAATCAAGTATTCTCCCTGCGCCTGAAGAATGCGCCGGATGAGACGGGAGGCATCGGGATTGTCCTCGATGATGGCTATGCGTCTCACGCGGCTGTCAAGTTGTTCCAGGGCGGTGAGCAGCCCTTCTTCCCGGCCTTGCTCTGCCTCATCTCCCCCGGTGAGTTCCATGTCCAGCGTATAATGCTCGCCGATAATGTGTTTTTCAACCGGGAAGGTGTGGCCGGAGCAATTGAGCACCACCGTTTCTTCAGGGCGGATGATTCCCTGGCGTACCAGCTTAAAAAGGCCGGCAAAGGCTACGGCCGTTGCCGGTTCAATCGATATGCCGTCCATCTTGGCGACAACGTGCAGCGCACGAAACGCCTCTGCATCAGAAACCGCATCCATTGTGCCGCCATGCTGCTCAATCAGTTCCCGCAGCACCACATACGCCTCGCCCGGCGCGCCTGTGGCCAGCGTTGTGATGTCGGTAGCCGGATTTTCTACATTTTCGGCAAACTCCAGCCCGCGCTGGAACGAATTAACTATCGGGGCGCAGCCGCTGGCCTGAAAACAGGCGAGATGGGGCATCTGGTGAATCAAACCCAGTTCATTCAGTTCCCGGAAACCTTTCATGACCCCAACCGGGCCTAGGCCGCCGCTGACAGCTTGAATGTACCAGTCCGGAGCGGTCCAATGCGGGACGCCAGTATTGGTGATATTGGAGCTTAGCCCGGCCCGGATATTGCCCAATTGCTCAGCGATTTCAAAGGCGACCGTTTTCATCGCTTCCTTGGCGGCGATGGCTTTGATGCCTCGATCCAGAAACAGGTTTTTGCTGGCTGCGAATTCGGCCGCAACCTGTTTTGCCTGGTCGTATGTCCCCGCCACCTTGATAACATCTGATCCGTACAATGCGACTTCTCGCATTTTCTCTGCCGGCACGGAACTGGTGACGAAAACCCACAACTTGATACCGGCGCGGGCGCAGTAGGCGGAGTAGGCGATAGCAACATTGCCGGTAGACGCTACAACCGCTTCTTTGATCCCCGCTTCTTTCATGACGGAAATCGCAATAGCAGCCTGGCGGTCTTTGAATGAGCCGGTTGGTCCCTGACGCTCATCTTTGATGTAAATATGTTGGTGTCCGAGCATCAACCCCAGATTCTGGGCTTTGATGAGCGGCGTCCAACCTTCACCCAGGCTAACGATGTGCTGCTTATCTTGAACCGGCAGCAGCTCGCGATATCGCCATAAATCCGCGCCTCGACGAACGAGCTGCTTGGGCCAATCCGCCATCTGCAAATCGTAGGCGGCATCCAGCCATTCACCGCCGCAGGAAGGACAGGCCGGCATGGGTGCTGTGTATGGGTGCTGCTGCCCGCAAGCGCGGCAGATAATGTTAAATTGTTGGGCCATGGTCAGGGTGTGATCTCCTTCGAAAATGTAAGGCGATTTGCCAAATCGCCTTACGCTTGGAGGGCAGGTGAGGCTCAACGGTTCTCATTTCAGTTGCCCAATTGCCCTCTGAGCGACATGGTGGTTTGACTGAGGGGGAACTGGTCGAGTGGTTTCCCTTCTTGTTTTACCGGCAGGAGCACGTGGAAGGTGGACCCTTGGCCTAATTTGCTTTCAAACCAGATACGGCCGTGATGCGAGTTGACAAGCCATTTGGTGATGGGCAAACCGAGACCGGTGCCGCCCACTGTTCGGGTTGTCGAGTTGTCAATTTGCTCAAACGCCACAAACAACTTGTCAAAGTCCTCGGCCGCTATGCCGACGCCGGTATCTTCAACGGCGATATGCACATGTTCTTTGTCGGGGCAGGACAACTGAAGGCGAATATGCCCTTGTTCTGTGTACTTGGCTGCGTTAGAGAGAAGGTTGATGAGAATCTGGCGCACCCGCACCGGATCCGCCTCAATGATCGGTAGTTCCGCTGACCCGTCCCAAAGGAGCTTTACCTCTTCCTCATTGACCAGGGCCGTGACGGTGGCCAAGGCTCCGCGCGCCGTCTCGATGAGGTCGGTGGGTTCGAAGGCCAGCGTCATCTTGCCTGCTTCAATTTTGGCCATGTCCAGTACTTCATTGATGAGATTGAGTAAATGTTGGCCATTGCTGTAGATGGAAGTCAGGTCTTCTTCTTGTTCCCGGGTTATGGGGCCGTCAATTCCCTTCAGAATCACGCGGGAGAAGCCGATGATGGCGTTAAGCGGCGTTCGTAGTTCGTGGGACATATTGGCCAGGAACTGCGTTTTGAGGTGATCCAATTGCCGCAATTGTTTATTGCTGGCTTGGATTTCCTCGAAGAGTTGAATATTGGCGATGGCCAGGCTGGTTTGGGTGGCGATACTGCGCAGAAGTTGGATATCATTTTCGCTGTAAGCGTTGGGCCGGTAAGATTGGACGCTGATCAGGCCGATGGGCTGTCCCTCTTGCTGGAGAGGCACCCAGATCGATGAGAGGGGGGTCCCGCTCAGGTCAGGAATGACGCCGGCCCGCAAAAGCGGGCTGTCCGGATTGACCAGGATAGCGCGGCCGCTGCGCAGCACCTGGTACAGCGCATCGCCGGGCAGAATGGCGCGGGGTTCCGTCGGCCGCGACGCGCCATCGTCCATGATCAAGATCGGGTCGTATATGCTGATTTCTGCGGTGTAACGGGCGAAGATGAACACGGTATTGTCCAGCAAGCGGCCGACCTGCTGGTAGGTTGTCTGGGCCAGACTGCTCAGGTCCAGAATGCCGGAAATGCGGGACTGAATCTGGTTCAGCGTGATCAATTCTTGTGCCCGGCTGAGCGCTTCATCCAGCAGTTTTAGATTTTCCAATTGGGTGGTGAGGTGGTCAATGACTGTCTGGGTGAACATCACGTTGGAAGGGCTAAACAGCCGGTCGCCCATATTGGAGTCCAATGCCATGAAGCCGAGTAGTTCTTGCTGGCTGGCGGCCGGCACGAGCAGTGACGTCTCGGCGTCCAACTGCTCCAGATAATGATGGGCGACTTCGGCCGGCACTTCTTCACTACCTTCCTGCAACAAAAGCGGCCGTAATTCCCGGTCGAGGTATTGAAAAACCGAGTCCTGTTCAATGGAAAACCGCATTTCATCGGCTGCTTCTGAGCGCAGATACTCGGCGGCAACCGCGCCGTACCCGGCAGCATAGTCATATTGCACAAACCGGCACTGCGCCGCTCCCGTATATTGGGCCACTTCTCTAACGGCAATTTCCAGGGCATCTTCACGAGTTAACGTCTGGCTCAATGCCCGGCCAATGCTGTAAAGCGCGGCCGTTTGCCGGAGTAACTGCCGGTTGGCTAGGGCCACGGCCGTTTGGTCTGATAGGGCACGGTATGGTTGCAGCGCATCCGTCCTGATGCGTTCAGCATCAACACAATGAATGGCCAGAGTTCCCAGCCACCGGTCTTCAATGTGAATCGGAATCAAGAGAGTGGCACAAAATTGGGACCAGTCGGAGATGCCGGAGAGCAGCCGTTCGCAATTTGGATGCACAGGCTCATTTAAGTGCAGCGTCAATTCAGACGGCGCGAACCACTCATCGAATAAAGCCCGGCCTCCTGACCTGACATTTTCTCCCCAGACTATGGGAGAAGTTATCCACTCAGGCCCGCTGACTTCGGGAATGATTATATGCGCCACGTCGGGAAGGCCGGATTGGGCAGCAAAATCCACGAGTGCCTGGTAGATGTCCATTTCAGTCGCTGCGCTGCTGATGCGGCGGGCGGCTTCATACAACCGGTTCGTTTCGGCCAAATTGGTTTGAATCTGGGCGAAGAGGCTGGCGTTCACAATCGCCACGGCAAGCTGGTCGGCGAGGCTTTGCAGCACGGAGATGGTTTCTGGGGAGAATGCACCCCGTTCCGTGCTCTGGACAGTGAGCGCGCCGGTCACATGGTCCCGGATGCGAAGCGGGACAGCCAGCTCAGCGCGTGTTTCCGGCAGCAGGGGGTTGAAATGGAACGAGGCTGCTCTGGTGACATCCTGTTCCGCCACCGATTTTCCTTCAGCGATGGCTGTGCCCACAATGGAACGGCCGCCGATGGCCAGTTTATGCCCCTGTTCAACCTGAATCCTGCCCGCGTCCCCTGTGCCGGCCCGGAGAACGGCCGTTTCGCTTCTTTCGTCAACGAGGAACAAGCCGACGTAATAGAGATTAAAGCGTGAGCGGATGAGATCAACCACTTCCTGGATCAACACATCTCGATCCAGAATCGTGGCGGCGGCGCGGGACACATCGGCCGCCAGGCTAAGCTGGTTAGAGTAAGAACTGGTCGTTTGAATCAAATAGGCGTTGTTGAGCGCGTTGCCCATTTCACGGATAACAGCCTGTACAAACTCGATGCTGTCCTCATCTAACTCGCTGTCTTCCGGCAAAATAATTTTGCCAAATGTGTGATCCCCGACGCGTAACGGGACCTCTTGACCCTCTTGGGTTTCAGGCTCCGGCTCGCTGGCGCGCTTTAATAGCAGCTTCCCGTCAGAGAGTCCGGCGCGTAAACCAGCTGCCTCTGTGCTCCAGATGGAGTCTACATAGCGGCCGTGCAGGATTTCCAGCTCGTGGGCGTGCTGCCGTGTTTCTTCCAGCAGCGCCAGATTACGCCATAAGGCGGCCAGGTTTTGAGTGATGGTGCGAATCAGGATAAGGAACTCGTCATGGTGGCTGACGTCAATGACGCCGCTGTTGATGATCAGCGCGCCCAGCACCTTCTCTCCCATGCGCAGGCCCATGGTGGCGTTAATGGTTTCCTTTCCGGAAAGCATCTGTAGGCGGTTGACGATCTCGCCTGGGCCGGTAACGGCCGCATCTAACAAATCTGCGACATCGGGTGCGACAGCATTCCCGCGCTGGGAGCCAGAGACGGTCGAAACACGAACGGCCCATTGTCCTTCAGCCAATTGCTGTTCATACAGCGTGATGTCCGCCAGATTCAATGCTTCATGGAAGCCGGCAATGGCCGCTTCCAGCAGCTCATCCTCATTCTCAATGCGGGCCAGCCGGGCATTGAGCAGAAACACATCGTTGAGGTTGCGATTTCGACGCTCTTGCGCCCGTCGTAGTTGTCTCTGCTTCTCCAGTTGGTCGTGCAGCGCCCGCTGTAACGCAAGTTGGGAATGTTCCTGGGTTTGTCTCTGTACCAGTTCTCGTGCTTCAGCCAGCTTTTCCAGAAAAAGAAGTTGGAAACGGGAGAGGTGGGAAATGGCTGCTGCGGCCAGATCGGGGTCCGTTTCCTTCAGCCAGGTTGTTTCCTGAAGCGCACGCATCATTGCAGCGCCGGTGGCGAGGGCCATCCCTTGCCCAGCCAGCCGGGCGGCCGAGGCCGCGATCTCCGCTTCTGCGGCATTTCCGCTGATGAATTGAATGAACAATTCGCAAAGCTGTTCAGCCACTTCCGGGCTGCGCCGGGCAGAGGTCAGCAGCCCGCGGTTGTCGATGGCGTGCTGAACAAAAGCCCCTTTTAGGAGCGCTTCAGCTTCTTCGCGTTGTGATTCCCATTGTGCCACAATGCGTTGGTCATCCATGCGCATAGCCATCACTTAATACTGCTATTTCCTGCTCCGAACCCAAAGCTTGTTCTCACGGTTGTTCCTTTTCCAGGAAGGCAGCATAGAAAAACATTTCAATGCCTTCACGTTCTTCTTCGGTAATAAAATCCTCCGGTAAACCAAGAAATTCCGTCAGAGATTCCACCCGGTGAATGCGCCAGGGGGAGAGCATATCAATACATTCTTCAAGCGGGTAAAGCTGCATGGGCAGCCCCGCGGATGCGGCCATGCCCATAATCTCGTCATATAAGTCCGGCATATCACCGCTTTGCCGCGTCTGGAATACCACGAAAAGCCGCGAACCGGCCGGCGCCCAATCGTGCAGCGTTTCGGCTGCGGCCTTGCAATCCTCAGGAGAAAGGAACAGCATCAGCGCATTTAAGCCGATAGCGACGGGGTGATCCAGGCTGATTAAGCGGCGAACTTTGTCTGAGGATAGGAGTGCGTCCATCTGGCGCACATTGCCCGGTATATAAGCGACGTTTTCCAGATCGGCGAAAAGGCTGGCTCCATAGCTGACGGCAACCGGATTGATGTCGCTGTAAACAATGTGCGCGTCCGGCACTGAAGCATGGATATGGTCGCTGGCCGGGATGCCTGAACCAAGGTCGAGGAACTGCATGAACCCGTCTGCCCGTAATACCTGGGCGGCTTCTTGAATGAATGCCCGCCGTAATCTCACCCATTTACGAAGGGAGGGAACCTTTTGTACCATTTGTTCGGCCGCAACCCGGTCGGCCTCGAAATTGGCCGTCCCGCCGAGCAGGTAGTCGAAAACACGAGCCATATTGGGGATGGTTGTGTTCAGGTAAATTGCGCTGTCTGAATTGGAATCGAGCTGGTCGTCGTGTGGCGTCATGGGTGTCATCCTCGATTGTCAGGACGGCCGTTGCCGGACTGCGGCCGCGGTTCCTCACCATTTCCTTTATTGCCTATCGTTAACTCCACTTTCGCACCGCCCAACCTTTGGGATACGGCGCGCAAACCGATGTCAATAATACGGCCGACGTCGGCCGACCGGTGTAATTGTGCGCTGATTTGATTGAGCACCAACTGTTGTTGGGCGCGCGCTTCTGCATCTGCCAGCAATTGGGCATTTTCAATGGCGATAGCCAGTTGATCGGCCATGGTTTGCAAGGTGGCGATTAATTCAGTTGAAAAGGCGTTTGGCGCGCTGTCCTGAACGGTTAACGCGCCGATGATCCGGCCGCGCACCCGCAGGGGCAGAGCCAACTCGGAGCGGGTATCGGGCAGCATGGGATTGGGCAGCCATTGCTCTTCCAGAGTGACATCCTGGATAATGCGGGGGCTGCCGTCGCTGGTGGCTCCGCCGATGAGGGAGCGGCCGCCCACCTTCAAGCATCGCTTCTGTTCGAGCTGTATACGACCGGCCTCTCCGGTGCCTGCCCGTAGCTCCGCCTCTTTACCCTCCGCATCCACCAGGAAGAGGCCGACGTAATAAAGTGAGAAGTGTTCCTTGATGACGTTGACGGCCGTGTCGATCAGCTCATCTAACGCCAGAATGCTTGTGGTGACCGCTGACACTTCGGCTGCGGCCTGGAGCTGGACGCGCTGCTGCGATTGTGCTTCCAACGCCTTTTCCACTTCCCCGAACTGCAACAGGTTGTTGATGGCGATAGCCAGCGGCCGGACGATCAGTTCCATGACTTCCAATTCCCGCTCGCCGAATGGGGCATTGTTTTCCACGGCCAGCACGCCGATTAACTCGTTGGCGACAATGAGAGGGAGACCAAGCCAGCTATTGGAGCTGGACCCCACTCGCACCGACTGGAAAGTCTCATGTGCTTCATCCACGTTTTCATTGAGCAGCAACACCTCGCCAGTGCGCGCGACATGACCGCTGAAACCCTGGGTGATAGGCATCAGAGGAACACCGGCCAACGACACCTCGGCGCCATGTTCATACCCGTAAATCCAGTGCAGCTTTTCTTGATCCGGCGTGAGCAGCGAGATGGACATGCCAGTGGCATCCAGCATCTGCATGATCTCGCGGCGGGCGCTGTCGAATACGTCGCGCAGGGTGGGGGCGGCAGACAAGGCGATGCTGAGACGGTTTACCGTTCTCAGTTGGGCGACCCGGCCACGCGTCTCTTCAAACAATCGTGCATTCTCAAGAGCAATGGCCACCTGGCTGGCGATGACCGAGAGGAAATCGCCGGCGCTTTCATCAAGTCCGCCTACGACATTTTGCTGGGTATCAAGCACCCCCAACACCTTGTCACCAATGGCAATAGGCACAGCCGCTTCCGATTTTGTCTCCGGCAGCAGCGGGTTTGGCAGCCAGTCTGGGTCTTGAGCCACATCTTGGACGACCACGATCTGATTCGTGTCCGCGGCGCGGCCGACCAGCCCTTTACCACGCGGGATGGTGAACCCATCCTCCAGCATTTTCCGGCCGGCTTCTCCGGTGCCGCCTACCATTCTTAAGTTTTCCCGCTTTTCATCGAAAAGGTAAATGTGAACGTGGTAGTAGTTGAATGCGGACTGCACCTGACTGACCACTTCGGAAATCAACTGCTGTTGATCCAGGATGGTAGAGAGGTTACGGCTAACATCGGCGCTGGTCTTGAGCGCTCTCGTCCGCTCTGCTACCCGCTGTTCCAGTTCGGCGTAGGAGGATTGGATCCGGTCGGCCATGCTGTTGAATGCCATTGCGAGTTGGCCTAACTCATCGGCGCTTTCTACAGGAACGCGCCCTTCCAGGGAACCGGCTGCCAGCCCCGCTACCGCTTGCGTCAATCGTTCCACGGGCCTGGCAACGCTGCGGGTAATTTCCCACAGCAGAAATGTGCCCAAAATCAAGACCAACAAAATCACGGCCGCCGATGAAAGGACGGCCGCGCGCCGGGCAGAGACGAACTGTTCTGTGGCTTGCAGTTCCGTTTCCCGCACGAGGTCTACCAACCGGTCAACATCGCTGGCAAGCTGTTCCTGGTCACGGGCCAGGACGCCCACGCGAACTCGGACGCTGGGCCACTGCTCCGCGGCCGCCTGCCGTACCATCGTGTCAGAAATATCAATCACGCTTTCCACGCTGTGACTGACGCTGCCCAATAAAGCCGCTTCCGTTTCCTCGGCGGAGGCTTCCTCCGTAATCGCGGCCAGGTCGTTGTATCCCTTTCGCAGCAGTTCCACAGACGCACCGACGTTGGCAGTGAAGGCATCGGCGTCTTCAGCAGGCAGCAGGCGGCTGACCGTGGCCAATGTGCTGGTGCTTTGCTGCCGGACTTCCATCACCACAGCCACGCGGTCGCTGGCCTGGTTGAGAACATCAACCGCTTGCAAAAGGCGGCTGAACTGCCACAAGGCAACCGCGGCCGCTAGCAACACCAGCAGGCCAATCATCAGGTTGCCCAGAATGATTCGCTGGCGGATTGTCCTGCGGGAGAACCCCAGGAGATTGAATGCACGGCCGTTCAACATGCTATTCGCTTGCTCCTTCCATGCCTTCCAACAACTGCGGCATGAACCAGATTTGCGTGTCGCCGGCAATTTCTCCCTGGCTTAAGAAGCGGCTTCCATCTTGGTAGTGCAGCGGTCCCTGGAACAGGGTGATAGAGCCGTCTGCCAGCCCATCAATAAAGGTGTGCAGCTGTGCCATTTGCGCGTCATTTAGCGCAGGGCCATCCACATACCCCACTGGGCTTGTGTCCGGGTTGTTGATGTCGCTCCAATCCGGCCCGACCCAATCCCAGCGCGGCGCCCATGCGCCGTCAAGCACCTGCCGGGCGATTTCGAGATAGCCCGGCCCCCAGTTGAAGTAGGGAACGCCGAGACACACATTTGGGACGCCATTGCAGGCGCCTTCGTAATCGTATGGCACGGCCCAGACATGTTCTCCTTTAGCAGCCCGTTCTTCTGCCACGGTAATGGCTTCTGTGGTGTCAATGCCGGATAAAATCACGTCTGCGCCCTGATCAAACAGCTCATTGGAGACGGCCGCCGGATCGGCCGTGACGCCGGGTATGTGAAACCAGAAACCAATCCACTCAACCAGGAATTGCAATTCATTGGGGGATTGGTCCCGGAACTGTTCATAGCAGTAGCGTGCGCCCAAAAAAGCGGAGTTTGCCAGCCGGCGGGTTTCATCATTGATCAGCGGGCCAAGATAGCCGATTGCGCCCGATTCCGTGATGAGCGCCGCGCTGCAACCGGCGATCATCTTCCCGAATTCCATGCGCGCCATGTAGTTGCCTACATTGGCAGGGGCGTTCCCTTGCAGCACGTGATCCCCGGAGATGTGGATGAACACGACGTCGGGATGCTTTTCGGCGACGAAAGTGGTGTCGGCGGCGAAATCATCTGAGGTAATGAACAGGAGCCTGGCTCCTTCGGCGACCATGTCGTTTACCGCTTCTGCCAGAGTTGTATTGGGCCGGGCGTCCGGGTTGAGGTTATCCAGATAAAGCATACGGCTGCCGGACAAATGGGCTTCAACGTAACGGCCTCCGTTATAGTGGGCTTCACTCCATCCGCGGTCGTCACGGGGACCTACCAGGATAACACCGAAAACGAATGTATGATCGGCCGTCGGCTCAGGGGTGGGACTTGGAGATACGGTGCAAGCGGCCAGCGCGACTACGAAAACAATCAACGCTGCCCGCCAACGTGAAACCGATTCACGCAAGGCGTATTTCCTCCCGAAAAAAAGAGTGGTTGAGTTGGCTGGCATATGCTGGTGGCGTCACAAATCCAGACGCACAGTTCTTGTTGTACGCATGGAATTGTATGACCTGGCAGAGTGGAACTTCGTGCAAAGATGTAGCCCTATGCCAGCGGTAATGACATGCCGGCTGTGTTAGACGCCGAGATCCCAGACGGGTTTCCCGCTGAGAATCTCACGTATTTGTTGTGGAAAGCGATCTGCGTCCAGGGGTTTGGCGAGGAATCCATCAAATCCGGCTTTACGCGCCTTTTGCATTTCGTCTGTGCTGCCGTGCGCTGTGACTACAACCACGGCCGTGTCGTGCAGGCGTTTATCGGCTCGGATCTGACGCAGCGCCTCATACCCGTCTTCATGCGGCAGGCGCAAGTCCATCAAGATAAGATCAACGCGCGACATTGTGTGGGCGAAGTCCACCACACCCCATCCAGTCGTCTTCCATTCACATTTTTGTACGCCCAAAAACGCCAGCAGGCGGGCAATAAGCACGAAATTGGATACATTGTCCTCGACCACCAGGACATGAGCGTCTTTCGGGTCAATGGGTGTTCGGATTGAAGCTTGCGGTTTTCCCATGAAACTGTCTCATTATACCCGGAGCGTGTTTCCCTTAAGCAGCGCCAGGACGCTGGTCGGCGGATAAGGCATTCGTTCTCAAGTTGTTTATCTTCCGCGGTGCACCCTCTTCCACATGAGTGCAGCCAATAGATATGATAACCGGAAAATGAACCCTTTTCCGTTAAGGATACGAAAAAAGGTCAAAGTTTACCACTCTTTGGCCAACCAATTGCCAATTACCAATGAACAAGCGATATCTCTTGTTGGCTCAATTAAGTGTTGGCCCAAATACGACCGCTGCGGCCGGGCAGTGTAACTCGTTGCCCGGGCTGCAAAGGCCCGCCGGCCGAAACTAGTTTTTCCGCTAACAGTTGTCGGATGGAATCTGGGCAAAGAAATTCCCGTTCTTCTTCGGCCGTGTTGAATGCAATCACGGCCGTTTGCTGGTGAACTTCTCTTTGATAAACGACAACACTGTCATCGGCGTGCAGGATACGAAAGTCACCGCGGCGAAGCGCGGGCGTAGCCCGGCGCAGTTCAATGGCCTGTTTAACCTCCTGGCGCAGCTCTTGGTTCCAGCTAGAAGGGGCATGCCAGGGGAAAGCGCACCGACATTCCGGGTCGCGGCCGCCAGCCATGCCGATCTCGTCACCGTAATAAATAGCAGGCGCGCCCGGCATGGTCATCTGGCACAGAAACATGAGTTTAACGGCCGTGACATCATGGCGGGCGATGGTCATCATGCGCGGCGTATCATGGCTGCCCAGCATATTCATCTGGGCCAGCACAATTTCCGGATGGTAAAGCCGGTTGCAGATTCGGTCAAGCTCGTTAGCAAATTCGGCCGCACCCAGGCTCCGAATATGCCCCAGTCCGGTGCGCCCCGTGTCCGTCTGATCCATCTTATCGCCCACGAAAAAGCCGAAAACAGCCCGCGTAAACAGGTAGTTCATTTGCGCGTCAAACTGATCGCCTTGTAACCAACGCTGCGCCTCGCCCCACAACTCTCCCACAATGTAAGCATCCGGGTTGACCGCCTTGCAGCGGCGGCGGAATTCTTGCCAGAATGCATCATCATCTATCTCGTTGGGGACATCCAATCGCCAGCCGTCTATACCCTGTTCCAGCCAGTAAGTACCCACATTCCACAGAAATTCGCGCACGGCCGTCGAGTTCGTGTTAAACTTAGGCAAGGCATGCAATCCCCACCAGGCATCATAGGTGGGGGGAGCGTTCTCATCATAAGCATTAACAGGCCAGCTTTTCACGCGAAACCAATCGATGTAGGGAGATTCAGCCCCGCACTCCAGCAGGTGGTTGAATTGGAATAATCCGCGGCTGGCATGATTGAACACACCGTCCAGCACCACACGAATACCGCGTGCATGAGCAGCTTTGAGGAATTGCTTGAAGGCGCGATCATCGCCTAAAAGGGGGTCGATCTTGAAGTAATCGTAAGTGTGATAGCGGTGATTGGAGGCGGAAGCAAAAATCGGGTTTAGATAAATGGCATTGATGCCCAGGTCAAGCATATAGTCTAAGTTTTCTGTGATTCCGGCCAGGTTTCCACCCTGAAATCCGTGAAACGTGGGGTCTGACCCCCATTTCTGGAGATTCATCGAGCCGGGATTAGGCGAATTTTGACTTCGAGCGAAGCGATCTGGAAATATCTGGTAAAATACAGTGTCTTTTACCCAGTCCGGCGTAATGATACTCACAGATTTTTGCTCCTTTACGGGGCTACCGTATGATTCCCGGACAAATTCCTATAAGAACAGCACATAATTCTAGGCAATCAACCCCAAACTTGCCACTAGTGGAGGAAGTAGATGTTTGAAGCACACCCAAACACGGGTATTGTTGTTGAAGTTGGACAGGAGGCTCCTGATTTTTCCCTGTCTGACACTGAAGGCAGGGTGTGGAAACTCTCTGAAATAACGGCCGAAAAGCCAGTTTTGCTGATTTTCTATCGCGGCGATTGGTGACTGTGGTGCCAGCGCCAGTTGGGTCAACTGGCAAAAGCACATGATGAAATCCTGGAAACTGGGGCAGTGATGCTGGCGATATCACCGCAGGATCAGGCTAAGAATGAGCGGCTGCGAGAACGATATCAATTGCCGTTCCCGATACTGGCCGATGATAACCAGGCGGTGATTCGAGAGTGGGGCTTGTTTAACGCCCTGGACCCGAAGAAACGGCCGATTCCTTACCCGGCCAGCTATATTGTCGGCAAAGACGGCCGTATCAGTTGGGGACGTCTTGGTCTGACCGCCCAGGATCGGCCGTCAGTCGGAGCGTTGCTGGCTGCCATGCGCACGGCCGCCGCCAAATAGCAACGCGATGATCCTGACGGACCGAACGAAACAAGGAGGCGCATCATGAATCCGCTCATTGAACTTCAAGCGTATGGGCAGAGCTTTTGGTATGACAACATCCGGCGCAAGTTCCTGCAAGACGGCACGCTGCAACGCCTGATCGAACAGGACGGGCTGCGCGGGATGACTTCCAACCCCTCAATTTTTGAAAAGGCGATTGGTGGCAGCGATGATTATGACGCGCAGTTGCGCCAATTGGTGGCGGATGGCGCGGATGTCGAAGCGATTTACGAGGCAATGGCGCTGGCTGACATTCGGGCCGCGTGTGACTTGTTTGCCGATTTGTATGAGGAGAGCGAAGGGGGTGACGGCTATGTCAGCATTGAGGTGGCGCCCACTCTCGCCCGCGATACGGAGGCGACGCTGGCGGAAGCGCGCCGCCTGTTTGCGGCCGTGGGGAGGCCCAACGTCATGATCAAAGTGCCGGCCACGCCTGAGGGAATCCCGGCGATTCGCCAACTCATTGGGGAAGGGATTAATGTGAACATCACGCTTATGTTCAGCATGCGCCATTACGAGGCGGTGGCCGGGGCGTATATGGACGGCATTTCGCACTTGCTGGAAAACGGAGGCGATCCGGCCAAAGTGGCGTCTGTGGCTTCGTTTTTTGTGAGCCGGGTGGATACGGCCGTGGATAGGGAGCTGGCGGCGCTGGACGATCCAGCGGCCGAAGCTCTGATGGGCAAAACGGCCATCGCCAACTCTCGGGTTGTCTACCAGTGCTTCAAGGCGTTGTTCCACGGCGACGCTTTTGCCCGGCTGCGAGCGGGAGGCGCACGGGAACAGCGCCTGCTCTGGGCCTCGACCAGCACCAAAAACCCCAATTATCCGGACACGCTTTACATTGACGAACTGATCGGGCCGAATACAGTCAACACCATTCCCCCGAAGACGGTGGACGCCTTTCGGGACCACGGCAAGGTTGGCAACACACTGGAAAAGGACATTAAGCAGGCGCAGTTGGCGCTCGACAATCTGGCCGAATTGGGTATTGCCCTGGACCAAATCACGGAACGCTTACAAGAGGACGGCGTGGCCGCTTTCGCCCGCTCTTATGAGACGCTTTTGGCGACGATTGCTGCCCGAAAAGCTGAGTTTTTACGACTGTCGTAATGTTTCAGTAGCGGCCTGGCCCGATTGGCGGCCCATTTCCTTTATGTTAGAATCGCCGACGGATTAAGTAACACCTGACGAGGGAGCTAGATGCAGCAGCGTATCACGGCCGTACTGTCCATCACAGAATTATTCGATGGGATGACGCCGACACAACTTGAGTTAATTGCCTCGATTTGTGAATCGGGCCAATACCATGAAGGGGATGTGTTGCTGCGGGAGAATGAAAGCTCAGATGAGATGTACATCATCGCCCGGGGCAGCGTCCAAATCCTGATGAACCCGGGAATGGTGAGCGATGGCAGCGAGGCAGATCTGGAGCCTGTTCTGTTGACGGAACTGAGGCAGGGACAGGTGTTCGGGGAGATTGCAATGGTGGATCAGGGAATACGGTCTGCCACCGTTGTGGTGAACCGGGAGGACACGATACTGTTTCGAATTGCCCGTCAGCGCCTGATTTTACTATGTGATTCATACCCAGAACTGGGCTATAAGTTGATGCGCAATCTGGCGGCCGATCTTGCCTTTAAGATACGGAATACCGACCTCACCATCCGCCAGTACCAGCTTATGCTTTCCCAGAGAGATAGGCATGCCGGTTAGCGGCTTAAACGGGGGGGCGGCCGGTATTGCTCCTTGCCAGACCAGAGGCTGGGCGGTTGACTCGGCGCGATGCCTTCCAATCCAGACCTTGGTGTAGGAATACAAGCGACGCATCCTCTCGCCTGCGCTGACAACTATTGGTTGTACCCATCACGGCTAACAGGGACACTCATGAAGGTAGAAATCATCAGCATTGGTACCAGGCTGCTGATGAGTGATATTCTCGATACCGGCACAGCCTACCTTTCTCGCAGCATGCGCGAAGTCAATCTTGAACTGACCTGCAAAGTGACTGTGGGAGATGAACCCGATATGGTTGCGGATGCTATACGGGTGGCGTTGCGGCGGGCTGATTTTGTCTTAACGACCGGCGGCCTGGGAAAAACCGAAGGCGATCTGACGCGCCGGGCGTTGGAACAAGTATTGGGCCGGGAAGTCTTGTCCAGCAGAGATAAAGTGGGGCTACTGGGTAAATCCGGGACTAGAGGCCATGCCCTGCTGATAGAGCATGAGCGCGGGACGTTAATATGTCTTCCTGGTGATCGCCGGGAAATGGCTTATCTGGTTGAGACAGGGGTGCTTCCCTACATTCGCCGCCGGCTGGCCTCTGAGCCGGGCGTAGGGTGGGCGCTCCTGCGCACAGTGGGGGTGATGGAAAGCAGCCTGAAGCGGCAGTTGGAGGATATTGTGTCAGGCGCCAACCACCGCATCACCTTTGATTCTTTTGCGGGCCAGACAAATATCCAGATTTGGGTGAAATCAAAGACGACCCAGCAGGCTGAACAAGATCTGGATGAAATTCGCCAGGCGATCACTGCCCGTCTGGGGGATCATGTTTATGGGGAAGGCGAGGATCGCCTGGAAGATGTGGTGCTGGATTTCTTGAGTAGGAGCGGGAAGAAATTATCATTGGCGGAATGCTATACGGGCCAAAGTCTGGCAAAAACATTGGCGGCCAGTGAGCATGCCGGCGATCATATTTCACCTTTGCCGGCCAATAGTTGGATTGACGTGGCCCAGTTACTGGAGTTAAATGAGCTCTCGCCGCATGATGATTTAACTGGTTGGTGCCGAACGGTAGCTGAGCAGACCCGGGCGCGGCAAAAGGCAGACATCGGCCTGGTGATTTACAAGAATGTGACGCCCGGCGGCGTTCAGGTTCTGGTGACGCTGGCTTCACCGTTGGGAGTTTCCGTGACCCAGCGAACGTTTGGCGGGCATCCGGAGAATATTAATCCCTGGGCGTGTACATTGGGTCTGGCCCATTTGCGTCGCTGGCTTCTGGCCCACCGATAACATCTCCCCATGCAGGGAAGCAGCGGTAGTTGAGGACAAATCCATGCGTATCGGAATGGTAACGGCTTGCTACAAGCCTGTGATCAACGGCGTGACACGGATGATCTCGTTGTATAAGCAGCATCTGCAAGCGTTGGGGCATGAGGTCACTGTCTTTACGCTGGGGGAACCCGATCCGGCCGGAGATGAACCCGGCGTTGTTCGTTCGCCGGGGATTCCAATTGGGGATCGCGGGTATTACGTGGGCATGCGTTACAATGAACGGGCGCAGCGTCTGATTGAGCAAATGGATATTGTGCACTGCCATCATTTGTTCATGAGCGTGGAGCTTGCCCACCGGTATGCCCGCTGCCCGATTGTGTACACCAACCATACCCGATATGATCTGTACACCGGAAGCGTCACACCGCTGCCACAGCCTGCGGCCGATGCGCTGATGCGCCAGATCTGGCCGGAGTTTACTGATTACGCGGACATCGTGATCACCCCGTCGGAAAGCGTACGCCAGGTAATGTTGGATTTTGGCGTTCGACGCCCCATCCAGGTTATTGAAAATGGGGTTGATTTACGGCCGTTTCGCCAGCCGAAGAACCCAATGAGCAAGCCAGACCTGGGCATCCCAGAGTCCGCAATTTTGCTCACCTATGTCGGCCGTCTCTCCCCGGAGAAGAACCTGGAAGTGCTGCTTGAGCAGGTGGCCATCGCCCAGGATATCGTTCCTGATCTGCATTTACTGTTGGTCGGGCATGGGCCGAGTGAAGAAATCCTGCCCTGGAAAGCACGCCAGCTGGGAATAGAGAATCATGTGCATTTTACAGGAGCTGTGGAATATGAAGCTGTGGCCGGGTATATGGCTGCCGCCGATCTCTTTGTCACTGCGTCTGTGACCGAAGTGCATCCCTTGACGGTTATTGAGGCGATGGCTTCTGGCCTGCCGGTGGTGGCGGTGTCTTCACCGGGCCTGGTGGATACTGTAGAGCCGGGCCGGACGGGGTATTTGACTAACAAGCCGGATGGTGGTTTGGCGGCAGCGATTGTGGGACTGGCCCTCAACCCGGAACAGCGCCGTCGGATGAGCGCGGCCGCGCGTGAGGCCAGCGAGCGGTTTGACATCACCCGGACTGTAGACAAGACCCTGGCACTGTACCGTCGCCTGCGCAAAGAGCGCCCGGATTTAATGCGGAAACGGGAACACGGCCGCGCCAGCCGCAATCGGGAACGGCTCCAACCACTATTGGAACAACTGGCGCGCTTGCTGCCTTCCACGGAAAAACGGGGTACCGGGCCGTTGAAGTGGCTGCCTTTAGAATCTTCAGTTGCAGGCGAAGGGCAAGATGACGAAAACTAACAAGCGGGACGGCCGTCAACGGATGGGCCGCTGGGGTGAGACTGTCGCCGCCCACCACCTGGAAGCAAAGGGGTACCAAATCCTGGATCGGAACTGGCGCTGCCGTCAGGGCGAAATCGACCTGGTAGCCCAGGTGGGGGAAACGCTTGTATTTGTGGAAGTTAAAACGCGGCGCGGCCTGGATCTGGGCACGCCGGAAGAGGGACTGACCCGGCGCAAGTCACAAAAGCTGCTCCAACTAGGCCAGTTGTATGTGGCGGAACACGGCTTCCATGACGCGGCGTGGCGGATTGATCTGGTCGCGGTGGAATTGGATAAATCGGGCAAGCTTCTCCGCTGCGAGCACATTCCTAACGCAGTACTCGGATGGTGACAAAGGACGACCCAATGCGGCCCGCAGCGCCGGCTCCCCTGCTGTTGGTGATTGTTGGCCCGACGGCAGCGGGTAAGACAGCCATCTCTTTGCGCCTGGCGGCCGAATTCAACGGCGAGATCGTGTCGGCCGACTCGCGATTGTTTTATCGCGGCATGGACATCGGCACGGCCAAACCATCGGCCGTGGAGCGGGCGCGCATTCCCCATCACCTGATTGACATTTGTGAACCGGACGAAACCGTTACCCTGGGCCAGTACCAGGAGATGGCGTACCGGGTGATTGACGCCGTTCACCAACGCGGCCGTCTTCCCATCCTCGTTGGCGGAACGGGGCAGTATGTCATGGCGGTTGTGGAGGGATGGGGCATTCCCCGCGTACCGCCGCATCCCCGGCTACGCCAGGCGCTGTCTGCCCTGGGCGGTGAGGAGTTAGGGCGTTGGCTGCGGATGCTGGACCCGGTCGCTGCCGGGCGGCTGGATTTGCGGAATGTGCGGCGAGTCATTCGCGCGTTGGAGGTTGCGCTGATCGCCGGACGGCCAATCTCGCTGTTGCAACGCAAAACACCGCCGCCGTACGATGTGTGCCTGCTGGGCTTGCGCCTGGAGCGGGAATCCCTCTACCGTCGGATTGATGCGCGGGTGGATCAGATGATGGCGGCCGGGCTGGTCGCTGAAGTGGAGCGGCTGCACGACGCGGGCTACGGCCGCCACCTTCCGGCGATGAGCGGCCTGGGATACCGGCAGCTTTGGGCATACCTGGAGGGGGAGCTTGAGCTGGTGGAAGCCGTAGAGCGCATCAAATTCGAGACGCATCGTTTTGCCCGGCAGCAGGCAACCTGGTTCCGGGAAGATGATTCAAGAATACACTGGTTCAAAACGGAGGAAAATGCGGAGATAGCCGTGATGGAGTTCGTCCGCCAATGGCTTGCCCGCAACCGGATTACATGAAGCACATACTCGTCGTCAATGGGTTAGAAGCCCCTTTTTTGCGGCAGTTCGGATGTGATTGTGCCCGGTGCGCCGATCCGACGCCGCAGGCCAACACCTCCATGTCGCTCATTACGCTGGATGCGCAGGGGGAGACGGCCTACCACATCTTGTTTGACATCGGCATGGGCGTTTCGGAAAGCCTGGTGCGCTGCCGTTATCTGGCCGGTCTAAAGGCGCGGCTGGATTGGATCATTCTCAGCCATTGGCATCCGGATCACACCGTTGGACTGAATCAACTGGTGGCCTCCTACCAATTGAACCGGAGACGGCGCGGCGAAGAAACGCCACCGGTGCCCCTCTGGTGTCGCAGCGGCACGGCCGCATGGATGCAGGCAGGGCATCCTTTTGAGTGGGAGACCTTTCTCTCCCCGTATCTGTCGGACGAGAACCAGCCGCCGGGGACACTCCTGGCCCCTGTGCCTGTTCAGCTTTCCGGCGTCACTATCACGCCGGTCGCCGTGTCCCACTACAGTGCAGACCGGTGGCCCAACGGGCGAGGCGGGCCGTGTTTCGCCTGCGCCGCTTTTGTCATTCAGACGCGCACAAGCAAGAATGTGTTGTTGTGGGACATTGACAGCGAGAATGAATGGTTGGTGCGGCCGAAAACGGCGGAACAGACTGCGGCCGTGGCGCTGTTTGCCGGCGCCGACACCTTGTTCATTGATACAGCTTTTTGGCGCGCCAGGGAAGGGCGGACAAGCCATCCCGGCTTCCCCAATGTGCAGCGATACGTTCGTTCCTTGCGGCCGCAGCACACGCTGCTCATGCATTTGAGTGGGCATCCGGACGGCCGTGGCAATCCAGGATGGGGATGGAGCAACCGGCAGTGGCAGGAGGAAGCGGGCCGTGTCTGGCGGGAACAAGGGTTGCCCGGTCAGGTGAGCGTACCCGCTATCGGCGAAGAATTTGAGATCGGAAAATGAAGTCAGGCGAAGCCACTTTGTGGTATGATCAAGACGCCATGAAACGCTCTCCAACCTTCCTGGTGCGGGATATTCCCATTTACGGCGACGCCATCCTGGCTCCGATGACCGGGTATTCGGATGTGCCTTATCGCATGCTCTGCCGCGCCTACGGTTCTGCTATGAGCTACACGGAATTCGTACCGGTGGAAGCGCTGCTGGGCAAACGGAACCGTTTCTGGAACCGGCTGGATTATAAGCCTGGAGAGAAGCCGGTGGTGTTCCAAATCTTCGGCAACGATGCCCGGCTCATTCTGCAGGCAGCGCAGCGCATCGAGCCGCTCGGCCCGCACATCATTGACGTGAATATGGGCTGCTCTACGCGCCGAGTCAGCGGCCGTGGCGCGGGGGTGGGGATGATGCCTCAGCCTGAGCTGGTGGCGGAGACGTTTGCGCTTTTGTCCCACCATTTGTCTGTGCCGGTGACGGGCAAGGTTCGGCTGGGATGGGATGAAACAGACCGCAACTTTCTCGAAATTGCTCGGATCATGGAGGATAACGGGGCGGCCTTAATTGCCATTCACGCCCGCACCCGGTCACAAAAATACAGCGGCGTGGCGGATTGGGACGCTATCGCTTGCTTAAAGCAGGCTGTGGGCATACCAGTCATTGGCAACGGGGATGTAAAAACTGCGGGCGACATTGACCGGATGAAAGCTCATACTGGCTGTGATGCGGTGATGATTGGCCGGGCGGCCGTAGGCAATCCCTGGATCTTCGCCCGCAAGGAGCGTTCAACCCTGATGTTCAGCGAGATCGCTGACGCCATTCGGTTGCACTTGAGAGAAATGCTCGCTTATTACGGAGAGCCGCATGGATTGGTGTTGTTTCGCAAACATTTGAAGCGGTACTTGAAGGACGCCCCATTCGCCCACCCATTCCTGGAACGAATGCTGGTGACTGGAGATGTGGGGGAATTTCATGAATGTCTGGCGCAAGCGGAAGCGGCCGCCTGCCGTGCCGAGGCTCCTCTCGTGTTACAGGAAACAGCCGGTTAAGGTCATACTCCAAACGGAAAGGACACCCAATGCCAGTCCTGCCGTCACCTGGGCTGGTGTATGCCGCTTCAAGTAAAGCCTCACCCAGCATATCGCTACCAGGAAAGGGAGTACCAGGATAAGTGCGGCCGTCCAGCCGAAGACCAGGCCCACCAGGATCAAGGTGGCGGTGATGCCGGTGGTGTGGATGCTGATCAGCCAGAAGATGTTGATGATGCCTAACGCCGCCAGTTCAATCATGTTGAAGAGGGTGAGGCAACGCAGCAATTCCGGCCCTTTGAACAGGGTGACGATGACGAAGGCGGCCGCGGCGAAGAGCATGGCCGACAGGTAGGGCAGATGCCGTTCCCTCGTGTCGCTCATGTGCAGCTCGCTGATGTGGCCGGTTTTGAGTAGATAGAGGACGAATAGGATGGGGGCCAGCGAGACGAAGAAGCCATAGACGGCCGCCCAGCCCAGCCCGGGCCAAAACGCCGATTCGTGCATGCTAAAAGCCAGCCCCACCAGAGCAAACATGACCGGCGGACTGGCAACGTTGGAAAAAATGCGCGCAGCACGCACTGTGCCTGTCCGATTATCTGCGTGCTGATCAAGGGGGGTATTCATCAAGAGGGACAGCAACGAGGCAGGGTGACAGGGTGAAAAGATTCGTGTTGTCTTCTCACCCCTGCTACCCAATCACCTTGTCAGGATCAAGTGCCTTCTTCCCAAGAATTGAGGTACTTGACCTGCTCTTCGGTGAGCGTGTCTATTTCAATGCCCATTGAGGCGAGTTTGATGCGGGCAATCGTCTGGTCCACTTCTTCCGGAACCGTATGGACGATGTTGTCAAGCTTACCTTTGTTGTCTAGAAGGTATTTGGCCGACAGCGCCTGACCGGCAAAACTCATGTCCATGACGGCCGCCGGGTGCCCTTCGGCCGCTGCCAGGTTGATGAGGCGGCCTTCACCCAGCAGATTGAGTTTGCGGCCGTCCTTCAACGTGTACTGGTCCACGAACGGCCGTACTCGCTTCGGCCCATCTACGGCGATCTCTTTAAGCGCCGGGATGTTAATCTCCACGTCAAAGTGGCCCGAATTGGCCAGCAGCGCGCCGTCCTTCATCACCTCAAAGTGATGGCGGTCAAATACATGAATGTCGCCCGTCGCGCTGACGAAGATGTCTCCCTGCGGGGCTGCTTCCAGCATTGGCATGACCCTAAACCCATCCATGGCCGCTTCCAGTGCCTTCAGGTGGTCGATCTCAGTCACGATGACATTCGCGCCCAGCCCCTTGGCGCGCATGGCAATGCCCCGGCTGCACCAGCCGTAGCCGGCCACCACCACCGTTCTCCCAGCCACCAGATAATTCGTGGCCCGGATGATGCCGTCGAGGGTTGATTGGCCGGTGCCATAACGATTATCAAAAAGATGCTTCGTCATCGCATCGTTGACAGCCATCATGGGGAATTCCAAAGCCCCTGCCTTGGCCATTGCCCGCAGGCGGACGAGGCCGGTGGTTGTTTCTTCTGTGCCGCCGATGATACCGGACAGCAGCTCGCGCCGCGATTTGTGCAAGGTGCTGACCAGGTCGGCTCCATCATCCATGATGATGTGGGGCTTGTGGTCGAGTACCGCGCGGATGTGGCGGTGGTACGTTTCATTGTCTTCCCCCTTGACGGCGAAGACGGGGATTTCGAAGTGGGTGACGAGCGAGGCCGCCACGTCATCCTGGGTGCTGAGTGGGTTGCTTGCCGAGAGGACGACATCTGCGCCGCCGCCTTGTAGGGCGATCATGAGATTGGCTGTTTCAGTGGTCACATGCATTGTGGCCCCGACACGGATGCCGGCGAACGGCCGTTCTTTTTCAAACTGCTCGCGGATGCCGCGCAGGACCGACATTTCTTGTTCGGCCCATTCGATTCGATGGCGGCCGCCGGTCGCCAGATCGGGATTTTTAATATCAAACTCCATGATGAAATTGGTCTCCTTTGCTGAATAATCGGCTCCAGTTGGTGCTGGGCCGTGTGGCGTAATTACGTCGTAATTACAGCGCTATGGTGCAAGTAAAATGTCCAGCGCGCCCTGATCGTCAAAATGCTGCCGGTAACGAGCGACGAACTCGGCCGGAGTGAAATGATGGCTCTGCGTCCCCATTTGCTCCAGCACATACGTGGCGCACAACGCGCCCATGCGGCCGGCTATGTCCCAGGGCAGGCGCAGTTGAATGGCGCGCATCAGCCCTGCCCGATACGCATCCCCGGCCCCTGTCGGCTCTACGATCTGACGTGGAGGAACGGCGGGAATCTCATACACGCGGCCGTCGATGAACAGTGAGGAGCCTTCAGCCCCTTTGGTTACCAACAGCCCGCCTGCTCGCTCCCGGATGGCGGCCGCATCCAGGCCCGTCCGTTCCCGAATCAGGCTGAACTCGTATTCGTTCACCGTGAGAAGATAGCAGCCATCCAGGCCAAAACGAAGGTCTTCACCGCTGAGCCGGATGGTTTGTTGGCTGGGATCGAAAATGTAGGCAATGCCTAACTGTTTGCACTCGGCCGCGTACGCGCGCATGGCTCCTGGATCGTTTGGCGAGACAATGGTCAACTCTGCGTCAGGCGCGTACTGGGCAAAGGTGAGTATGGATGCGTGAGCCATCGCGCCGGTGTAGAAGCTAGCGATCTGATTCTGAGCCTGGTCGGTATTGACGAAGAAGGAGGCGCAGTAATCGCCTTCGATTTCGACCACGGCCGACGTGTCCACCCCTTGTTTTTCCAGCCAGGTGCGATATTCACCAAAATCCTGTCCCGCTGTGGCCATCACTCTCGGACGGCCGCCCAGCAGCGCCAGGGTATAGGCGATATTGGGGGCGGTTCCTCCCCGCTCTCGTTTCAGGTTGTCCACGAGGAAGCTCAGGCTGATTTTTTGCAGCTGATCGGCGATCAGGACGTCGGTAAATCGGCCAGGAAAGGACATCAAATAATCAAAAGCAATGGAACCGGTGACAACGATGTTCATAATATGCTCGTTTGAACTGGAACAGGCGGTTAGGCCGCCTCTTCTGGTTTAATGCTCCCCAATTTCAACACGGGTGAAAAGCCAAGACGGTTGCGCAGCAAGGTAAACACTGCCTCGAACGCGTCCCGCAGGCCGATCTTCTTCCCTTCGGCATAGGTGCGAGGATCGTAACTGATAGGAACTTCCAGGATGTCGTACCCGGCCATCAGAATCTTGCTGGGCAGCTCGAAGTCGAGATCAAAACCGGTGCAGGTGAGATTAAGGGATTGAGCCACGTCAGCGCGCACCATTTTGGAGGCGGTGGCTACGTCGGTCAGACGGCCGCCGAACAAGAAGTTGGTGAGCCAGGTAAACAGCCGGTTCCCCAGCAAGGTGCGCAGATACTGGGAACGCACCTCTCCTCCCAGCACGCGGGAACCGAAGATGGCGGCCGCTTCGGTTTTGATCGCCAGGTCAGTGAACTTCCGTTGCTCAGCCGGATCGTATTCGCTGTCCGCATCCTGAATGAAGAAATAGTCGCCGGACATGTTGGCAATACCGGTGCGGATGGACGTGCCCTTACCCAGGTTGCGTTCGTGGAAGATGATGCGGATTTCCGGATCGTGAATTTGTTGCAAAATCCCGATCGTGCCGTCTGTAGAGCAGTTATCCACGACGATAATTTCGCGCTCCCATCCTGGCCCCAAATCCACAGCCTGGGTTTTGCAAATTACTCCCTCGATGGTAGCGCGTTCGTTGTAGCAACAAATGATGACAGATAACTTCATGCGCGTTCACAGTTGAGGACTGATTGGCGAGCTTGAACTGGCGCTCACCTCTCAGTCCTCTTCAAAATTTCGTTCTCATTGCGTTTTTTCACGCTGGCGAGCGATTATAACACACGACCATACATCTCCAAGCAAATGCTGATCTGATTATGGGGCGGGTATGCCCGTTGGTGTGCTGCTGGGTGTAGTGGAGAGGGTCGGTGTGGGTGTATTTGTGGATGTGCTGCTGGGCGTAGGGGAGGACGGTGTTGCCGAAGGAGCGGCCGTGGCTGTGGAGGTGCTGGTTGCCGTCGGTGTGGCCGTCGCTGTATCGGTGGGCGTAGGTGTGCTGGACGGCGTAAAAGTCGGCAGCGGAGTTACCGTTGGAATGAGCGTCACAGGGGGCGTCGGCGTAGGTGATACATCAGGCGAGGGCGTCGGGGATGGAGTTGCTGTTTCGTTTGGCAGAAGCGGCGTAGCGGTTGGCGTCGCTGTGGCCGTTGGGGTTGCCGTCGCGGTCGGTGGAGGTGGAGGCGGGGCTGCCGGCTGCTGTGCTGTGGGTGACGGCGTGGGCGTGGGGGTTGCTTGCGGCGGGAGAAACATTCGCTGCCCCGCATTCAAGCGGGTGGAGTTCAAGCAGTTGGCGTTCATGATGGAGAAAACGCTCGTGTCAAAGGCCCGCGCCAGGCTGTACAGGGTATCCCCGCGCTGGAGCGTGTATTGCACCCAGCTTTGGGGGGCAACGCATGCCGCATGCTGGGGCGGTTCCGCCGGCAGGTACACCAGGATGCCGCTGGGAAGGATATTGCGTTCCAGGCAGTTGGCTTGAATGATCTGGTCAATCGTTGCGCCTGAATTAACGGACAGAAAAAAGAGGGTGTCCCCCCGCTGGACGGTGTATGGGACCCAACCGTCAGGAACGGTACCGCATTGAGGCAGAACCGGGATCGGCGTTTTCGTTGCCGTCACAGCGGCCGGAGCTGAACCCCGCAGCAGGCGCAAAGTGGGGGTTGCAGAAGGAATATAGACGGCAGCACGCTCTGATGCTCCTTGGTTACTGGCAATGTTTATGGGTGTACCTCCGGACGACGATAGTCTTGTTCGCAAATCGTCCTGGGTAGAGAGGAGCAGGGCCATGAACACAGTCAGAATGACGGCCGCGGTGATTGCCAGATTATTGCGCCAGTGACCGGCGGCAGTTTCGTCACTCATCCACCATTACCTGTGCGTTTACCCTGGTTGGCAGAATTGGCCGAGGATGGTTTCGTGACGGCGACGGGGAACAACGCTGAAAAGGTGCTGCCCACGCCCATCTCGCTTTCGACCCAGATGCGGCCGCCATTTGCTTCGGCCAGGGCGCGGGCAACCGACAGCCCGGCCGCTTTGTCTCCTAATCCGGCGATGAGGGGATCATCAGCCTGAAGATGAGGATCAAACACGTGGGGGCGGTCATCCGCGCTGATGCCGCCGCCGTTGTCGGTGACTTCCAGTTGGAGGTAGCTGATCTTTTCCGTATGGCCGTTGCTTCCCTTGCCGGTGACCGTATTGGCGCGGGCTGTCACGGCGACAGCCCCATTGCTTGCGGAAGATTGGCACGCATTCCCTAACAGGCTGGTCATGATTTGCCATAACGCGTCGCGGCCGATGGCCAGTTCCGGCAGATCGTCAGCGATGTCGAGTTCGATGAGGAGGTTTTTCTCACGCACTTTGGTGATGACCGCATTGACGGCCGTTTCAACGATTCGCTGTACGTCAACTGACTCCTCTTCGAGTGGAGCCTGAACAGTGGTTGTTGTCAACTGCATAATCTGATCAAGAAGCGCCCACATTTGCTCTGTGTTGGCCTTAACGCGCTGCAAAAACTCCCGCTGCGTAGCGCCGAGCATGCCGGCCTTCTCACTCAGCAGCAGATCCGTATAGCCGGCGATAGAGGTCATTGGTGTTCGCAGCTCCTGAATCAGGGAGGCGGCCGTTTCGCTTGCCGGTCCCCGATCCCGTTGGGCCAATTGAGCCTCCAGATCGTGGATGCGGACCTGGGCCTCTTCCAGTTGACCTGAGTAGCGGGTGATGGTCAACATTACCCATTCTCGGCTTAACTCAGTCTCATCGGCCGCTGCCAGCGCCATTGCCTCTTCTGCATCAAGCAGGGATTCGCGGAGCGCTTCGATTTCCTTTTCCAGGGCTGCAATTCTTTCATCTCGGCCCAATGCCTTCATTTCCTGGAGCATTTCTTCCAATTCGCGCGCCTGTTTGCTTGCGCTGGTAGCCCGCCCTTCAGCCTCTTTCAACCGACTGGTGATTGTTTCTAATGCCGCTTGAAGCTGGTTTCGCTCCTCTTCCAAGGCAATGATGCGGCCGCTGACGGCTTCCACTCCTTCGGCTGCTTGGTTGGCTGTTTCTGCCTGTCTCGCCTGGGAGGATGTCAGGAGCTGGGCCAGGTAAGCAGCCAGAGCCGGGGCGACGCTCCTGTCCCGTTCCGACCACCAGGTTTGCTCTTCAGGGCGCGCCAGTAGCAGCAGCCCGATAGCCTTGTCGTTTGAAATCAAGGGTTGGATGAGCATGGCTCCGGTGCGGCCGAGGTCTGTGACCTCAGCCCAATGGTGAAGCTGCCGCGCTCCCAGGCCGTTGGGCAGGAGTTCTACTGTTTGTAACTGTTCTACTGCCTGGCGGAATGCGGGCCAATCGAGCAAATCAAATTCCCTCAAGGGGAGACGGTCGTCATTGGGCAGCGATTTGCTCCCTTTCAAATGGAGACGATTATCATTGGCTTCATCCAACAGGGCAATGCCCGCAAACGAGGCGTCCATCAGCCTGGCAGCCATTTCGGCCGCATGTTGGGCTATGGTGTTGTTAGTGATGGCGGCGAGAGTGTTCGTTGCCAGTTGCAGTGAGTTGACCAGTTGCTCGACAGGTGGCCGATTCGCCAGATGGGCGGCCAATAGACGCGATAGTGAACGCCGGTATGTAAGCACAGCCCACAAGGGGAAGACGACCAGGTAACCCAGGCGCAGCCACAATGCGATGCCCGCGCCGGGGTCGGGCAGGTCAAGCGGATTAAGCAGTTGGACGACATGTGCGGCCAGCAGTAGCGTGATCACAACCGGATGTAATGAAAGACGCAGCCGGGGATGCGCCAGGGAAAGCAGCGCTCCGCTGGCTAAGACGCCAATCTGAAAAATCGCCCAGGCAGTCGTCTGGGCGGCCGCGTTGACCAGGAGGCCGTTGCCCGGTTGAGTCTGAGCGAAGAAGAGGTACATGACGGCGATCACCAACACAGCCAGGCCCATTAACGCATCGCCCAACCGGGGGAACCGCACTGTGTGTGGGGCCAGCGCCCAGACGACAAGCACGGCCGTCAAGGTCTGGATGGCTTGCTCCAGAGGTGCAAGTAGAGCAGCGGCCACGTTCCCATTTTCCTGGTGCAGGATGCTTACAATGAGGATGAGGAGGCGGAACAGGAAAATCGCGGCCGCAGCCCAGGCCATGCGCCGGGCGCGTTGATCTGACCGATCCCGCCGCCGCTGGCTCAATGACATGGCGAAGATCGCTTGCAGGGCAAATAACGTCGCCAGATGGTAGAAGACGTTGCCAGGCGATGCACTCAAGAGTTGTGTGACTTGCTGAATCAAGGACATAATCAAAATTATTTGATCAGGAAAGTTGGCTGCGGTGTGCGGTTATGTTGACCCCGCACCATTATAACACAATGGGAGTTGATGGGAATGGGGTTGTCTAACTTGGGGCGGTTTCGCCGGGGAGTTCTTCCCACACGGCCGTGCGCAGCAGCTCAACAATTTCGTCTATCTGCCCTTGATTCACAATAAGCGGCGGGCCAAGCATGATCAGATCGCCGTTGACGCCATCAGCGCATCCTTGTGAATAGTAAATGATCAGGCCGGCGTCAAAAGCGCGCTGCCAAAGACGTTGGGCGACATGGCGGGAAGCGGGGAAGGGCTGCTGCGTTTGCCGGTTTTGTACCAGTTCCACGCCCCACAATAAGCCGCGGCCGCGAATGTCGCCCACATTGGGATGATCGGCCAATGCTTCACACAGTCGTTGCCCCAGAAGCGCTCCCATGACGGCCGCATTTTCCACCAGCCCTTCCTGTTGGATGATGCGCAGCGTCGCCAGCCCAGCGGATGCGCCCACAGCGTGGTGGCTGAAAGTGCCCCCATGCTCGAAGTCACCTTGTGCTTGTCGCAACTGCTCCACGTCAGCCGTTCCCACGGCCATGAAACCCAGCGGGAAATACCCTCCAGCCAATCCCTTTGAGGTGACCAGGATATCGGGCCTCACATCCCAATGGTCGAGCGCCCACCATTGGCCGGTGCGGCCGAGGCCGACAATCACCTCGTCAGCGATCAGCAGGAGTCCATACTGGTCACAGATTTCGCGGATGCGCGTCCAGTAGTCGTCGGGCGGTACGGCCGCGCCCAGGCTGGCCCCGCTGATCGGCTCGGCGATGAACGCGGCCACGTTTTTCGGCCCGCAGGTGAGGATGCTCGCTTCCAGCCGGTCAGCTGCTTCCCGGCCGCTGACGGGATCGCGGTAAGAGTAGGGTGGCTGGATGTGGGGCGCGTCTTTGACCATGCTCAGAAAGGGGGCGCGCAGGGAGGCGCGCCCGCTCAGACTTAATGCGCCCAGCGTCAGCCCGTGGTAGCTGTGCCAGCGGCTGATGACGAGATGACGGTCGCGCTCACCCCGCGCCAACTGAATCTGCCGCGCCAGCTTGACGGCCGCTTCCACCACCTCAGAGCCGCTGCTGAGGAAGTAGAACCGGGCATCCGGAATCTGTACAAGGGGGGCTAATGCGGAGGCGAATGCCTCCACCGGTTCACTGGTGAACATGGTGCCGTGGACGTAGGCCGTTTGCTGCGCCTGCCGGGCCATCGCTTTCACAATCTCAGTGCGGCCGTGACCTACATTGACCACGAACGGCCCGCCGGTACCGTCAATGTAACGCCGACCGTTCTCATCCCAGAGGTAGATGCCCTCGCCGCGCGCAATCTTTGGCCGGGCGTGGGCCAGTTTGCGATAAAAGACATGTCCGTGCGGATGTTTGTGTTGCATTTCCGTTACCCGTTGCTTGTGATCCGTAAATCGTATTCCGTAAGCCGTTCTCGGAATACGGAATACGGTTTACGACCTACCGATACAACCCCTTTGGGTCAAGCTGATGGCGGATGATGTCCAATTCAGCCGGTGTAGGTGGCGTCATTTCTCTCAGATCGGTGGAAACGCGCAGCGGCCAGCCAACTTCGGCCTGAATGGTTTCGACGGTCTCTCCTGGCGCAACTTCAATCAAGGTCATCTCGCGAGTTTCGTTATCAAAGGCGAACAAGGCGCGGTCAGTGATGACTCGTTGGGGGCCGCTGCCGGGCAGCCCGAACCGGGCACGGCCGTCGCGGCCGTCTACATGCCCAGGACTGGTGCGAAAGTCCAGCTTTTCTACAAACGCCCGCCTTTTGAGGCGCATGACCAGCAGTAGCTGCCGGGCGTTGGTGGCGATTTCGCAGGCGCCGCCGGAGCCGGGTAGACGCACCTTTGGATTTGCGTAGTCACCGATGACTGTTGTGTTCAAATTTCCAAAACGGTCAATCTGGGCTGCGCCCAAGAGCGCGACATCCACCAGCCCGCCTTGGAGGTAAAGCATGAAGAGGTCGGCCATGCTGGTGACCGAGGTGGCTTCAGTGACCAGCGTCGGGTCTCCGACCGAGAGGGGCAGGCGGGACGGCCGTGCGCCGAAGACGCCGCTTTCGTAGACAAGCTCCAGCCCCGGTGAATGGCTGCGCCTCGCCAGGTTGCAGGCGATATTGGGCAGACCGACGCCGACGAACACGACCCGGCTGCCCGCTAACGCTCGTGAGGCGCTGACGATCATGATTTCAGAGGGTGAGTAAGGCATAATATCGCGTTTATCAACGGTAACGGCCGTAATTTACCGGCTCAGACGGCAGTTCCCCCGGCATCAGCCTGTTCAACCGTTCCTGACCCAGCTTCCGCAAATATTCGGTTCGGTTTGCCACCCCATACACCCATTCTTCCAGCCAGGAGGTCACTGCTTCCGGTTGACGAGAGAGGCGAGCCCACTCCAGATATGCTTCATTGTCCCGGTCATAATACCCCTGGACGTAGCTGGGATGGGCGCCAAAAGGTTCGAGCACGACCGCATCAACGATCAGACCCGGGATTAGGGTGCGGTTGGGATCGCGCCGGATGACTTCCTCGGATACGATCTCCTCAACGACGACAACGACCTTGTCGGCAGCGAATGCGACCTCCTTTTGCATGCCGATCAATCCCCAAAGGTGTGTGTTGCCTTTGGCGTCGGCTCGTTGAGCATGGAGGATAGCGACATCCGGTTTGAGCGGAGGAACGACGGCGATACGGCCGTCGCCGTAAGGGCTTTCGACAAACTTGATTAGTGAATTCACGCCCGGCATGTCGCTGCCGGCGTAACTTCGCAGCGGGAAGAAGGGCAGGTTGCTGGCCCCGGCGATATACCGGCCCACCATGCCGAAATGGGAATATTCTTCCAGTTGTAGCGTGTGGGGAATGCCCTGTTCCACGGCGCGGCGGATGCAGTGTAAACTGCCGACGCCGGGATTGCCCAAATAGCTGAAAATCAACTTTCGGGCCACACCGGCGGCAACCATCTGGTCGTAAACCAGGTCCGGCGTCATGCGGCACAACGTCAAATCGCGTATCTGTTGGCGAATGATCTCGTGGGCAGCCGCGAAACAAATGAAGGCGGTAAAGCCTTCGATGGCGATGGTGCAGCCATCTGTCACGAACTGGCTTACCGCCTCCTGCATGGAGCAGCGCTTGCTCACTTGGCTCAACGCCCCGATGCTAAGTTACGATTGTCTGGCTCTGTTCATGCATATACTGCTGAAGGTAGTAGAAGCTGCCTGTAGCCTTCCCTGTGGAACTGCTCCCTTTCCAGCCGCCGAACGATTGGTACCCTGGCCAGGCTCCGGTGGTGGCGCTGCTAGCACGGTTGACATAAAGGACGCCGGCCTGAATGCGGTCCAGCCACCATTGAATTTCATCTTTATCTTCGCTGAAAAAGCCGGCCGTCAACCCATAATCCACGTCGTTGGCCATAGCCATTGCGTCGTCCAACGATTCAAACTCAGCAACGGTCAAGATGGGGAGAAACATCTCACGCTTCCACAGGGGATGGTCATGCGGCAGGTTTTCCACGATGGTGGGGGCCACATAATAACCTTTGTCTTCAATGACCTCTCCCCCATAAATAATGTCTCCGTGCTTGCGTAAATCAGCAATGTACCGTTTGTAGTCGTCGTACGCATGTTTGTTTATCACGGGGCCCATCCAGTTTTCCTTTTTGGTGGGGTCGCCTACGTTGATTTCCCGGGTAAGGTCAACCAGCCGGGTGAGGAACTCGTTTTTCACATCCTTGTGCACGTAGACCCGGGAACAGGCGGAACATTTTTGGCCTTGAAGCCCAAAAGCAGCGCGCATGACGCCGAGTGCGGCCTTTTCCATGTCTGCTTTCTTGCTGATGATGGTGGGGTTCTTGCCCCCCATTTCGGCGATGACCGGCCGCGGGTATTTGCCCTGGGCAAAGGTGCGCAAGATACGCATGCCCACCTCATAACTGCCGGTGAAAGTGACGCCGTCTACGTCCGGGTGGTCAATTAACCGCTGCCCGACGACACGGCCGCTGCCTGTGAGGAAGTTGAATGCGCCCGCCGGCACGCCCGCATCTCGGAAGCATTCAGTTATCAGCCAGGCCGTGTAGGGGGTGTCTGACGCGGGCTTGAGCACCACACTGTTTCCGGCTACCAGGGCAGCGCCGGAAGGGCCGCCGGCGAGGGCGCCAGGGAAGTTGAAGGGGGAGATGACGACCCAGACGCCATATGGTTTGAGCACGCTCCGATTGTGTTGACGTTCACTCTCGCTGAGCAACTTAACGTTGAAGCCGTTGTTCTTTTCCATGGCGTCGCAGTTGTAGCGGATGAGATCGGCCGTCTCCTCCACATCACCCAATGCCTCCAGCCGGTTCTTGCCGACTTCCAGGCTCATTACCGCAGCCATGTAAAACGAGCGGTCACTGATGAGATCGGCCGCTTTTCGCAATATCTTCACCCTTTCTTGCCAGGAGGCGTCTCGCCAGCCGGGAAATGCAGCCCTGGCGGCCGCGATGGCATCATCAACATCTTGCTCTGTCCCTAGCTGGAAATGTCCCAATACCAGGTCTAAATCAACGGGGCTGACTTTGGCGAAGGTCTTTTCAGTGAAGCGCTCTTCACCGTTGATGAACATGGGGAATGTCTGGTCGAAATCACTCTTTGCCTGGGAGACCGCCTTGTCAAACTGCTCGTGCAGCGCCGGGTCGGGGCTGGCCAAGGTTGAATAGGTAATTTTAATACGTTTCTGTTCACTCATTGATGCCTCCAGTAGAATAGTTGGGATGGCAAAGAACTGCTGAACGTGAAGTCAGCTGCCTCAATTATACTTGCTTTCTTGCAGGTAGTATACCGCTTCTCTTACAAAAAGGGCCACATGCGAATGAGGGGGAATCAACGCCCTTGAGCCGGGCAAGTGAACCAGCTTTGTTTCAGTTTCATTTGGGGCGGGCTGACGACAAAAAAACAAGGGAGGGTGAGGCTGCACCAAAGCTCAAACGGGTCAATGAACGCGTTGAAGGATGCGAGAAACAGGGTAATCACCGTTCCGTGTGCGACAACAGCCACCTTTTTTTCTGGATATTGGGCCGTGAGTCGGGTCACTGCATTCACAAACCGCGCGCCGGCCTGGACGGCCGTTTCCCGGCCAAACAGCAGTTGATCCGGTTGGGCGAAGAAGGCGGCTACAGCTGCGGCAAATGCTTCTTGCTTCTCGAAGAAGGGCGTCCCGCGCCGGTCATGCTCATGTAGCCCATCGGCCGCTTCACACGGCAGGCCCAGAACTCCGGCCAGAATACGGCCTGTTTCAATCGCTTTCGGTTCGTGGCTGGTGACGATGAGGTCAGGTTTGAATGCCGCCAGCGCCGGGGCCATAAGGAGGCACCGGGCACGGCCGTCCATTGAGAGCCGCCACCTGTGCGCCGGCACACCCGGCTCTAACTCGACGGCCGAGTGCCGGATGAGGATCAATTTGCCCACTGCGCCCTGTCCGCTAACCGCTCAGGGAAGCTACATAGTCTAACGACCATTGAGCGGGATAGAAATTCATGTTCACCGCCAACGCAGCCTGATACGCCCGCTTCGCCCCGGCCACATCGCCCAGCGCCAGTAAGGCATGCCCTTTGTACCAATACGTTTCTTCCACATTGCGGCCGCCCTGCGTTTCCAGCGTAGCGTTGGCCAGCGCAATCACATCATCAAAACGGCCGACTTTCTGGTAGGCGGTGTAAATGCGATGCTGGTACCACAACATACGCGGCGGCAGGTTCAATTTGCGTGCCTGATCAAAAGCTTGTGCTCCGGCGTGATAATATTCTTGCTCGCCGGTTAACTCGCCCAGCCGGGTCAGGCTGGTACCCAGGTTAAACCAGGCAAACATGTTCTCGGGATTTTCCTGCCGCTCCTGATCCGCACGATTGGCGGCGTTGTTCCACATCTTTAAGGGGTCCAGCATGACCGGGCCAAGGATGGCCTGCACGGCCGCTTCCTGTTCAGGCTGGTAGACGACGTAAAAAGTGTAGTTGAACTGCTCCCAGTAGAACTCCATCGTGTCATACGAATCCACGCGGCCGCTTGCATCCCAGGGGCCGAGGAAGCTGTCCTGGCTGTAAAACTCCTTCAACCCATCGTCATAGCCGAAAATCGTGAGGTAGTGGCCCCACCAACCGGATTCAGGCAGTTGATACCCCTTCTCAACCACGACCGGGAATCCGGCAGCGACAAGCGTCTTAATCATTTCCAGGGTCCCGCCGCTGTAGGCTTCGGCGCGAAGCGGGGTTTGCTCATTGACGTAGTCCGCAATTTGCCAGGGGCTTACGTTCCGATCTTCATAGTTGGGCTTGAGATAGCTGGCAACCTGAGCCTGCGTGATGTCGTGCCCCAGGAAGTTGAGAACCTGGGTCAGGTTAGCCGGGCCGCAATTGTTGAAAGTTTGCCTGACCACGCCCAAGCCTTCCAGAACAACGCGCGTCGGTAACGGTTCCGGCGTTGGCGTCATGGTTGGAACCGGCGTGGGAGAAGGAACGAGAGCGGCCGTCGGCGATACGGCTGGCGATGACGCATCTTGTGAGAGGCGGCCGGGCGTGGGAGACGGCTGTGTTTCAGGAGCGGCCTTTTCCGTCGGTTCGGCCGTGGGTACGGCCGCAATCAAGGAGGTGATATCCACTTCAACTGCCTGGCCGGCATCTTGCGCCGGAGCGGGTAAAGCGGTGGCTACGGGAGCTACCCGGTTGATTACGCCTTCTGTTATCTTGCCCAGGCGAGGATACTGTTCGGTGATGTACACACGATAGCGGCCGGGCACGACTTCAGCTGCCACCGGCAGCACGACGAGTCCGGCAATGAGGATGATCTGGGCGACCGCAATCGCCACGATAAGTTTACGCATCCGGTCCGACATAAGCTTACAGGTTTGCTCCTCTCAATTTCCCAGCGCGGCAACGGCTGGACTGTAGTTTGGATTGAATTCGGCCGCCCAGGTGAAGTTCTGGCGGGCGGCGTCAATCTCCCCCAGGGCGGCGAGGGCCAACCCTTTGTAATAAAAAGATTCTTCGAAGTAAGGGCGATCCTTGAGGGTTACGTCAGCCAAAAGGATCACATCTTCATAACGGCCAACCTGGTAATACGCTTCGTACGGGCCAAATTGATACCAGAGCATGCGCCAGGGCAGGCCGATAGCTCGTGCCTGATCAAACGCAGTAGCCGCTTCGGTATATTGGCCGAGTGCATTATGGATGGTGCCCAGGTTAAACCAATAAAAGGCGTTTTCCGGATCCGCGGCCGCTTCTGCCTTGACCTGGTTTAATGTATTTTTCCACATGACGCCATCATCCATATTCTCGCCGATGATATCGGCAACAAGGGACGCTTGTTCTGACTGATAAACGGCGATGTAATTGCGGTTGAAATGGGGCCAGAACTCGGCAGTCTCGGCGTAAGTCAGGATACGGCCGTCGGTGGTAGCATTTTCCCCCGGTACCTCACTGGTGCCAAACCAGGAATCGTAGACCCAAAACTGCTGCAAGGCGTCATCATAAGCCACGATCAGTAAATAATGACCATACCACCCCAACCAACGGTACTCTCCGGGTGGTTCGATTCCGATTTCAACGATGACGGGGATATTGTTGGCAATCAGGCGGCGTACGGTATCCAGGTCCCCATTGACCCGATCGATGGCCTGGAAAGGCGTGCGCTCGTTCACATACGCACTCATCTCATGGGGACTCACGTTGCGATCTTCCGGGTTCGGCTTAAGCACGGCCGCAGTCTGGTCCTGCGTGATGTTCATGCCAAAATAACTCAATGTCATCGCAATCGTGGCCGGTCCGCAGTTGTTCCATGTCTGGAACTTGTGCTGAAAGCCGTTCAGGCGCGCGGCCGAGGGAATCGGGATGGGTGTGTTCGTGGGAAAGGGAGTTGGGGACGGCAGGGGGGGAACGGTTGGTTTAATCTGTGAATGCCCAGCCAGCACCGGCGGCGGGGTGGGCGTGGCGGGCGGAGAAAAACTAAGTTCTGGGGTTGCCGTTATTTCTTCCGGCAGTCCGGCAATTTCCAGCAGTTCGCTCGCGCCGACAGGCCGGCTGACAGTCGGCAAAATCGGCGAAGCAGTCCGCGGCGCGGCCAGTTGCTGCAACGGCTTGGGCAGCCAACGGGCGGCGTAGCGGGGTGGGATGGCTCGGAGAAGCCGGGGAGCGGCCGCAACGCCTAACATAAGCGCGATCAGGCCAAGAAGCAGGACTCTACGTTTTTTCATCATCACAAGCCAATGGCGATGCTATGGCATACGGGCAAAGCCATGTGGACGCGCGGATTATAACGCAATCGTTGATCAGGCCAAGACAGCGCCGGGCGGCTGGCGACGACTCTCAGCAGCTTCTCACATGAACAATATGACATTCTTCACTTGACGTCTAAAGTTGCCGGGTGTACATTTTGTCACAATTGCATAGACTTGGATAGAATTGTTCCAATTTCCGGCCTGTTCAATTCCCGGATCGCAATTTGGAGGTTCAGTTGGACGATAACAATGAAACGGGGTCTTCGGAGCCAAAACGGCCGACATCCCGTATGCCTGAAGACTCTGTGTTGTTCGAAAAAGTCATTCCTGCACTGTTGATTGGCCTTGGCATCGTCATGTTTGTCCTGATTGTCTTGGCGACCGGTATCTTAATTGGAGTCATTCCTTACCGCTAACATTGAGTGATCGTAAGCTTTTGGGAGAGGATTGCATCATGTCTCTAAACTCGTTTTTGCCATTTGTGTCCACAATCATTATGCTCGCATTTACTATCTTTGTGCTGCGGCGGTATGTGGCGCGTCGTAAGCTCCACTTCCTGTTTTGGGGAATTGGGCTGGCCATGTTCGGGATTGGCAGCTTTTCCGAGGCGTATCTGGCGTTGACGTGGAACCGCTGGATTTTCTTTGCCTGGTATTTGTTTGGCGCTGCGCTGACGGCCGGTTGGATTGGGCATGGCACGGTCTATTTGCTGTTTCGTAAGAAATGGGTGCATGGCTTGACGGCCGTGCTCCTGATCGGCAGCCTGGTAGCGGCCCTGCTGATGCTGCGGGTGATGCCCCTATTAGACGTGTCTCACTTCACACCTGGGGTGCCTGTCAGCGAACAATATCGGGACATTATGCCCGCTATTCAGGAAGGGGCGACTGTGCGATTGGCAACGCCCTTCTTCAACATCTACGGCGTGGTTACACTTGTCGGCGGGGCGTTATGGTCAGCCTACCTGTTCTGGCGTAAGCGCGTCTTGCCCAACCGGGTGATCGGCAATGTGTTGATTGCGGCCGGGGCGCTCCTCATTGGCTCTGCCAGCATCCTCACCCGGCTGGGCTATGGCTCGCTGCTTTACCTGGGCGAGCTGCTGTCGTCGGTTCTCATGTTTGCCGGGTTCTTGGTAGCGGCGAAACCGCGTGAACTACGGCAAGCCACGACTCCGGCGGTGCAGTCTGGGGATTAACATTCATTTTGCGGCGAATTAATGACCAGCGACAGGCGGAGGCGAATGCTTTCGTCGGTTGTTCTTACCTGCGAGAATTCTCTTTCGCGCGTGATTTCTTTTTCTCCGGATGTTGGGGAAGCGGCCGTCCCAAAACGCGAGAGGCGATGCCCAACCGCTGCATTTCTGTCGACCCCCCGCCAAATGTGAACATGCGTGCATCGCGGAACATGCGCTCTACTGGGTGCTCCCGGCTGTAACCGTTTCCGCCCATCAACTGCATGGCCCCGCTGGTTACGTGGATCGCCATCTCTGAAGAAAACGCCTTGGCCAGGCTTGTTTCGAAACGGCCGGTGATGGTGTTGACAGCGTTGGCGGCCGCGCGGTAAACCAAAAGCCGTGCCGCTTCTAATTCCAGGGTCAGGTCGGCGACTTTGAACTGGATGGCCTGGAAATCAGTGACCCGTCTGCCGAACTGCTGCCGTTGGTCAGCGTAGGCCACCGCATAATCGAGCGCCCCCTGCGCAATGCCCAGCGCTACGGCCGATGCGCCTACTCGCTGCCCGTTGTAGGCGGACATCAACTTGCCGAAACCGGAGCCGGGAGGCACGACCAGGTTAGATCGCGGCACCCGCGCCCGGTCAAAAATCAGCTCCCCTTCGCGCACACCGCGTACCCCCAGCGTGGGAATACGGGAGCCGGATCGGAATCCCTCCGTCCCCTGCTCGACGAGTAGCGCACCAATCCCGGCCGGGCCAGGCACGTCACCGAAGCGGGCGTACACCAGCGTATACTCACGCTCGCCGGCGCCGGTGATCCACCGTTTGCGGCCGTTCAAGATAACCCACTCCCCCGCTTCCTCGGCGCTTGTTGTCAGGTCGCTCAAGGCAGAGCCTGTCGCCGGTTCGGTCATGCCGATGCTGATCAGTTTTTCTCCGCGGGCTATGGCTGGTAAGACGCGGGCGCGTTGTTCATCTGTGCCAAAGTTCAAGATGGTCCCAACCGCGCCGAAATTATGATCCACGATCAGGCGGGCGCTGATGGCGCAATGGTGGGCTATCTGTTCAATGACCAGGATCGCGTCGAGGGCTGATGCTCCCTTGCCTCCAAACTCAGGAGGGAAGGTCATACCAAAATAACCGCGATCAGCCAGCATCTGCACGTGTTCGCGTGGAACATGTTCCTTGATGTCCCAATGGGCGGCCACGGGCGCAAGTTTTTCTTCAGCAAATGCGCGCGCCTGGGAAACCAAAGCTTCCTGCTCCGCGGATAGGTGGAAATTCATCGGCAGAATCCTTAAATGGCAGAATCCTTAAACAGCAGAATCCTTAAACGCCCCGACCTGCGTGCGAGCTATGATTTTCCATCATAGCGACCAGCCGCTCCTCCAGCAGCCCGTAGCCGGTAAATCGGATTTCCAAAGGCAGCCTGAGATGATCGGCCGCTTCCTTTGCCTTTTCCGCTAATTCCGGATCGTCTGACTGGGCCAGGTAAACGATGCGTTTGTAATTGCGGAAATATTCGTCGCGCAATTGAGGGAACCGGTCCAGCCCTAATCCCTTGAGGATCGTGCCGCGGAAGCCACGAACCAGAAAGTCGGTGAGGAAAAAGGTACCCGGTTCCTCGTCCAGCAGTTGGGTGAAGAGTTCCCCGCCGTACATTTCATAACAGTGGGGGCCGTCAACGCGTTCCAGCCCATACCGCGCGATCATTTCGTCTACGGCTCCATACGAGCCGCAATCGCCAAATAAAATCAGCACGCGTTCGTACTGTTCGCGCAATTCCTGGAATTTACGCTCGACGTCCGGCGCAATGCGGTCCGGCTGCATATGCACAGATGCTGGGATGCCGTAACAATCAACATCCCAGCTATGACGTTCAACAATATCCAGGACTTCGCGGGCCAATGCGCCGCAGAGAATGAACGCAGTTCGCATAGTCATTTTACCGTCAATTAGCAGCTAAAGTTTATTGGCTATTTATCAAATTGCCAATGAACACGTTCCCCTGTGCAGAACATAGGCCGGGGCTTACGGATCACGGGTTACAGGTCACGGGCGCGGCCCTCGGATTACGAGTCCCGGCCCATGGGCTACAATCTACGCCATTTTCCCCGCACGCGGGGCCAGGTATTGATTACAAATCCCAGGCCGGCCAGCCATTGCAGCAGGGCGGATGCGGCCAATATCCAGCCCCACCCCGCATGCGGCCGTACCCCAACCAGCGGCTCACCAAGGACACGCAGGAGAAGGCCCCCGTTCAATAGGGTATAGGCGGTCCAGCCCAGGGCGGCGCTGCCGCGCGGCCGTTCGCGCGAAACGGTGGGGAACATCCAGTACGCCACGCCGAAAATCATTTGCGTCACCCAGCCGACCATGAGCATGTGGAAGAAGGCGGGGGTCATGAAGGCGATGAAGCCGGGCAGGCGCACAATATTGCGCATAGCCAGTAAGATACCCAACACCATCGCTGCCACGAAGTAGAGCATCGCGCTTTTGATGTACCATCGAGTTAATTTGGGCATAGTTGATGTGCACTGGGGATGATGATGTGCCGGATTGAACTTATCGGGTTTTATGGGCTAATGCTGTCTTTTCTCTGGACGGCCGTGGCGGTGTTGATGAGGAAGAATAATAACACAATGACATTGAGCAGGCCGCCCCATTGGCGGGCAGGCGGCGATGGGGCCAAATCACCGACGACGCGCAGCAGCAGGGTGATGTGGAGCAGGCCAAGGTGGATGTAAAACCGGGGGCGGAAGGGGAGGGAGATTTGCATGACCGCGGGGAAGATGATGGGTGCATGGCCGAAGATCATGGCGAAGCCGAAGCCGAGAAAAACAGCGTGGAGCATGGCACCGTAGAGCGGCCCGGCGGAAACGCCGCCGAAAACGATGCTGAACACCCCGCCCGCTGCCAGCCAGACGTAGCCGGAAAGCAGGCATGCGGCCGTGAAGCGGGGGAGGCCTGTTTGCCGGATGGTGCGTCTGGCGATGTCGTAGCGGAGGAGCCAGGCGGCCAGCAGCAACTCGCCCAGACCGACCAGGCGCACGCCGGCATCATAGCGTACAAATGTGAGGAACAGCCCGGCAGCGAGGATTGCTGCGGAAACGGCGAATGCCTTTTGCTGGTTCGGGGTTAGGCGGGTGATACGGCTTAACTCCAGCCGCTCTCCGGCAATGGTGAGAACCAGGAACCCGGCCCACCACCACACGGCCAGGTGAATCGGCCGTCCCAGCGCCCACAGCCCATTGCCGACGAACCAGGCTGCTGCGCCAGCCAGGAGCATCCACGTAAACAGGACGCGGTGCCGGCGCAGCAGGGCAGCGAACAGTATCGTTAACCCGGCGCTCGCCAGCCAGATCAAGATGGCCCCATTTTGGGTCGCTCCCAGGATCAGCGCCAACGCGCCCAGCCCGCTGAGTGCGGGGACAAGGAAAACCCGGCGCGTTTTGAAGACGGTCGTGAGTGCGACTGCCCGTTCAAGGCTGATGAGTGAGCCGAGAAAACCGGCGATCATCAATGGTCCATGAGCGGCCGGCAAGGTAGCCACTGGTGATGGGAGCGCCCAACCGAGGCGCAGCAGACCCGCCCACAAGGCGGCCAGCAAGGCGAGGAAGGGAAGCGGCATGAGAAGGCGTTGGGAACGTGTCATAAGCGGTTGTGGTATTCGATCCGGGACAGGGCGAAGTCTTGTCCCGGAATCTGTATGTTAGAGAGGATTCAATGTCAACGCCGGTCAGGCGCTGTTCTTCAGCAGTAACAGCAGCATCTTCAACTCGGATTCGGCCGAGATGCTGTGAGGCAGGCGCGCCGGCATGTGCACCCATGTCCCGGCGGTCGCGGCCGTGATCGTTTCTCCCAGCGTCAAGGTCGCCTTGCCTGAGAGGAAATGCAAGATGGCCGGATAAGCGGCCGTGTGTTCGGATAATTCCTGCCCGGCGGCGAAACCAAACAATACCACTTTGAGGCCGCCGTTGTCCAGCACCGTGCGGCTGACAATGCTGTCCGGCGGGATCACGGGGAGCAGGGCAGTGAGGTTGGGGTGTAAACTAAAGGGATCGTTCATAGCGTGTCACGTTGTGGTATTGTCGGCAATGTTTTTCTCAAGGATAGCCAGCAGCTCATCGAGGGCAATGTCAAATTCCTCGGCCACATCGGCCAGATTGCAAAATGGAGAGAAGTCACACCCAAGACAGGCAAAGGCCAGCTCGCGAAAAACGACGATTGTGCTGGGCCATAGTTTGAAGAGCTGCTCGACGGTGAGATCGGCCGTGAGTTTTGGGCTGGGCATACTTTCCTCTCTTAAGTAGTTTCCACAAAGTCACCCAATCAGTCTTTGCGCCAGCGCAAAGAAGCTGGGTAAACGCTGCCCGGCCCCAGTTGTTGGTTGGTTTGAACCGGCGGATAAAGCTATACTTACTCCATGTCGCCATTGCGTATTCTTTTGGTAGATGATCATGAGGTGGTCCGTCTTGGTTTGAGGAGCCTGCTCGAGCGCCGGGCCGGATTTGAGGTGGTCGCGGAGGCGGCTTCTGAAGCGGAATCCGTGGAAAAGGCGCTCGCGCATCATCCCGACATTGTCTTGATGGACATTCGACTGGCCGGCGGGAGCGGGATTGAGGCGTGCCAGCAAATTGTTTCTCAACTGCCGGAGACCAAGGTCATCATGTTGACTTCTTACGCTGAGGATGAGATGTTGTTTGCGGCTATCCGGGCGGGCGCGACCGGTTATGTGTTGAAGCAAGTGGGCGGGAACGATCTCATTCGCGCCATTGAAGCGGCCGCCCGCGGCGACGCGATGTTGGATCCCTCATTGACCCAGCGCGTCTTCTCTGAAATCCGCCACTCCATCCAGAAGGAAGAAGCGGCCGCATTTGGCGAACTCACGGCCCAGGAAATGCAGGTGTTGTCGCTTATTGCGGAAGGGCATACCAATCGTGAAATCGCCGGCTCCCTCTTCCTCAGTGAGGGGACTGTGCGCAACTACGTCAGCAGCATACTTTCCAAGCTGGGCGTGTCCAATCGGGCTGAAGCGGCAGCCTATGCCATCCAGCACCATTTGAAAGATTACCTCTAAGCGCCATGCCCTCTGACGCTCTCCCAACAGACCTCCTGCTTGATTCACTGCACCAGATCACCATCAAAATAGCCAGAGAAGAAGCGCTGGCACACGTCCTGCAAGACGTGGCTGATCTGGCGTGCCGGGTGTCCGGGGCGCGTTGTGTGGCCATGCGGGTTGTTGGAACGCAGTTAGCGGCCGACACCCTGGTCATTAGCCGGGCAGAGCCTGAAGCGCAAGGGGGGGGTACCGAAGGGCGCTGCCGGGAAATCCTGTCGGTGCTGGCGGATCAGCCGCAGGTGGTGCATGTGCCTGGCGGCCCTTCCTCGTTGCCGGTCGATCGCCTTCTCCGCCCGCTGACGGGCGGGGCGAGCTTACTGAGTGTGCCGCTGCTGGTTGGAACGGATTGCCTGGGCCAGCTTTGTTTACTGGATAAAGCGGCCGCTGATTTATTCACCCCGTTCGATGTCAAAGCAGCGAAATTATTGGCAGCTCAGGCGGCGTTGGCTGTGAAAAAATTACGCCTGGTGAAAAGTCATGTGCGCCGCAGCAAGGAGTTGGAGGCACGCACCCGGCAACTAGCGGCGCTCAATAATGCGTCTATGGCCATTGCCGGCGAGTTGGTGCTGGATAAAGTGCTGCAACAAATCGTGAACTCAGCGCGGGAATTGGTCGGCGCTGAGTATGCGGCGCTGGGGGTGCCCAGCCGCGAAGGGACGTTGGAAAGCTTTGTGTACAGCGGGATAAACCGGGAGGATGCGGCCCGGATCCCCCGGCTGCCGCAGGGCCAGGGGTTGTTGGGAGCCATCATCCGCGAAAGACGGCCGATTCGCATTGCCAACATCGAGGAGGATCCCCGATCTGTGGGTTTCCCTCCCAACCATCCTGACATGCACAGTTTTGTTGGGATTCCGGTGGTGGCTGGCGGGGAGACGCTGGGCAATTTATACCTGACGAACAAACGGGATGGGCTTGAATTCACCGCCACGGACCAGGAACTGCTGGAAATGCTGGCGGCTCACGCGGCCATCGTCATCCAGAACTCACGGCTCTACGAGCAGGTCGGCCGTCTGGCAATTGTGGCTGAGCGAGCGCGCATCGGCATGGATTTGCATGACGGCGTCATCCAATCCATCTACGCCGTGGGCCTGACACTGGAATCGGTACGGCTTGCTTTGCCGGAGGAAGATTCGGAGATTGACCAGCTTCTGGGCCATGCGATTGAAGGGTTGAATGAGACGATACGCGACATCCGTAACTTTATTCTCGATTTGCGGCCGCGCCGCTTCAGCGGGGACCTGGATCAGGGGATGGCTCGTCTGGTGCGCGAATTTCAGGCCAACACCATGATTCCCGTCACATTAAAGGTGACGCCGGAAGACGTGACCGCCTTGCCTACGCCCGTGGCCCGCGCGGTGTTCCTGACCACGCAGGAAGCCCTGGCCAATATCGCCCGCCACGCACGCGCCAGCCGGGTGATGATTGAGGCGTACCGGGATCGGGGTTCTGTAAAATTGATGATCGAGGATGACGGCCGCGGTTTTGATATGGAAGCTCAGGTGCAAACAGTAGGGCACGGCCTGTCTAATATGCGCGCCCGCGCCGAAGAATTGCACGGCTCTTTTTCGCTCAACTCGGCGTCCGGTCAGGGCACTAAAATTGTCCTGACTCTCCCCATGCCCGAATGAGCCTGGCAGCCGGGAACGGCCGGTTATTTCCTTTCCAATAAAGGCTCAGATTGTCGTTGGGAAAAGTAATCGAGGAAATCGGTGACGGTGATAATGCCGACCAGGGTGTCGTTCTCAACCACCGGCAGGGCGCCGATCTTGTACATGCTGAGCATTTCGGCCGCTTTGTAGGCGGGGGTATCAGGCGATACGGTAATCGGATGGGGAGTCATGCAAGATCGGGCGGTGACATTGCTCAATGGCTGCTCTTCTGGTGAATGACCCTGTTCCGTAAAGGGGGATTGCATCGCCAGGCGCACATCCCGATCGGTGATTATGCCCACCAGCTTCCCCTCATCCAGCACAGGAATCTGCCGGTAGCTGCCGCTTTTCATGATGCCGATCACGCTGCGGAGCGAGGCGTCCGGCGTGACGGTGTCGGGTACCGCGGTCATTAGGTCGTTGACGAGTAACATCCTTAGTTCCGTGTTCCGTGCCAAGAGGTTGTTCGAGAAATGTTCACTGCAATACGAACAGTTTAACTGAAAGTGGCGCACCTTGAGGGTGGCGAATGTCATAGAAGTGGGGTGACTTTCGTCGGGGTTAGAACCGGGGGAGGGGGAATTTGCGCAATTTTTCGCCCAAGACTAAACTTGATCGGGTATGCCTGAGTAATTACACGACAAAAAATCAATCAATAGGAATTGGAAAGATGGCAAAAAAAGTCGCAAGAAGAAGAAAACCGGTCAGACGAGAGAGCAAAAAGACTAACTGGTGGGTGATTGGCGGCGTTATCATTGTGGGCGTCGCCGGATTGTTTGCTTTGTTGTTCTACTCATTACAGGCGCCGGAAGGGGCTGCGGTGCAATCATTGGCGGAATATTGCGCCCAAAATGAAGGTCATTGTGTGGATAAAGGGCCGGCCGATGCGCCCGTGACGATTGTGGAGGTGTCTGATTTTGGCTGTCCCCATTGCCGCGATTTTAATGTGCAGACGTCGCCGCTGTTGGAAGCCAATTATGTGGAAACTGGACAGGTGCATTGGATCGTCATGCCGTTTGCCCTGGGCGCGGCAACTGCGCCTTCCGCCAATGCAGCATTGTGCGCGGCCGAACAGGGGGAGTTCTTCGGATTTATGGAGCAGATGTTTGCCCAGTTTGAAACGCCGGATACCCGTTCTCTAAGCGGCTTCCAGCGAATTGCGGAAGGGTTGGGCATGGATGTGAACAGCTTCACGGATTGTGTGAACCAGAGCCGGTACATTGACGTTGTTCGCGCCAATATTGATGCTTCGCGGACGGTTGGGGTGAACGCGACGCCTACCTTCTTCATCAACGGCCGTAAACTGGAAGGGGCACAGCCTTTCTCCGTGTTCCAGCAGCAAATCGAAGCTCTGTTAGGCTCCTGAGGTGAATATGCAGACCCGGAAATGGCAAGTGCTGTTGATTCAACTGCTGGCGGTGGCCGGCATGTTTGTCGCCTACTACCTGTGGCTTTTTCACAAGGGTTCCATTGTGGCGGCGTGCGGGGCGTCCGGCTGGGATAACTGCGGGCGGGTGAGCGGGCCGGATGCTCCGTACTCGGCCATTGGTCCTATCCCCATAGCCCTCATCGGCCTCGTCGGGTATGTGGCTATTTTTTTGACGACCTGGCTTCAAGATTGGAGCGAAACAGTCGAAGTATACTTGCCGGAATTGCTGGTGGGTCTGTCAGGGCTGGCGTTTCTCTTCTCGTTGGGGCTGACCGGACTGGAATTGTTTGTGATTCACGCGATTTGTCGGTATTGTGTGGTATCGGCCGTCATTGTGACGTTGATCTTCGGCCTGTCTATCAGCTATTTGCGCAGCGCGGCCGCGGCTGAGGAGTAGTTGCGCCTGGCAGCAGGAGAAAACAGCAAACCGGAGCCGCTTCACCCAGAGATGCGGCTCCGGTTTGCGATCAGCAGAAAGGTAAGGCCGATCTGATTTGAAAGCCGGTTGCTCAAGCGCCTGGTTGACGAAGAAGGCGTTCATAAAGAACCGCCATTTTTTGTCCAGTTTTTGGGGTCATCATAGAACTGACCGCACCCCGAATTGACGGCCGTGTTGCCAGCCCAATCTTCGGCCGTTACAATGGGGCGTGAGACTGCGGAGCCTAGGCAAACCCGTTTCACGTCAACAGGCCGGACCGATCAGATTACACAGCTGCCATGCCCCCACGAGACTTTAGCCACGAGCTTAAGATTGACATCGAAGTGACCCAACTGGTGCTGACCCGCTTCTTGCACCACGAGATCACCAAAGCAGGCTTTCACAAGGCTGTGTTGGGGGTGTCCGGCGGCATTGACTCCGCCCTCGCCTGTTTCCTGGCAGCGGCCGCACTGGGGCCGGAGAACGTGCTGGCGTTGAAGCTTCCGTACCGCACCTCATCCCCCGAAAGCCTCCGCCATGCAGACCTGGTCATCAATTCCCTGGGCGTGGCCAGCGAAATGGTAGAGATCACCAGCATGGTGGAACCGCTCTTTGCTGCCACGCCCGGCATCACCCCTTTGCGTAAAGGAAACGTGATGGCCCGCATCCGTATGACGATTATTTACGACCGCTCGGCCGCCTGGAACGGGCTGGTCGTGGGCACGAGCAACAAGACGGAACTGCTGCTGGGATACGGTACCATCTTTGGCGATCTGGCCTCGGCCGTGAATCCCATCGGCGATTTGTACAAGACTCAGGTGAGGCAGTTGGCGCGGGGAATGGGCGTGCCGGAGCCGATCTTGCGAAAAGCGCCCTCGGCGGATCTCATCCCCGGCCAGACGGATGAAGGAGATTTTGGCTTTACGTATGAGTCGGTTGATCAACTCCTGCGCCTTCTGGTAGATGATCGTTTTTCCCGCCGCGAGCTGATCAGCGAGGGGTTTGACCCGGCGTTTGTGGATAAGGTTATAAGCATGGTGCGCAGGGCACAGTACAAGCGCACCATGCCCGTCATTCCAAAAATCACTGAGCGCAGCGTGGGACACGACTTCCGCTACTTGCGAGACTGGGGAATGTAATTGATGCGTAAAGCGACGCCATTGTTAAGTGTGATCACTGCCTTGACGCTGCTGGCCGGCGTCCTGGCCCTGACGAGCCGATCAGTCTGGGCGCTCAAGGTGGATCCCTGGGTTCTGACCACGGCCGCCGGCGGGGAGACGGAATTTCTCGTGTACCTGCAGGAACAGGCTGATTTGAGCGGCGCGGCCGCCTTGCCCACCAAGCAGGAAAAGGGGCGGTTTGTGTATGAGCAGTTGACGGCCGTGGCCCGGCGGACGCAGCCGGCAGTGATCGCCGCCTTAAAATCGCGCAGCGCGGCCTACCGTCCCTTTTGGATTGCCAACATGATCTGGGTGCGCGCGGACGCGGCCACTGTGCAGGCGTTGGCCCGGCGGCCCGACATCGCCCACATCTACGCCAACCCCGCCGTGCAGCTGGCCCAACCGCAGCCCATTGACCCATCCGCCTCCCCTCAGGCGGCCGCCGGCGTGGAATGGAATATCAACCACGTCAATGCCCCGGCCGTCTGGGCACAGGGATACACAGGTCAGGGTGTGGTCATCGGGGGGCAGGATACGGGCTACCAATGGGATCATCCGGCGCTTATCAATCAGTATCGAGGTTGGAACGGCAGCTCGGCCGACCACAATTTCAACTGGCACGATGCCATTCACGGCAATGTAGGCCCGCCGGGAATCAATCCATGCGGCTATGATTCGGTTGCGCCCTGTGATGACCAGAGTCACGGCACACACACGATGGGCACGATGGTGGGTGACGATGGGGGCAGTAACCAGATCGGCATGGCTCCCGGCGCGCGCTGGATTGGCTGCCGCAACATGGAGAATGGGTGGGGATCGCCCGCGACTTACACTGAGTGCTATGAATGGTTCGTCGCCCCTTACCCCATTGGCGGGAACCCGCTGACGGATGGTGATCCCGGCAAAGCGCCCCACGTCATCAACAATTCCTGGGCGTGTCCCACCAGCGAAGGATGCACCGATCCCAATGTGCTGTTGACGGTGGTTGAGAACGTGCGCGCGGCCGGCATCCTGACGGTTCATGCCGCGGGTAATGAAGGGCCTGGTTGCAGCAGCGTGGCCACGCCGGCCACGATTTATGACGCTTCGTTCAGCGTGGCCGCCCTCAATTCGGCCGATGCCGTTGCCAACTTTAGCAGCCGGGGGCCGGTCATAATAGACGACAGCAACCGGATGAAGCCTGATATTTCTGCTCCCGGCGTCAGCATCCGCTCCAGCATTCCCACCAATCTGTACCAGGGGGGCTGGTCGGGGACGAGCATGGCTGCCCCGCATGTGGCCGGCCTGGCCGCGCTCATGATTTCGGTTGAGCCGGGCCTGGCGGGTCAGGTGGATGCGCTGGAGAGTTTAATCCAGAACACGGCCGTACAGTTGACAACGAGTCAGAGCTGCGGCGAAGATTCTCCTTCAGCCGTTCCCAACAACACATTCGGATACGGCCGGATTGATGCGTTAGCAGCCTATGAAGGGACAAAGCATACGCTCGCAATCACGACAACGACACCGGTGACCTTTGCGCTCCCCGGCGGCACAATCACGTACACGTTCACGGTTACTCACAACCACGTCACCACGGGAACGAATCATGTCGTCCTGACTGATACACTGCCCCCCGGCACGACCTTTATCACGGCCACCCTGCCTCACCTGTTCGACGGCCAGAAGGTACGCTGGGACCTGGGGACGATGGCCGCCAACACGTCCCAATCGTTGCAGCTGTCCCTCCAACTGCCCCTCACAGCCACAGGCGTTGTGACCAGCGGTATGGCGTTGGTGAGCAGCGATGATGTGACGACTCCGGTGAGCGGCACGGCCGTTTCTACCCCGATCCTCCCCTTCAACCTGGCGCTGTCAAAATCGGCGGCGGCCATTGCACAACCGGGAGCGGTCTTGACCTATTCGTTGACCATTACCAACACGAACGCGGCGGCCGCGACTCACCACGTCCTCCTCACCGACACCCTCCCCGCCAACACCCTGTTCCTCACGGCAACAGCCCCCTATACCTTGAGCAGCAGCATCGTCCGCTGGGAATGGCCGTCGTTGTCCGGCGGCGAGCACCGCACGGTTGAACTCGTGGTGCAGCTGCCGGTTACCCTCACTGCGGCGGCCGTGGAAAATGTGGCATACGGGGCGCGCAGCGATGAGGCGCCCGACGCCGTGATGGGGGCGCCGGTAACAACCACGCTGCTTCTCCCCCGTGTCTATCTCCCGTTTGTCAGAAGGGAGTGAAAAGCAGTACAATGCCGTCAGCAGACAATTCCGTCTGCGAATTCACCAAAACAGGAAGGGAAGGCGATGAAACAGGCAATTAGCGTGAGCCTGGGTAGTTCTGATCGAGATAAGCGCGTGGAAGTAGAACTGCTGGGGCAATCGGTCGTAATCGCGCGGGAAGGGACAGACGGGGACATTGAGAAAGCCACTGCCCGCTTTACTGAACTGGACGGCCAGGTGGACGCATTGGGAGTCGGAGGCATTGACCTCTGGGTGCAGATGGGGGAGAAGCGCTACCCTCTCTATGCTGCCCACAAACTCATCCGCAATGTACAGCAGACGCCCGTCGTGGACGGGGCCGGGCTGAAGAATACGCTGGAACGGCACGTGGTAGCCGCATTGGAAGAGGTGCTGGGTTCCTCGCTGGCCGGCCGTCGTGTCATGCTCACGGCCGCTGTTGACCGGTATGGCATGACCCTCGCCTTTTTCGAGAATCAGTTCGATGTGGTGTGCTGCGACATGATGTTCGCCCTGGACATCCCCATCGCCATTCGCACGCTCAAGCAGCTTCAATGGATGGCGCGTCTGATGATGCCGGTTGCCGGCCGTCTCCCCATCAGCATTTTGTACCCTACCGGAGAAAAGCAGGACGAGATCATTCCCAAGTTCACCAAGTGGTACGAGTGGGCGGAGATCATCGCCGGGGACTGCCATTATATCAAACGGCACATGCCGGATGATCTCAGCGGCAAGATCATCGTCACCAATACGACCACCGAGAAGGACATGGCATTGTTCCGGGAGCGGGGGATCACCCATGTGGTGACCACCACGCCGCAACTGGACGGCCGTTCTTTCGGCACGAACATGATGGAGGCGGCGCTGACGGCCGTTGCCGGTAAGAATCGCCCTCTCACCCATGCGGAACTGAACAGTATGATCGATGAACTCAACCTGCGCCCCACCGTTCACGAACTGTAGGCGGGAAGGCAATAGGTAGGGGCTGGAAGGAGGAGGAAATGGACTGCGTCATCATCGCCGGGGGCCAACCGGGGCCGGACGATCCCCTTTATCCATACACAGGCGATAAACCCAAAGCGCTCATTGATATGGGCGGCCGTCCGATGCTGGTGTACGTCGTGGATGCATTGCAAGGTTCCCGCTATGTGGACGACATCATGATCGTGGGCCTGGGTAGCGACATGGGCATGCAGTTCAAGCGGCCTGTGCACCATCTGCCCGACCAGGACAGTCTGGTCGGCAACGCCATCGCTGGTCTTGAGTGGGCGCGGCAGCGGAAGCCGGGGGCCAACACGGTCCTTACCTGCTCGGCCGACATCCCCACACTGACATCGGAAATCGTGGATAATTTCGTTGAATCTTGCCAGCCGTTCGATTACGGCCTGTACTACACCTTCGTCACTGAGGAAACCTTTGAGAAGCGGTTTCCCGGCTCGAACCGCACTTTCGTTAAGCTGAAGGATGCGCGCGTTGCCGGCGGCGATTTGACGATCATGGACCCCGACCTGGTGGATGTGAACCGGGACCTCTGGGAGGCGCTGGCACACGGCCGCAAACATGCGTGGCAGCTGGCCCGCATCGTGGGGCTGCGCTTCCTGCTCAAATTCCTCCTGCATCAGCTCAGCCTGGCCGATATCGAGGTCACGGCCGGGCGCATCATCGGCAAGCCCGTCAGAGCATTGATCTGCCCCCATGCGGAACTGGCTATGGACGGCGACAAGCCCCACCAAATTGATTTGCTCCGGGCTGATTTGCAGCGCCAGACGGCCGCAGCGTAGGCGCAAGGTCACACGCTTCCCAACGGCACGAACTTATGAAGCACAATCATTACATTGCCATTGAAGGCGTCATTGGCGTGGGTAAAACCACACTGGCCCGTTTGCTTCAGCCCCGTTTTGACGCCGCTATCCTGTTGGAGGTCTTTGAGGAAAACCCGTTCCTGGCCAAATTCTATGACGACCGGGAGCGGTACGCCTTTCAGACCCAGATTTTTTTCTTGCTCAGCCGCTACCACCAGCAACATAAAGCTGTGCCGGAAGCGCTGGCTCGCGGTGTGCTCATTTCTGACTACACCTTTGCCAAGGATGAGCTGTTCGCCTGGCTGAACCTCAAGGATGACGAGCTGGCCATGTACGGCCGTGTGCATGCTGCTCTCAGCGAGAAAATCCCCAAGCCGGACTTGATCGTGTATCTTCACGCCAGCCAGGAGGTCACCATGCGGCGGATAGCCCTACGCGACCGGCCCTACGAACGGGACATGGACCCGGCGTATATCCAGGAGCTTGCCGCCGCCTACGACGCGTGGCTGGCTAATTTGCAAGACCCGGCCGTGCTTTCCATTGATACCACCGGTCTCGATTTCCTGGCTCGTGAGGAAGACCTGGATCACGTCAGTAACTTGATCCGGGCCGCCCTATCACGACAATCTCCGGTCCCCGTTCAGCCCGCGCTTCTCCCCGGCGAGCAGTTACACCGGGGACGGCTGGCCAGCTACCAGCAGTTCCACCAGCAGTTGGACGCCAGTAAGGGGTTTGATCCCGATCTCTTCTTCAACTACATCTTGCTCACGGAGGAGGTGGGTGAACTGGCGCGAGAGTTGGTGAGAATCTGGAGGGAGGGCAAGCGGATGCAGCATGACGGCCGCTCTGCGGCCGAAGCGCACCAGCAGGCCATCGAAAAGCATCGAGCCGCCCTGCGGGGTGAACTGGCCGACCTGCTGGCTTATACGCTCAAGTTAGCCAACTACACCGGCATTGATCTGGAAGAAGCGTATTTGGAGAAGATGAACCTCAATATCGGCCGCGAGTGGTCGGCTGAACGGACACTGCCGGAGTAGGCAATCACGAAACGCGCACGCCTAACGCCTTGCATACATGGTGGACGAGCCGTTCGGCGATGTGCGCCTTGCTTTGCAGGGGCATGACTTCGACGATGCCCGCCGAGCTGAGCAGCAGCACCTTGTTCGTGTCTGTGCCGAAGCCCGCTCCCTCGGCCGTCACGTCATTGACGGCGATGAAGTTCAGCCCTTTTCGCAGCAATTTTTGACGGCCGTAATCGAACGCGTTTTGGGTCTCGGCGGCAAACCCCAATACGACGCGGGGGCAGCCCGTCTCCTCTCTCTGCACTTTCACTGCGCTGAGGATGTCTAGCGTCACCTCCAGGCCGATTGCCTGGCCCCACTCATCCATCTTCGTTTTCTTGATTTTCTGATCCGATCTGGTGTCCGGCCGAAAATCAGCCACGGCCGCCACCATGAACAACGCATCGGACTCCTTCACCGCCGGCAGCACCGCGTCCCCCATCTCTTGCGTGGACAGTACCGGCACCAGCTTCACCCCCCGCGGGATTGGTTCGCTTACCGGGCCGCAGATGAGCGTGACGCGCGCCCCGGCATCCAGCGCTGCCTGGGCGACCGCCAGACCCTGCTTGCCTGTGGACCAATTACTGATGAAGCGCACCGGGTCGAGTGATTCACGCGTCGGCCCAGCCGTGATGACGACATGACGGCCGGCCAGGGGGCCGCTTTTTGCCAACGCCAGCCGCACCTCAGCCAGCAGATCGGCCGGTTCTAACATCCGCCCCAGGCCAACGAGACCGGACGCCATGCGGCCCTCTGCAGGGCCGGCGAGGAGAATGCCGCGCTCCCGCAGCGTGGAGACGTTGGCTTGCGTTGCCGGATGTTCATACATGCCGCCATCCATCGCTGGAGCGGCCAGGACGGGGCAGCGGGCCGCCAGCGCGGTGACCGTCAGCAGGTTGTCGGCGATGCCCTGGGCCAGCTTGGCCAGGGTGTTGGCCGTGGCCGGCGCGATGACTAGCAGATCGGCCGTCTCTCCCAGGCCCACATGGCGGACATGTTCCTCCAGGCTCCACATGTCTGCATAAACCGGCCGTCCGGTGACCGAGCGAAAGGAAAGAGGCGTGACAAACCGGGTTGCTGATTGGGTCATGATTACATCTACCAACGCCCCCGCCTGGGTCAACTTCGACGCCAGATCAACTACCTTGTAACAGGCGATGGATCCGGTCACCCCCAACACAATCCGCTTGTTTTTAAGAAGGCTGATTTGTTCCATAGCTGTAGTGTAAAGCAAAAGGGGGGGAATGAGCAATTAGCAATGAACAATGAGCAATGAACAATAGCAAAGGAGCGGGCTTCGGTTTCGCTCACGCCCCAGGTATAATTCCGCGACACACAACCATGTGAAGGAGTTTTATGTGTTCACGCATCGCAAGCGTCGTGGCATCATTCGACTGGTCATCGTTTATTCGCTGCTGTTCGCCGCCAGTTTGCTCTGGTACGGCCGCCAACGGCGAGGCAGCGTGCAGATCGCTGTGGCCAAAGCCAAACAGTTGTATGAAGTGGGGGATGTCGCGGCCGTGTCGCTCCAACCTCTGGCTGTACAGGAAATGGCGCTGGCCGATGACGGGGTGGCCGGTATGCTTGCTGGCAAGCGGTTCGACTTCGTGAATGCGCTCCCGTTAAGCCTGGGGGAAGCACGGCCGTGGCAGGAAGCAGGCTGCGGGCAATACAATTGCGCCCATGTGGTTTACTACAACTACAGTGATGGGGGCACGACCAATGTGGTGGTCAACCTGAATACCGGCGAAGTTGTCGGCCGCTGGCAGGATGCTCAGGCAAGACCGGGCGGCAGCCCGCTCATCCTGGATAAGGCGTTGGATATCGCCGCCTCTGATCCGTTTGTGCAGGCAACGTTGGGCGAAATCGGCGCGGCCGATCCGGCCATGATCCCGATGTCCGGTTGGCTGGTGGATGACGCCTGCGGCCGACAATGGTGTGTTGACTTGACCTTTCATGATCCCACCGGAAGCGGCCGTATCATACATGTCTTCGTCAACATGGAGCAGCAGCGCGTGGCCCGTACATTTTACACTCGCGGCCGTCCGGAGCGGAGTCTGGCCGCGCCGCTGCCCCAGCGCAACGCCTTCAGCAATGGCTGCCATGAGCAGTACGGCTGGCAAGTCTGCTGGGAAATGACCGCCCACGATGGCGTTCTCTTCCGCGATGCGACCTACAATGGCCAGACCATATTTTCCAGCGCCAAGATCGGCCAGATCGAGGCATGGTATCCGAGCTGGCCAGGCGGCTACCGTGACGAAATCGGCTTTGCCGCCACTGTCCCCCCGTTTGGCGGCACCCAGGTCACGGACTTCGGCAACAGTTTCGAGGTGCGGCAGCTTTTTACCGAATTCACTTTTTGGCCCAATTGTATTTGCTGTTACCGGTATGAAGAAGTCATCCGATTTTACGGTGACGGCAGTCTGGATTTCCGTTTTGTCTCTCATGGGCCTGGCTGCGATGATCTGTCCATCTACCGTCCTTTCTGGCGCATTGATATTGATCTGGATGGCCCGGAAGGGGACAGCGCCTGGTTGTGGCAAGAAAACCAGTGGCAAGAAGTGACGGCCGAATCGGAATTTCATCCGTTTGTCGCTGATGTTTTCCCCGATGGATACAAACTGGCGACGCTGGATGAGCCGGAAAACGGCCGTGGGTTGCTTTATCAGTGGCAGATGGTGCGCACAGATCCCCTGGGCTTGGATGAAGGCCGATTCTTTGTCTTGCGGGGTAAGGAAGGGGAAGGGGCAGGCCCGATTGTGACCGGCCCCGGAGACACGTTTCAGCCGCCGCGCCAATGGCTTGATGGGGAGGTGGTCTCAGGGGAAAACATCGTCCTCTGGTATGTACCGTTGTTGAAAACGAAAAAAGGGGGACCCTGGTGGTGTATGCCGGACCCCGAACCGGAGTTTAATCCGTGTGAGGGAATCTTGCGCGCTGTTCCGGGGGATGAACTGCGTCAGCCGACGGCCGAGGAACTGGCTCAATCGACGGCTACTCCGACGCCGACGCCGCAGCCGACCCCGGACAGCGCGCCAGCCCCTACCTCGACGCCGCGCCCCCTGGAAGGGGAGGATGTCCGCACGATTATCCTCAATGCCGGATGCGGTTCATGCCACACCATCGGTGATCTGGGGGAAGAACACAAGGTTGGCCCGGATCTGTCCGGCATTGGCCTTATTGCTGGGGAACGGATTCCCGGATTGACGGCCGCCGACTATCTGCGCCAATCTATCCTGGAACCGAATGCGTTTATCGCGCCTGCGTGCCCCAATGGGGCGTGCCTGCCCAATATCATGCCGCGGGATTACGCCAGCCGGTTGAGCGCGGAGCAGGTAGAGACACTGGTGTCTTTTTTGCTGACACAGCAGGAACAGCCGACAGTGGTAGGCGCGGCCTCAGCGGCCGCAGAAGCCACCCCCGCGCCGAAAGCATTTCCCGCCCCGAAGAAACAAAGCGAACCGCCGTCAGTCAGCGACCGTTCGGCCCTGGCGGTTCAACTATTGTTATTAAGCATCGTCTTCTTGTTAAGCCTTTTCAGGCTGTTCAAGGAGTCAGCATGAGCGGGTGGAGCGGAGGACGTCAGCGGTATTTCTCACGCAGCGCCCGCTCAATGCGTCGTTGGTCATCCCGTTTGGCCAGGGCCGCGCGCTTGTCAAACTTACGCTTGCCGCGTGCCAGGGCGATTTCTACTTTGGCCAGGCCGTCTTTCAGGTAGAGTTTGGTGGGTACCACTGTTAGACCCCGCTCCGCCAGACTACTCAAGATTTTATTGATTTCACGGCGATGCAGCAGCAGCTTGCGCGGCCGTGTGGGTTCGTGGTTGTCTCGATGGCCGTGTGAATAGGGAGCAATGTGCGCTTCAAGCAGCCATAGCTCATCGTCGCGCGGCTGTACATAGCTGCGCTGTAAGCTGACCTGATGAGCGCGGATGGACTTAATCTCCGTCCCGGTAAGCACCAGTCCCGCTTCAAAACGATCCAAGAGCAGGTAATCAAAGGTCGCCCGCTTATTTTTGGCGATCACCTTGATTCCTTCGTTTTTACCCATGGTTTCCCTATAAAACCCTATTCACCTGTTAACAGATATTCGACAGCCCGTTGAATCTGGGCGTCATCTTCACCACCGATTTGTTCTGGCGTGGGAACTTCGATATCTGGGGTGATCCCGTTTTTGTCAATTGAGTTGTCATTGGGCGTGTACCAGCGAGCGATGGTGACGCGCAGTTCCGACCCATCCGACAATTGATGCACGGATTGTACCGACCCCTTGCCGAACGTCGTACTGCCGATGAGAATGCCCCGGCCCCGGTCTTTAATGGCCCCAGCGACGATTTCTGAAGCGCTGGCGCTGCCTTCATTCACCAAAACAACCATCGGAATCTTTTCGCCTGCATCGCCATCGTCAGAACGGAAAGTCTCGCTGCCGCCCTGTCTGTCTCGCTCAAATAAGACGACGCCTTCTGGCAAGAAAGCATCGGCCACCGCCACAGATTGATTCAGGAAACCGCCCGGATTGTTGCGTAAATCCAGAATCAGCCCCTTCGGATTTTGGGCCAGCAGCTCGTCCAACGCTTCCAATACTTTGGCCTCCGCATTGCCGTTAAATTCTAACAGGCGGATGTAGGCGATTTGATCGGGGAGCATTTTCGATTCGACGACGGGTACTTCAAAGCGGGCGCGCACAATGCTGAATTCGATCGGGTCCTTTTCACCTTCACGCAATACGGTGAGGTTCACAGTCGTGCCGCTGGGGCCGCGCACCATGAGGATGACCTCATCAAAGCTGATGCCGACGACGGATTGGCCGTTTACGCCGATGATGATGTCCCCCGGCAGCAAGCCTGCCAGGTCAGCCGGCTGGCCTTCGATGGGGAAAACGATCTCGAACATGCCGTCATCGTTTTCGCGCACAAACGCGCCAATGCCGGAAACTGAGCCGCCCATGTCTTCGCGCAAACGCGCAGCCACTTCTGGCCGGATGAAGCGGGTGAAATCGTCATCCAGTTCCTCTAATGACCCGCTGATGGCTGAATACAATACATCTTCGGCTGGGGGGATGTCCCCATCAAACTCCTCGCCGATTAAGTTCCAGACTTCATAAAAAACGGAGAGATCAATCTCTTCGGCGTTGGAGAAAGAGGGAGGGTTTATATTCGTGGTTGAAGTTGCTTTCACCGGCGGAGGCGTCGGCTGCTCTGGCGCGGCCGTGCTGTTGTTTCCGGTTCCCTGAGCGGCCGTGTCACCACTTTCCGGCTCAACTGGGACCGGCACTTCTCGTGTGACTTCCACCAGTTCACGAATGGTCTCGGTGATGGTCTGAGGCGAAGCGGTTGTGCGGCCGATGACAAATCCTGCCAACCCCATTCCGGCGCACAAAATGACCACGACGACGGCCGCGCCTATGATGAGTCCCCATTTTTTCTCTGATTGCTTTTCTGTCGATTCGTTCATTACACTCGTTAAGCTCCTTCGTGGCAGTTTTATTTCTGATTACCGGCTAAGGGTAGACTCACTGCCATTCTGGAAATAGGCAACAGCTTGCTCTAAAACCTCGTCAAGACCGTTGTCAATGGCCTCCTGTGAAACAGTCACCCAAATATCAGGTTGTAATCCCTGTTGATCAATTTGTCTTCTATCCGGCGTGAACCAGCGGGCCGATGTCACATGGACAGAGGAGCCGTCTTCCAGGTCGAAGACCATTTGAACGGATCCTTTGCCGAACGTCTGGTCATTGCCGATCAACACCGCGCGCTCCCGGTCTTGTAACGCGCCGGCCACAATTTCGGCCGCGCTGGCTGTGCCGCGGTCAACCAGGACGACGAGTGGTTCATTTGGAGCGGCCGTTTCTGCTCTAGCCGAGAAAGTGAGTTCCACCTGCTGCCCCCTGGTCTTTTGGTACAAAATGACCCCATCGGTGAGGAAGAGGTCGGCCACATTGACGGCCGCGTCCAGAAGCCCTCCCCCGTTTTGACGCATATCGAGGATCAGTTGGGTAGCGCCTTGGGCCTGCAAGCTGGTGATGGCATTCTTCACCTCGTTTGCACTTTCACCACTGAAGCGCGACAACTGAATGTACCCGATATTGGGGTCTTCTTTCAAAATGCGGAATGTGACGGAGGGCAGCAGAATTTCGCTCCGCTCAATCGTCACCGTTATGGGGTGGTCATTTCCTTCATGCAATACGGTTAGCGTCACGGGCGTCCCCGTTTCCCCCCGGATCAGATTCACAATGTCATGCACCGTCATTTCGGCCGTGATGGTGACATCATCCACTGCAACCAGGACGTCTCCCTTCAGGATGCCCGCCACCTCAGCCGGATTGCCGGGAATGGGGTCTAAGATCACCGCTCCTCCAGGATCGGGCCGGGACAATGTGGCCCCAATACCACCGAATTTTCCCCGCAGTGATTCCTGGTCTTGTTTGTGCAGGATAGGTTCCACGAAGACCGTATACGGGTCGTTCAACTCGGACACAACCCCCCGAATGGCGCTGTAGGTCAATTGGGTTGAGTCCGGCAGCTCGCCCAGAAAATTGGCCTGGATCCGCCCCCATGCTTCCCAGAACACACCGAATTTTTGCCGATCTTGTGCCAGACGGCCGCCCCCGCTGCCCATTTCGATAAAGTCGTTGGCGAAGTAGCCGGCCACAAAAGCGCTTGTTGCCAATAAAGCAAGCATGAGAATGGCCAGGAAATTGCGGGATTTATCAGACATAGTGAACCTTGCTCAGGTCCGAACCTCACTCACTAAAAAGAGTCAGTTGAAATTGACTGTTTGCACAACCAACGCCATCTGACTCACTTTAGCAAAGAAAGCTAAGGTGTATTGGACTGCAATCAGGATTGTAACACAGGTGTTCTGTGAGGCAATCTACGGTATAATAACGGGGTCGCACGACGGCCTGGGAATCGTGACTTGAAAAACGCCGCTTTGCCCCAAATCTTTATTCCAGGCCAGTGCGGGTACATCTGCGTATTCAAACAATATCTGCATGCGCCCAGGGTGGAGGATGTGCCCTGGACTGTTGAAGCATTTCATGTCACCTCTTGTCAGAGTTTGGCTTACGGTCGCTATTTTGCTTTCGACCCTTCTTCCCGGCTTTGGTCCGGCAGCCGTGCATGCCCGCACCGAGATGCAGGCGCAGACGCTGCTCGATTCAATGAGCGTGGCAGAGCGCGTCGGTCAGTTGTTTCTGGTGACATTTGAGGGGGATACGGCCAATGAAGAAAGCGACATCGCCGACCTGATTCTTAACTACCATGTGGGGGGAGTGGTGCTGCTGGCAGACAACGACAATATCACAGGCTATGGGGAGCCGGCCAACGCCCCGTTTCAGGTGGCAGCGCTGACTAACCAGCTGCAACGCCTGGCGCTTTCCGGTTTGCCGCCGGAGCCGTCGGAACTGGAAAGCGCTGATGCGGCCGCCGGAACCTCTAACTTGATTGAAGCGGCCGTGGCGGGAGATATTGTGCTCGTCCCGCTGCTCGTCGCCATCAACCATGAGGGGGATGGCTACCCCCATACCGCCATCATCAACGGCCTGACCGAAATACCCAGCAGCATGGCCATTGGCGCGACCTGGCAGCCCCAATATGCGGAAATCGTCGGGGAAATCGTCGGCCGCGAGTTGTCGGCCTTGGGCGTCAACATGCTCCTCGGCCCATCGTTAGACGTGCTGGAAAACCCTGCGCCTTTCAGCCCTGGGGATCAGGGAACGCGCACCTTTGGCGGCGATCCCTATTGGGTGGGCCGCATGGGTCAGGCATACACCACCGGCGTTCATGCTGGCAGCCGGGATCGCTTGGCTGTGGTCGCCAAGCATTTTCCCGGAAACGGTAGCAGTGATCGGCCGATTGATGAAGAAGTAGCCACCGTCCGCAAATCTTTGGAACAGTTAAAACAAATCGAATTAGCTCCCTTCTTTGCTGTGACCGGCAACGCGGAAGACCATCAAGCCGTCGCCGATGCTTTGCTCGCCACTCACATTCGCTATCAAGGGTTTCAGGGCAACATTCGCGCCACCACTGCCCCCGTCAGCTTCGACCCGCAGGCGCTCAACTCCCTTATGCAGCTCCCGGAATTCACTAACTGGCGGCAGAAAGGGGGCGTCCTCGTGTCAGATGCGCTGGGAATCCGGGCGGTGGAGCGTTTTTATGATGACACGGAACAAGAGTTCCCCCACCGCCGGGTGGCCAAGGATGCCTTTCTTGCCGGCAATGACCTCCTCTACCTGGCAGATTTCGCTCTCGGCCGCGCCAGTTACGACCAACAGCTTGCCAATATCAAAGATACAATCCTTTGGTTCCGTGAGAAGTACGTCAGCGATCCTTCATTTCAGCAGCGAGTGGACGAAGCGGTACTGCGTATTTTGCAATTAAAGCTTCGCCTGTATGAAGGGGATTTCTCCCTACAAAACGTGACCGTAGATGAATCTAAAATCTCTGAAGAGATTGGGCAGGATGAAGCAGCGCTTGTGGATATTGCCCAGGGTGCGCTCACGCTCATCGCTCCCAGCCAATCAGAATTGATCGAGCGTCTGGCCAGTCCCCCCGGGGCTGATGATCGTATTGTCATTTTTACCGATGTGCGCCAGGTTCGGCAGTGCAGCACATGCCCCAGCCAGCCGCTGATTGACCGAAACGCTCTGGCAGATCGGATGTTAGCCTTGTATGGGCCGGAGGCGAGTGATCAGGTCAACGCATCCCAGATCAGAAGCTTCTCTTTCGTTGATTTACAGGATTTTTTGGATGCGGGGCCGGGGCCGATTTTACTCCCCACTGTTGAGATTACATCGGCCGTTCCCATCACGTTAGGCCTGGAGGGGCCGCTTCTGGAAGTGGAGGGAACGCCGACCTCCACGCCGACGCCTGTTCCCACGCCCGCACCCCCGCCAGGGTATTTTGTGCAGGAATCGTTGAGGGACGCCACCTGGATCATCTTTGCCATGTTGGATGTCAACCCTGATTCGCAGGCGTTAAATGAGTTCCTGGCCCTGCGCCCCGACATCGTTCGCAACAGCCGCGTCATCGTCTTTGCCTACAACGCGCCATACTACCTGGACACAACCGAGATCAGTAAGTTAACGGCTTACTACGGTGTTTACAGCAAGGTGGATACATTCATTGATGCATCTGTGCGGGCGCTGTTTCAGGAGTCGCCGCTGAAAGGGGCTTCTCCGGTAGATATTGAGGGGACGAGTTATGATTTGTTCGAGAAGACGCAGCCCGATCCCGACCAGGTAATTGAACTGTACATCGCCAGCAATGGCGAAACCCAGTCCCCGCCCAGCGAAGAACCGTTGGCTACTTCCATCGGCGATACGCTTCGTCTGCAAACCGGGGTTATCCTTGATCAGAATGGCCATCCGGTTCCGGACGGCACCATGGTCCGATTTATTCAGCAGGACCGCATTCAGGGCGTGGTAAACATCATTCTCGATGTGCCGACAACGGATGGGGTGGCACAGTTGGATTATGTGCTCGAAGCGCGCACAGGGCCGGGGCAATTTCGGATCACAGCCCAGTCGGGTGATGCGGCCATTTCCCATGAGGTGGATATTTCGATTGCGGAAGAAGCGCAAGTAGTGATTATTAATCCCACGCCGGTGCCGTCCCCAACGCCAACGCCAACGCCGACTGTGGTCCCTTCCGCGACACCGACTGAAACCCCCTCTCCTACGCCGACAAAGACGCCGGTTCCTGCCCCGCTGCTGCCGGAGGAACCGGCCGTTCGCATTGAACTCTCGGAGTTCAAGATGCTGCTGGCGGTTTTTACCGGGCTGGCGGCGACGGCCGTGCTTGCTGTGTTGTTGAACCGGAGACTGAACAGCAGCCTGCAACACCGGATTGGCCTCCCATTGTGGGGGATTGCCGGCGGGCTAGTGGTGTATGATTACTTTGTTCTCGATTTGCCGGGAACCGTCCCTTTTCACAGCCTGGGTAGTTGGGCTGGGTTGGTGACCACGATCTTCGGCGGTCTGGGCGGGTTGGCGCTTTACCTGCTCCGCCGCCGGTTGAAGTTGTGATTCCGGCACGGCCGTTACCGGGGTGGGGGAGGAATCATTCCCAGGCGAAGGTCAGCGTTGGATGATGCATCATCCAGCGGCTCCAAATGGGTGAAAACAGAGGTGTCGGGCAGGATATCGCAGATGTCGCGCTCCAGGTCATCGAGCAGCGCATGCCCCTCCTGAACAGTCCATGTTCCGGGTACCAGTACATGCACGGATACAAATCGATGCGCCCCTGACTGCCGGCTCCGCAAGGCGTGGTAGTGAATGTGCCGCCGGTTATGATACGCCTCCAGCACTGCCTCAACCCGTTCAAGCTCCTCTTTCGGCAAAGCAGTATCCATCAACCCGCGCACCGATTGCCGTACCAGGCGAACGCCGGCAAAAATAATTTGCGCGGCGACGACGAGCGCAATCAGCGGGTCGAGGATGTTCCAACCCGTCACCGCCACGGCGCCGATCCCCACCAATACTCCAGCTGATGTCAGGACATCGGTCATCAGGTGATGGGCGTCGGCGGACAGGGTGACGGAGTTGTACCGGCGGCCGGCCTGGAGCAGGATGCGGGCCACCACGAAATTACTCACGGCCGCCACCCCTGAGATGATCACGCCGATCCCCAACTGTTCCAATGGCTGCGGCTGGGAAAGACGCCTGATGACAGAAACGATGATGGTAACGGCCGCGACCAGAATGAGCGTCCCTTCCGCCCCGCTGGAGAAATACTCTGCTTTGGTATGGCCGTAAGCGTGCTCTTCATCCGGGGGCATGGCGGCGATGGTGAGCATGATGAGGGCAAAAACGGCCGCCAGTAAGTTCACGCCTGATTCCAGCGCATCGGACAGCAAGCCAACCGATCCGGTGAGCAGGTAAGCGCCTGCTTTTAGCGCAATGGTGAACACGGCCACGCCAATTGACAACCAGGCAAACCGCGTCAGGTTTTGTTGTTGGTGCACAATTATGCTTCCTGTTGGTAACGTCGCTTGATGTTGGGAACCAGGTATTCTGAAAAGGCGCGTTCCATGTCATACGCCGGCTGCCATCCCCAGTCGAGGCGGGCGGTGTGGTCATCCAGACCCGCTGGCCAACTGTCCACGATCCCCTGTCGCTTTTCATCCGGTTCAAATGTGATATGGGCATCGGGAAAGGCTTTCACCACCCGCGCCTTAAACGCCTCCGCGCTGAGACTGAAGCTGGTTACGTTGTAAACACGCCGTGACAGCGACTCGGCCGGTGCATTTGCCAGTTGCAGCAGGGCGTGGATAGCATCCGGCATGGCCATGAACGGGATCGTCGTATCCGGCCGCACAAAAGCGGCGTACGGCTCCCCTTTGGCGGCCGCGTGCAGCATCTCCGGCCCGTAATCGCTGGTGCCCCCGGCGGGCAGGGTGAAGGCGCTGATCAGGCCGGGAAAACGAACGCTGCGGAAGTCCAGCGTCACCGGGCGGCTGGCTGCCAACTGCTGGTAGTTTTCGCTGTAGTAGCAGCCCAGTAGTTCGCAGTACAGCTTGTTGCAGCCATACATCGTCGTCGGGTGATTCCAGTCCCGCTCCCGCACCGCTAAATCCCGCATTTTGGTGTCCAGGTCAGGCAGGCCGTAGACGGCAACGGAGCTGGGAAAAATGAAACGAACGGGACGGCCGCGGCGTTGCGATTGTTCGGCCGCCAGTTGGAGCAAAGCCATCGTGCCTTCCACATTGACCTGGTGCGCCAGTTCCGGGGCAAACTCGCCGCGTGTGGACAACAAAGCGGCAAGGTGGTACATCGTATTCACGTCGTACTCCGTCACCAGGCGGCGCAGCATGGTTCGGTCGAGAATGTCCCCTTCAATGTGGGTGGACAGCGCGGCTAATTCATCCGGCATCGGCTGCAAGTCTAATGTCAGCAGTTCATTTTCACCGGATTGTCCCAGTTGTCTAGTGAGCGCCTGGCCTATTTCGCCTACAGCGCCGGTAATCAAGATGACTTTTTTACGCATCGTGTTCCTCTAAATGAGCGTTCAAGAACGAGTTCTCTGCTTGGAGACTAGTGATTGGTTAACTGGAGACTAATAACCTCTAATCACCAATCTCAAGCCTCTCCAGATCCTAACCTCAACATGCAATTAGACGCTTGTAGTGTAAAGTGTAGCACAGACAGGCAGAGGGGCATGGGTTTTTATGCAGAGAATCTTCCCCAACGGCCGCGCCTCGTGCTATACTTTCCGCCTGTGCTGACGCGGCGTGCTGTTGGCACTGTGTCAGGAGCATCTGTTGCATGAAACAACGCGAGATTTTCTGGTTTTGGCTGCCATTGTTTGCCAGTTGGTTGTTGATGACGACCGAAGGCCCTACTGTCAGCGCCGCCATCAACCGCTTGCCTAACGAGGTCGTGATGCTAGCGGCGCAAGGGATTGTGGTCAGCCTGTCCGTGACGATTGAAAGTCCCATCATCAATCTACTGGCCACTTCCACTGCATTGGTGAGGGATCGAGCCTCCTACTTATTGGTGCGCAAGTTTACCCTGCATTGGGCCATCTTTCTGACGGCCGTCACTGTCTTGATCGCATTCACGCCTTTGTATGATGTGGTCGTGGTCCAATTGCTGGGGACGCCGCCAGAGGTTGCTGTCTGGGTCCGTCCTGGTTTGCGCATTATGACCTTGTGGAGCGCGGCGATTGCCTGGCGGCGGTTTCTTCAGGGCGTTCTGATTCATTTCGATCAGACGAGTAAGGTGGCGTGGGGAACGGCCGTGCGCCTGTTTGCCTCCGGCGGTACCGTGATCGGGTTGGCTTTGTGGAGCGTGCTGCCGGGAGTGATCAGCGGCGCGATCGCCTTGATGGCCGGCGTGATCGCCGAAGCGGCGTATGCCACCCTCGCCGTTCGTCCTCTACTGCGCACAACGCTCAGCCCGCAGGGGCCGGCGGCCGACGGAGAGGCGTTGACCTACCGCCAGTTGCTCTGGTTCCATCTCCCGCTGGCGGCAACAGCCTTGTTGACCTTGTTGAGCCAACCTCTGGTGACCTCTACCCTGGCGCGCCTTCCCCAACCGACAGAATCCCTGGCGGCCTGGCCCGTCTTGTTCCAAATCATGTTGATGGCGCGGGCGGCCGCATTTGCCCTGCCGGAAGCGGTGATCGCCTTGAGCGAACGGCCGAATTCGTTCCAGCCGGTGCGTCGTTTCAGCTTCATTCTCGCCGGCGTGCTCACCTTGGCCATGGCCGGATTCGTCTTTTCACCCGCGGCTGCTCTCTACGTGTTTGGTGTGCAGGATATGACCAAACTTGTCGGCGATCTGGCCATGTCCAGCCTCACGCTGTTCCTCTTGTTCCCGGCGCTGGCAACGATCACCTCCTGGCTGCGGGGCTTGCTCATCAACCGGCGCAATACCAAGGTGGTTAATATCGGCATGGCCATCAATCTGGTGGTTACGGCCATTGTGCTCGTCATCGGGTTGGTCAACCGCCAGCCGGGGCTGTCTACTGCGGCCGTGGCCCTGAACCTGGCTTCGTTGTTCGAAATCATCTACCTGGGCTGGCGCACGCAGCATGTGCTGCCGCTGAACGGTCCATTATTCAAGTTTTGGCGGCAGGAACCCCTCGTTCAATAAGGTATTCATATGAAGATTGTTCAGCTTCCCCTCGGCCCTATACAAACGAACTGCTACATTTTTGCGTGTGAAGAAACGATGACTGCGGCGGTAGTTGATCCTGCCTGGGACGGCCGATCGATTGCGGCAACGGCCGAGGAGCACGGCTGGCAAATCAGCTACATTTTGCTCACACACAGTCACTTTGACCATGTAGGGGGTCTGGCCCAGCTCAGGGAAGAGACCGGCGCACCGATTTACATTCACCCGGAAGCCATTCCCATGCTGGAAACGGCCGTCATGTCAGCCTCCTTCTTCCAATTGACCATTCCGGCGCCGCCGGCGCCGGATGAAATGCTCAGCGAGGGCCAGATTCTGCACATCGGCAGCCTGGAAGCTGAGGTGCTTTTTACCCCTGGCCATGCGCCGGGCCATGTTTGCTTCCATCTATCGAAACAACATGTCCTTTTCGATGGCGATGTATTGTTCCAGCAGAGCATCGGCCGTACCGATCTCCCCGGCGGGGATTATGCGGTTTTAATGCAGTCTATTTGGGAAAAATTGATGGTGCTTCCGGATGAAACCCATGTATTCTCCGGGCATGGACCGGCGACAACCATCGGCGATGAACGGCGCTGGAATCCTTTCTTGCAGGAGGAACCGGGCTAAACCGGCCACCGGCGGGGGCGAGGTTATGGGTTCGGTGTGGCTGTCGCTGTGGCGGTGGGGAGAGGCGTCGCCGTGGGCACGGCTCCCAGCCAGGTGAATGTGGACGGCTCACTGCTTTCTCCTCCATAACGGTAAATGGGCTGACCGTCTGCACGCTGCCCAGTCACAACCACAATACTGACCCGCCATTGCAGCGTATGTACCTGGGGGACGGTCGGCCGCCATGAGCCGGGCACCGCAAATGAGGTGTCACGGGTGAACCCGCGGTGGGGCAGGCCGTTCACTTCATCCAGGTCCCGCAGTTCAACCATGTACGATTCCTCCGGAGCCAGGTCCTTCACCGCGACCCATTGCAGCCGGAGGATGCCGTCGGGCGGCTCAATGGCCGCGCCGTCAATTGGGTAGAGCAACGTGGGGCCGGGCGGCGGTGCCGTGGGCGACGGGGTCGGTGTAGGGCCGGGAGTTGACAACAACGTTCCACCGTACACGATTGTCGGGATGCAAACGGTGTCTCCAGGCTGCAAAATGGATTGCTCCGACAGCCGGTTAACTTGCAGGAACAAGTCGAACAGTTCCTGATCCAGGTCATAGCGGGAAGCGACGGCCGACAGCGTGTCTCCCCCGCGAATTTCATACCGATCGCATCCGTCCGGATCGGCGACGACAGTTTCCCCGTTGATTTCCACAGCGACCGGCACCAGCGGCGGCGTGGGGGTAGGCCAGGGAATCACCAGATTTTGGCCCACCTGAATAGGCGCATCCGGGTTAAAGCCATTAGCCTGAGCAATGCTGTCTACCAGCACACCGTATCTCAGGGCAAGCCCGATGAGCGTCTCGCCGCTGGTGACGGCGTGCAGACGCGGCGGCCGCGGTGTATCGGTCGGAGCAGGTGTGGGCGTGATAGTAGGGGTGCTGGTCGGCGGCTGAGTCTGGGTTGGGAGTGGGGTCCAGGTGGGTGTGAGTGTGGGCGTCGGCGGCACTGGTGTGCTGGTCGGCACCAGGGCCACTGTGACTGTCGGGCTTTGAAAACGGAGGATTAAGCTGCCCAGGATCACGATGAAAACGGTAAACACGGCCGTTATCCAGAAAGCAGCCCGTGATCCCCGCTCGCGCATTTTCGATTCAAAAATAGGGGGCGCGGCCTCTGGTTCCGGCAGCGCCGCTTCCGGTATGGGCGGGGCCTTTTCTACATCGTCGGAAGAGGATGCGTCCGGGAGTGCGGGCGGCGTCAACGGCTTCCCGCACATCAGGCATAGTTTGGCGTCATCAGCGACGACGCTGTCACAGTGCGGGCAGCGTTGCTCCGACGGGTCTGGTTGGTTACGCTCCATATCTCTCATCTAACAGGCGCATTCTCCCTTCCGATTTTCTGGAAGCGCGGCATTATACCAGAGATGACGGGAGCCACAAACGGGGATGCAGGCAGCGAAATACTGCCTTATCCCATCTTCATGTCAAACGGCAGGAGCATGAGGGGCTGATGGCTCCATTCTTTCAATCGTTCCCCCAGCAGCAAACGGCCGATTTCTTCCACCTGTTCCATGGGCCGCGGTATCACATGCCGGCTGTCCCTGGGATACAGATTCACCACCGGAATGACATGGTCGTCATCCAGCGGCCGCCCGGCCAGTTCGGCCGCCCGGCGCACGGCGTCTTCAAAATCGCCGAAGCTGTCCACCAATTGGCGTTGCAGCGCCTGCCGACCTGTCCACACACGCCCCTCGCAGACGGGATCCAGGGTCTCGAAGGGGAGTTCACGGCCGTCGGCTACCACCTGTTTGAACTGCCGGTAGGTGTCCTTAACGCTGTTCCAAATTACCCGCCGTTCTTCCTCCGAGAGGGGGGCTTCGTCGCTGTACAACCCGGCCCGCTCCCCTCGTTTCAAGCTCACCCGGTTCAAACTCAAACGCTTGTACAAGCCGGGCGTGGCAAAATGCATGGCGAAGACGCCGATGGAACCGGTGAGCGTACCTTCCTGGCTCATGATGTGCTGCGAGCGCGCGGCCACATAATAGCCGCCGGATGCAGCGGTGTTGCCCATGTAGACCAGCACCGGTTTCTTACGGCTGACGCGCTGCACCTCACGGCCGATCAGGTCTGAGGCCAGACTGGAACCGCCGCGGGAATCCACGTGGAAAATGAGCGCAGCCATATCATCCATTTTCTCGGCCCGCCGCAGAAGTGCGAGAAGGGTGGCTTCCCCTGCTGACTGGCTACCCAGGAACGGAATCGGCAGGCCGAAGGGGGCTTTGCGGCTCGGCCCCATCACAATAGCTCCTTCCAGGCTGACAACGCCGATAAACAACCGTGTGCGGCGGCGCGTTTTCTCCATGAGCAGGCCGCGTGCCCGCTGCCAGGACATGAGAACCGCCTTCGCCTGCTTTTCCTGGCCCACATCTTCTTCTGCTTTGGCGTCTTCCTCTTTCTCCGGGGCCAGAATGGATGCCAGCTCATCCTCGTATGCCAGAGCGTCCACCAGGCCGGCTTCTACCGCCTGGTCCGCCAGCAGCGGCGCTTCATCAATCAGGCGTTGAATCTCTTCTTGCGGTAGGGAACGGCCGTCGGCGATGCCGGTTGTAAATTGATCGAACCATTCTTCCAACAGCCATTCCAGTTGCTCTCGATGCTCCGCACTCATCTCCGATCGGGTGAAGGCGTCAGCTCCCGCCTTGTAAGGCGAAATCTGCACCACTTCCGGCTCGACGCCGATGCGATTCAGGGCATCTTTGAGGAAGGTGACTTCGAGGCGAAGGCCCAGAACATCGAATTGGGCGCTGGGGGGGATGATGATGCGGTCAGCGGCCGACGCGACATAGTAGTGGGGCATGTCAAGAAAGGGGGTAAAGACGATCACTTCCTTGCCTGCTTCGCGTAGACGCTGAAAAGAGCGGCGCAGGTTTTGCAGCGTTCCCAGCCCGGCGCTGAATCCGCGAAGAACGACGACAATTCCTTTTACATTGTCAGCATCCGCAATGGCCTTCAGCCGGCGGTTGATTGTCTCCATGCTCAATGGAGGAGCCGGAAGCCGTAGCTGCCGCTCAATAAAACCACGGCGCGGCGCGGCACGCTCCGGCAACGGCCCGCCCAAGGGAAGAACCACGTAATCCACTCTGGCGCGGCGGAGTCTTCGTAGTTCGTTTCGGATAGATACCTGAAGAACGCGCCAGCCGTTATTGATTGTCCTTACCAGCTCTTTTATCTCTTGCCCGAGATCGGCGAGAAAGTCGGATTCTGAATTTGCCTCGGCCATGGGTTCCCTCTTCTTCTATCAAATGTTTCCGGGCAAATGATAACTGAGTCCGGATTGACCGGCGAATGAATAGGTGTATGAGAATGAATCGCCGGTTGCATCCAAGGGGCGCTTTGCTATAATGCGGGTGAAAAAAACAGGACTACAGGGAGCTGGGGTAAGCCCGGCTGAGAGAGTGGCCAGTTTCGCCACTGACCTGCGAACCTGCTCCGGGTAATGCCGGCGAAGGGATAGTGTATACACCGTTCTTAAGCCACCCGAAGCGGGTGGCTTTTTATTTTTGGAAGGGAGAATGAGTGTACTGGTTTTTGCCAATGGGGATGTAGAGGATGTGGAATGGATTCGGCCGTACCTGAGCGAGGCAACAGTGGTAATTGCGGCCGATGGCGGGGCGCGTCACTTGCTGCGCCTGAATCATGTGCCCGATATCGTCATTGGCGACATGGATTCGTTACCAGAGGAAGCGCGCTCATTTCTGTCCTCCGCCGATGTTCAATTGCTGGAGCATCCACAGGATAAGGATGAGACAGACCTGGAACTGGCGCTTCTGCATGCGGTGACCCGGTACACGGCCGAGGATATTCTCCTTTTTGGGGTGTTGGGAGGGCGTCTAGATCAACTGCTGGCCAACATCATGCTCCTGGCCCATCCTGCCCTGGACGGCCATCGCGTCGTGCTGGTGAATCAGTATGAGCGCGCCTGGCTGGTGTCGGACGGGACGTGGATTGAGGGGAGTGTGGGGGATCGGATATCGCTTATCCCGCTGGGCGGCGACGTACGGGTGGCGCATACGGACGGCTTGCGCTGGCCACTGCAAGATGAAATGTTGGTGTTTGGCCCGGCGCGAGGGGTGAGCAATGTTATGACGGAGTCCATTGCCACGATCGTTCTCCAATCCGGCCGTCTTCTTTGCGTTCACACTTCCCACTCATGGCAGCGATAGCTCAGGCTTACGTTATCCCTCTTCGGTAGTCCGTTTTTTCTGGTCAAGAGCCGAAACGGCCGATGTTGAGTTGGTACGAGGAGAGAGAATGATGAAGCGAAAAAGATTCTGGTTAATGTTAATGGCATCGTTCATGATTAGCTTGCTGGCGGCTGCCTGTTCAGCGGGCGGAGAAACGGCCGTGCCTGAGCAGGCTGGCACAGCAGAACCGGCGGCCGGTGAGCCGCGCACCCTGACTTTGATGACTCATGACAGCTTTGCCGTCAGCGAAGAGACGATTGCTGCGTTCGAAGCGGAAAACAACGCGGCCGTGGTTATTCTGCCTGCCGGAGACGCCGGTACTGCCCTGAATCAGGCGATTCTGGCAAAGGATAACCCATTGGCGGACGTCTTTTTTGGGGTGGACAACACCTTCCTGAGCCGGGCGCTAGAAGCGGATATTTTCGTTCCGTACGAATCACCCGCGCTCACCCGCATTCCCGATGATCTGGAACTGGACAGCAGCCACCGACTCACACCGGTGGATTATGGAGATGTCTGTTTGAACTATGATAAGGCCTGGTTTGCCGGGAAGGGGCTTGAGCCGCCTCGCTCGCTGGCCGATCTGACCGCACCGGAATACCGGGGTTTGCTGGTTGCAGAAAATCCGGGCACATCCAGCCCCGGATTGGCCTTTTTGCTGGCGACGATTGGCGAATTCGGCACGGAAGGAGATTATACGTACCTCGATTTCTGGGCCGATCTCCGCGCCAATGATGTGCTCATCACGAATGGATGGGAAGACGCTTATTACGGGCATTTCACTGTGGCCAGTGACGGAGAACGGCCGCTCGTCGTCTCCTATGCCAGCAGCCCGCCAGCTGAATTCATCTACGCTGATCCCCCCGTGGAAGCATCCCCCAGCGCCAGCATCACGGAACCCGGGACATGCTTCCGCCAGATAGAGTTCGTTGGCATTCTCAAGGGGAGCGCCCAACAAGACCTGGCCCAGGCGTTTGTGGATTTCATGTTAAGTGAAACGTTCCAATCGGACATTCCGCTGAACATGTTCGTCTTCCCTGCGGTCCAGGACACCCCACTGCCGGGAGCTTTTGTCGAATGGGCGCAGATTCCGGAAGCACCGGCCGTCGTGGCCCCGGCCGACATTGACGCCAACCGGGAAACATGGATTGAGGCGTGGACTGAGGTTGTGCTCCGTTAGTGGAGGAGGGCGCGGGCTGGCGATTTTACGGTTGGACGCAGCCACCGGTGAAATAGCTGTTCGGGTCTATATAGATGTCTACGTTAAAGCTGTTCCCGGTGGCGTCATCCTGAATCTTGATGTTGTGGATGTAGGGGGCGCAGCGGCGCGCTTTGATGAAATGGGTGAAGGGGCCTGGCCCCCGGTATTCTGCCGGTTGATCCTGGTCGAACACCCAGACTGTATACGGGCCGCCACCCCCGCCATAGGGGACAATATTCAACGCACAGCGCCACTCATCGCCGACGTACTCGCAGCCGCTGACATCCCAATACCAGTTTAGCGCCGTCTCTTCTGTAGGGATTACTTCCGGCGTGTTCGTGGGACGCGGCGTGGCCGTAGCTGGGATGTAGGTGCGTATTTCAAAGGTCAGCGGCTCGGCAAACGGCTGCCCGTCCTGGCTAACCAATTGCCAGGTGGCTTCGTAAGCGCCGGCTTGGTTGGGAGCGACGAAGTTGGCCGTCAACGTAACTTCCTCATCGGCCGCCAGCGGGACGCCGACAGGAATGGGGGTTTTGTCGTAGCCGAACAACTCCCCGGCATGATACTGCCACAGTAAATCGGCCGCCCATGGGCAGGCGCCGCTGTTCCGGAGCGTCCAATACATGGTGAATGATGTGCTGACCGGGGCGGAATTGTAGGGGTTGTTCTGGTACGGGTGCGCTTCCACCAATTCAACGGCCGTGACACATTCAGCCAAAAAAGTAGCAGTCGCGTCCGGCGTTGGCGTATTTGAGGGGGTAGGGGAAGGCGTCGCCGTCGGGGTGGGTGTGTCCGTAGAGGTATTTGCTGCCACATCAACGACGCCTGCTGCCGCCACGGCCGTGTTTGTGGGCGCAGTGCCGGCCAGCTTGGTTGCCGTCACTTTCGGGGCATTGGTCGGCGTATTCGTGGGCGGGGGTGGTTCTGTCTCCGTGGGAACCGCCGCGATAACGGCCGCGGTCGGCTCCGGTTCTGGTTCTCTGTCGGCCAACACCAGCCAACCGGCGGCGGCAATGAGCAGCAGCAAAACAGCCCCGGCGACAAGCCATCGCACACGCTTCTTGCCGGAAAGCGGCGCCTGCACGACGGTGGGTTCCATCGCTTCGGCCGTCTGTTCATCCGTGTCGGTGACGGCGTCCGTAACGGCCGTGGTCGAGGCTGCGGTAGACAGGACGGCCGTCTTTTCCGGTAGGGTCGCTGTGACATCATCCGGCGTCGCTGCCACAGTCGTTTCCGGCGGCGTGGGTGCAACCTTCACAGCTGCGCCGGTAAGGTCCACATTTCGCAGCCCCTCCGCCATCTCATCGGCCGTCTGGTACCGGTCATCCGGGTCTTTGGCCATTGCCTTGAGGATGATCTCTTGCAGGCTGGTCGGTACCTCCGGATTAAAAGAGACGGGGAGCGGCGTGGGATCATTTACATGCTTCATGACAACGGCCAGGGGGGTATCGGCCGCATATGGCAGTTGCCCGGTGGTCATTTGGAACAAGAGGACGCCCAGCGAGTAAAGATCACAGCGCTCGTCGCCGGCCTGGCCCAACGCCTGTTCCGGTGACATATAAGCGGGTGTGCCGATGAGCGCCCCCGTTGCCGTGTACTGCATGGATTGGCCGCCCATCAACTTGACGATGCCGAAATCCGTCAAAATGGCCCGGCCCGATTCGTCCAGCATGATGTTGGCCGGTTTGATGTCCCGATGCACCATGCCGCGGCTGTGTGCGTATGCCAGCGCATTGGTCAGTTCCAGAGCGATTTTTACCGAATGCGCCAGCGGTAGTCGTTCCTGCCGTTCTGACAACTCCTGAAGCCGGGCTTTGAGCGATCCCCCGCCAACGTATTCCATGACCAGGTAATAAACATTGTTCCCATACACATCGAAATCATGGATGCTGACGATGTTGGGGTGTCGCAGCGCGGCCATAGCCTTTGCTTCGCGCTGGAATCGTTTGAGGAAATCCTGCTCGGTGGCGAGAAACGCGTGCATGATCTTGATGGCGACGATGCGGTCCAGGTTCTCCTGGTAGGCCTGGTAGACTTCAGCCATACCGCCGCGACCGAGGGCTTTGATGATCTTGTACTTGCCGATTGTCTGGCCAATGAGTGAGTCGGTCATGACGGAATCCGCTTGTTCGTTGCTTGCTTCAAATGCCATGCACAGCCGGCAGGAAAGCTGAAGAACAGCCTTGCTGGCCAGGAAAAGTATACCCAGTTTTGACGAGAACGGGAAATGGTTCTGTGGTGGGGTTGGCGGCCGCTAAGGGGTTGCTCGTTATTGACTTCGTATTTCCTGAGATTGGGAGATTTCCCGCTAATCTCTTAATCTCTCAATCTCCGACCGTAGAGCGGAGCTGGCCGCAGCCGGCAGCGATGTCAATGCCCCGTCGCTGGCGAACTGTACTGGGCAGACCATACGTTTCCAAAACCGCCTGGAACTGTTTCACGGCCGCATTCCGGCTGGGCGCGCCCTGGTATCCCTCCGTGGGGTTCAGTGGAATCAAGTTGACGTGGGCGTCCAACCCGCGCAGAAGCCGGCCTAACGTGTGCGCCTGTTCAGGTGCGTCGTTCTCCCCTTCAATCAGCGTCCACTCAAAGAAAATGCGGCGGCCGCGCTTTTGCACATAATAGCGGCAGGCATCCATTAGCTCGCTGAGAGGCCAACGCCGGGCGGGGGGAATCAGGCGCTGACGCTTCTCATCTGTGGCAGCGTGGAGGCTAACCGCCAGCCGGATCGGCCGTGCTTCATCCGCTAGCCGCCGGATGCCGGGGACAAGCCCCACCGTGCTGAGCGTGATATGTTTGGGGGCGAGCGCCAGCCCTTTGTGATCGGTGAGGATATCCACTGCCTTCATGGTGGCGTCGTAATTGTGCAGCGGTTCGCCCATGCCCATGAGGACGACGTTGCGCAGCCTCTCGCCGCGCTGTTGCAGCAAACGGCCGACGTGTAAAACCTGGGCCACGATCTCCCCCGGGCTGAGATGGCGGGTGAACCCCATCTGCCCTGTGGCGCAGAAGACGCAGCCCATGGCGCAGCCGGCCTGCGTGCTGACACACGCCGTGGCTCGCCCGGCTGATTCATCACGGCCGTCAAATCGCATCAGCACCGTTTCAATCGTCTCGCCATCCTGCAGGCGCAAGAGGAATTTGCGTGTATACCCGTCGCTGCTGCTAATATCGGCCGTTTCAATTGGCAGCGCAAGCGAGACCCGGGTTTCCAGCAAGCGGCGCAAGTCAGCGCGGAGGTTTGTTATCTCCGCAAGAGCGAGCGTGCGATCCCGGTACAAGGCGCGCCAAAGCCGCTCCGCATGAAAGGCGCTGAACCCCCATTCGGCGAGCAGGCGGACGAGATCATCCCGGCTCAGGTCCAGCAGATTGAGTTTGGTGTGAATCCGGCCCGGTTCAGGAAGCGTCATTTTGCTCTCTGCGGCGCGTCAATTCTGTTTGTATCTCACTGAACCGCGCTCTCGTGATAGGGTATTTATAGACGAAGATAAAGCTCACCATCAATATGCCGGCGGGTACCAGGCTGACAAAAGTCCGCAGCGCAGTCAACACTGCATCCGGCTGGGCGGGGGCCAGGGCCGCTCCGGCAAAGGCGGGTTTAACATAGCCGGCCGCATCCAGGATGAGATTGGAGGCCGCCATACCCAGCGACATGCCCAGCTTCTGCAAGAATACGAAGAAGCCATAGTAAATGCCTTCCCGTCGCTGACCCGTTTGCAGTTCGTCGAACTCCACGACATCCGGCAGCAGGCTCCAGGGAACGAGGTAGCATACGCTGACGCCCACACTGGCCAGCGGGCCAAGCACAAAGAGCAGGGGTATCTGACCCGCTGGGACAAAGAATAAGGCAATGCTGACGGCTATCCAGAATGATGCGCCCAGATAATAGACCCTTTGCTTGCCGATGCGCCGGCTGATTTTGGTCCATACCATCAGAAAGAAGAAAATGCCCAATTGGATGGCGAGCAGCAGCCACTGGAACTGGTTTTCGGCCCCGGCCCAATATTTGACGTAGAGGATGAGGTTGTTTTGTACGAACTGGATGGCCAGCCAGGAGAGGAGGTAGATGGTGGTCACGTAAAGGAAGGCGCGATTGCTGAACGCGATGCGCAGACCCTCCATGAAGCTGGGGCTTTCGGAAGCGGTCCCGGTGAACTGGGATTCGCGCGTGAAAGCGAAAGTGATCACGTTGGAAATGACGATGACGGCCGCCCAGATGGCGGCGCTGATGAAGTAGCCGCGCAAGATAGCCTCGCCGGGGTGAGCGGTGAGGATGACGGCGTGGAAGAAGGCTGCAAATGTGCCGCCGAGAATGGAGAAACTGAATCGGTAGGCGTTCAGGCTGGTGCGTTCATCATAGTCCGGGGAGAGTTCGGGGGTCAGTGCGGCGTAGGGCACATTTACGGCCGTAAATCCCGCATCCAGCAGGATAGCGACGATCAGGTAGTACCAGAACTTACCCGCCGGCCCCCAATCCGGGACGAGCCACTGCATCAAATAGGCCAGGGCAAAGGGGACAGCGCCAAACAGAAGCCACGGCCGTCTCCGTCCCCAGCGCGTGTTGGTGCGGTCGGTCAACGCGCCCACAATAGGATCATTTACGCTATCCCATATTTTGACGATGAGGAAGACGAGTCCGGCGAGAGCGGGGCGAAGCCCGGCAACCTCGATGAGGAAGGCATTGAGGAAGAAGCCGTTAATTGTCGTGACGATGGCTGGGCCAAGGTCGCCGACCCCGTAGGCCAGCTTGACGCCGGTTTTGAGTTTATGCCTGGGTGGGGTTAATTCTAGTGAGGTCATGGCGTTCTCTTCTCACTCCTTCTCGCAAATGGGAGTTGTCATCCCCTTTACGGCCGCTTCCGGTGCGGGATTATACCCCATGGAGGCCGGAGGTTGCATGCCGGGCGGAAAACGGCGACTCGTCTGCCCCGGAACTGTGCAGAGCCGCGCGCTTTCACTATACTCGGATGCTTATGAACAGGAACCAACCCTCTCCCCCGCTTATCACGTTGGGGGATGACAGCACAGTAGGAACCTATCTCTTGCGCATGCGCGTCAGTAGACAGTTGCGGCTTCGGTTCGGCCGTTTCCGCGGGGGGGCCTTCATTGACGTCCCTGAGGGGGAATGCATTTATGTGGGGTCTGCGTTGGGCAAACCCGGCTCTCCGGCGCTGGCGCGCCGCCTAGTACGCCATGCCAGCAGGAGCGGCGACAGGCCGCCCCATGATCTGCGGGCGGTGATGATGGCGCGCTTTCCGCAAATGGGCCTTTGTGCGTCCGACCTGGACCTGCGGCCGCGTCACGGCAAGCGTTTGTTCTGGAACGTCGATTATTTGCTGGAGGACCTGGACGTCTCGCTCACGCAGGTAATGATCCTCCGCGGCCGTCAACGGCTAGAGCCGCGAATCGGCCGATTGCTGACAGAGGATCCTTGCACCTTTCTGCTGGCTCCGGGGTTAGGCGCCAACGATGTGCCAGGCCAATCCCACCTGCTGGGTGTGCGCGCGGATGAGGAATGGTGGAATCAGTTGGTGAGGCGGCTGGTCCAGCTAACAACCGGTAAGGATGAAGCCTTTGCAGAGGGGGATTAGTAATTGGGCACTGGAGGCTGGAGACAGGGGGCCGCGAGTCTCTCGTTCCCGGGTAGATGCTCCCCTCAACGGACGACCACGCGCTACAAGCCCATTATGCTACAATTGCGGCCGTCAAAGACAACATCTGTGGATTTGAACTATTGAGAATGGCTTAACCCAATATGCCCGATCTTTCCGTTATCATCGTTTCTTATAATACGCGCAACCTGCTCGACGATTGTCTCCAATCCCTGGCTGCGGCCGAAACGCCGCCGGGGGGCATCGAATTGATTGTGGTGGATAACGCATCCACCGACGGCAGCCCGGAGATGGTGGCTAAGAAGTTCCCGAATGTCAATTTGATCGCGAACGCTGACAATGTGGGGTTTGCCGCCGCCAATAATCAAGGCGCGGCCGTGGCCCAGGGCGAGCATTTGCTGTTCCTGAATTCAGATACGCGCGTGAGCCAGGAGGCCTTGGTTCGGCCGTTAGCTTATCTGGCGGCACATCCCGGCGTGGGCGCACTGACGGTACACCTGGTCTATCCTACGGGCGAACGTGACCCCGACAATCATCGCGGGTTTCCCACTCCCTGGGCCGCTTTTTGCCACTTTTCCGGATTGGGCGCGCTTTTTCCCAGCACGCCTTTGTTCAACTCATACTTTCAGGCGTACCGGGATTTCAGCCAGACTCACTCGATTGAGGTTATCGCCGGTTCTTTCATGATGATGCCGGCGCAGCTGTTCCGGCAACTCGGTGGCTGGGACGAGGAGTACTTTTTTTACGGCGAGGATATTGATTTTTGTTATCGCATCCACCAGGCAGGCTACCAGATTATTTATTTTCCCGAAGTAGAAGTGCTGCACTACAAAGGGGCCAGCTCCGGGCTGCGAAAAGAATCGGCTGATATTGCCCGGCCGCCCAAGGCCACCCGTATCAAAGTCGCCCGTGAATCTGTGCGGGCGATGAAAATCTTTTACCGTAAGTTTTACGGCCAGAAATACCCGCCCCTGGTGACGGCCGTTGTCCTGGCCGGTATTCAGATTCGCGGCTGGTTCCGTGTTGTCAAGCACCAATTGACCTGACTGGCAGCCATCAAGTACATCATCTGAGACCTTTGGCTTATTGCCCCGGTTGGCGGCCGTCACGTATCATCCCCGTATGAAAACTCCCAAACGAACCCATTTGCCTGGCTGGTGTGCGGCCGTGCTGGGAGCAAGCATGCTGATTTCTACACTGCTCCTGTTTCGGTTGACGGCCGCCACGCACGTGGATGCAGCCCAGTCCGGCATGGGTTACGGGTTTAATGTGGCCGCCGCTGACACCACTCTCATCCAATCTATCGGCTTTGACTGGATGAAGGTGTTTGCCGGACCTGGGACACGGCTGCCGCTTAATATCCTGGTGCGTATTGACGCTAACGCCAGCCATATGGGGAATCTGACTGCTTTTGGTGATTCCGTTTCCCAATTGGCGCAGAGCCAGGGAGCATTTATCGAAGCATACGAAATAGGGAACGAGCCGAACCTGGACGCGACCTATGGATGGGGGTACGGTTCAACCAACGTGCCGCCCAATGCGGCCGACTATGCCGCCTTACTCTGCACCGCCTATGCCCGCATCAAGGCAATCGATCCAACGGCCGTGGTCGTTTCCGCCGGGTTAGCGCCTACGGGCCGGGTGAGCGGCAACTGGCAGGGCCATCCCGGGCACAACGGCCTTTATCAGGACGAACGAGAATTCTTGAAAGAGTTCTTCGCTGCCGGAGGCGGTAACTGCCTCGATGGGGTCGGTTACCATCCGTATGGTTTCAGCGCTGATTTTGACGCCCCCCCGGATATTTGGTCGGCCGATCCGGCGCACAACTGCACCAACGGCTTTTGCTTTCGCGGGGCCGAGAAAATTTACGCATTGATGCAAACGTACGGTCTGGGCAGCAAGACGGTGTGGGCCACCGAATTCGGCTGGATCACGCAGCCGCCCTCTCACTGCCTGTCAGACCCTGGTTGGCAGGGGCGACAGTGGCAGATCGTCTCTGAGCAAAAACAGGCGGATAACCTCGCAGGCGCTTACCAGTATGCGGCCGCCAACTGGCCCTGGATGGAGGCGATGTTCGTTTTTAACCTGAACTTTAATACGGTCGGCTGGTACCCGGAGTGTGAACAGATGCGTTTCTATGGGATTGAGGGACGGCCGGCGGAGACTGCGCTGCGCAATATGCCCAAATCCATTGTGTCCCCGGCCGGGGAACTGACTGTCGCTCCCGATTCTATCGCGGTGATGATCGCCGCCAATCAACAGCCGTTCAATCAGACCATTCCGGTTACCCTGGGCAACATCGGCAGCGAACCAATTACCTACACGGTAACGGCCGTTCCCGGCAGCTTAAGCCTCTCTGTGCTCAACGGCAGCGGGACACTCAATCCGGCAGGAACGGCCGTGGCGTCTGTCTTCATTTCAAGCAATGGGGCTTCCACTGGTACATACACTTCCACCCTTTCCGTCACGGCCACGCCGGGCACGCTGAATGCCCCGCGTTCAATCTCCGTGAAGCTGTTCATCGTCAACCAGGTTCACCGCACCTACCTCCCGCAGATCTCCCGTTGATAGATTAAACCTACAAAGGTGGGTTTTGCCACCTGTTGCTGCGAATTCATTCGCGGTTGGTGTCGGTTGGTGTCTTGGATCACCAAGACACTTTCCCACCATGCGTTATAATACACGGGTCTCAGTTTCCAGGCAGTAAGGAGATGACGGGCCAATATGCCTAAAATTACATTGATTGGCGCCGGTAGCACCGTTTTCGCCAAGACGTTGATCGGCGACATCCTCACCTTTCCCGAATTAAGCGAGTCGGTCATCAGCCTTCACGACATTGACCCAGAGCGGCTGCGCACGTCCGAAATCGTGGCCAATAAAGTGGCGCAGGCACTTGATGTGAAGCCCATCATCGAAACCACGCTAAATCGGCGCGAGGCGCTTGACGGGGCTGATTATGCCATCTGTATGATCCAGGTGGCCGGTTACGAACCCGGCACTGTCATTGATTTTGAGATTCCCAAGAAGTATGGCCTGCGGCAAACCATCGCCGACACCATGGGCATCGGCGGCATCATGCGCGGTCTGCGCACCATACCGGTGCTCCTGGAGATGTGCCGGGATATGGAAGTAGTGTGCCCGGATGTGATGCTGCTTAACTACGTCAATCCGATGGGGATGAACTGCTGGGCCATCCACCGCGCTAGCCGCATCCGCACGGTTGGACTTTGCCACAGCGTTCAGGGAACGGCCGAACAGTTGGCGCGCGATATCAATGTGCCTATCGAGGAGATCAATTACCTTTGCGCCGGCATCAACCATCTGGCCTTCTACCTCCGTTTTGAGCGCAAGACAGCGCAGGGCGTGGAAGATTTATATCCGCGCATTCGCCGGGTGGCGGCAGACGGCCGTGTTCCGGAATGGAATCGGGTGCGGTATGACGCCTTGGGCCGCCTGGGCTATTTCGTCACCGAATCCAGCGAGCATTTCAGCGAATATGTGCCCTGGTACATCAAGCGGGATCGCCCAGACCTGATCAAGCAGTTCAATATCCCGCTCGATGAGTACATGGAGCGCTGCCGGCTGCAAATGGATGCCTGGGTACAAATGCGGGTTATTCTGGAAGACATGGACATCCCGTTGAGCGTAGAGCGGAGCCATGAGTACGGCGCGTACATCATTCACAGCATGGAAAGCGGCACGCCGCGCACGGTTTACGGCAATGTCATCAATGATGGCCTGATCGAAAACCTGCCCCAGGGATGCTGCGTGGAGGTGCCTTGCCTGGTAGACGGCAACGGCGTTCAGCCGACGCACATCGGCGCGCTGCCCCCTCAACTGGCCGCGCTCATCCAGACGAATGTGAACGTGCAGGCGTTGGCCGTGGAAGCGGCGCTGACCGGGAAGCGGGAACATATTTACCACGCGGCGATGCTCGATCCGCACACGGCAGCCGAGTTAGACCCGGAGCAAATTTGGGCGATGGTGGACGAGCTAATCGAGGCGCATGGCGATTGGCTGCCACAATATCAGTAAAGTGAAGAGGAGGCATCATGGCGAAACCGGCAGCGACGGAACTGGCACAACTGAAGACGGCCGTCAATTATCTCATTGGCTTGCTGGAAGAAGGATCGCTGGTCATGCAGTATGATCGGGCCACACGGGAAGAGTTGGCGCTCGTGCTGTGCCTGTTATTAGAGAAGGTGGAAGGGCTGCCGGATGGAACGCCGGAGAATCTGGTGCGGGCTGCGGCCGTACGGGCGATCATTGGTGCGGCCGAGAAAAACGCCGACTCCCAGCGGAAGGATATGGCTGAAAGCCTCGCCCGGCACATGCGGGAGGCAGAAACGGCCGCCAGCATTCAGGGGCACCGGCTTGGCGAATGGGAGGAAGTGTCTGCGGCTGACATGGAGTATCTGGCCACCTGCCGCGATTGTGGTAGCTTTGTTTACGTCAGCCACGCCAGTATCTACGATCTTCTGGTGGAGGGTTGCAGCCGGAGTCAAGTTCTGGATTAGTAAGTGGGTGCGGTTTACGGGCGCTTAAGTAAGGCAACTGATGATTGAAACGGAAACAACCTGGGAAGACAGCGGTTACGACTGCGATCACTGCGGGGGAGAGATTCTCAAGCGCACTGATTATGAAACAGGCCAACTGCCGCGCAGCGTTTATCAATGCAAGCGGTGCGGCTGCCAGTGGTCGTTAGATGGAGATACCGTACGTGTGGGGTCAGGCGAACAGTGCCGCGCCGCCCAACGGGAAAAGCAGCCTGAAATTCCCGTCCCCCCCCAGCTTTCGCGGCGTACAATTGTTATATTAGGCATCCTCCTTCTGATCGTTACCCTACGTTTTGGCGGGTTCACGCTCCTGCGGCTGTTGCTGCCTCTGGCAGTTGCCGCGCTCATCATCTTCTCCGTCGTTCGTTTCGGCCGCGAGCAGCAATGGTGGTAGCGAATATCCGACTGCGACAAACGGCCGTACGCTGGCTGCCGCTCTTGTTGTGGATGGCGATCATCTTCGCCGTGTCTGATCGAACCCCCTCAGAACTGCCGCAATTCGGCCTGATGGATGTGGTGCTGAAGAAGGGCGCACACTTCCTGGCGTATGCGTGGCTGGCATTGCTGGCTTACCGGGCCTTGTCGTATGGCCGACATCGGGTCCTATGGGCGCTGTTCATTGTGGCGGCGTATGCCGTCAGCGACGAAATTCACCAATCTTTTGTCCCAGGGCGTCACGCCATGCTGGCGGATGTCCTGATTGATACTTTGGGGGGAGCGGCGGGGTTGTACGGCCGTCTCCGTTGGGCGAAGCGGCCGCTCATTCGGGACAGGGGATGATCTCGATGGGACCGAACAGTTCAGGCTGGCGCACGTTGACCTCACGCCTCTTGATGAGTTCTAAAACAGCCAGCAAGGTCACAGCGACTTCTAACTGACTTGGTTGTTCCGAGAGCAAGTCATCAAAGCGGGACGCCTTTTCACTCGACAGCCGGTGTCGCAGCTTTTTGATCTGGTCTTCAATGGTGATGCGGCGCGGCCGCACCAGGGAAACGCTGTTTTCGGCATGCTCGATGCGCGCCAATGCCTCACGAAACGCTTTGGCCAGCGTATGAATGGTCACGCCGCTCAAATCGAGACGGCCGTCCAGTTTCGGCGGGGGAGCCACCCGCAGATAGGTGCGCAGCCCGGCTGCTTCCCTGGCCTTCAGCCAGTTCGCTGACTCCTTGAACTGCTTGTACAGGCGTAACTGGCGCACCAGCGCCTCGGCCGGGTCTTCCTCCTCTTCATCGGTAGTGGGCAGTATAGGCGTCTGCGGCAGCAGCGCACGGCTCTTGATCAAGACGAGCCGGGCGGCCACCACCAGGAAATCCATCAAATGTTCGATCCGGCCCTGCTTGAGCTTTTCCACCTGCTCCAGATATTGCTGCGTCACCTGTAGCAGCGAAATGGCGGTGATGTCCAATTCTTGCCGCTCGATCAGGTGCAACAGCAGGTCTATCGGCCCGGAAAAAGCAGGCAGTTCAATGGGGTGAGTGGCTAGGAGGGTCATAGGCTGAGGAGTGATAGGATGAGGATGACGACCAGAAAAAGGGCCACGATCCCGATGGCGATCATCATCAGCCGCCGGTCGTGCGCTTGCTGTTCCTTGCGCCGCCGATACAGTTCTTTTTGCCGGGCGGCTTCCTGCGCCAAAAAGTCGGCCATGCGTTTTTCCGACGCCTCTGCTTCGGTTTGCTTATAACGAGGCGCTTCCTCCATAAGTTGCTGAAATCGTTCACGCGCGGCCTGATTGGTGTGCCAATGCAGCGCTTCAATGATGTCCAACGCTTTGCCGCATTGGGAGCAGAACTCGCCTCCGGCCCAGTTTGCGGTGAAGCAGTGGCGGCACAGCCGGTTCAGCGCCTCGCCGCATTCACGGCAAAAGGCCGTTTTCTGCGGATGGTACGCCTGGCAGTTGGGGCAGAGATGACCGGCCAGCGGGAACTGGCGGCCGCAGGCGCTGCACGTAATATGCTCCCCATGTTCATGAAACATTATCGGTTCACGGCAATGGGGACACGCCAGTTGAACCAGGGAATCGTCAGTCACGCTAACATCCTCCGGTGCTGCCGGGCACTATTCACGTGGCCTCATTATACAGTACACAAACCCATTCATCTGCACCAGATCGGTGGTTTCATACCGCTGCCCAATCATTTGCAGCACTTCAGGCGGATAGAACTGTGCCCGTAACACAACGGTGTCGAAGAATTGATTATCCAGCATATCGAGCATTTGGGACAGGTCAACGGCCTGGTTGTTGTATAGGTTGAGGAGTTGGGTCGGATTGGTCACCACATCCCGGCCCAAATAAAGGTTAAAGCCGGCGTCTTCACTGAACGCGGCCGTCTCCCCTTGGGCGATTAGATCGGCAATTTGAATTCCCGCGAGCCTGTCGGCCGGAGTGGGCGGGCGGCCGAGAAGCGAGACCCCGGCTGCGTCTACATAGGGCACCGGCTCGGCGGGTCGAGGGGCGGAGCAGGAGGTTTGGGGCGGAATGAGCACGGCCGTCGGTTTGCCCAGGGCTTCGGCAACGGCCTGGAGCGCCGGCGTGTGGGTGGGCATGTGAAACAGCCGGTTGGCCTGAAACAGGAAGAGGGCGGGGATGAGGATGAGCGCGGCCGTGTGCCAGACGGATGATTGCGCGCCTTTTTGCGCGCCTCGTTTCTGGTCTTGCCGTCGGGACCAGTCCAGCATCCGGTTAAACGCCAGCCCCGTCAGAATGCAGCTGGCGGCAATGGCCGTGGCAAAGTAGGATTCGCCCGCGCCCCATTTCCCGGCCGAGACCCCGTTGACGGCCGCGACCACGAACCAGACGGCGTAGACCGAGAGCCGTTCGAAGTACAATTGATACACGGCGAACAACGCGGCCACGGCCGTGAGCACCAGGTGGAGGTGAAGCCACTGCTTGAAGAGGCCGACTGCCTGTTCCGGAATGAACGGGTTGAGGTTGGCGGTAATCGTGTTCAGCAGCCACAAGCCGTCTGTGGCAGCGTTGATCCAGAGGAAGAGCAGCCCGGTCACGGCCGCGAACGGGATCGCCCAGAGCACGGCCCGCTTCGGCCGGCGCAGAAAGAGGAAGATGAAGGCGGCGGCAACGGTCGCATATGCCAACTGCTTCGTATACCCGGCGCACAAAAGCAAGGTCATGACCAGCAGCAGCCGTTTATTGTCTCGCCTGCCAGTCGCCTCTTCCCGCGCCACACTGTTTGCCAGCAGGACGATGGCCAGCGTCTCAAACATGACCATGAACATATGCTGCCGAAACAGCGGCCCGACGTGATATACATAGTTGGATGCCAGGAACGACAGCCCGGTGAGCAGCGAGAGCCAGCGCCGCTTCCCCTCCCTTTGAACAGCCCAACCAATGGCCGCGGCCGTGACCAGCGTTCCCAGATAGGAGACGAGCCGGCCGGTCCAATATTGCGGCCCAAAGGCCCAGACGAGTGGAACCACGGCCAGGTGAAACAGGGGCGGGTAGTTTGAGGAGTAAAAGGGGTAAGCCTCGTTGTCGCGGTACGGCCATTTTCCCTCGCTGAACAAGACCGTGTCTGTCAGCTCGAAGCCCTCCCCCTGGTCATAGTCGAATGGGAACTGGAATAAGGCCGCCGCGTACAGGGCGTAGACGATGAAGTAGCTGACGAAGGCAAGCAGCGCCAGGCCGATGAGGGCGCGGGTGAACAGGGTGAAGGCCGCAGCCGGGCGGGGCGGGGCTGATGGAGCGGGTGCGGCCGTCATGCCGGGCGATCCCCCAGCGGGAGCAAAGAAAGTCCGACCGCCACGATCAAGCCGGCTCCTACCAGGCCCAGCCTTTGCACCGGGCCGATGCCCCGAAATTGCCCCGCGCCGAGTAAATCAATGAGCATGAGCGCGACCGCGATCACGAGACCCAACAAAATGAGCGAAAAACCAAGTTGTCTTTTTGTCATAACCCGTTTATCTTGCTTGATGTTGGTTGTCGTATCCGCTCCAGCAGGTTGTTAGGTAGCGTCATTCAGAATATGACGACTGGAATCGAAAACGATAGCCCTCCCACTTGGGCGATGCTTCTTGGTGCTTAGGAAGTAGCGGAACAGAGCTATCTCGTCTGGCATGAGCTAACGCTGCCTAACGGTTGGCTTCACCCACGCGGCGAGTGCGGGAAGGAACCTTCGCCACAAGACACCCTGGAAGCGCGTGTGGCCGCCGATTTCGAGCGGCGATACCCGCGTCGGGTGCAAGCCGTGGTTGGGCGGCAGCCCGTACACAGACAACACCCTTTACAGGCAGAAATGATGCTATCTCTCATCACGAGGTGAGCCACAACCCTGTGTTTAACAAGTAAGCAGCAGCGAACTTCACGAAGTCTAGCCAGAAGTGAAAACCGATGGCTGTCTCCAGATCACGGTGCAAACAGATGTAGGAAACAGGTAGAACGTACAGCGTACCGATCATGATTGTGCTGAACAACTCACCCATACCGCTGGGTGTATGCAAATACGCAAACCAGTAGCCGACGATGACCAGAGCAGCGATGAAAGCCTTCCTGGGACGGCTCACGCGACACAGTAGCGAGAACAGCAGTGGAACTGGCAATATCCGACCCCACGCCTCTTCAGCGATACCTGGATTGATCGCCACCAGGGGCTGCCACCAGCGGCGAACCCAGGTTTCGGAATCGCTTCCGCCCATCACCACGATGCTCAATGCCCAGGGCAGACCTATGAGCATACCCTGTAGGAACCCTCGTAGCGCCGATGCAGTTCCCTCCGGCAGAAAACGGCTATACCCTATGCCCTGATCCAGCAACCCAGCACGCCGAAGAACGGCCCAGCCAGCCAGAAAGCTAGTTGACACAAGCAGCACTTGCAGGACAGACCAGACAACAGGATGAAAAGGCGCCCACCCGGCGCCGAGCCCGGCAACACCCGCGACTAGTGACAGTCCCATGGCATACAATGTCTCTTGCCTGGTGATCTTTGGCCTGAGAAAAGCCAACACGGCGACAGCAACCGCGGGTAGGCCGAAAAGCAGCGGTGGTCCAACAACGGTACGCAGAGCAAATGGCGCATAAACAGCAATCGCAACAAATAGAATGAACCGACCCCACTTAGTGCGTGCCACGTTGGATGACCCATCGCGTAACGGGCAGGACAACCACCATATCAAAGCTATGGCGCAGATAAGGAGCATCAAAAGGTTAAACCACATACGTGGTGAGTCAAAGGTATGTTCTCTTTCCAGCAATTGCCATCCGAAAATGGCTGTGGTTAGTACCCAAACAGCAGAGAATATGTACCGCCGCCACGTTGTCACGTTCTTCTTCATCTTGCCCTACTCTGTCTTGTGATCCGCTGCCCAACGGTGCAACGTCGGCTGCAGCGAGTGTTAGGCCGCCTGTTCATGCTTGCTTGGGAAGGAACAGCGCCACGCTGAGGATCACCAAAGCTGCAACGAGGTCGGCAACCGAGCAGAAATGAAGGAGGATGGTGGCTGTGCGCAGGGCCGGACCATGCCCCCGATAGGCAAGTGCTGCATCATTAAGAGCAAAGGCAAGCAGAAGGGTAAGTAGACCCAAGGACCAGAGAACGATTGTCGACCAACGACTCCGGCCCGTGGTGCGAAAGCCAATGACGCCCAGAACTACTGCGACCACGAAGGTGAACACGACATTGACCCAGAAGGCGGGAACAGCCCTTTCTGGTGTGGCTTGGGGAAAAGTGTCGGTCTTAACCGGCGGGATGATGCCCACTGCAATGAGAACAGCGACCGCGACGAGAAGGGCGGCCGCGATGAGGAGAGAACCGCGATAGAATTTGAGGTTGATTTTCATCGTATCCTCCTGGAAGGCCTGACATCCTAACTATGGGTTGCTCAACACCCCTATATCGGAAGAGCCAGTATAAATCTTTGCTATCCGCGACAATAACGGATAACGTTTGGCTCAGCGGCAGCGGCGGTGACGGCATAACCAACACGGCCAACCCGCTACTCACTTTACAAATCGCGCCCGCGTTTCCGAGCGGCGCAGCCGCTGTCCGCTGCAGCCGATGTTAGCCCGCACATTATTTAAAACCAAAATCGCTTCAAGTTTCACTCGGCGGACGATACGGCTCTTCTCTCAACAAATGACTTACCAGGAGTTTCAGGTAGAAAAACGGCAAAAACCATTCTAGACCGATTGTTG
>JBHHTQ010000005.1:0-117862 GCA_046753445.1 Anaerolineae bacterium | reverse complement strand
GCGTCCCAGTGGAGAACTCCAAAGGGGAGTGGGGCCTGGGCCAGCATGAAATCAACGTCCGCTACGCCGATGTATTGACCATGGCCGACCGCCACGCCGTGTACAAGCAATGCCTCAAAGAAGTGGCCGAGCAGTTGGGCGTCAGCATCACCTTCATGGCCAAGTATGCGACCGACCGCGCCGGCTCAAGCTGCCACATCCACCTGAGCCTGTGGCAGGATGATGAGAACGCCTTTGCCGGGGAGCAGCAAATCGGCCCGGTGCGCGGCTCCGATCTGTTCCGCTGGTTCCTGGGCGGCTGGATCAAACACGCGCCCGAATTTATGGTCTTCTATGCCCCCACCATCAACTCCTACAAACGGTACCAGGACGGCTCCTGGGCGCCCACACGCCTGGCGTGGAGCTTCGACAACCGCACCGCCGGGTTCCGCGTGGTGGGCAAGGGGCAGAGCCTGCGCATCGAATGCCGCATCCCTGGCGCGGACTGCAACCCGTATCTGGCGTACACGGCCGCGCTCGCTTCCGGCCTGGACGGGGTGGCCAACCAGATTGAGCCGCCCGACATTTTTGAAGGGGATGTGTACGCGGCCCAGCACCTCCCCCGCGTGCCCTACACCTTGCGCGAAGCCACGGAGCTGTTCGCCCACAGCGACTTTGTCCGGGAAAGCCTGGGGGAAGCGGTGGCGGCCCATTACGCCCACTTCTTCCGCACGGAGCAGCGCGCCTTCGACAACGCCGTGACCGATTGGGAGCGAAAGCGGTATTTTGAGCGCATCTGACATACCCCCAAACCCACCCAAACTCGTCTCCGTCCACGGCGGCCACAGCGGGGAGTTCTGCAACCACGCCCGGGACACGCTGAAGGCAATTGTGCAGGCGTACATCGAAAAGGGGTTCGCCTGGGTGGGCATCACGGAACATATTCCCCCCGTCAGCGACCGCTTTCTCTACCCGGAGGAGATTGAGGCGGGGCTGGATGCGGCCGCCATGTACGGCCGTTTCCGCCGCTATATCGTTGCCTGCCGCCGCCTGCAAGAAACGTACGCCCCCCGTCTCCGCATCTTCGTCGGCTTTGAGACGGAGATGGTCACCGGTTATGAAGCGCATGTGCGGGAACTGGTACAGACGTTCCAGCCCGACTACATGGTCGGCTCTCTCCACCACGTGAACGACCTCCCCTTTGACCTGTCGGAAGCGCATTACCGGCGGGCGGCCGCGGCCGTGGGGGGGATTGAGGCCCTCTACTGCCGCTACTTCGACCAGCAGGCAGAAATGTTGGAGGTGCTGCGGCCGCAGGTGGTCGGCCACTTCGACTACATCCGCTTATTCGACCCCCACTACCCGGCCCGGTTGCAGCGGCCGGAAATCTGGGCGCGGGTGCGGCGCAATTTGGCGCGCATCAAGGAGTTGGGGCTGATGCTCGACTACAATGTGTACGCCTTGAGGAAAGGGAGCCGGGAGCCGTTCGTCTCCGCGCCAATCCTGGAAGAGGCGTTGGCGCTGGGCATCCCGCTGGCCCCGGGGGATGATTCACACGGGCTGGACAGCGTGGGCCTCAATGTGGCGGAGGCCATCCGCCGCCTCCAGGCTGCCGGCGCCGATACGCGGTGGCGGCTGCCGGCGTGAACGGACCTGGTGGGGTGTTCCAGGATTTTTCGGGGGATGCGAAATGGGAAAAATGCCCCGACCCGGGGACGAAACCCTTGGGCCGGGGCGGTTGTTATTCGCCCGGCCGATGTTGCCATCCGGCTCGGTCAGGAACAGGCCGCGCTTTCTCTTTGAACCTCGGCTGCCAAGCCGTAACCGGGCAGCAATTCCGGTGAGCCGCTGACTCTGAAGAGGAATGAGCTGCCACCCCCACACGAAACCCGTTGTTGTCGTTCCTGTTGTTGATGTTGTGGTTGCGGTACGCCGCGCACGGGCGGTTTCGGCCGTCCCTGTCATTGGGGCGAACCAATAACCCCTGCATTATAAAGGAATTGCGTTCCTGGCTGCAAGTCAAGAAATCAACTTCGGTGTTGGTCTGATACGGGTGGGACGGCGCGTTATCGCGGGACTGGAGCAAGACCACCCTCTCTCCGCGCCGTCTCACCCACGGCGGTTTGAAAGGGCAAGGCAGGCGGGAGAGAAGGTCGTTCTGCACGGCGGGGGTGATCTCCCGCCTGTCCCTGCCCCTACGGACAGGAATAAAGGCCTGTGTCGTGTCGCTGCGCGGCACCCCCCAGAGGACAGAGACTCAGAGGTTCAGAGGCCAGAGGCGTCAGAGATCAGAGGGAAGAGAAAGGAGCCGCCACCCCCACACGAAACCCGCCGTCGTCGTCCCAGTCGACGATGCTGAGGTCGCGGAACGCCGCGCACGGGCAAGACGGGGCGTACTCCGCCACGAACCACCATGTAACACGCGCGCCCCTGTTTTCCGCAAATTTTCACGGCCATCATCCGCCTGGTACAGATACGGTTTATAAAGCGTGCTCGTCCACTCCCAGACGTTTCCGATCATATCGTATGCACCGTAAGGGCTGCGGCCGCGAGGGTGGCGGTCAACAGGCGTTGTGCCCTTGATGCCGGCCGCTTCCGTGTTACAGAAATCAGCGCGCCACGTATTGCTCCAGGGATAAATGCGGCCGTCCGTCCCCCGCGCCGCTTTTTCCCACTCCGCCTCCGTCAACAACCGAATGGGAAGGCCAGTGGCCCGCGTCGTCCTCGGCTCATTATACAAATCAACAACTCGAAAGTGAAACAAATCGCCATAGGAAACCTGTGGAGGTGGGTTTTGCGGTCATTATCGCGAATTCTTAGGATAGACTCCGGTACTTTTGGGTTGCGCGTCAGCGGCAGCAGTTAAACCCGCACCCACATTTGTTAAACCCGCCTGCGCCGGCAATTTGTCAGCCGACGTAGGCCCGCCTGGCAGCGTTCGCCGCGAATTTTTTCGGCCAGCCCCCCTTTTTCTGGCCCCAGCGTACTATCAAAAAAAGGGGTTGGCAGCGGGAATTAGTTCTGATAGACTATTGACACCTCGGTCTCCTTTTCATCGGGATTTCCTGCCGGCCCCGGCAGATAATCGTTTTATCCATTGGTGGTATGATGCAACACAAAGGAGAAGGCTGATGCTCAAAAAGTTTGCCCTGATTAGTATCGTTTTATTGCTCATCGTATTGGTGGCGCCCATGTTAATCGCGGGCGTCAATCATTGGATAGCCGGTTACTCCTGGGCCGGCGGCTACAGTTGGGCCGGCGGCTACAGTTGGGCCGGCGGGTATAGCTGGGCCGGTGGGTATAGTTGGGCCGGTGGGTATAGCTGGGCCGGTGGGTATAGTTGGGCCGGCTGACGGCTAAGGTTGACACACTGATCGTTATTTGAAGAAATCAAGCATTTAGAGAGACAGCGATGGCCTGCAGGCCATCGCTGTTGTTTTTTAAGGATCATCCGCAATGCGTATTCAACTCACCCGGAAACAGGGAACGGAACTCCTCTTTCTGCTCGGTTTGTCCATCGTCTGGTTTTTGATCGGCTGGACCGTACGCGGCCGCTTCCCGCCGACGGACGCGGCCTTGATTGAGCAGGCGCGGCAAGGGATGCGGGACAATTATAAGGGAGACCTGCCCACGAACCGGGAAATGACCTACGCTGCCATCCGCGGCATGGTGCACAGCCTGGGCGATCCCCACGCCGCCTTCCTCGACCCTGCGGTGAGCCAGCGGGTTGTGGATGATTTCAACGGCCGTTCTGGGATCATCGGCCTCTTCCCCGAATGGGAAAACGGGCAGTGGGTGGTCAGCGTGGTGCTGCCCGGCGGGGCGGCCGAGCAGGCGGGGTTAAAAGAGGGAGATGTGATCCTGTCCGTGGACGGCATCCCCTTCACCGGGGATACGACGGCCGTGGAGGCGAGTCTGCTCATTCGCGGGCCGGTAGGCGTCCCCGCCCAATTCGTCGTTCAGCGCGGCGAGGAACGGCTCACTTTCTCCCCCATCCGCCAGGTGCGCGAGGTCACCTCTGCGCCGCAAATGCTGGCAGGGAACATCGGCTACTTCGCCCAATACACCTTCACCAGCAACGCACCCCGGGCGGTGAAAGCGGTGCTGCAAACGCTGCTGGCGCAAAATCCCTCGGGGATCATCTGGGACCTGCGCAGCAATGGGGGCGGCTCAATGGATGCGGCGCAAGAGATCCTGAGCTATTTTCTCGACAACGGCCTTCTTTTTTTGGCGGAATTACAGGGCGGGGAACAGCGCCGGTTTATGGCCCAGGGGGACAGTCTTGCCCCGTCCACCCCCCTGATTGTGTTGACGGGAGAACGCACCTATTCCGCAGCAGAAACGGCCGCCAGCAGTATCGCGGAACGAGGGCGAGGCGTCCTCATCGGCGGCGTGACCCATGGCAAAGGCACCATCCAGGCGACGCTGCCGCTGGTGGAGGATACCATGCTGCAACTCACCATCGCCCATTGGCTCTCCCCCTCCGGGGCGTGGTATGAGGGACGGGGCGTATCACCCCAAATCCCCGTCACCGACGACCCGGACACGGAAGTGGACGAGGTATTGCAGGCGGCGGTGAACTACCTGCAGGAGAAGGCCACGCCATAAGACAGGTTTGGGGAAACGGGTCTTTGCTAATTGTTAATTGGCAATTGGTCATTGCTGCTACGGGACCAGAGTCAGCCGCTGGTTGGCCTCAACAGCCTGGAGCCGAGATTGACGGCCGTCCGGCCAGCGCACCACAACCTCAGCCGCCCGCTTCGCATTCCCCAGGCCAAAATGGAGGCGCGGGTCTTCGGAAGCCAGGTAGCTGCTGCCCGCGTGCCATTCACGAACCAGCCGGGTTCCGTCCGGCAGCCGTACCGTCGCCACCGTCCCCGGATAAAAACCGTCAAAGCCGATTTCCAGCCAGTGGCCCGCCTGGCTGCCGCCCTCGTTGCGAAGCAGGACGGCCGCGCCCCCAATCTGGTTGATGGCCACATCCAGGTCGCCGTCATTGTCAAAATCCGCCACCGCACTGCCCCGCGCCATCAACGGCCCCACCGCCGGCAGCCCCACCAACTGCGTCCATTCCCGGTACTCGCCGGGATGCCCTTCCGCCAGCCGGTTGCCGTACAGCCGCACCAGTTCCGGGTCTGTTTCCCGGTTGCTGATGGGCACACGGCCGTTCACCGTCAACAAATCCAGGTCGGTGTCATGGTCAAAATCGGCCCAGGCGGTGCCCCAGCCGGTCATATGGTTGCCCAGGCCGCGCATGCCGATGCGGTAGGTGCTGTAGCGAAAGTTGAGGAACCCTGCGTCGGCCGTTTGATTGCGATAGACGGCGTTTAGCTCTGCTTCCCAATTGGTCACAAACAGGTCAAACAGGCCGTCGCTGTCATAATCGCCGCCGGCCACGCCCATCCCGCTGCCAGTGTCGCCCACCTCCGCCTCCTGGGTGCGTTCCACAAAACGGAAGCCGATGCCCTCCGGATCGGCCGTGACGCCGCCGGGCCACGGCTGGTATTCGTACAACCGGTTCGCCTGGCCGTCATTGGCGATGTACAGGTCGGGGTCGCCGTCGTTGTCCAGGTCGCTGAAAATCGCGCCCAGCGCCCTTTCCTCCCGTTCCAGCCCGGCCGCCTCACTCACTTCGCGGAACGTGACACGGCCGTCTGCATCCGGCCCATTGCTGAGGTACAGGTGGTCGGGCAGACCGTAATAATCCTGGGGGAATGCGCCAACCGGCCGGGGAACCTGGTGATTCAGGTCAATGTAGCTGCCCACGAACAAATCGGGCCAGCCATCCCCATTGAGGTCGGCGATGGCCGCGGCCGTGTTCCATTGCGGCGCGGCAATCCCCGCCGCTGCGGCCCCTTCGCTGAATGTGCCGTCGCCGTTATTCCACAGCAGCGCATTGGGACCGTCGGCGGTCACGTACAAATCCGTCCAGCCGTCCATATTGAAATCGGCGGCGATGCAGCCGTTGCCGCGCAAAGAAAGGTCGGCCCCGCTGCCCGCGCTCACATCCCGGAAACGGCCGTTTTCATTGTGAAACAGGCCATTTCGGGGCAGCCCGCCCCGGCTTTCCCAATATACCGTCTCCTCTTCAGCGTAGCTGTTCACCAGATAGAGATCGAGCCAGCCGTCCCTGTCGTAATCAATCCAGCAAAGACCTCCGCCCATCATCGCAATCGGGTCCATGTAGAGGTCATTACGGAAAGCGCCGTGCTGGAATTGCAGGCCTGTCTCCGCGGTTGCGTCCACGAACTGCCAGGGGAAGGATTGAGGGTTGGGAGCAGGAGATTGGAGATTGGTAGTGGGTAATTGGTAATTGGTAATTGGTAATTGGTTATCGGCAACGGCCGTCTCGGGCAGGGGATCGAGGGGGAGACCGCTGGGCACGGCGTCGGGAATGAACTCAGTCAGGTCGGCCGCGGCCGGGTCAGTGAGGGCGCGGAGGAAGGCGGTCAGGTCGGCCACATCCTGACGGCTGAGGGGCAGGCCGTTCCGCAGCGCAGGCGCGGCCGAATGTCCTTGTTTTTCCGGCTGGAACGGCCGTACGCTGCTGTAATAAGCAGGCGGCAGATGGGCTGACGGATCATAGTTGGCGGCGCTCTCCCAGATATTGGCGTGGTGCCAGATGACCGCTTCCAGGCTGGCATACGCCCCGCTGTGGAAGTAAGGCACGGTCAGGGTCACGTTGCGCAGGCTGGGGGTGCGGAATGCGTACTGATCGCGCCGGTCAAAGCTGACCCGTCCCCGCCCCCAATCTTCACGGCCGTTTTCCCCATGCCCCTTGCCCGGTCCCAACTGCGGTACCAGCAGGTTGTAGTACTGCATATCAGTAAACAGGTCGCCGCTGTGACATTGGGCACAGTTCACGTCTGGATTCAATTTGCCAAAGAAGAGCAGCGCCCCCCGCTTCTGCCGCTCCGTCAGGGCGTTGGGACTGCCCTCCACATAATCGTCCCAGGGCGCATTGGTAAAGATGAAGCGCCGCTCAAAGGCAGCAATGGCGGCTGCAATCTGCACGGCCGTGATTTCGTCTTCGCCAAAAATGGCCTGAAACTGCTCCCGGTAAGCGGGGGTCGCCTTCAAACGGGCGATCAGCTCTTCCCGGATTTGCTGCGGCGCTAATTCACCCAGCGTGGCTCCGGCCATTTCATGCATGCTGGTGAGGGGGAAGAGGGCTTGCGCCGCCAGAGCGTCATCCAGGCCAAACGAATTGACCACCTCTTCCTGAGTTGTGACCGGCTGGCCCAGGGCGTAACTTTCCACACGGCCGTCCCAGAATTGGGCCGGCAGCAGGGCGGCATTGAGCACGGTAGGGCTGTTGCGGGGAATGAAACTGCCGAGAAACGGATTGGCGACAATCGTCATGCCGGACGCCGGATCGGTTTCGCCGGCCAGACGTCGGGGCACGCTTGCCTCCGGCCCCAGGGTCACCTGTGCCAAGAAATCGCGGGCCGGGCCTAGCTGTGTCCCGCCGGCGCCGATGGGCAGCACACGGCCGTCGGCCATGGCCAGCGCCGGATGGTGGCAGGTGGCGCAGGCGATGTTCTGGTCGCCGGACAAGATCGGGTCGAAGTACAGGGCCTGTCCCAGCCGCGCCAGAGGCGTGTCCCCTTCGCGCAATTCCAGACCGGGATTCGGGTGCAGATCGAGCTGGTCAATGACGGCCGCCAACGCCGCGTCCATATCGGCGATCTCCCGGTAGGTGGGTGTGGGAATTGCCAGTTCGGGAATGGCGGCCTCCGACTCAACCTTTTTGTCGGGCGGGCCAAAAGTGATGTGCAGGATACGGCCGTCAAAGACCTCACTCACATACAGGCTGCCGTCCGGCATCGGCAGCACCGCGCCGGGAAAGTTCAACCCGGTGACCACCGTCTCCAGCGTCCCCGCTTCCGTGATGCGGCTGAGGCGGCCCGTGTTCTGCTGGTAACCCATCCCCGAAAAACAAGAGGCGTCCGGCGTAAAGGTGGCGAATTCCAGCACCCAGATGGTTCCGTCCGCGCCGAGGGCCACATCAATTGGCATGTTCAAACCATCCAAGACAGTGCGTTGGTTGCGGGATTCATCAATCGCTACCAGTTCGCCGCCCCCCGGCGGGTACGGGCAGCCCCCCAATAACGTGACATAATATTCCGCGCTCACACGGGTAATGCCGGTCGGCACCGGGTCAATGGTCACTTTTTCGTTGGTGGGATCGATCAACGGGGCAAAACGGTGGATGAAACGGGTTGTGCCATCTGGAGTCTCTTTGGCCACGCCGTTACCGGTGGCGTCGCTGACGACCGGCGCCCCGTCCTCGTCGAAGGTGATGTCGAAGGGGTTGGTCAACTTGACATTGTTAAGAGGCTCCATCGCCACCCCTAACTCGTCCGGCGTGATCGGTTCGGGAGGCAGCACAGCGGGTTCCCCTGGGGTCAGCGGCCAGGCCCACAAATGTCCCGCGCCGAAGCTGCCCACGTACAGCGTTGTCCCATCCGGCGAGACAGCCACCAACGGCGCGCCGGACAGGTCACCGGAGTCACGGCCGCTGGGCAGCCCGGAAATAAAGCGGCCGATCTCGCCGTCGGCCGTCATCAGGCTCACCCCGGCACTTAAGTCATCCGCGCCCGTTCCCTCTTCGGCAACAAACAGGCTCCCATCCGGCAAGGCTGCCAATCCTATCGGATTGATCAATCCCTCTGCCACCACTTGAATGTGAGGAACAAGCGGCTCCGGCTCCCTCCGGCAGGCGGCCGCTGCCCCCAACAATATGATGGCCAGCATCCCCAAAACAATGAATCGTGTATGCGGTTGAATTTGTTTGGCTCTCATCGTTTAACGAATGACGCATGAGAGCAATCATGCGTCACGGCTCCAGGTTTAGTAAAATGTCTGGCCGGTCACTAATCAACCCATCCACCCCCATCTCAATCAGGTTACGAATATTGTCCTCTTCGTTCACCGTCCAGGGAATCACCAGCAGGCCCGACTTGTGCGCTTTGCTGATGAGGGCCGGGGTTAAATCCGTGTGTCTGGGCGACCAGATGTCGGCTCCTTTTTCGGCAAACCCGGTCACATCCGCATTCCGCCCAATCGACAGAGCCGCCAAGCGAATAGTATCATTGACAGAACGGATTGCCCACAAGGAGCGGTGGTCAAAACTTTGAATGATCACCCGGTCTTCCAGCCCAAATTGATCCACCAGCCGCAAAATTTCCAACTCAAAAGACCCCGGATTCTCACCGTCAAAACCATCATTGATGCCCTTGGGGCTGTCCGGCTTCCGTTTGGTTTCCATGTTGAACTGCACCTGAGCCGCGTTGGCCCTCTGGGCGTCGCTTTTCAGGTCAGACTGGCTGTACGCTGCCACAAATTCAAACAATTCGGCCAGGGGGGTAATGCGATAATCATCACCGGCCAGCGGCGTGTGGGCATTGCTTTGTTCCGGGAATTTGTCCGTGTCCGGATTCCGGTCACAGCGATAAGCCCGCAGTTGTTCCAGGGTTAACTGGCTGATCATTAAGGCGCTCCCCCACTTGATGAGGCTGTCCGGATCGGGTGCATCCACTCCGGCGTCGGGGTCCAGCCGGCATTTGTCGCTGTCTATCTGGTCATCATGCCAAATCACAACCTGTTGATCGGCCGTCAAATGTAAATCCAATTCCAATGTAGTCACGCCCAAGTCTAATGCCGTTTCAAACGCGGGGAGGGTGTTCTCCGGTTTCAGACCGCGGGCGCCGCGGTGTCCTTCTACATCAAATCCATCAGGAAGGCTTCCTGTTATCAAATTCACGATTGGCTCACGGGTTGTCATGTCAGGCTCTTCATTCACAGCTTGACCGCAGGCAGCGAGCAACAAGATAAGCAGTAGTAACCACGATTTTCGCAACCTCTCCTCCAAAATAAAGAAAAACCGGGATTGGGTAGAGGGGTTTACAAACCACCTTGCACCCAATCCCAGCCATTGATGAAACAAAGAAGCCTGGCGCGTGAAAGCGCCGGGCTTCTAGTTGTTAACCATTACCCGCCAAAGAACGCATTGTAGTCTGTGAGTTCCTGATTGGCCTTTTCGGCCGCTTCGTCCAGCGCCTCTTGCGGCGTCGCACCGTCATCCAACACGCGGCTGTAAGCATCCACGATGAACTGGCGGATGGCCGGGAACGGGCCAGCACGCCCGCCGAGTACGGCGTAGTTGGGTGAGCCATCATCCAGCGTGGTCTTGGTGGTTTCCAATTGATCCAACGCGGTACGGAAGTTGGGGTTCTCAGCCCAGAATGTCTTCAAGTCGGGGTTGTCAGCCAGGTCAGCGCGGACCGGGAAGTAACCGGTGCCTGTATGCCAGGTCACTTGCTGGTCGGCTTCGGCCATGAACTTCATGAACTCCCAGGCGGCCGCATTGGTTGCATCGTCGCCGGAGTCAATGAGCCACAGCGCTGCGCCGCCAATGACCACGCCATTGCGCTCGCTGCTGTCGCTGTGGGGGATATAGACTGTTTTGATTTCAAAATCGGCCGAATCCTGGAACCCACGCGCACCGGCGGTGGAATCAAAGATCATGGCGGCTTGTCCGGCAATAAAGGCTGCGTCGGTGTCCGTCCATGTTTTACCGAGGTTGGGTGCGTACCCATTGGCGAACAAGTCGGTGAGGAAAGTGAAGACCTCTACACCCTGTCCTTGATTGAAGACGGCTTCGGTGGCGCGACCGGTACGGCCGTTGCTGTTGTTGAAGTACAGTCCGCCGCTGTTGGCCGTGATCTGCTCAAAGTACCAGCCGACCTGCCCAAAGGTGACGCAGAACTCTACGCCAGAAGCCTGTAAGGCATCGCAGGTTTCAATGAAGTCAGAGAATGTCCACTCCGGATCGGGAGCATCCAGGCCAGCAGCGTCAAACATCTCAGCATTGTAATAAACAATCGGCGTACTGCTGTTGAACGCCATGGCCACCATGCCATTCTCATCCGAGTAATAATCACGAACAGCGGGGATAAAGACGTTGGGATCGTACCCATCCGCTTCCATCAACTTCCAGGCGGGAATGAGGCGGCCGGTATCGATCATCGTCTGCGAAGCCAGGTCGAAATTTTGCGTGATGTTAGGCTCCGTGCCGGCGTCAAAGGCGGCCAACAAGGCGTTGTAGGTGTCATCGTAGCTGCCCTGGAATGTCGCGTTCACCTGAATATCACTATGGGACGCATTGAAACGACCCACCAGCTCATCAACGACTTCACCCAGGTTGCCGCCCATGGCATGCCAGAACTCGATGGTGATCGGTTCGGCTGGGGCTTCGGTCGGGGCCGGCGCTTCGGTTGGCGCCGGGGCTGCCGGTTCAGAAGGCGCTTCTGTGGGCGCTGGTTCTGCTCCGCCGCCGCAGGCCACTAACAATAACATGGCGACCAACAATAAGCTGGCCAATTTGTACGGGTGCTTCATAATCTTCCTCCTCTTGAAGGGTAACAAGGGCTTGTTGACACGAGTCTGGACAACAAGCATGACAGAATACAAAAACAACGGCCGTCAACCGGCCGATTGTCAACACGGTAGGTACATGTATGGACCAATGGGGTCTGGTTTACCCTTTCAGCCCGGTCATGGCAATCCCTTTAACCAACTGCCTTTGGGCAACCAGGAAAATGAAAAGTGTGGGCAGTAAAGCGATCACGGCCGCTGCCATAATCGCACCCCAGTCGGCGCCCCGTTCTTGATCAAACAAGAAAAAGCGGATGCCAATTTGGATGGTGCGCATACTCTCATCATTGGTGATGACGAGCGGCCACAAATATTGACTCCAGGCACTCAAAAAAGAAAAGATGCCAAATGCGCTAATGGAACCTTTGCTCAAAGGCACGAGGATCTGCCACAAGAAGCGCCAGTTACTGGCCCCGTCAATCTTAGCAGAGTCGTGTAAATCCTTGGGGATCGTCATAAAGAATTGGCGCAGTAAAAACACGCCAAAGGCGCTGGCTAAAAACGGCACCGTCAAACCAGCGTAGGTGTTCGCCCATCCGAGGTTGCTGATGAGCAAGAAATTGGGGATAAAAGTCAACTGGAAGGGCACCATCAGGCTGGCCAGAATCAAGTAGAAGAGCAAATCCCGGCCGGGGAATTGGAGAACGGAAAAGGCATATGCCGCGAGGATGCTGAACAATACCTGGGCAATCACAATCACGCCTGTCTGGATGATACTGTTCAGGAAAAAGCGGTAAAACGGTTTCGACGTCCAGGCAGTTACATAATTCTCAAATGTCCACGTTTGAGGCAGCAGTGTGGGGGGGAAGTTCGTGACATCATTGGGCAGCTTGAAGCTGGTGAAGATAGCGAGGAAAATCGGCGCCGCCACAAGCAGCCCCAAACTAATTAAGAATATGTGAAGAGACAGTTCGTCCCACTGAATTCTGCGCCGCAGGCCAGGCTGCGGCAATGGAGTGATGCTCATTGGTAATGTACCTTCCGGCCAAAGCCTTTGAACTGGAAAAAAGACATGATCAGGATCAGCAGGAACAACAAATAAGCCTGGGCAGATGCATACCCACGGAACGGCGTCCCAACGAATGCATCATAGTAAATCGAATAGAGCAATGTATTTGTAGCTCCGCCAGGCCCTCCTTCGGTGAGGATATTGATTTCACCAAACACCTGAAGGCTGTTGATGACATTGATGATGAGCAGGAAGAAAAGCGTCGGTGAGAGCAAAGGCAGGGTGATATGGCGGATACGGTGCCACAGATTCGCGCCATCCACCTTGGCCGCCTCATAAAACGTCGAGTCAATATTCTGGATGCCGGCGAGGGCAATGATGACATTGAAGCCCAATTGTCGCCAGACAACCGCCAGCGTGACCGCCACCAATGCCCAATCTTTGGACGAGAGCCAATTAGGGCCGTTAATTCCTACAAGGCTTAAGGCATAATTGATGTATCCGACTACCGGGTGGTAAATCCAACGGAAGAGTACGCCGGTCACAGCACTGCTGATGACGATGGGGATAAAGATGAGCAGGCGGTGCAGCCAGGATAGATGCTTCAGCGGATAGGACAGGGCAATAGCCATGATGACTGCGATGGAAATACCGACAGGTACCGTACCAAGCGTGAACAAGAGGGATACTTTGAGGCTGTTGAGATATTCCGGGTCGTTAAACAGACGCGTGTAATTGCCGAATCCCACGTTAATCGATTGGCTGCCGAAAGGCGCGATACGTATCAGGCTAAGCTTGAATGAGGTAAAAATGGGGATAAAGACGAAAATGGTCAAGATGATCAGGGTGGGCAGGAGGTAAAGGAATCCTTCAAGCGCTGCGATAATTTTCTGGCGCGTCTTTGCGCTACTACGTGAAGCAGAAACAGACGTACTTGATCCCTGAATTGGCATTGATCGGCTCATATGCTCTCGCGCTGTTGGTGCAACAATATTTGGAGTGACGTTGATAATGTATCACATTCCGTAGGCGGTGCGGAGAAGTATAACACACTGATCGAGTCGATCAAGAAATTGGGCTGGGATTTTCTTACGCCAGCGCATAACGCGCCAGCGCAAAACGTCACATTTGCCGCAAAAATCCATGAAAATCATATCATGGACCTGCCCTGACCATCCCCAATTGTACTTAAAATAACATACCGGTCGGTGAGCTCGCCCACTAACTTGAATCCCAATATCAGCACTTGGAGAACTGCGGTGAAGATGATAGCATTGCGCCGCCTATTGATTGAGTGAAGAAATATGAACGAATTGTTTGAAGCGGTCGGCAATATGCACATGCACACCCCTTACTCAGACGGGGAAAAATGGCATGCAGAGATCGCCGATGCCGCTATCCAGGCCGGTCTAGATTTCATCATCGTCACCGATCACAATATCTGGGTGGATGGGGTCGAAGGTTATTACGAGAACGAACACGGCCGTGTGCTTTTGCTCACCGGGGAAGAGGTACACAACGTCCGCCGTGTGCCCCAAGCCAGCCACTTCCTCGCTTACGGAGCAGAGAAAGAACTGTCCTGCTACGCCGCCAATCCGCAGCAACTAATTGACGAAACCATCCAGGCGGGCGGTATTGGCTTCCTGGCTCATCCCCACGAGAAAGCGCTGCCTATCTTCGGCGAAGGGGACCTGGGCTGGCACGATTGGGAGATCAACGGCTTTACCGGACTGGAGATCTGGAACTACATGTCCAGCTTCAAGAACCGGGTGGCAGAAGAACTGGAAAAACTGCGGGTTAAGCGCAAATCTTGGGGTAAGTTGACTGCACTGCGGGTGGCCCTCAACCCCCAAAAATATGTCACCGCACCAGAACCGGAAACACTCGCACTATGGGACGAGCTTCTGGCTCAGGGCAAGCAGGTGGCCGCTATCGGCAACAGCGATGCCCACGGCACGCCGATGAGTATGGGGCCGCTCACACGCATTATCTATCCTTACGAATTCCTGTTTCGCGCCGTTAACACCCACATTATTACCCCAGAGCCGTTCAAGGGAGATCCGGAATATGACAAACGGCTGATCCTCCGCGCTTTGGCCCGGGGCAATGCCTGGGTGGGGTATGACATGCCCCACCCCACCAAAGGATTCCGCTTCACCGGGCAGGGAGTCAACAAGGGCAGTATGGGTGACCGGATTCAACTGGACGCGGGGGCAACGCTGCAAGTGCGAACGCCAACCAGGGCCAACATCCGTCTCATTTATCGCGGTGAAGTGGTGACTTCTATCGAGAATGAAACGAATTTGACGCACTTCCCGGTTGAAACAGGCGCGTACCGGGTCGAATGTACAATCCCATACCTGGGCCAAGAGCGGGGTTGGATCTACAGCAATCCTATTTATCTCTGGTAACAGGCAGCACGGCCGCTTACGTTGGCCGCTGCATGATACATCGAGAGGGATCCCCTATGAACTGGATTCGAGGTTACTATCGTCTAACGCTTGCCGGGTTGGCGTTGGGGTTTGGCGGCACGCTGCTGGTCATCGCCTCCTGGCTCCCCATTCGCGTTGGGGAGCATCACCTGGCTCTGTGGATGCTCCCCAGAATCGTCCGGCTGATTCTATTCATCCTCAGCGTGAAAGTAGAGTGCCCCCAGCCGGAGAAATTCCGGCAGCACCGCGGGTTTGTCTTCCCCAACCACGTCTCCTATGTGGACATCCTCGTCCTGGTATCCGTCGCCCCGCTGCGATTCCTGGCCAAGGCAGAGGTTCGCTCATGGCCTATTGTGGGAACCATTGCCACCGCCATCGGCTGCGTGTTCGTGCAGCGGGAGGACAAGAAATCACGAGCCGAGGCGCGCAACGCCCTGGCTAAAGTGGAGACCTTCCCTGCTGTCGCCCTATTCCCCGAAGGCAAACGCGGCCCTGGTGACGAATTACTGCCGTTCCGTTACGGCGCATTTGAAATCGTCATCAAAGGGCAGGCAGCGTTCCTGCCCTGCGTGATTATCTACGACCAACCGAAAGTGGCCATCTGGCGGCGCGGCGAACATTTTCTTAAAGCGCTGTGGCGTCTGTGCAGCTTCCGGGGGCCGCTTGTCGCCCGGTTGGTGGCCCTGGACGTGGTTCAGCCTTCTCCAGACGATGATCCGGCTCACCTAGCGCAGAAGACACAGGCGGGGATCGCGGCCGTCATCGAGAAGCATCGTTCCCAGAGAGAGGCCGGCTGACGGGTTGTTCTATGCGAATTCTTCGTGGCTGTTTCCGAATCACGGCCGTCTTCGTGGTCATCGGCCTGGGAACCATCATCATCCTGGCAACAGCCTGGCTTCCCGTGAATATCAAAGGGGTGCGTCTGAGCGCATGGCCCATCACCTTTATGTCCCGCACCCTGATGCGCCTGTTCAATATCCAGGTCATTTGTCTGGAGCCGGACCGATTTCGCCAGCCGGGTTTCGTTTTCCCCAACCACACCTCCTATCTCGATATCCTGGTTTTAACTTCCTTCCTCCCCTTCCGCTTTCTGAGCAAGGCGGAGCTGCGCCGCTGGCCTTTCGTGGGCTGGATTGCCAGCGCCATCGGCACGGTATTTGTCAACCGCCAGGACAAGGCCTCCCGCGAGCAGGCGCGGGTCGCGCTGAGCCAGATCGCCCGTTTCCCGCCCATCGTCCTCTTCCCTGAAGGGGGTATCTTCTCCCCGCCGGAAGTGCTGCACTCTTTCCGCTACGGCGCGTTTGAGATTGCGGTGCAAGGCGGCGTCCCTTTCTTGCCCTGTGTGCTGCTGTACGATCCGTTGGAAATCGCATTTTGGGGGGATGAATCGCTGCCGGCGGCCGTATGGCGTCTGGCGACCTTCTCCGGGTCACTGAAAATCCGTCTGTTTGCGCTTAAACCGGTGCACCCCACCCCAGATGACGATCCCAGGCAGCTTGCTCTGGAAACGCACGGGGCAATGGAAGCCATTCTCACTTACAGTGGGCACGAGGATCAAGTGCTAAAGTCGGGTATTTGATCTCGGCCGCTTGTGCTAAAATCCTAAGGCTCCTGCTGTACCAAAAATCCAATGCAGTGGGCAAAGAGGATTATGGAAGAGGAACCCGTTAAAGCAACGCGGCCGCTTGAGCCTCAACCCTGCGCCATCGTGATCGGGGCGTCATCGGGCATCGGCGCGGCGCTGGTGCATGTCCTGGTAGACAACGGCTATGCTGTGGCCGCCCTGGCCCGGCGTGAAGAGAAGCTTGCCCAGGTGTGCGAAGCGGCCGCTGCCCATGCTGTGGGAAAAGCCTGCGCGCGGCCGTATGTCCACGACGTCACCCATTACGACGAGATTCCCGACCTGTTCCAGACCATCGTCCGCGATCTCGGTGGCCTGGACCTGGTCATCTACGCCGCCGGCATTCAGCCCGCTGTCGCGCCGGATGAATATACCTTCGAGAAAGACGAAGCCACTATCCGGGTCAACCTGCTGGGGGCCATCGCTTGGCTGAACCAGGCGGCCGTGCGCTTTGAGCGCGCCGAATCCGGCCATATCGTCGGCATCGGCTCCATCGCCGGCGACCGGGGACGCGTGGCCGCACCCGTCTACAACACCAGCAAGGCCGCGCTCAGCACTTACTTGGAAGCGCTGCGGAACCGTCTGGCCCGGCATAAGGCGACCGTGACCACCATCAAGCCCGGCTTTGTGGATACCGTGCTCCTCGAAAACGCGGCCAAGACATTTTGGGTGATCTCTCCAGAGGAAGCGGCCTCCCAGATCATGCGGGCAATTCAGCGGCGAAAGCAAACAGTTTACGTCCCGGCCCGATGGGGCCTCGTTGGGCTGATCATCCGCCACATCCCCTCTTTCCTCTTTCGCAAGCTCAACTTCTAGTGGAGAAAAGCTCCTGATTCACAAAGACCAAGGCATACGAGAAAAGGTTGAACGTATCGTGGACAGCAAGGCGGGGCAGAACGGCCGCATACGCACCACTCTTCCGGCGGAACGGCTGGAATCGGTCCGGGCGTGGGGCGGCGCCAGCAGCAGCCTGAGCTTCGTTTACCGGCCTAGCACAGTCGGCCAACTGCAACAGGCGTTTGAAACGGCCCGGCGCAGCGGCCACACCATCGGTTTGCGCGGCGGCGGCAACAGCTACGGCGATGCCGCCATGAACGCGGAAAATATCCTCGTGGACCTGCGTCGGATGAACCGGATATTGGATTGGAACCCCGGCAGCGGCCGCATCCGGGTCGAGCCGGGCGTCACGTTGCAGCAGTTATGGGAGTATGTGCTGGAAGACGGCTGGTGGCCCCCGGTCGTCACAGGCACCATGTTCACCACCATCGGCGGCTGCGCCAGCATGAACGTCCATGGCAAGAACGCCTGGCAGCAAGGCCCCATCGGGGATCACATTCCGGCATTCGAGCTTTTGCTGCCCTCCGGCGAGATCATTACCTGCACACGCCAGGAAAACAGCGACATCTTCCACGCAGCAATCGGCGGGTTTGGCATGTTGGGCTGCTTCACCTCGATTACGCTGCAGCTCAAGCGAGTCTACTCCGGCTTGTTGGACGTGGAAACGGAAACCAGACCCAACCTAGCCGAGATGTTCACTTATTTTGAAGAAAATCTGCCTCAATCAGATTATATCGTCGGCTGGATTGACGCCTTCGCCCGGGGTCAGGCATTGGGACGCGGTGACGTGCACAAGGCGACTTACCTACCGCCCGGCGCAGACCCCAACCCGCAGCAAACGCTTCGACTGGACAGGCAACATTTGCCAGATACCCTGTTCGGCCTCCTGCCGAAGTCCGTCATTTGGATGCTAATGCGGCCGTTCATGACCAATGCCGGCACTCATCTGATCAACAGCGCCAAGTATTGGGCCGGGCGAGCGCGGGGCCGAAAAAAAATGCGCCAGCCCCACGCCGCGTTTCATTTCCTGCTCGATTATGTCCCCAATTGGAAGAAAGCATACGGCCCCGGCGGGCTGATCCAGTACCAGCCGTTCATCCCCAAGGAGCATGCGCTCGACGCGTTTGCCGAGATACTGCGGCTGTGCCAGGAGCGAGGGTTTCCCAATTATCTGACCGTCTTGAAACGACACCGACCGGACGCGTTTTTGATGACGCACGGGCTGGATGGATATTCGCTGGCCATGGACTTTCGTATCACCAGGCGGACACGGGCACGCGTCGCCAGGCTGGCCGAAGAGCTGGACGATATTGTGCTGGCGGCCAGCGGCCGTTTTTATTTTGCTAAGGACAGCACTCTGAGGCCGGAGGTGGCAGCGGCCTACCTGGGGGAGGAAACGGCGACCCAGTTCCGCGCGCTCAAGCAGCGCTGCGACCCTGAAAACCTGCTGCAAACAAATCTATGGCGGCGGGTGTTCGGCCGCAGCTTGTAAGCGACCGCCTCATCCGAACCCCTGCTCAATCCGGAAAGCGGTAGAAGAAGTTATGCTCCCCGGTCAGCGTGGCCAGACGCATATGCAAAGCACGGCCGTCCTCCGTCTCATAGGCAATAGACACCCGTCTCCCCACCAGGCAGCCGACCATTTCCCAATACTCCTTCGAGAACGCCTCCGTCGGCCGCAATACCCCATCTTTCGTCTCCTGCCGCCCGGCAACCAACCGGGTGAGACGCACAACATACTTGCTGGCAGCATCCACATGGGCCAGCACTTCGGCCTCAAAAACTGCGCGGAGATAGTCCCCGTTGGGGAGCTTCCACGCAAATTGAACCGGGTATGATTCTCCCACTGCATAGTTCGCGTTTGGCATGGGCAGAGTGTACACGCTCAAGCCCGCCTGTCAACAGCCGCTAGTAGGGCATCTATTCCTTGCCGGGAAAGGAAAAGGCCGCCCTTTTGCGGAGGGCGGCCCTGGAATTTTATTGGTGCAAAAGAGGAAATGTTTAACGAATGGCCTTTTCCGTGCTCTTGTCGAACAAATGAATGTGCCCCATGTCCATCACTAGGCTCAACTGGTTGCCCATGTGCATCGGTACCCGCGTATCCACTGTTGCCACAAAGCTGTGCCGGCCGGAATTCAAGTAAAGGTGAAGCTCATGACCGAGCAGCTCAACCACCTCAACCACTCCTTCCACCGGGGCCTTTGCGATATTGGGCGGCGCAAAGTCCGGGGAGTGGATGTGTTCGGGGCGAATCCCGAAGATCACTTCCTTGCCAACGTAATCGCCATAGGCGCTGTTGCCATTGGTGGGAACTTCAACGCGGAAATCTCCGGTGTCAATGAACAGCTTCCCTTCTTCGCCAACCAGCGTGGCGTCAAAGAAATTCATGCTGGGGCTGCCGATAAAACCGGCCACAAAGACATTTGCGGGGGACTTGTATAAATTCAGCGGCGTATCCACCTGCTGCAATAGCCCATCGTTGAGCACCACGATCCGGTCTCCCATCGTCATGGCCTCGACCTGGTCATGGGTGACGTAGATAAACGTTGCGCCCAAGCGCTTGTGCAGTTTGCTGATTTCGGCCCGGGCCGAAACGCGCAGTTTGGCGTCCAGGTTGGACAGCGGCTCATCCATCAAGAAGACGGCTGGTTCGCGCACAATCGCCCGCCCGACCGCAACACGCTGCCGCTGGCCGCCCGACAATGCCTTGGGCTTTCGATCGAGCAAGCCTTCTAACCCCAGGATTTCGGCCGCTTCTTTCACGCGGCGATCGATTTCCGCCTTGGGCGTCTTGCGCAGCTTCAAACCAAAGGCCATGTTGTCGTAAACGCTCATGTGCGGATAAAGGGCATATGATTGGAACACCATGGCGATGTCACGGTCTTTTGGGGGTACATCATTAACCACGCGATCACCGATGAGAATTTCACCCTCGCTGATCTCTTCCAGGCCAGCAAGCATCCGCAGGCTGGTCGTTTTGCCGCAGCCAGACGGCCCCACAAAAACCACGAACTCCTTGTCGGCAACCTCAAGGGTAAGGTCGGCGACGGCCGTCACTTCGCCAAAGTGCTTGTAGACGCTTCTGTAAGTCACACTGGCCATTTATCCTCTCTCCTGATCACACGTATTATTTTGAACATTGGGAACTTGCATTCCTTCAATTGGGGCAACCGGGTCAAATATAGCCATAGCTATCACTCCTGTCAAGCAGACGGCCGTCCCGATTTCGGCCAGACATATCCCGATTTTCTCAAACCCATCAGGTCACCGCATGAGAAGCACCAGGATTCGCAACCCCAGCCCCAACAAAAGTAACGCACTGGCCGCCCGAAGCATAACCACATACCCGAAAGAGCAGACGAGACCGCTTCCCCAGCCACGGCCGCCAGGCCTTCATACACGAAATCGGCCGTCGCCGCCCCGGCCCCGGCCATAAAGCCGATCACGAACCCACGCCGCAGCGCCAATTCCACAATGAGAACACCGGTAATACCAACAAGAATGGCGATTCCATACCCGGCCAGCATCCCTTCCCAGAAGGCGCTCATTCCCGTAACCGACACAAGACGATACGCGATCACAATATCGTCAGCAAAATGGCCATAATGAACAAGCCTAACGCCACCAGCGCCACCACGAGATGAGATTTCAAGGCAAAGGTTAAGCTTTCCTCAGCATCCTCGTCAAAGTCTGCGCGGCGATGCTCTCCGTGTATCACTTGCCGCAGCTCATCCACCGTGCGCGGCCGTGCGTCCGGGTGCATCTCCATCGCCCATTGCACCGCCTCAGCCACACGTTCGCTGATATGCCGGTTCAGTCGGCGCAGCGGCCGTAACGCCCGCGGATTCAGGAAACGTGCTTTGGCGTCTGGCGGCGGCACATCCGTCAACAAATGGTACAAAGTCGCCCCCAGCGCGTAAATGTCGGTGCGGGCATCGGTATGGCCGCCATCCCCTCCATACTGCTCCAACGGCGTGTACAAGGCTGTGCCGCGCCCCTGTACCACTGTGATGGTGCGCGCATCATCAGGAGCCAGCAGCTTCACCAGGCCGAAGTCCACCAGTTTAATCCGGCCGTCGGGCGTCAGCTTAATATTCGCCGGTTTGATGTCCCGGTGCAGCACCAGCGGGTCTTGCCGGTGCAGGTAAGCCAGCGCATCCATGATTTGTTCCGCCCACTCCATTACGCGTTGTTCCTCCAGCGGGCCTTGATTCTCTCTCAATAACTGGCGTAAATCTTTGCCCGGCACAAAATCCATCACCAGGTAATCACTCCCATCCTGGGAAAAGAAATCCGATACTTTGGGTAAGTTGGGATGGTCAAGCTGGGCCAGGACGCTGGCTTCTTTCAGAAACTGGGCCTGGGCCTGGGCCTGCGATTCCGGAGGCAGGTTGGGATCCGGCCTCACTTCCTTAATGGCGCAGAGGCGGCCCGGCAGACGGAGGTCTTCCGCACGGTAGACGCTGCCCATGCCGCCCTGGCCCACGATGTTTGTGAGTCGGTACCGTTCACGTAAAATAGTGTTGTCCTGTTGTGTTGGAAGCATTGGTGTAACCGTTAAGTGTGGAAGATTCCATGCCTCCGCAGTCAAATGTGACGAAACTGCGTTTTGCGTTTATTATAGCCTATATCGGTGTGAGCAACTTCGTTTGAGGGTATGTTCCATGAACGAAAAACCGGTCTTGATCACGCGTGAAGGCCAATTGGCCGGGCAGCGCTGGACGATTGATGTAGATGAATTCATCATCGGCCGCGGCAGTGACTGTCAGATCATCCTGCCGGAGCGTCAGGTGTCCCGGCAACATGTCAAGATTCTGAACGAGAACGGCCGTTACTTCCTACAAGACACCGGCAGCAAAAACGGCACTCATTTGAACGGCGCGCCTGTCAAAGGGACCGTTCCTCTGCATGACGGCGACGAGATTCAGATTGCGTTGTGCGTGAAGCTCGTGTTCGTAGGCACGGACGCCACCCTCCCCCTCACCTTCGACCCGCCCACTCAGAAAGGAACCCTGGTCATCGACACCGCCCAACGGTCGGTGATGGTTGGGGACAAGGAATTAGAGCCGCCGCTGTCATTGGCCCAGTTCCGCCTGCTGAAGCTGCTGTATAATGCGGACGGCGCTGTTTGCAGCCGGGATGAGATTGTGGACGCCGTATGGCCGGAAACGGAAGGTATTGGCGTTTCCGAACAGGCGATTGATGCGCTGGTTCGCCGTTTGCGGGATCGACTGGCGGAACTCGACGACCACAATTACATTGTGACGGTGCGCGGGCACGGCTTCCGCCTGGACAATCAGCCGGGCTAAGGCGAGGTTAACGCCTTCCACCTAAAGCCGCTGTTTTACCCTCTTCTTCAACTCACGAAGTCGGCCGCCTATTTCATCCTGTTCTGTTTCATTAAGCCGGCCGATAACAGCCTCAAGCATCTTCAGAAAATCGGGCGTGAGCAAATGGCGGTTCTCTTCGAGCACGCTGTTCATTTCCGCTTCCGACTGCGTTTGCATTACTTTGTTCAGCAGCGCCACCTCAGGAGGCATCTGGCTCTCCAACTGCTTCAAAATCAACTCGTGAACCTGGCTGAGGGCCTGTACTTCGGCCGTCTGGCCGTGCTGATCAGCTTCAGCAATGCGGGCGGACAACATGTACATGAACAACTCATCTATCTGAGGCATGTGCTGGCGCACGACCGCTTCCCGGTCCTCCGCGTCCAGAATGGCCTGCAACGTCTGGTTCGCCGCTTTCATCATTTGCCGCGACTGCTGCTGCATCGAGTCATAAAGCGTCAGCAGCCGCTCTCGTAATGTCGTCAACCGCTTGGCTGCTGCCCCGTCGCCGCTGCTTTCTCTCTTTTCAATCTCGGCCGTCAACAAACTGAAAAATTCATAGGACAACGCAGATTGGGCCACAGTCAACAGCGCGTTGACCGCGCCGTCATCCTCCTGGTTAGCCAATACATGGCGCAAAAGCAAGGCAGGGGACAGTCCCCCTTCCTTCTTCGCATCCTGACTCAGGGCATGCACCGCCACCTGCTGCCGTTCCAGGCGGCGACCGGCTTCCGTCTCGACCATGAGCTTGGCGCGTAAGTTGATCAGCGGCAGCAGTTGGGCATCGTCATTCATCTGCGAAGCAGCATCGACATAGGACTGCAACATGGCGAAGAACGTTTCATCCATCTCATCCTGACGATTCCGGATCAGGTGATCCGCGACGTCCTGATCCGCCTGGGCCAGCGTTTGCAGCAATTCCGCCTGTTTGCGCTGCCGTTCAACCATTTCCGGCGTGATCCCCTCCGTCTCCAGCACCTTCTCCATGAAACTCTTCATGCTCAGCACCATTTGTGGTTGGAGCATGTAAGCGCGCCGCTTTTCTGGCGGCAAATCGTCCATCACCTGCTTGACAAGCTGGCCGATCAGTTGTTCCCGGTCTACCTGGTTCAGATTTAATTCTTGGGGAATATGAATCATAAACAATTCATTCACCGGGTCATGGAAAAGCAGCGCCGTCCCGATTTGCCCACCGGTTCCGCAACTGGGGCATATGGCCAGGTTTAGCTGGCCGCTGATGAGACGGTGTTTCAGTTCGGGGTCACGTTCGGCGTCAATGACTTGATATACTTCGGCCGTATAGGGTGTCCGGCAGTTGGGACAGGTAATTTGGGTGTACATGGAATCTCCTGAAATATGAGTTGTCACTCAGTTGCGCGGCAAGGAAAAGGTGAAGGTTGTGCCAGGCTTGTCGTCGTTGCGGCTGAACCAGATACGGCCATGATGCGCCTCAACGATAGCCTTGGTCAAGAACAATCCCAAACCGGTGCCTTCTGTCTTACGGCTGAGCGCGTTGTCCAGCCGGGTAAATTTCTGAAAAATGCGGTGCTGCTCGTGCGTGGGAATGCCGATCCCTTCGTCCGTCACCGACACCGTCACATAATTTGGGTGAACGGCCCCGGAAATAAGCACCGTTCCCCCATCGGGCGAATACTTGATGGCATTGCTAACCAGATTGTTAAACACCTGAACCAATCGTTGTTCATCCCCACTGACAGGGGGAAAGTTCGGGGGAAAATCGATGACAAACTTGTGCCGGCCAGTTTGGGTGCCAAACTTTCGCGCCACATCCGCAGCCAGCTTAGGCAGCATGATTTCCTCGCTGATTGCCAGTGAAAACGTCCCCGCCTGAAGTCGGGAAGCCTCCAGCAGATTATCAATCAGGTCGGTCAAATGGTCGGCTTCTTCCTCAATGACGGTCAGCGATTCGTCCAGCACTTCAGCCGACCAGTTCGCGTCCTGGCGGCGCAACGTCCCGGCATACCCTTTGATAATGGATACCGGGGTCTTCAATTCATGGCTGATCACGGAAATAAAGGTCTTTTGCAGCGCTTCCTCTTCACGATAGCGGGTCAGGTCACGCACATCAGCGATGATGTCGGTCATATGTCCATGTTCATCTAGCAGCGGCGCGTAGGTGATGCCCAGGCTGATCAGCCCCCCGTCTGCCTGCTGGTGCAGGTCGTTGTGCGGCCGTCGCAAATCCCCTTCCACATAAATATGGGCTGCACCGGGCAGCGGCCAGCCGTTCGCCAGTGCGTCGTGCAAATCGCCGTCCGTACGCAAGGTTTGCCACTGGATCACGTCATCATGGAAACGGCCGATGGCTTCGGCCGGATCCCAGCCCGTCATCCGGCTGAGCGATTTGTTGAAGACCGTGATCCTCAATGAAGGGTCCAGGATCATCACGCCGTCCGCGCTTTGTTCCAGGATCGCATCCAGGCGCTGCTTCTCCATGTTGAGCTGCTGGTACAGGCGGGCGTTCTTGACCGCAATGGCAGCCTGTTCGGCGAAACTACGCAGCAAAGAAACGGCGTCGTCTGCGAAGTAGTAGTTCCCGGACTGGAACACATAAATCAGCCCGATGACTTCGCCCCGGCTGATCATCGGCAGACGTAACACCTGGGTCAGGCCCAGATTTGCATTCCGGGCTACCTCCTGCAAACGACGCGTCAATTCCGGGATGACCTCATGCTCCGCCCCCTCTTCGTACGGCAAGCCCCGCACCAGCGGAGCAAAGTGATCGACCCGATCGGGCGGGATACCGTAGACGGCCGCGACGCGAAACGTCTCCCGGCGCGGTTCGGCCAGCGCGATCAAGCCGGCCCGGCCCGCCACCAGATCTACCGCCGCTTTGAGGATGATGCGTAACAGATCGTGGAGGTCCAGTTCGGCCGTCAGCGCCCGGCTGATCGCCAGCAAATATTCACGTTGCAGGATGCGAACATCCACTAATGCCCTGTCCATTTCAATACCCTTAATTCCAGGTTGGATTGTAGCATAGCTGGGTGAGGCAGGCGATCAGGGCGTCGGGGCAAAGGAACCGTATTTTGTTAATAAATAAAGGTTGGGTACCATCCCGATGGGGGAGGCCAATCGTTGCGACAAAGGCAACCGCAACGGGTGACAATAGCGTAAAATAGGGGCTGTAAAACACATGGACAATCACATCACATACCTGATACAGAAGCATCTCCCTTTTCCGCTCCAACGGCCGTAAGCTGATTAGCAATCTATCGGCAATAAGATAGGCAGGAGTACGGAGCCTGCAATCACATGGACAGCCAAAATCAGCCGAACCCATCACGTCACGTCTATATACTCGGCCAGCTTCACGTTCAGAATGACCGTGAAGTTCTCGCCCTGCGCGGCAGCAAGGTGCGGAGCCTTTTCGCCTACTTGATCCTCAACCCACGCCGCCAGCACGGCCGCGAGCAGTTGGCTGACATGCTGTGGCCCCGCGCCCCACACGACCGCGTGCGCCGCAACTTGTCCGACACCATATACCGGCTGCGGCAGGCATTGGGGTCTGGCTGGTTGGCTGTCAACCGGGATGCAGTACGCCTTAACGTGACGCCCGACCTGTGGGTGGACGTCTGGGCGTTCAAAAAACTGGTGGAATCAAACCAGCCCGACTACCTGAAGAAAGCCGTTGAGCTGTATCACGGCGACCTGCTGCCAGAGATTTATGACGATTGGATTCTGGAACCGCGGCTGGCGCTGCGTGAAATGTACCTCAACGCCCTGCTGCGCCTGGCCCAGGCAGCCGAACAGCAGCACGATCCGGCGGCCGCACACAGCTACTATCACCGCCTGGCTCACGCCGATCCCCTGCGCGAAGAAGCACATCGGGGCTTGATGCGCAGCCTGGCCAATATGGATCGCCTGGCGGATGCCCTTAATGTTTATGGCGCCCTCAAACAGCAGCTGGCAGACGAATTAGGCGTGTCGCCAGTCGCCGAAACTCAAACCCTGGCCGCCCAGCTTGAGAGCGAACTGGCGCTCACGCAAAAAGCGGCCGATCTGACTGAGGAGCGACTGGTTCAACGGCCGTTTGCCGGGCGGATTCAAGAGCGATCCGCCATCTTTTCGGCTGTAGAAGCGGCCGTACAAGGCCAGGGGGGGCTGCTCGCCATTGAAGGGGACGTAGGCATCGGCAAGAGTCGTCTGCTTCAGGAAATCGAATCTGGGGCCGACTGGCGCAACGTCACCGTGGTGAAGGGGTATACCACCGAATACCCGGCCGCTTCCCCTTTCGCGCCGCTGGCCGGCGCCCTCACAGCAGCCCTGGCCCCGCCCCGCGCCGCCCAACTGGAAACCCTCCTTCCCGCGGAATCTCTGGCGGCGGCAGCCCCTCTCTTTCCACCGTGGCATGACCAGGCAGTGCTGCCGGAGCTGCCCATGGGGCGCACCCGCGACCGGTTCCATCAGGCGCTGGCGGCCGTCTGCCACGCATTGGCCACGCTCTCGCCTCACCTGATCATCCTTGACGATCTCCATTGGGCAGATGCCGCCCTTTGGGCGGCACTCGACGCCCTCGCCTCTTCTTTGACTCAGCACCGCCTTCTGATCCTGCTAGCATACCGCCGTCCCGGCATTGAGCAAAGCCCTGGCTGGGCCACCTTGCAGCAGTGGCAGCGCGTTGGACAAATCAAAATTCTCCCACTGCGGCCGTTAAACAGCGAGGAGGTGGCCCAACTACTGCCGTCTGCCATGCAAGATGAAGCTGCACCAGTCCTCGCCAGCACCGGCGGCAACCCGTTCTACATCTCCGAAATGCTGATTGCCCTGGCTGAAGGACACGCCCCCTACGGCCAGACGGCCGTGACCCGCGCCCATGCACTGCCCGATCCCGCGCGGGAAGCATTGGAAGCAGCGGCCGTTATCGGCAGCGAGGTCTCCTTTCGCCTCTGGGCCGGCGTCACCGGCCTGGCGCCGGCAGAGCTGGCGCCAATGGGCGACCAGCTCACCGCGCATTACCTGCTAAACCCGGCCGCCGCCGGCTACGCGTTCCCCCATGATCTCATTCATGAGGCGATTTACGAGAGCATAGAGCCGGCCCGGCGGCGGCGGCTGCACCAACTGACGGCCGATACCCTGGCCGGGCAGTCGCCGGACAACCTCCGCGCGCGCGCTTTCCATCTCGATCGAGCTGAGGCAGGCATGGAAGCGGCCGCCATTTATCTCCAGGTCGGGGAACAAGACATGGCGCGCTTCGCCTTCGCCTCTGCCCAGGACGCTTTCGACCGGGCGCTGGCGCTCATGCCCGCCCATCCCACCCCAGAACGAATTGAAGCGCTTCTCTCCCTCATTGAGGCATGCAGCGTCACCGGCGATCGGGAACGGGAACGGGCTGCGCTGGATGAAGCGCTGAACGGTGTACATTCGCTGCGAGACCCCGCTCTTCACATCCGGGTGCTTCTGCTTGACGCCCAAATCTCGTCCAACACCAGCCAGCACGAAGTAGCAGCGCAACGGCTCAGCCAGGCGCTCCTGTTAGCGGAACAAACTAACAACCGGGAAGCACAACTGCAAGCCCGGCAATTATCCGGCGATCTGGCAACACGAACCGGGGAATACGATCTGGCCCGCACCCATTTTGAGGCTGCCATTCGTCTGGCTCATGAACTCAATAACCAACAGCAAGAAGGAAGAGCCTTAGATGGGCTCGGTTTTGTGCTTATGAACTCCGGGAAAGATTCAGTAGTGGCCATCCGTTATTTCCATGATGCCTTGGCGCTCCAGAGAACGATCGGTGACCGGTTTGGTGCTGCGCGCTCACTGGTCAACCTGCTCAGCGCCTACCAAAATACCGGCGCCTGGGACAAGGTATTGGAATTGGCAGAAGAGGCATATGCTGCCCAAGAAGCAGTCAGCTACCGGCAAGGCATGGCCGCCGTGCGCCAGGCACAAGGATTGGCTGCCTGCATGTTAGGAGACTTTGACGCCGCTCACCAATTCATCACCCAGGCACGGGACAGCTTTGCCGCCGCCAGGGATGAAATTGGGATAGGTATTGCCACTGACGCATTGGGATTGGTGGCAGAACGGCAGGGCCGCCATGATGAAGCGGCCGCATACTTCCGCCAGGCATTAACAATTGCCGAAGAAGCAAATGCAAGAACGTTCGCCGCCTTCGCCCAACAGGATTTAGGCATTCTTTGCTCGCAAATAGGCAAACCGGATGACGCCATCCCCTTGCTGGAATCCGCCATCGCCGCCTGGCGCCAGCAGGGAGACGAACTCAACAGCTTGAAGTGCGAAGCCTGTCTGGCCCTGTCCCAGTTAGAAAAGGGGCAGCAGGATCAGGCGGCCGCCCTGGCCGAATCAGGGTGGCGGACTTTTCAGGATCACATCCCCAATGGTGAGGAACCGCAAGGATGGCTGTGGGCCATGCACCGATTGATGGCCAGCCTCAACTGCACCCGTCAGGCGGATGAGATTCTCGACGCCGCGTATCAGGAGCTGCAGCGCCAGGCCCGCGCCATATCGGATCATGCGATGCGCCGCCGCTTTTTTACCCGGGTTCCCGCCAACCGCGCCATTGTCGAGGCATACGATCGCCGGCACAACATTACCCGTCATATTCATGTCACGCTTGCCCGAAGCGACGCCCCCCTGGGCCGCCCCCTGACAGGGGAAGAAAAAGTAAACGTTAAGTGGACGATTACCGCCCCAGAAGATGAAGCGATTAGCCAGAAATCGGAACTGCGCCGCGTCCGGCTGCAGCGCCTGTTAGCCGAAGCCGAAGCGCACGGCGCGGCGCCTACCGACGCCGATCTGGCGCAGGCTCTGGGCGTCAGCCGCCGCACTATCTTGCGCGACATGGACGCCTTGCGCCAATCCGACGTTCCCCTCCCCACCCGCCGCCGCCCCGATTGAGACAGAAAGGAAAGACAGAACTATCTCTGTCTCTTGTCTCTTATCTCTCCCCATTTTGTCACAATAGTCCTCCCCGGCCCCTACGCTCCGACACTCTAACGACACCCACCCTATACAGTACAGTACAAATACACAGTTATTCGCTAAGGAACTTCTAGAGCTATCACCTTATGTCCAAGAATCGCTTTGCTTTTGTCATTCGCCTGTGGAATGAGACGAACCATCACCCTGGACAGCCGGCAGATATGCGCGGCTCGTTACAGATGGCGAGTTCAGACAAAGTTGTCTACTTCAGATCACTGGAGCAAATTCCAGAGATATTGCGGGGTTTAACTGGTTGGACAGGGCCAGCCAATGGTAATCCGCCCGCATCAGATTAAGTATCCTTATATTATGGAGATATTGAAAATGGTAAAAAGAAAGAAAACTCACAATACAATGTTGTTGGCCATCAGTCTGGTCTTGTTGCTGGCTGCTTGCACCGGTTCTAGTGAAGAAACGTCTGAGCCTGCCTCACAGCCGGTCGAAGTACAAACGGTGGTCGTTGTGGCAACACCTACGCCGGAACCGGAAGCGGCTCAGCCTGAGACCGGGGAAGAGGCGACGACCGCTCCCGCCGGAGACCCAACAATGACGGCTCTGGTTGATTTGAACGTACGTTCCGGGCCGGGCACGAATTACCCGGCGCTCACCGCACTGACGGCCGGAACCAATGCCCGCATCCTCGGCAAAAGCCCGGATGGCGGCTGGTGGAAGATCGAATGCCCGGCTGGAACCAGCCCCGAGTGCTGGGCGTCTGCCAGCAGCCAGTTCTCATCAGCGGCTAACATGGAGAATGTACAGGTAGCGGCCGTGCCCCCGGCCCCCAGCCAATCTACCTCTTCAGGCAGCGGGAATGGCGGGACAGCAGCTACAGCCACCGTGGCGGCCACCGAGGTGGCGCAGGCTCAGCCGACGGCTACCACACAGGCCATTGGCGGCGGGACAACCGCCACCGACACCCCACCCCCGCCCACGGATGCGCCGGTTCAACCTACAGATACCCCCCCACCGACCATGCAGCCCACGCCGGAAAACACGCCGACGACGGCTCCGCTGGTTGCCCAGTTTGATAACGACTCGCTGCAAAATCCGGCCCAGTCTGTTTTCTTCAGCATCACCGGCTCCCGCAACTTCAGTCACAGCAACGACGTCTCCTATCCCAATGGGGATCAGGACGATTGGGTTGAGTTCGAATTCCCCAACAACTCAAATTCCAGCCAAAGAGTCTGGGTGACGCTGACCTGCACCATCAATGGCGATCCGGGAGCGCAACTGCGCGCAACCATCTGGGAAAACGGGCAGAAGAAAGTGAATTATGGTGTGATCTGCGGCCAGGGCGAAAAGCGGTTGACAGTTGACAACACAAAGACGCAACAAATTCAGATTCACTGGGGTATCACGAAGGATGGCATTTACGCCACGTATGAGTTAACCGTCATCGGGTTTAAGTAGGAATCCGAAGCGTAGAGTGTGGAGACTGGGCCATGAAATCAAGATCCCCCAGTCTCCACGCTTTTTCAATGAGCGACGGCCGCCACTCGTTCTCTCCTCCCCTCATGCTGCCGGATCCGACGGCCGATATAAATCAGCAGCACCCCCATCCCAAAACCAACCAGCGTCATTCCGGCCCTGTTATCCGGGCGCGCCGCATTATCTAACTCCTGCAACGGAGCCAGGATAATGAAGAAGCTGAGCGCACCTGAAGCCAGCGCCCACAGGCGCCGCCGGGGCCAACTCTCCCCCCAGCCCGCCATCTTCCTCAGGCGGCGGCGGACCAGAAAGGGCAAACCTATCAGCAGCAGTAACGTGATGAATACCGGTACTTCCAGATTGGGCAACACCCAACTGAAGAAGAACAGAGCCACTGTGCCCAGGAATCCAGTCAGGAAGTAGCTCCGCATGGGCGCTGGCTTCCGATCAGGCGCTGGGGCCTCATCAGGGGGAAGACGGTGCGCCCGCCGATAGAGCCATCCAACCAGGACGGCCGCCGCTGCGTAAGGCAAAAACGGCGGTGGGGTATTCGTTTTCGGTGTACTGTCACTATGGAAAAATACCGGAGAGCGGCGCAGAAGTTGCACACGGCCGCAAACCAACCAGACTGAGCATTTGAGCTGGTTCCGCAAAAAAAGCGCCTGGGCCAAAAGGCAGCCAGGCGCTTGAATCGTCCGGGAACGGCCGTAGCTTAAATTTTTACGGTCTTGGGATCAATACCCGCCTCTTTGAGCGCTTTCTTATACGCCGACTTCGCTTTGGCATTGGCAATGCGCGCTCGTCGTTTTTCATCGGGCGACATATCGTCGCTGATCTCAATGAGCTGTGGGGGTTCCGGCACATTGGCCGGAAGCGGAGCCGCTTCAGGAGCAGGCGCGGCCGGAGCCGGTGTAGGGGCAGCTGCAACGGCCGTGGCTGCCGGCGCTGCTACGGCCACAGTCTTGCCCGCAGCAACCGCTTTCGGGTCCAAACCGGCTGCTTTTAGCGCCTTGTTATACGCGGATTTGGCTTTGGCATTAGCCACCCGCGCCTTGCGTTTCTCTTCCGGCGACATATCGTCGGTGATCTCGATAAGCTGCGGGGGGTCAGGAAGCCCCACGGGAGCTGGAGCCGCTACTGCCGGGGCTGCTGCGGCAGCAGGCGTGGTCGCGGCCGGGAGTTCTGCGCCGCCGCCCGCTTGCTGGGCCGCCTTAGCAGCCTTCAGTGCGGCCGACTTGGCTTTGGCGTTGGCCACCCGGGCCTTGCGCTTCTCTTCCGGCGACATACCATCGGTAATTTCAATGAAGGGGTAATCTTTGCCTGGGACGAGTTTGATCTTGCCGCCAACCACGCGGGCCGCGGGTGCGGCTGTGGCTGGTGCGGGCGCTGCTACGGTTGTGATCGGGCCGATTTTTGCGCCGTCCCACCCATGAAAAGCAGCGATCTTGACGGCCGTAATCGGGTCCTCTTCCAGTGCTTCGCTGGCCGTTTTCAAATGGACCTGTCCCAGCCGACCAATCCTCATATTTGCGCCCCGGGGCAGCGCGGCCGCCCGCTTCGCTGCCAGGCGGCGCGCTTCTTTCAACTGCTCCTCGACATCCGCCTGCAAGTTGATCTTATGCCCCAGCGTTACGGCCGGGTTATAAGTTGCGTTACTCTTTTCCTCAACGGTTTGTACTTCCTGTACCGCTTGCTCGAAACGGCCGACGACGAAGGCCAGGACAATACCCGCAAAAACCGTAATGACAACAATCACGACTGCGATAATGAAGATCGGCATAAACACATTCCTCTAGAAGTGATCAGGCAAAGCTCGCAAATTATACAGCTAGTAACAGATTTCTCAAGCTGTCTCCGTCCCAATTCAGCCGGATACCTGTCTGACGGTTGACGAAGGCTTCTACTTCTGTCAAAATGAGAGCTTAATGGACGATGGGCAGGACACTTCGGACTATTCAGCGGACAGTGCGCTCGCCTGATCGTCCAGCGGCAGAAAAAAACCCGACCACGGGCCGGGCCTGTAACCGCTCAACTTGGTGCCGAAGGTGGGATTCGAACCCACACGAGCGTAATGCTCACTACGCCCTGAACGTAGCGCGTCTGCCTGTTTCGCCACTTCGGCGCAAAACCTGCGGCATTTTACCAGCTAAGGGGTAAATGTCAACTCGATGCCGGGGCGCTGATCGTCTTTTTGGGAGGTGATTGTGTCTGCTTTATCGTTGCTAAAACGAGTCCAGTTATTCGCCAATTTGAAGGAAGATGAACTGGCACAATTGGCCGCCATTTGCACCCGGAAAGAGACGGCCGCGGGCGAGTTGATCATCCGGCAAAATACGACCGGAAGCGAAATGTACATCATCGCCGATGGCTCGGTAGAAGTTTTCATTGAGGGAGTTGCCGCAGCGCGCAGCCTGGTGTTATTAGGCGAGGGACAGGTAATCGGCGAAATGGCCCTTATTGATCAAGGCTACCGCTCCGCATCAGTCAGAGCCACGAGCACAGGGGCGGTGCTGTACATCATTGACAAGGCGGATTTCATCAAGCTGGTCAATGAAAATTATTACATCGGCTTTATCGTCATGCGGAATCTGGCCATTGACATCGCGTTCAAACTGCGCCACCGTAATCTGGCCGAGCTGTGAGAGGAGTAGGCGATGAGCGAAGCTGATGATTTAGTTTACTATAAAGTGAGCTATGTGGTTGAGGGGGGAATGCACCCGGGCGCGATCATGAACGTGGATGAACGGCCGCAAGTGGGCGATGAGGTCATTTTCGGCGAGCATGTGTTTGAAATCATCGAAGTGCTGGAATTGATGCCCCCATCCGGACATTTCGGCTTCTTGCATGCAACGTGCCGATTCGTGCGAGATGCCGGGTAAACGGTAATTACCCAGTTACTCAATTACCCAATCATCCATCTACCGGCAAACCACAAAGTTGACTTTTTCCAACCTTAAGCGGCAGCAACTGCCTCGGCCGCCAGGCGGCTCGCTTCCGACAGCGGCTTCAACTCCTGCCCTTTGGCATTGACCCAGCGAATGGCATATCCCTCTGACAACCGATCCAGCGCCTGCCACAAATCCGCATTGGCCACCGGCTTCCCGTCCTTTTTCAGCCAGTGACGCCTGCGCCACCCGTGAATCCACCGGGTCGCTCCCTGAAATAAATAATCGGAAGTCGTAAAAACCTGCACGGCGCTGCCTGGAGGCAAGAGCAGCAATCCTTCCAGCGCGGCCGTTAACTCCATGCGGTTGTTGGTTGTCGCCGCGGCTGCCCCGCTCATCTGCTCAGTTTCTCCTTCCCGCTCCAGCACCACCCCCCAACCGCCCGGACCGGGATTTCCTTTGCAGGAGGAGCGCAGATAGAGGCGCGGGACATCGTCGGGCATTTGTTCACGCGGGGTGATCGCCAGCCGGGACTGCCGGGCCAGCATGTCCACGCGCTCATTCATCGGATCGCCGGAATGTCCCTGCACCCAGTGCCACGAGATCTCGTGCCGTTTGACCAGCTCCCAAAGCTGCTTCCACAAATCGGCATTGGGTACCGGTTTTCCTCCCTTGCGCACCCAATTCTTAGCCGCCCATTTCTCTATCCACTCGGTGATACCCCGGCGAACATACTGGGAATCGGTGTGAAACTCCACCTTGGACGGCCGTTTCAGCGCTTGCAGCGCCGCAATCGCCGCCTGTAACTCCATCCGGTTGTTCGTGGTACTGGGGTCGTTGCCCGTCAGCACTTTTTCGTGCCGGCCAGAACGAAGCACGGCCGCCCACCCCCCAATGCCGGGATTGGGATCCGCGCCCCCGTCGCTGTAGATCACAACCTTGTTACTCATTTAACAAGAAGGCCCACAGCACCTGACACATGACACCTGGCACATGATACCTGACACCCAACCCTACTTCCGTCCCAATGCAGCCAATGCCTTGTCCACGCTGGTGAACTTCACCCGCGGCCGTCCCTGAGCCTGCCCCCTTTCCATTTCCATTGCATCCAGACGCTTCCAATCAGCATAAGAAACGAACTGGGGTTGGCGCTCGTGGACGAAATTCTCCGCCGCCTCTGCAGTGGGAGAGACAGGGTTCAGCACAGCCCCATTGGCCAGGTCTTCCAACATATGCTTCACAGTCTCCAGCGCATCCGGTTTGTTCGTACCGATCACGCCGGAAGGCCCGCGCTTGATCCAACCGGCCGTATATTCGCCAACCACCGGCTTCTGTGTATCCGGGTCAATAACCCGCCCTTCCTGGTTGAGGATAATGCCCCAACGATCATGAAACGGCACACCCGGCAGCGGCACACCGCGATAACCGATGGAACGGAAGACCAGCCCCACTGGGAGTTCTTCGTATTGGCCAGTCGGCCGCGGCCGCAGCGAACCCGTCTCCGTGGCATACAACTCATTTTTCACCAGGCGCATGGCCACCACCTGCCCGGCATCATCGCCGATCAATTCTACCGGCGACACCAGGAATCGGACGGTAATCTTGTGCGACTTCCCGGTTGGCGGCCGTCCTGCATACGATTGAATGATTTCCAACTTACGCATCGTCGCCCGGTCCGATGCTTCTGCCAACGCCGCCTGGCTTAATTCATCTAACTCCGCTTCTTCCGGCAGCACAAATGCGTCCGCGTCGGCCATCTCGCCCAGCTCCTTGATTTCGGGCACAGTGAAGGCCGCTTGAGCCGGCCCGCGACGGCCAAGTACGTACACCTCTTTGACCTTGCTGCGGCTCAACGCCTCCAGCGCATAGTCGGCGATGTCTGTGGCGGCCAGCTCCTCCGACGTGCGGCACAAGATGCGGGCCACATCCAACGCCACATTACCGATGCCCACCACGGCCGCGCGCTCCTGCGAAAGGTCAAACTGGCAATCCTTGTAGTATGGGTGTCCATTGTACCAGGCGACAAACTCCGTCGCCGCATGGCTGCCCTTCAGGTCTTCGCCGGGAATGCCCAGACGCCGATCCGTCTGCGCGCCGATGCAGTAGACGATCTGGTGATAATATTGTCTGAGATCCTCCACGCTGAGATGTTTGCCCAGTTCCACATTGCCAAAGAAGCGAAAGCCGGGCTTGGAAGCAGTCCGGTCATACACTTTCGTCACTGACTTGATCTTGGGATGATCCGGGGCCACCCCATAACGAACCAGCCCGAAAGGGACGGGCAGCCGCTCAAACATGTCCACTTCGACAGTGAGTTCCTTTTGCTTCAGCAAATGCTCGGCCGTGTAGAACCCTGTCGGGCCGGCGCCAATGATGGCAACACGCAACGGATTAGCTTCAGTTCCAACCTGGGTCATTCTCAGCTCCTTGATCGATGACATGATGAACGAGTGAAGGGGTAACAATATGATAAAGCTTCCCTTATCATCGTCTCTCGCTCGCCGTCAATTTTTACGCTCGCGGCCGGCAGCAACCAACCACGAACACTCCCTTGAACGAAAGGAGAAGTCACCCTTTCTGGCGACTATCCCCCGATTCTTCCGCGACACCGCTGGTCAGGCGTATTCAGCCATCAATTGCGTTTCCAGCGTATCAATCTCGCCGCGATACCGGTCGCGTTCCGCCTTCAACACATCACCAATGGACACGATGCCTACTAATTCGCTGCCTTCCACGATGGGCAGGTGGCGGAATCGTCGTTCCGTCATGATGTGGGCCACTGAATGGAGGTCGTCCTGGGGTACTCCGGTGACAAGTTCCTTCGTCATAATCTCTTCCACCCGCCGCGTGAGCACGTGCTCGTCTACGGCCGCCCGGCGAACGACATCTCGCTCAGAAACAATGCCCACAGGCACACCCGCAGCATCTACCACCACGACGGCGCCGATTCTGTGGCTGGCTAACGTCTTGACTGCTTCCATGACAGACTGCTTGGGGCCGATGGTGATGACGTTGGTTCCCTTGGTCGCCAAAACTGTTCTCACCTTCATGAAACTATCTCCCTGCCGACAGGATACGGCGGAGAAAATGCGCCCGCACTAGCTTCGATCCTGCCAGCGAATCATTGTCACCATGCGGTGATGAGGGGCATCAAAAGGCAACAATGCCGATGAGTTCCGGCTCCCGAAGCCGTTCCGAATTATAGGCCATGCAGAGAAGGCTAGCAATCAGTCCTGTTGCTCAACGGCCGACAGCCGCGCGCAGCGTGGCACAGGCAGGACAACTTCCATCCGGCCGCAGGATCGCATATCCGGCCTGGGGGTCGCCGCTCAAATCATATTCCGTGAAGTCCACATTGTACACAATGAGTAGACGCACCTTGCCCGAAGCGGCCGCCAGGCGCACCGCTTCTCCCAGCCACTGCGCCTGTTCACTCACAGAAGTCCCCCCGGCCCAACTGAAGCTGGCCGGCAGCCCCGGATAGCCATCAGCCGACAAATAACCCAACTCCGTGAAACAAAGCGGCCGTGCCCCGCCGAAGCTGTCAGCGTACAAATGGAGTGTGGGCAGGAAATACCAACTGTGATGGTAAGCAGCCGGGTGCCCCGTCGTCACGCTGGGCGATGTCGCCCCGGCATTGTGGTGGACCCCAATGCAGTCCGTGAAGCGAGCCGCGCCGGCCGCACGCATTCCGGCCAGGTAGCGGTCATCGGCCCAGGCATTGTGCCCGTTGTCGAAGCCGGTCGGGGCCAGCGCCCCGGAAATGGCCATCACTGAGGGATTGGCCGCCTTGATGGCCTGATAGGATGGCGACAGCATTTGATTGACATAAGCAGCCGGATTAATCTCCCCTGCCGGCCACTCAAAATCAATGTTCATCTCATTCCACACTTCGATGGCGTCCGGACCGAGCGCCGCCACGCCGCCCACGAACTGCGCATAACGGCTGAAATCAATGCTGCCTGGGCCTGGGTATGTATCGGCGCCGGTGATGGACAACAGCACCTTGAAGCCGCTGTTGTGCGCCTCGGCGATCCGGCCGGCGAGCGTGGCCGGCGCGTCACCCGGCGTCCATTTGTGCTGAAACTTGACCCATGTCATCCCTGCCCCGGCCATCAATTCCCGATGCGTCAGATTGTGGCTTTGCCCGCCCAGCGCCATGCTGCTGCTCGTGGTTGGCGGCTTCGGTGCGGGCGGCGGCGGGGGCAGCGGGCCGGCTCCAGCCGGGATGATCAAGGTTTGTCCGGCGATAATGTAGTGGACATTGGTGATGTGGTTAGCCTGGGCTACGGCCGCGATAGTGACGCCAAAGCGCCTAGCAATCCCGCTCAATGTATCGCCTCGCTGCACCACATACGTCGTGGTCGCAACCGGGGGCGTAGGCTGAGGCGAAGGCGGTGGGAGGGGAACGGCGCTATCGGCCGGAATCTCCAACGTCTGCCCAGCATAGATGAGGTTGGGATTGGCTAGTTGGTTCGCCTGGATGATGGCGGGCACGCTCGCGCCATAACGGCCGGCAATGCTGAATAAGGTGTCGCCCCATTGAACACGATAGCTGAATGCGGCCGCTGCTGAAGCTGACAGCAAGACCAATAACAACGCCAATAATACGGCCGTCCCCGACTTTCTCATCTTTGTCCTCCTGTAAGACGCCAAGCAGTTGTTTCTTCTCATTATACGCGACACGGATAGCCAGTTACAGACCAGATCATGTATACTAAAGTTCAAGACGACAATCCCACTATTCAGTGTGTCACGGTTTATCATTTAAGAAAGGAAACCCGTGACGCCACGAGGTTTGGCGATTTATTCCGCTGATTTTATTTATGAGAACAAACCGCCAAACACGTCACAATTGAATAGGCGTGCTCAAGACGCAGGCTTTGCGTCTCACGCCAACGAGCATTTCCCACAGGTAAACAGATGAATTTGAATGAGACGCTAACAAAAACAACTCCATCCATGACCGTGTATAACAGCATCCTAGAAACCATTGGCGATACGCCTCTGGTTCGCCTCAATTCCGTTGCCGGCGATCTCCCCTGCCCCGTCTTGACCAAGGTCGAATTCTTCAATCCGGGTGGTTCGGTGAAGGACCGTATTGGCTACACCATTATTGAAGAAGCGGAACAGAGCGGCCGCCTCAAGCCGGGCGGCACCATCGTAGAGGCGACCTCTGGCAACACGGGTGTGGGTCTGGCAATTGCGGCCGCCATCAAGGGGTATCGTTGCATCTTCGTCATGCCGGACAAGATGTCGCAGGAGAAGATACTGCTACTGAGGGCGTTTGGCGCCCGTGTGGTGGTCACGCCCACGGCCGTGGAGCCGGAAGACCCGCGCAGCTATTACTCAGTGGCTAACCGGCTGGTGGAGGAAACGCCCAACGCCATCCTCGCCAACCAATATCACAATCCGGTCAACCCCCAGAGCCATTACGACGTCACCGGGCCGGAAATCTGGCAGCAGACGGCCGGGCGCATCACGCATCTGGTTGCAGGCGTGGGCACAGGCGGCACCATCACCGGAATCGGCCGTTATCTCAAGGAGCAAAACCCGCACATAAAAATCATCGGCGTAGACCCGGTCGGCTCGATTTTGTATGAACTGCACCGCAGCGGCCGATACACCAAGGCAGAAAGCTACAAAGTCGAAGGTATTGGCGAGGATTTTCTGCCGGGCACAACAGACTTGACCATCATTGACACAATGGTTCAGGTCGGTGATCGGGAGAGTTTCCTGATGACGCGCCGGTTGGTGCGCGAAGAGGGCATCTTCTGCGGCGGCTCCTCCGGTTCGGCCGTAGCTGGGGCCATGAAGTATGCCCACGAACACCGGCTGTCACCGGATGACCTTGTGGTCGTCATCCTGCCAGACTCCGGCTCGCGCTATTTGAGCAAGGTATTTGACGACGATTGGATGCGCGAAAACGGCTTCTTGGAACGCTCCTGGATCGAAATCCGCGCCGACGATATCCAGGCAGCTAAGGCAGACGGCGAGCTGATTACCGCCAGTCCTGCTGATCTGATGACGGACGTCGTGACCCGTCTGAAGCAGTACAACGTCTCCCAACTGCCGGTGGTGGATGATAACGGCCGTCTGCTGGGCATGGTCACTGAAATTGACCTGCTCAATCATATGCTCATCGGCGAACACACCCACGAACCGGATGAGACAATTGAGTCCATCATTGACACCAATGTCCCTGTCGTGCAGCCGGGCACGCCGCTTGAGACATTGATGGCCATCTTCAGCACAAACAGCGCGGTTGTCATCGCCACGGGTGATGTCGCCCAGGGCATCCTGACCAAAATCGACATCCTGGATTTTCTATCCAGCCAGGTCTCCTGATTGGTTGGGGTTTAGGGCGTAGCAATTACTTTTTGAGGTAAGAGAGTGGAAATTGGAGATTAGGGACCGCCTATCTCCAGCTAACCACGCTCCAGTCTCCCCTCGCCCGCTCTGAATTCCAAAAGCGTGATCGCGGCCGCAGAACAGACGCACTCGCCGGACATGCTTTCATCAATCCCGGTTTTGGCCTATACTTCCTTCTGCACCAACAAACAAATTTACCAGAGTAAACTATGGATAACCTCTTAAACGACGCGATTGAAATCACACGGGCGGCCGGCGCCGCCATTATGGAGTACTACCGCTCCTCTTTTGAAGTTAAGGACAAAAAGCCTGATAATCCGGTGACCGATGCCGACTATGCCTCGGACAACCTGCTCCGCAAACGCCTGCTGGAGCTTTTGCCCGAAACCGGCTGGTTGAGCGAGGAAACTATTGATGATCCGGAACGCCTGCTGCACCGATTGGTGTGGGTGGTAGATCCGCTCGACGGCACAAAAGAATTTGTAATGGGCATCCCTGAGTTTTCCGTTTCCGTAGCGCTGGTCCGGCTGGGTTTGCCGGTCCTGGGCATTGTGTATAACCCGGCAACGGATGAACTGTTCACGGCCGAACGAGGGCAGGGAACAACTTTTAACGGCAAACCGGCGAGCGTTTCCGATTGCACTGACCTGCAAAACGCGCGTGTGGATGCCAGCCGCACGGAGCGCCAGCGCGGTGAGTTTGAGCCATTTGAAGATATGGTGGAAGTCAACACGATGGGGAGTATCGCATACAAGTTGGCCCGTGTCGCTGCCGGCATAACAGACGCGACCTGGAGCCGCGGCCCCAAGAATGAATGGGACATCTGCGCCGGGACGCTGCTGGTTCAGGAAGCTGGCGGCCGTTGTGTCAACCTCGACGATCTGGTCTTCACCTTCAATCGGCCGGACACGCTGGTCAACGGCATTATCGCCGATAACGGCCACTTGCACGACCAGATAGTCGCTGCCTTGTCGCCTCATCGAGCCACGGCGCGCACCTGATCGCGAGGATGCACCCGGCGTTGGGAAACCCACGAAAATCAACGTGATATTGGACGAAAAACGGGGCCGGTAAGGCAGGTTTAGCGCTGGTTGGCGCGCTCTTGCGGCTGTTGACAGCCCAAATCACATATGTTATCATCCTCGCGTTCCATGCTTACATAATATCAGGACCTCAACACGGCTCTGCAAGGAGATTCCAGATGAGATCGCGTACTGAGATGATGGTGGACCGCTTGCGCGACTTGCAAGCAGGGACGCCAGACATAGAAGCATCGGCCGTAGTCAGTGTGGACGGACTTATCATGGCATCTTCTCTGCCGGCGGGCGTGGATGAGGATCGTATTTCAGCGATGTCGGCGGCGATGCTTTCGTTGGGCGACCGGATTGCCAGCGAGTTGGGGCGGGGCACGCTGGAACAGGTGTATATCAAGGGCAGTGACGGTATCATCGTGTTGATGGCTGTTGGTGAAGATGCCGTGCTCACCGTCCTGGCACGCGTCCAGGCGAAGCTCGGTCTGATCTTTCTGGATATGAAGCGAACGGTTCAAGACCTGGAACGATTGCTCTAAACAGCAGGTGAACCTGCTGCCCGACTCCACCAGGTTGAATATAGAAACATCAAGGGGCCTGTCAGTGACAGGCCCCTTTTTTGCTCCTTACCTACCAGAGGCGGCCAGGTCAGGCAACTTCATCCAGTCTAACCGGCCGGTTCTCTTCCCACGATTTACGGGCAGCCAGACCCATCACCACAGGAACACGGCCGTCCTCCCCCACCACAGGGGTTTCCGTATCATGAACGACTGCGCTCACAAATTCCTGCATTTCACTCACATAGGAATCCATATACCGCTCCAGGAAAAAGTAAAGCGGTTTGGCCGAGAATACTCCCTGCGCATTGGCATACACGTGTGTGTCGGGCGTGTTGTTGCCCACAGCTACCATGCCCTCTGACCCAAACACTTCGACTCGCTGATCGTAGCCATAAACAGCCTGGCGGCTGTTATCAATTATGCCGATAACGCCGTTGGCGAATTTGAGGGTAATGACGGCCGTATCCAGGTCCCCCGCCTTGCCGATGGCCGGATCCACCATCACCCCGCCGGCCACATAAACCTCCTCCACCTCGTCGCCGATCAGGTAGCGGGCCATGTCAAAGTCATGGATGGTCATGTCCAGGAAAATGCCGCCGGACACTTTGATGTATTCGATGGGAGGCGGAGCCGGGTCACGGCTGGTTATGCGCAAGATGTGGGGTTCGCCGACCGCACCGGACGCTACCAGCTCGCGCACCTTGCGAAAATTGGCATCGAAGCGGCGGTTGAAGCCCACCTGGAATTTGACGCCCGCAGCCTTGACCGCCGCCAATGCCGCGTCAATCTTGGCCAGGTTGTGATCAATCGGCTTCTCGCATAATATGTGCTTACCGGCTGCGGCCGCTTCCTGGATGATTTGCGCATGTGTGTCGGTCGCCGAACAAATGGCCACGGCGTCCATTGCCGGGTCAGCGAGAATATCGCGGTAATCAGCGGTCACCCAGGAGACATGAAAGCGGGCGGCCGTTTCTTGTGCCGCCGGCAGGTACACATCGGCAATCGCGGCCAGTTCTGCTTCAGGAACACGGGTCGCAATGCTCTCCGCATGGATTTTGCCGATGCGCCCGGCCCCGATCACGCCCATTCTGATTTGCCCCATGATTAACCCCTCCTTTGCTGCACTTCTCGCATCGTGTATTCGTAATGCCGGCTGTTGTGCCCCGAACCGCGGCCGTAATAATGCCACTCCGGAAAATTGAAGTCCGCGGTCACTGACCTCGGCAGTAGTAAAACAGCCTGCAAAAAGGATTCCAGATCGGGAACGTTGTAAATATTGGCGTCAAAGCCCCACTCATCCATTCGATCCAGGAAGAGGTGCATATCGCGGGTCAGCCAGCTAATAGAAAAGCGATTCACACCCCATGAGGCAAACATATCGAGTATTTCCTTGGCCTTCTCCGGCGCAGTGCATACCAGCGGGGCTAAAAAGTCGACGGGAACTTGCAAAATAGCGCCCGGCCGCTCCTCTGCTATCTGGCGGATACGGTGTTCCTGGAGCCGTTCCACATTGCCGTTAAACCACAGGTTCTTATCATTAAAGCCCAGCTTGCCCACCTGCTCCAATGCCTTATCCACCAAAAACCCGCCTGCCTTCAAATCTAGTTTGACCGCTTTGTCCCTCTCGCGCAGGCGGACGAGAACTTCATTCAATGTCAGCCAATCCTCATCCTCGACCAGCGGGGTCTCGAAAAAAGAATCATGGCGCAGGATTAACTCGCTGCCTGTCGGGTCCAGGTGGACATCCACTTCGGCCCAGCGAATGTCTGAAGCCAGGAACTGGCGCAGATTAGCCCGATCATTCACCCCATGCCAGACAAATTGTACGTTTCGCGGCAGCGCCTTTTCTGAGATCAAACCGGTCAACTGGTATTTTTCTCCCCTCACAGAATGGGGTGGAAGCCTTGTCCGTTTGGATTCAAAAATGGTGTTGGCGTGAAGCAGGAGAATTTCCCGATCAGGATCAATTTTCGAGGCGGCCGTCAAGTTTTTCGGCTCGTTGTCTACATAAGCAAAGACACGATAGCCTGCCCGCTGAAAATAGCGAATGCCTTCCCGTTTAGCGGTAGCCACGTCCTCTTCCCAATCCCCCGGATTCATGTGGAGCAGCGCGTCATCGAACTGAACCCGGTATGCTTTGGCCAGCTTGTTCAGCGACCGTAGGGTATCGGCTCTGATGGCCTCTGGCCGGCCGGTGTTTAGCCCGACAAATGTATTGGGCTGTATCTGGAACCAGCGAATGACTTCCAACACCCCGCTAAACGGCCGATGCGATTCCAGGATTGCGCTTGAAGACCAACGGTTCTCCTCATACCAGACCAGGATATGATTCCGATGTTCCGGCGGAACCGGCAACTGTTCTAAAAGACTCTTGACATGGTTTTCATGAACTTTGATATCTTCCACTCTGAAATGACGAAACAGACGGGTATCATGTTCGCGATCATATGCGTGCAGCACCGACAATATCATGTGGCGCATATCTAAAATCGTCCCATCAATATCAAAGAGGATGATGAGCTTGTCTTGCGGATATCGTTTTCGGGTCTTTTCGTAGTGATGGGCGAGTTCCGCCATCCAGTTCTTCTTCATGAAAACGGCTCCTTTTACGGCTACCGCCCATTGAGCTGCGCCACGGCCACAGCCAGGTTTGTTAATTTCTGGCGGGCTGCCTTGCGCGAGATTTGTAACATGCCGCAATCGGGCGCGAGAATGAGCTGCTCCGGAAACAAATAGCGCAGCGCCTCCCGGCCTCGCTGCACCAGATACGGCACACTTTCTATCTCATTTGATCCCACATCAAGGACGCCTAACATGATCGTCTTCTTGCCGATGTTTGGCAAAACAGACAAATCCAACCCGCTTTGTTCCCCTTCAATGGACACGACATCCAGCGTAGATTCGCTGAGCCAGCTTAAAATATCGGCATAATAACCAGCATTGGCTTTATAGGTAATACCGCTTCGCTCCAACGGTTTATCGGGATAGCCGCGGCAGATGTGAACCACGAAGGTAGCCTGCGTTTCCAGCCCGGCGAAGCAGGCTTGCAGCGCAGGCAGGCCCCATTGCTGCGCCTGACTCGGATAACGGAGCAAGGCCGGATCATCGAACTGAATGATGCGGCAGCCGGCTTCAATCAGATTTTGCACTTCGTGGCGGATGGCGTGAGCATAATCAAAGGCCATCTGCTCCCGGTCGCCGTAGTAATAGGCGTCAGCAACGCTGTCAACGACTGTAGAAGGCCCGGGCAGGCCGATTTTGACGGCCTGGCGGGTATGCTGCTGAGCGAATTGGTAATCGTCTACCAGGATTGGATGTTGATAGGCCAGCTTGCCGGTGACTGTGGGTAAATCGCGGACATAGCGGCCGTCCCGAATGGTTTTGCTGGTCAGATGACGGAAATCTATCCCAGCCAGTTGCCGCAACACATACAGCACATAATGGCCGCGCCGCTCTTCCCCATCAGTCAGCCAGTCAATCCCAGCCTCATTCTGGTCACGAATGGCTTGCAGCGCTGCCTGATGCTGCCGCCGGTTAAACTCGTGGACGCCGATCTCATTCTTCAGATCATAATACGTCATCCCGACATCATCCAACAAGCGACGACCGCTTCCTGCGTACAGATAACGAGGTTTCGGGTAGCTCCCCACGATAGCTGCCAGGACGCGATCCTGGGCTAGTTTCCCCTTAATCTTCGCCAAGTTACTTCTCCTGCATCGCCAATTGTAGCTGCGCCAAAACCCAACGGATGCGGTGTGGAATCCAGTTCGCCAGCATCGTCCAGGGCAACAAGAGTTCGGCCGTGATGTCAAAAGCTTGATCCCAGGCAAAAGCAGGCTCAAACACCTGTGTCTCCAGGAAAGCATTCGCCAGGCAATCTGCCTCGGCCGTCTTGTATGGTGTCAGGAGGTGCTCAAAGATGGGGGTAATCCACAAACCGGCCCGTCTGGGATCGGCGCACTGTCGCCGCGTATGCTGTTCCATCAACCAGAATGGGCGGCTGGTCGGGGCCAGGGCATGTTTGCCTGGCTGTGCGTAGACGATGGGGTGCGTCCCCTTGTGGAGCGACGGCCGTCCGTTCTCGTGCATGGTCATAAAATCGCCGTGCCAGCTGCCTTCCGCATGAATCACAACACCTTCCGCATCCACAAACGTCCAGAAATGTTCCAGCTCATACAAATGTTGAATATCCCAATCCCACCAGATCGCATACTCGATGGCCAACGCTGCCGGCAAACGGCCGACGGGCGAAAGGCCAATGTAGCGGGGAAAGGAAGGGGAATAACCATCTGCATAAAAGACGGTGTAACCCACCGCTTGGGGCAGAAAAGGTTCGTGCCGGTCAAACAAAATTCTGGGAGCATAAAGGGTGACCAGAGCGAGATCAACCTGATTATGATCGGCATCAGGCAGCGTTGCACCAGGGTATTGAAACATGAGGGGGCTTCCTTAAGAGCGTAGTGTGGCGTCCAGGCCGTCAGGCCCGGATTGAGCATGATCAGAGCGGCCTGAGGTGTGCCGACCCTGGTAAAAACATCCTTGATAAACAATCTCGCGTCACTTCGCCGGAGCGTGCCGAGAAAAGACGCTAGTGTGCTAATAACCTGCAAATTCTTCTCCCAGAATTTTACACTGGATGTCTAAAAGTAAAAATAAATCAAACTTCCTAATCGCCATCGTCATCTCGAATTGGATTGAACTTATTCCCACTTATTCGCTTTGTATGCGAATCACCTGACCCACAATCGTTGTCGGCCCTTCCGGCCCAGGAATGGGGCGGCCCGGCGTTCCCTCGCCGGTGGACACATATAATGCGCCGTCCGGGCCGACGGTGATGTTGGTAGGCATGTCCAGCCCTTCCGCCAGCACGCGGGGAGCACGGCCGTCAGCCGGATACAGCGTCACGCGCCCGGTGAACCGCAGATACCCACCATGCAATGGCTCAGCATCCGCATCAAAAAGGTCAAAGCGTTGGGGCAGCAGGTCAGCATAGTCTGAACTCATTTCCACAACATACACATTGCTGTTTTCGTCTACAGCTACATCCACGGCCGTGGTCAGGCCGAGTATTTCATTGAAGAAACGGCCGTCGGCCGGGTTCACGCGCACGACCCTGGCATCTCCAGGGATGAAGGGGATAGTGTCGCCGCTCTGTGGGTCAACGGCCGCGCCTGAAAACAACGCCACCAACACCTCACCGGTGCGTGGGTCCACCGCCACACCTGCCGGCACCGCCTGCTGCTCATGTGCCAGCGGCGGAAAATCCACGATGGCCCGGTAATCTCCTTCCAGGCTGACCTCACTCAAACGGTTGGCGGTGCTTTCTGCCAGGTAAATGTGCGCGTAGTCGGGCGAAAAAGCGATCCCGTTCATATTGCTGCGATCAGCCAGGTTGCGCCCAATGCGCCCCTCCGGGCTGATTTCGTACAACGCAATTTGGTCCAGGCCGCCGTCCACGCTGAGGAAGAAACGGCCGTCAGGATGCAGCAGCAAATCGCCTGGCCCATTCACCTCGTCGCGGCCGGTGACAAAGAATTGCAAGGCATTGTAGGTGGGCATATGGCTGAACCAGCGCTCGCTTTCTCCTTCATCGCTGAAATCCCCATCCCCATTCCGGTCGGAGAACATCGTCAGTTTGCCCGTCATTTGCGTGGGATCGGCCGCGTCATAACCCGTGCCCGCTTCGGCTACCATTATCTCGCCTGTTGACATCACCACTACGCCGCGCGGGTTCTCCAACCCGGTCAGAACCACCTCCACCCTCGGTTCAGAACCATGCCCACAACCAGCCAGCAGGAAGAAGGCCAGAAAGCAAGGAAACCCCTTCATCATCGCAAATTGTGAACTGTCCGTCGGGAATAGTGTGCGAGCTTCGCCATCAGCGTCAATCACCGTGCCTTACTACAACTTCACAATTCGCCATTTTGATTTTTCACGCCCACAGGAGTGACCGCTCTGTCTTCGGGTCAAAGAACTGCACTTTGTGCGTATTAAAATTCAACCACACCTGGTCACCGATACGCAAGCCGAGGGTCGGGTCCGCCAGCACATGAAAATGTGTTTCGCCCACCAGGATATCTACCAGATGATCGCGGCCGAGAGGCTCTACGACATAGACTTCGCCCGGTACGCCTTCATCAGCAATGGTGATGTCTTCGGGCCGGATGCCCAGTATCACCACAGCCCCTTTGCCCGCCGCTTTTTCTCCACGGTCCGCCGGCACCACCACGTCCAGTCCTTCATGCCGGGCATGGAATTCTCCGTTGCTGTGCGAGACCTCCACCTCGGCAAAATTCATCGGCGGATTACCCACAAAACCGCCGATAAACAACGTACGCGGCCGATCATACAACTCCTCCGGCGTGGCATATGCCTGCATCTCGCCATCTTTCATCACGGCGATCCGATCAGCCATCGTCATCGCCTCCACCTGATCATGCGTGACATAGATGGAGGTAATCCCCAATTCGATCTGAAGCCGCTTGATTTCGCTCCGCATAGATAGCCGCAGACGTGCATCCAGATTAGAAAGCGGCTCGTCAAATAACAGCAACCCCGGTTCCTTCACCAATGCCCTGCCCAAAGCCACACGCTGCTGCTGCCCGCCGGAAAGCATGGCCGGTTTGCGATCCATCAAGTGGCCAATGCCCATCATATCAGCAACACGCTGCGTTCTTTCCTCCATTTCTGCCTTAGGCACCTTCTTCAACTTTAGCGGGTAGCTGATGTTTTGGAAGACATTCATGTGGGGATAGAGGGCATAACTCTGAAAAACCATACCGATATTTCGGTCTTTCGGCACAACCTGGTTAACCACCAAGTCATCAAAACGGATCGTCCCTGCCGAGGGTTTATAAATGCCGGCAACCATCAACAAAGTCGTCGTTTTTCCACAGCCCGAAGGTCCCAGGAAAGCAACAAACTCTCCATCCTTGATGTCCAGATCAATACCACGCGCGCCGTAAACATTTCCCCAACGCTTTGTTAAATTCTCAAGTTCTACTTTCATCGTCATTTCCTCATATCAGATAGAGGCTGTTCTCTCTGCCCTGGTCCGCTTCCTGTCTTTCACGTTCCCCCTTTCGCGCCGCCGGAATAAATGCTCAACAGCGCTTCCTGGGTAAAGATGAAGAAGATCATGACGGGTACCAGTTGGAACATCCCCAAAGCGGCCACTGCGTTCCAACTCGCCAGGGATGTATCACCTGAAAATTGATTTAGCAGAATGGGAAGCGTGGATGCCTTAGACCCAATGGTGAAAGTAAATGGGATCAGATAAGCACTCCATCCCTGAATGAAATTAAAAATGGCTAAAGCAGCAATACCGGGTTTGATCTGGGGGAGAATAATCTCCCACCAAACACGGAAGCGCGACGCCCCGTCAATCAACGCAGCCCGCTCCATATCCCAGGGAATGTTGTCAAAGAAGCCCTTCATCAACCAGATGCCAAGCGGCAAGCCTAAGGTGATCATCACCAGGGCAACACCGCCAACCGTGTTAAAGCCGAAGTACTTGCCGATCCCAGGTAAAGAAGCAATAAAGCGCAGCACGAAGAATAAGGCAATGAGCAGCATCTCTGCACGAAATGATTGCAGGATGATCACTGTTCCCAGGAATCCCTTGCGCCCGGCAAAATTCATCCGTGACAAGGCGTATGCGGTCAATGTGGAAACAGCGCCGACGCCAATCACCATCCCCATGGCGATACCAAAGGAATTTAGCGTGGCTCGCCATACTTCCGGATCGGAGAGAAAGGTCCAGTTTTGTAACGTGAATCCCCCGATATTGCCGTTTGCATCCTTGGGTATCAACCCCTCGGTACGATAGGTAAAGGTAGCAATGAACACCCACGCATAGCCGATGAGGATGGGCAGGATGCTAATGATGAGCAGCAGGTAAGGGAGGAGTTGCCCTAGTGTACGCCGAAGCCCTGCTTTACGGCCGGTTTCTATTGTCACAGCCATCGTATTGTCTCCTACAAGATGTCAATCTTGGGTTCTTGCACCAGGTCGTCAAAGCGAAAAACCCGCAGATAGATAAATGCCAGGATCGCACCAATGATGACCAGGACAAAGCCCCAGGCAGCGCCATAACCCCATTGATTTGAGCCAAAATAGGTGCGAAGGGCGCGATGGTATGCCGTGAGTGACCAGACTTCAGTGTTGTATAAGCCCGGCCCCCCATCTGTCAGAAGCAAGATGTATTCGAAAGAAACGAGCAAGGACAATGTTTGATAGGTGGTTACAAAGAGCAGGGGCCATTTGAGCAACGGCAGCGTAATGTCGCGGATTATTTGCCACGCCGAGGCCCCGTCTACTTTCGCCGCGGTGATCACATCTTTGGGAATTGCTTCAATGGCAGAACTAAAGATGATCATGCCGAACGATGCACCTACAAATCCGTTCACCAACACCACGAAAAACCAGGGCGCCTCATTTAACCAGTAAGGCTGGTACTCCACGCCAAACGAGTTTAAGAATTGATTGATGATTCCATACGGGGGCAGTTGGACAAAGCGCCGCCACATGACGATGTAGACAACGGAGGGAGTGATTCGCGGCAGCAACCATAACACCCGGAAGAAGAATCCGGCACGGCGGCTGATGTGTGAGGTCAGTAAAGCCAGGACTAAGGCCATGCCGACATTGAAGAAACCGAGGGTAAGGATGACGTACCGAAAGGTATTACCCAAAATCTTGGGGAAGAACCGGTCATTGAAAATTCTGATGTAATTTTGTAAGCCGACAAAGTGCCACGGATCGCTGAAATTGGAACTGGACAGATCAGTAAGGCTAAGCACCAACAGGAGAAACACGGGAACAAGAAAGAACACGACAATCAAAAACACGGCCGTGCTCATGAAACCCCAAGCGCCCAACACCCCCCGCAGGGAGGGCTTACGCTCGGAAGCCGTACGCACGTCCTGAATACCGGCAACGATCAGCGTGAAAAGTCCCAGGAACACAGCGATCAGCCCGTAGCTGTAGCGCAGGGCCACCCCTGCATTTTCTGCCAGTTCCTGTGCGCCGGTAACCCGCAGCCAGATAACCACAAAGGCTACAACGCTCACACTGGTTAAGATCAGCCCACCCCACTCAGTGGAATACCCTCGACGCCAGGCCAACAAAACCACTACCAGCGCGATAACCCCCACAATCAGCGCCAGATTACTAATCGACGAAGGGTGGAAAAGGTCCGCCCCGGTACCAGTGGTGATCACGCCTCCCGCGGCCGTCTCCCGGCCTGAAAGGACGAGAAATGGCGTCTCGTTGGCAATGAACGCCAGCCAGGGGAGGAAGTAACCGGCGATCACCAACACAATCCCGGGGATTGCGAAAAACCGGCCGGGGATATGGCGCTTTCGGGCAGGGAGTGCGGCCGTCACGGGTGACGTTGTTGAAGACATAGGACACTCCTTCCGAGTTCAGACGAGGCGAGGAGGGGAATCCTCCTCGCCTCTGAATCAACTGTGTCGTTTATTCTTGGATGATCACGTTGTCGCCTAATTCATTTTGCAACAGATCGACAACGAAATCCACTGCTTCATCGGGCATCAAATCACCCGACTCAACTGCCTGGATCCCCTTGTAGTACGCCTCTGACCAGGCACTCCAGTAGGGGCTGTTTGGCAGGAAGGTCGTGTACTGGAGCAACGGAAGAGTCGAACTCAGGAACTTGGCTGTGGTATAGGGAGCATAGTCAGACTGAGATTTGAGAATTCCCAGGTGGCCGCTATCAATTGCGTAGGTGGTGTTCAACTCCTTCGCGGTGGCCTTGGAGATGAGCAGCAAGGCCAGATCCGGGTTGTCTGACTGAGAACTGATCATATAAACCAACGGGTGCGTCAGCGTGATCGGTTCACCAGTCCCCTCTTCATTGGCCGGGATGGGAGCAAAGCCCACATTCTCCCACAGGTAGTCCTCACCACCCTTATCTTGCAGGTAGTTTGTGTGCCAGCTTGCCCAACGCCATGTCCCCTCAAAAACAAAGAGGACGTGGTCGAAGGTGCTGGTGTACTCCTTGTGGAAGTCCCAGTCGCCGTCCAACTTATTGGGACGAATGATATTACGCACCTGAGCGGCATCGTACAGTAAGTTGTAAACGTTGAGCGCGGCGCTCTTATCAAAGATCAAGGCATCGCCGTCGCTTTTGATCTCGCCGCCCGCGCCGTAATAGTAGTACAAGAAGTCAGGACCGTTTGAAGGCCGATGCCACCAACCATCACCCGGCTGTACGACGCCTTTCTCCACAGCCTCGGCGGCCGTATCGAGCATGTCCTGGAACGTGAACTCGCCGCTAGCAACCCGCTCGTCCAGGCTTTCGATTTCCTCATCGCTCCAGCCCAATTCACGCAAGAGCGGTTTGCTGTAGTACATGGGCCGCGCCTCTGCATCTTGTGGAACGCCATAACGACGACCGTTCAATTCAGTGGAAGCCCACAAGCTGTCAATGACATCTGCGAATTCAGGGTAGTCGCCGATCATGTCTGTGATGTCCACCAGGTACCCGGCGGTAGCCCAATCGCCGATGTGCTCGTGGCCAGAAACGATGATGTCGGGTGCCTCCCCTGCATCCGAAGCCAGCTCGAACTCCGTCTTGTAGTCGCCCCAATCAGCATCATCCTGGATCGTCTCCAGGGCAATGCGGCGATTGTCGCCGGCTTCAGCCAGGGCCGCATTGGCTGCGCCCACGGCCGCAACCAGGTTGTCGCAGCGACCGTTTTCGTATGGCGGGCTGGCCTTGCAGCGAGCAGTCAGTTTGACTTCCTGGATTCCGCCCTCGGCCTCCACTTCGACCACACGAGTTACTTCTAATTGTTCGGTAACGGTTTCCTTTTCCGTCACCACACGGGTAACTTCTACTTCTTCAACCACTGTTTCGCCAGGAACTTCAACAACGCGCGTCACTTCGACAGTTTGTGGCGAACAAGCTACCAAAAGAATGCCCAGTAAGAGCATTCCAAAAACAAGGACTGTTTTCTTGCGGAACATGTATTCCTCCTCTTAATCAGTCTGGTGCAAAATTTTTAGTCAGGAAAAGAAGACACTCGAATCACGCAAACAGCCTCACCTCCTTTCCAACGGCGCCGCGGCCGTTGAGTCCCGAACCACAAGCTCTGGAGTCAACAGGGCGGGGCCGACATTTTCGCTTCCTCGAATAAGCGCAAACAACTTGGTAACCGCCATCTGTCCCATTTCGTAGACGGGCTGGCGCACCGTCGTAATGGGCGGGAAGTAATAAGAAGCAATATCAATGTCATCGAATCCGACGACTGAAAAGTCACCCGGAACTCGATAGCCTCTCCGTTGTAACGCATTGATCACACCGATCGCCGTCATGTCGTTAAAGCAAAATATCGCGGTCGGCGGTTCAGCCATATCGAGCAAGGGAGCCACGGCCCGAATCCCCCCGGCAATTCCTCCGTCCCCATCAATGATCAGGTCGCTGTCGGTGGGAATATTGTGCTCCTGCAAGACGGCGCGATAGCTATTCAATCGTTGGGTGTCTGTGTTTGATCTGTCACCCTGCGTCACATACGCGATTCGGCAATGGCCTAATGAGATCAAGTGCTCTACGGCCGCCCTTGCCCCCGCCAGCTGATCCACAGAAACCGAGAATATGTATGATGGACAGTTCACCAGAACAGCAGGCATCGTGTGCCGCCACGACTGGGACAGGTATCCGTCATCTACCAGCGAACCAGCCACCACAATGCCGGCGAACCTTCTTTCGTAAAACGCATCGGACAGCCGCAATTCACGGCCGCGATCCCGGTAGAAGCTGCTGACAAAGATGCGGTAATCATTGGCGATGACGGCATCTTCAATGCTGGACAACAAGTCGACATAAAATGGATCGAGGAAATCGGAGATAGCCACGCCGATTGTAACTGGGGGTTTACCTACCAGGGTGCGCGCAGCCATGCTGGGGACATACCCCATAGCTTTGGCCAAAGCCCGTATTTGTTCTTTGGTTTCCAGGCTGATTCGCGGGTGGTCGTTCAACGCGCGCGACACGGTTGACGGGGAGACGTTGGCTTTTCGGGCAATGTCTTTGATAGATACGGACACTGCAACAGACTCCTTGCAAAGAAGGCCAATACCGATGTTTAGCCGCAACGAGCGAAAACATAATAATAAAACTGCGGAACTTTTTGGGTTGTGATTTAGCCTGAAATGCTGCCTGGACTAGGTCAAGATGGCTCAAGAAAAGACCTTGGTATCCAATTTCAGGCGATTGTGCAAACGTTTGCACCAGTTTAGCAAAAATTATCTAAGAGTCAAGAGGTTTACGGCCGTATTCGTGGAAAAAAGCGGCACGGCCGTGTTCCAACACAAAGCGCGCGGCCCGGTACAGGAAGAAATCCCCATACCAGGCCGCGCGCCTGAGCGTATCTGTATCAGCAGCTTTCAGCTATGCTTCGCCGGCAATAAACGCCTCAGTCATCTGTCGCGCTTCATCGTCGGTAAACTGCTGCGGCGGCGTTTTCATGAAATAAGACGCAGGCGCAACCAGGGGGCCGCTCAAGCCGCGGTCCAGACCCAGCTTGGCGCAGCGAATGGCGTCAATCATCACCCCGGCCGAATTGGGCGAATCCCACACTTCCAGCTTGAGTTCCAGATTCAAAGGCACATTGCCAAAAGCCCGCCCTTCCATGCGGATGTGGCACCATTTGCGGTCGGTGAGCCAGGGTACATAATCGCTCGGCCCGACGTGTACATTCCCTTCCCCCAAATCATATGGAAGCTGGCTAATCACGGCATTGGTCTTAGAAATCTTTTTCGACTCCAGCCGCTCCCGTTCCAACATATTGTAGAAGTCCATGTTCCCGCCAAAGTTGAGCTGGTAGGTGCGATCCAGGTGGATGCCCCGATCCTTAAACAGGTTGGTGAGGACGCGGTGAGTGATCGTCGCCCCGACCTGGCTCTTGATGTCGTCGCCGATCACGGGCAGCCCTCGATCTCGGAACCGCTTGCTCCAATATTCTGAACTGGCGATAAAGACGGGAATGCCGTTGACAAAGGCACAACCCGCTTCCAACGCCTGCTCAACATACCATTTGGTGGCCATTTCAGAACCGACAGGCATAAAATTGACGACTACATCTGTCTTGGTTTCTTTCAAGATGCCAATGATGTCATCGGTGGGGCCGGATGCTTTTTCGACGATGGTGCTGACGTACTTGCCCAGACCATCGTGCGTCATCCCCCGGTGCACGGGCACATTCAGGTGGGGCACATCAGCAAATTTGATGGTGTTGTTTGGGTGTGCGCCAATAGCCTCACTCAAATCCTTTCCCACCTTGCTGGCCACCACGTCAAACGCGGCCGAAAACTCGATGTCGCGCACATGGTATCCGCCAACCGTGGCGTGCATCAACCCCGGAATTTCGGCGTCATCCGGGGCGTTTCGATAATATTCAACTCCCTGTACCAGGGACGCGGCGCAATTACCTACGCCAATAATAGCTACTCGAACCTTCTTTCTCTGTTCAGACACGTATTCATCTCCTCTTGCGTTTGCTATGCAGGGGAAAAGCCCGATGGGGGCTACTTCCCCACCCCTTGGTTGACCTGTTTTCAGTAATCAACTATGGGGCTGATCAGCCTCTGCCATGTGAAAGGCAGCAGATTATATCGCCGCAACCTTCACTCGGCTATTTTTGAGGAATTGACATGAGTAGTTCCCCATTGTCTGAAGAGGACAACGGGGTGGAGGAGAAGAGGCGAGACGGCCGTGAACGGCCGTCTATTACTCCTGTGGTCAGATTGTGGGCAAAAAGGATACTAGCTGGCCCTCACTTAAAAAACCGGCAGGTCTAACTTGTTCCCTTCGTAGTCTACCTTCATCCAGCCCCAGTCTGGGTCATCATACGGGGGCGTACCACGCGCTTCATCTTGCAGTTCCCCGGCCAGGTAGTTGAGAAAGTACACCTGCGAGCCGGGGGGCACAGCCACGGGATGGAAACCCTGCGTCACCAGCACCAGATCGCCATCGCGCACGGTGAACAGTTCGTCGAAATCATTGTCCCGACGGTAGTTGCGGTGGATGCAGTAGCCAGTTTCCGGCTGGATGCGGTAGTAATAGACCTCTTCCAGGTAGGGCGAACCGGCGTAACCATCGTGGCAGTGGGGCGGCCAGCCGGAATACATGCCGCCGGGCACGTACACTTCAAACAGAATGAGCCGCTCGGCCGGTAGCGGGTGGGCCAGCACATGGTTGACCTGCCGTGTGGCCGCGCCGCCGCCGCGCACTTCCTGTTTCATCTCCTCCGGCCGGAACAGCCGCACCGGATACCGCCCTTCGGCCGGCGCGCCGCCGATGGCAAACTCAAAATCAGCCGTCGCCTGGACGGCCACCGTTTTGCCCGGTGGGGCGTATAAAATATGGGGCGGTTCCTGAAAGTACCCTTTGCGGGAAACGGGGAAGGTTTGGTTGTCAACAGAGAGGTCGGCGGTCCCCGACAACGGTACCAGAGCAACTTCATTGCCACCCGTTTCCTGACGGTACGTTTCCCCCGCCTTTAGCGACGCCACCTTAAAGCTGAGATATTGCCAACCCGCCGACTCAGGGGTCACGTTCATCACAACATTAGAGGTATGATCTGGTTTGATCAAATGTTCCATTTGCTTCAATTCTCCTGCTTCAGAGACAAAAAATGAGAAAAGGAGCATATCGAATCACTCCCCTGTCTCTGCCTCTGTCTCTGTCTCTATCTCCGTCTTACAACCCAATCCCTCGTAAAAACGCCCGATTGCACGCCGCGCTTTCCTTCGGGCTGCCCATGCCGGGAAGGACATCCTGCTCCACGACGATCCAGCCATCATAACCAAAGGCGCGTAATTCGGCCAGCACGGCCGTGAAATCCACCGCCCCCCGCCCCAACTCGCTAAACACCCCCTGGCCGACCATCTGGTGGTAATCCCAGCCCATTTCATCGGCGCGGGCCAGCACAGACGGGTCAAAATCCTTAAAATGAACGTGCCAGATGCGGCCGGCGTAGCGGCGGACGCCTTGCACCGGGTCGCCGCCACCCAGGGCGTAATGGCCGGTATCAAAACACAGCCCCAGCAAGTCCGGGTCCGTCAGGCTTAGTAGTTTTTCCGTCTCGGCCGGCGTTTCCACAAACCCGGCGCAATGATGGTGGAATACCGTGCACAAACCGGCGGCCTCCCGCACGGCCCGGGCCACTTTTTCCGCGCCGGCGGCAAAGGTACGCCATTGCGCTTCACTCAACCCCATCTCTGGGGTGACGCGCCCCGCCTTTTTCGTCCGCGCCGGGTCTTTGCCGTTGTCATCGGCCAGGACGATGAAGGGGGGTTCGCCAGCTGCTTCTGCCAAAAGGCGCGCTGTACGCACGGCCGTTTCCATCCCGGCCTCATGCGCCGCTTCATCCGCCAACGCCACCGGCACAAACGCGCCCAGCAACGCCAGTTCCCGCCGCGCCAGTTCCGCCCGCAACCGGGCCGGATCCGTGGGCATAAATCCCCAATCCCCCAGCTCCGTGCCCGCGTAGCCGGTCTGCTGCATCTCATCCAAAACCTGCGCGTACCCAGCCGCTTCTCCCTCCAGATCAAACTCCAGGACCCCCCAGGAACAAGGAGCGTTGGCTACTTTTATCATAACAACTCCCTCGCACACGTGTGCACTCTCAAAAAAACAGAGTTGAGAGATAAAAAAGGGAACAAAATCATTACATCATGCCAGTGAGCATAACAGCTATTTCATTTCCCTCAGCGTAAAGCTCGCGATAGCTTTCTCGCGTCAAAAGTTCTCGCTTACCGCACATGACCAACAGGCTGATGACCTCATAGACCGATCCTTTGGTAATACGGTAGAAATGCGCGCTTTCCTTACCTCGATTCCGGCCTGTTCCTTCCGCGATATTTGTGGGCACACTCAACGCCGCCCGGCGTAGCTGCTCACCCAGCGAAAATTGATATTTATGAGGCAACCTATCGGCAAAATCAAAGACCCTATTCGCCTAGATAATGCCTCGCTTCCAAACATCCAGCCGTTCAAACTTAAAATGCCCCATCTCCCACCCTCTCTCTGTCTCTGTCTGTCCTCTCTGTCTCTCTCTAAAACTGCCGGCTCCACTCCTTCGGCCACCGCTCAACAACCACCTTCGTCTGCGTAAAGAACTCCACCGCGTGTTTGCCTTGGCCGTGCAGCGTGCCGAAGAAGCTCTCCTTCCAGCCGCTAAAGGGGAAGAAGGCCATGGGCGCGGCCACGCCGATGTTGATGCCGATGTTGCCTGCCTGAGCCTCATAGCGGAATTTGCGCGCGGCCGCGCCGCTGCTGGTGAAGAGGCAGGCCATGTTGCCGTACTGGCCACTGTTGATGAATTCGATGGCCGTGTCAATATCGTTGACGTGGATCAGGCTCAGCACCGGGCCAAAAATCTCGGTGCGGGCAATCTCCCCCTCCGGGTTCACATCATCTAAAATGGTAGGCCGGATGAAGGCGCCCTTTTCGTAGCCGGGGATGGCAGGACGACGGCCGTCTACCAGCACTTTCGCACCTTCAGCCGCCCCCTTCTCAAGCAACCCCTCAATCCGGGCCATACTTTGCTTGTTGATCACCGGCCCCATCTGCACCGATTCATCCAGCCCGTAACCCACCTTGCGCGAGACGGCCGCATCCGCAATCGCCTCCGTAAATGTGTTTCGCGCCTCCCCCACCGTAATGGCCACTGACGCTGCCAGGCAACGCTGACCGGCGCAGCCAAAAGCGGAATCGGCCGTGATGCGCGTCGTCATCTCCATATCCGCGTCCGGCAGGACGATAATGGGATTCTTGGCCCCACCCTGCGCCTGCACCCGCTTCCCGTTGGCCGTCCCCCGACTGTACACATACTTCGCCACCGGCGTCGAGCCAACAAAGCTAATGGCCCGAATCAACGGATGATCCAGAATGGCGCCTACCGATTCTTTGGCCCCGTTGACCAGGTTCACCACGCCTTTAGGGAAGCCCGCTTCTTCCAACAGACGGAATACCCTCTGCATTGTCAGAGGCACTCTTTCCGACGGTTTGATGATGTAGGTATTACCACAAGCCAAAGCATAGGGCATAAACCAGAACGGGATCATGCCAGGGAAGTTGAAGGGGCAGATAGCCGCGGCCACGCCCACCGGCTGCCGGATCATACTCTCGTCAATGCCTGACGCGATATCCTCGGAAAAGTCCCCCTGCATCATCATCGGAATACCGCACGCCACCTCCACATTTTCAATGGCCCGCCGCATCTCGCCCCGTGATTCGCCAATTGTCTTGCCGCATTCTTCGGTGATGGTACGTGCCAGCTCTTCAAAATGCGCTTCCATCAACTCCTTCAGCTTAAACAGATGCTGGATTCGGGTCACAGCCGGCGTGCGCCGCCACGCGTCAAACGCAGCAAAAGCAGCCTGCGCTGCCTCATCTACTTCAGACGCCGGGGAGAGTGGTACCTTGCCTATGACTTCCAGAGTTGCCGGGTTGATGACATCAAGAAATTCGGTCGCGCTTGACGGCCGCCATTCGCCGTTGATGTAGTTTAGGATTGGGTTGTCTGTGCTCATAATTGTCACCTCAATTAATAGTGATTGGAGACTGGGGATTGGGAGATGTTAAGGTGCCAGTTTCTAGTGTCCAGTCTCTACGCTTCCTCAAAACCATGCCCTCGATTCCCGCAAGTAAGTCTCGAGCCAGGCCAACGATTTTTCGTCTTTAACAGGCGTGAAAGGATCAGGGCCGGGGGCGGTGCATTCAAAAATAATTGGCCCCTGATAGCCGATGTCGTCCAACGCCCATAGATGTTCACCAAATTTAATGTGTCCCCGCCCGACTGCCTGACGGTTGGAATCCGCCATATGATACAGCCAGAGACGGCCGCCTGCTTGCCGCAAAGCCTCGGCCGGGTTTTGCTCCTCGATGTTCATGTGGTACGCATCCAGCAGCACTCCCAGATTGCCCGCGCCCACCTGTTCCACAAAGGCCAGGGCTTCAGCGCCACTGTTGATCAGGTGGGATTCATACCGGTTCAGTACCTCGAAGGCAAGCCGCAGACCCAACGTTTGCGCGTGTTCAGCAATTTGACGCACGGCCGTGTCCAGCAGCGTCATCTCCTCTTCCAGGGTGGACAACGGCCGTACCCGCCCCACAAAGCCATGGCAGGAAACGAGCGGATCGCCCAATTCGGCGGCAAAATCAAGCAGCCGCCGGTAAGTGTCAACTGCCTGCTGGCGCACGGCCGTATCCGGGTGGGCAATGTCCACATTCGGCGGCGTAATCGAAAACAAATCCAGGCCATGATCCGCCAGTACCCGTCCCACATCAGCCACTGAGAGTCCTTCCGCTGCGTACTGCTCCGGCTCTCCCAACAGCTCCACTCCATCCAGCGCCAGCGCGCGCACGCGCCGGGCAATTTCAACCAATGGCAAATTGCCAAAAGTCCAGGTGCAGGCACCCAACTCCGGCTTGGCGAGCATGAACTATTTTCCTTTGTGTGTAAGCAGGGGAGCATGTATTATGTATTGCGCAATATGCAACACGTAATACACAATTCGCCCTACTCATAAAACTCCCCTGTCGGCGTGGTTGCCCCGCTCAACTGTGCCTTATCCAAAAGCACGCCATCCAGAGTGGCGCAGAATAAGTTGGCGCCTTTCAGGTGCGCCCCGGTGAAGTTAGCCTGATTCAGCCGGGCGTTGGTCAACACCGCCTAGTACAAAAATACCTCGCTGAAATTAGCATTCACAGCATTCACGCCAATGAGATGCGTCTCTCGCAAGTGAGCAGCGTTTAGCCGGGCATTGGCAGATTCGCCTGATTTAACTTGGCGCCAGTAAAGTTAGCGCCGGTCAGATCGGCCTCGCGAAAAATCGCCTCGCGTAAATCTGCCCCACTAAAATCAACATCGCGCAAGTCCGATTCCCGGAAATTAGCGCGTCGCAGATACCCCTTGCTCAAATTCGCGCCTGCCAACCACAACGGCCGTGGCCGATTCAACAAATCATAAATCTGAGCTGGTGTCAATTCTGCCATATCACCCACCTTTGCCAATCGTTCCCGACAACTGTTGTTCCACTTCCGTTGCCCGTCCCTCGGCTCGCAGTTGATCCGAATGCTCAAACTCCTTCAATTCATGCGTTAACGCTTCCAACTCATCCTGCCCGGACATCATCCGCACCATCTCTTCACGAGGCAGCTCTTCTTTGGTAAATGTGCCCAGTGTGCGCCCCCGCTTCAGGATGGTGAACCGATCCCCGACGGCATACGCATGATGCGGGTTATGCGTAATGAAAATGACGGCGATCCCTTTGGCCCGCGCCTGAGCGATGTAGCGCAGCACGGTTCCTGCCTGTTTCACACCTAACGCGGCCGTCGGCTCATCCAAAATCAATACCTTCGCCCCGAAATATACGGCGCGGGCAATCGCCACTGACTGCCGCTCGCCGCCGGACAGGGTACCCACCGGCTGCGAAGGATCGCGGATGTCAATCCCCATCTTACGCATTTCTTCTCGCGCCACCTGATCGGCAAACTTCACATCAAACCGCTTGAACAACCCCCAGCCCTTCGTCGGTTCCGATCCCAGGAAAAAGTTACGCGAAATGCTCATCAACGGAATCATCGCCAGGTCTTGGTATACTGTCGCAATTCCCCTGTTAAGCGCGTCACGGGGGGAGTCGAAGTCTACTTCTTCGCCTGCAACAGCGTATGTGCCATGTGTCGGCTTATGCACACCCGACAATGCCTTAATCAGCGTTGATTTTCCTGCGCCATTGTCGCCGAGCAGGCACATCACCTCGCCGGCATACACATTCATGGATACATCACGCAGCGCAATTACATTCCCAAAATGCTTGGATATATTGCGCACGTCAATCATAGGAACATCGCCACGTTTCATCGGCTTGCCTCCTCTGCCCGCTTGCGGATGAAATTATTGACCAACACGGCGATAATTAACATCGCACCCATAAACACCTGGAACCAGTCCGCATCTACCCCGGCAAAGACAATCCCCTGCCGTACCATGCCGAAGATAAGCGCACCCAACACTGCGCCTACGGCCGATCCATATCCGCCGGTCAGCAATGTCCCCCCAATAACCACAGCAATAATGGCGATAAATTCCTGCTGCTCTCCTCGCTTGGTGTCGGCCGATTTCACAACCGTGACCTGGATCGTCGCCACCAGCCAGGCCGCAAATGCAGTCAGCATAAACAGGCCGATTTTCAGCCGCTCTACCGGCACACCGACGTTACGAGAAGCCACTTCGTCTCCACCCACTCCAAAAATCCAGTTGCCAACCCGCGTCCGCAGCAGGACCCAGGTAGCCAGCGCCGCAAAAAGGAACCACCAGATAATTGAAATGGGGAAGTTAGCTGCACCAATCGGAATATCAGCGTCGAAAATCGCCTTCATAAATCCAAAACCCACCGTATCATCCAGACCACCCACCTGGGTACGGCCGGTGATCAGACGAGTCAGGGCAATGGTCAGGCCGCGAATGATAAACAAGCCGGCTAGAGTAATGATGAATGAGGGCAGCTTCGTCTGTATGACGAGATAACCGTTGAGAAAACCAACCACAAGGGCTAAAACGAGAGCAATGATCGCGCCCAGCCACAAAGGCAGTCCTATTTTTGTCGCCAGAATCGCTGTGGTCGCTCCGGCAAAACCAATTAATGAGCCGACAGACAAATCGAATTCGCCGCCAATCATCAACAGCGCCACAGCCACAGCCAGGATGCCGATTTGGGCGGAAACTTCCAGGTAGCTGGCCGTCCCGCGCAGGCTCAAGAAGCCTTCCGGCGCAATAATGGCAAAGAAAACCCAAACCAACACAGCGCCGCCGACGGCTCCTAACTCCGGCCGGCTAAGAAACTTTTTCAGAAAACCCGCTTCAGCGAGACGATCGTCTTTCCCCGCTGCGGGAGATGTTGCAGCCATGTTCACCACTCCTTAAGACGGACAAAAAGTGAGACAGAAGCGAGAGTCATCTCCCACCTCTGTCTCACTTCTATGTCGCTGTCTTCTAACGCGTACCAGCTGCGCTCAGTTCGATCACTTGCGCGGCCGTATCCTGCGTCACAAAGCCAGGCCCAGTCATCAACACGTCGTTGGCGATGGTGTTCAAGTTTGTGTTGTACAGGGTGAGCAGCACGATGGGCAGATAGCCCTGCAAGTACTGCTGCTGGTCAATGGCGAACAACATATCGCCGTCCCGGACTGCTTCCAGCACTTCTGGGGAGAGGTCGAAGGTCGCCAGTTGAATCTCGCCCAACTTCCCCTCATCACGCAAGGCGGCCAGCGTCGGCGCGGCCCCCGTCGGCCCCAATGTCAGAATGCCGTCAATGTCGGGATTGTTGGTCAGAGCGGCCGTCACACGCTGCTGCGCGTCTACCGGGTCCGCCAGGTCTACCGCCAACACTTCCACCGTTCCCCCGGCTTCCGCCATGGCATCGGTGAATCCCTGGCACCGCAGATCCAGCGCCACATTGCCCACTTCCTGGTTCACGCACAGGGCGTTGGTCACACCAGCAGCCGCCATCCGTTCCCCGCCGCCGAAGCCGGCTTCATACTCCGTCTGGCCCACATGCACCAGAATGCCCAGCTCTTTGGCCACATCACTGCCGGAGTTCATGGAAATGACGGGAATGCCCGCATCCACGGCCGCGCGGATCGAATCGCCCAGCGCGTCCGCATCAGGAATGGAAATCACCAGCCCGTCTGGATTGGACGCCACGGCCGCATCAATCAACTGTGACATCGCCACCATATCAAACGTCTGCGGCGCCTGGTATTCAACCGTTACGCGCATAGCGCTGGCTGCCGCATCCACGCCATTCTTCACCACCGACCAGAACGGGTCGGACGCTTGGCCATGGCTGACCACGACGATACGAATATCCCCTCGATCCTTTTGGGCCACAACAACACCAGTGACAACAACGAGAAGGGCAAGAACAAGGTAAATGATAATCGGTTTCTTATAACGTAACATGGTTTTCCCTCCGTGGGGTTATCCGTAATCCGTATTGCGTGTTGCGTATTTCGTATTCCGTGTTCCGATTACGGATTACGGTTTTCGGTCTACGCTCTACGGCTTACGGTTCACCAACACCTACCGCGTACCAGCCGCGCTCAGATCAATGACGGCCGCGGCCGTTTCTTGTGTCACAAAGCCAGGCCCAGTCATGACCACATTATTGGCAATGGTGTTCAGGTTTTGATTGAGCAAGGTCAGCATGACGATGGGCAGATAGCCCTGCAAGTACTGCTGCTGGTCAATGGCGAATAACATATCACCGTCCCGGACTGCTTCCAACACCTCTGGGGAGAGGTCGAAGGTCGCCAGTTGAATCTCGCCCAACTTCCCCTCATCACGCAAGGCGGCCAGCGTCGGCGCGGCCCCCGTCGGCCCCAATGTCAGAATGCCGTCAATGTCGGGATTGTTGGTCAGAGCGGCCGTCACACGCTGCTGCGCGTCTACCGGGTCCGCCAGGTCTACCGCCAACACTTCCACCGTTCCCCCGGCTTCCGCCATGGCATCGGTGAATCCCTGGCACCGCAGATCCAGCGCCACATTGCCCACTTCCTGGTTCACGCACAGGGCGTTGGTCACACCAGCAGCCGCCATCCGTTCCCCGCCGCCGAAGCCGGCTTCATACTCCGTCTGGCCCACATGCACCAGAATGCCCAGCTCTTTGGCCACATCACTGCCGGAGTTCATGGAAATGACGGGAATGCCCGCATCCACGGCCGCGCGGATCGAATCGCCCAGCGCGTCCGCATCAGGAATGGAAATCACCAGCCCGTCTGGATTGGACGCCACGGCCGCATCAATCAACTGTGACATCGCCACCATATCAAACGTCTGCGGCGCCTGGTATTCAACCGTCACGCCCATGTCCGTCGCCGCCTGATCCACGCCGTTCTTCACGACGGACCAGAAGGGGTCGGACGCCTGGCCATGGCTGACGACGACAATGCGAATTTCGCCGGCTGCCGGCGCAGGTTCGGGGGTGGGAGCTTCCTCTCCACCAGTTTCTGCGCCGCCGGTCTCACCGCCGGTTTCAGCACCAGTTTCTGCGCCGGTTTCGCCGCCGGTCTCACCGCCGGTATCTGTGTCCGTTCCCCCGCAAGCGGCCAGGGTAAGCAGAACAACAAACAATAGTAGGTATTTTAGGTATCGAGACATTTCTTCCTCCAAAATTATGATCTAGCGTACAGATAAGATTCTTGTACACGTGGCTCACAAGGACTTGCCTTTTCTTCGGGTTTCAACTCTCTTCTGCACCTCCTCTCAATGAATTTCTTAGCTCATGTGAACATCAGAATCAGTCGGCGTTGGGTTTTAGCTATGTCGTAATATCGTTCACATGGGCTTGTGCTTCGCGGCAGCCGCAATGTATTGCGCGCAGCACATTGCGTTATTTCACCGCGAATTGGCACCCAACTCGCTCAACAAAATCGGCCGTCCTTCATCCAAAGACCTGGTGGCGGCCACGGCAATGGCAGTCGCTGCCCGCCCATCCTCACCCGAAACCGCTACATTACAGCCAGTTTCAATCGCCTCCACAAAATCACGGATTTCCGCAGCATAAGCATCGGCGAATCGCTCCATGAAGCCGGGTACCGTGTCGTGGGAAACGCTATTTTTGGTCAGGATCAGCACGGCCGTTTGCTGCAAACTGCCGATCATCAAGCTCCCTTTGGAGCCAATGATTTCCGTACGGATGTCATACCCATAAATGGCGTTGCGGCTTACGTCTACATTACCCACAGCGCCGTTGGTGAATTTGAGGTTGACGACGGCGTTGTCAATGTCGCCAACATCGGCCAGCTCTGGGAAGATGAGGCAGCCGCCTTCACTGTACACGCGCTCCACTTCACTGCCCATCAGCCAGCGGGCCAGGTCAAAATCGTGGATGCCCATGTCGGCGATGAGACCGCCGCTGTTTTCGCGCCGGGCGAATTCCAGGCTGGTGCGCCAGGGGTCGCGGCCGATCGCTTTGAACATAACGGGATAGCCGATCTCGCCCGCGTCAATTTTCTTCTTCGCCGCCACGTAAGCGGGGTCAAAGCGGCGCATGAAGCCTACCATCATTTTGACGCCAGCCCTCTCCACCGCTTCAATCGCCTCGTCACAGCGGGCCAGCGTCAAGGCCAGCGGCTTTTCGGTGAAGATGTGTTTGCCAGCGGCGGCGGCCGCTTTGATGATCTCCACATGGGTGTTGGTGGGGGTGACGATGACTACCGCATCCAGGTCATCTTGCGCCAGCAGATGGCGGTAATCGCCATAGGTGCGCGCCACGTGACAATGATCAGCCAGTTTTCGTACGGCCTTTAGATTCGGATCAGCAATGGCCCGGAAATCGGCCGTTTCCACGCTAAAGGCCAGATGATGCGCCAACGCCGCCCCCATGCGTCCGGCGCCAATAAGTCCGACGCGTACTGTCACTGTTGATCTCCCGTTACATGAAACGTGAGGCGTGAAACGTGACCGAAGACGTTTCACGTTTCACGCAATACGTCACAGATAATACCGCTCTTTCTCAATCGCCTTCTCATACTCGGCGCGTGCTTTTTGCACCGAATCCATTTGCGAGACTTCAGCCACAGCCACGTCCCACCAGGATTCGTAGCCGGGGACGCCGGCGTAACGGTCGGTTTCCACATAAATGACGGCCGTTTTCTCCGCTTTCTGGGCGTCGGCCAGGGCTTGCTTAAAGTCGTCAATAGCGTGGGCGCGGAAAACGGCCGCGCCCAGGCTGGCGGCGTTGGCGGCGTAATCCACCGGCAAATACCGTTCGGCCGCATCCGAAGGGGAAATCTCATCCGTTGGCAACTGACCCGTCTGCTCGTCGCGGAACAGGTAGCGCGTGCCAAACCCCTGGCTGCCCAACGAACGGGAAAGCGCGCCGATGCTACCGAAGCCGTGATTGTCAATCAAAATAATCGTCAGCTTCACCCCTTCCTGCACGGAAGTGACAATCTCCTGCGACATCATCAGGTAAGAGCCGTCGCCAACGATGACATACACCTCCCGGCTGGGGTCAGCCATCTTTGCCCCCAGGCCGCCGGCGATCTCGTACCCCATGCAGGAGTAGCCGTATTCCAGGTGGTAGCCTTTGGGGTCGCGCGTGCGCCACAGCTTGTGCAGGTCGCCCGGCGCGGAACCGGCGGCGCACAGCACCACGTCCCGCTCATCGGAGAAGCTGTTCACCGCGCCGATAACCTCCCCCTGGCTGGGCAGCGGCTCGTTACCCAGGTTATAAATCCGCTCCACCTCCACGTCCCAATCTTTGTTAAATTTTTCGGCGCGGGCGCGGTATTCGGGATCAACGGACCAGCCAGCCAGCAACTCAGCTAATTCAGCCAGCGCCTCCTGCGCATCGCCGGTCAGGGCCAGGCCGCTGTGCTTGTGGGCGTCAAACTCGGCGATGTTGATGTTGATGAAACGCACGGCCGGGTTTTGGAAGGCGGTCTTGGAAGCGGTGGTGAAGTCGCTGTAGCGCGTGCCAATGCCGATGACCAGATCCGCTTCCCGCGCCATGATGTTGGCCCCGAATGTGCCCGTCACGCCGATGGCCCCCAGGTTAAGCGAGTTGTCGTAGCGCAGGGAGCCTTTGCCCGCCTGGGTTTCGCCCACCGGAATGCCGGTCTGGGCCACAAATTGGGCCAGGGCGTCGGTGGCTTCGCTGTAGATGACGCCGCCGCCGGCGACGATGAGCGGCCGTTGGCTGGCTTTGATCAGTTCGGCGGCGCGGCGAAGCAGGGCGGCGTCTGGCCGGGGGCGGGGGATGTGCCAGACGCGCTTGCGGAACAGCTCGGTCGGGTAATCGAACGCTTCCGTCTGCACGTCCTGGGGCAGGGCCAGCGTCACCGCGCCCGTCTCGGCCGGGGAGGCGAGGACGCGCATCGCTTCCGGTAGGGCGAAAATGGCCTGCTCCGGCCGGTTGAGGCGATCCCAGTAGCGGGAGATGGGCTTGAATACATCGTTGGCGGAGATGTCCTGGGAGAAGAGCGTCTCTAACTGCTGCAACACGGGAGCCACGTTGCGCCGGGCGAAGATGTCGCCGGGCAGGAGGAGGACGGGCAGGCGGTTGATGGTGGCCCCGGCTGCGGCCGTGGCCATGTTGGTCGCGCCCGGCCCAATGGAACTGGTGCAGGCGAAGGTACGCAGGCGGTTGTGCATTTTGGCGAAGGCAGCGGCCGTGTGCACCATTGCCTGTTCGTTGCGCGTCTGGTAATAAGGAAAATCGGGAGTTTCCTGCAACGCCTGCCCAATCCCAGCCACGTTGCCATGCCCGAAGATGCCGAACACCCCAGCGAAGAACTGGTGCTCAACGCCGTCCCGTTCCACATACTGACTTTTAAGAAATTGGATGATCGCTTGTGCGGTTGTTAAACGTTTCGTCGCCATTTTTCTCTCCTGAAAATAGCGGAATTTTCATGCCTTTTGGTGTGCGGAACGCTCATGGAAACTCCTCGTTAGACGCGAATCGTGAAACGTGAAGCGATTACGTTTCACGTTTTACGCTTCAAAATCCTCCTCTCTCTTCCACAAACCGCAACACTTCCTCTTCATATCCCATGAAATTAGCGCAGCCGTGCCGGGTGACGACGATGGCTCCACATGCATTGCCCATGCGGGCCGCTTTGTACCAGTCCCAACCCTTGAGATAACCGTAAATGAAGCCGCTGGCAAAGGCATCGCCCGCGCCGAGGATATTGACCACTTCGACGGGAAAACCGGGCGCATCAATCACCTGCCCGTCGGGCAGGAAAATGCTGGCTCCTTTCGCGCCGCGCTTGACGACCAGAGCTTGCGGCCCACGCGCCAGTAAGGCTTGAATGGCAGCATCCAGGTCGCCGGTGACGGTGGGAGCAGATATTTGGGAATCGGTAATGGCAAGCTGGCCGGTTTCCGTAAGCATCGCAGCCAAAATTTCCTCTTCGGTACCAATAGCAACATTGACCAGGGGGAGGATGGTGCGAATGGCTACACCAAAAGCGCGGGGGTCGTGCCACTGGTCAGCGCGGAAGTCGATGTCGAGGATAACGGCCGTGCCTGCTGCCTGAGCCTGCTCGGCCGCAAAAAAGGTGGCGCTGCGCTGGGGGTCTTTGCTCAAGCCGGTGCCGGAAATCTCCAACACCCGGCTTTCTGCAATGGGCGCAGCCAAGACATCATCCAGCGTCAACCGGTTGTCGGGCGCATTATCCCGGTAAAAAACGAGGGGAAATTTATCCGGCGGCTCAATACCCAAAACAACGGCCGCGCTGCGCGTGCCCTGTTTACGGGGAATGAACCGTGTCTCCACCCCTTCCTGCTGCAGAAAATGGAGGATGAAATCACCAACCGGATCGGGTCCGACGGCCGTGAGCAGTGCCGAGTTCAATCCCAACCGCCGCGCCCCCACCGCGATATTTGTCGGCGAACCGCCGACATACGCAGCAAAGCTCTGAATCTCCACAAACGGCGCGCCGACATCATTGGCGTATAAGTCAATGCCGGAACGACCCATGGTCATCACGTCAAACACTTTATCGGCACTCATTGCACAAGGTTTCCATCGGCGAAAGAACCACTACTCCTGCGTGACAAACGAGAAACGGGAGACGAATTGTCTGCGGCAAGTTGTCATCCCGGAACGATTCTCGGCGGCGCGGCTGAAGCCCTTTCCCGCAACTCGCCCCGCAAAACGACAATATCATCCTCTTCCTTACTGTTGCCTTCACCCCCACGGATCAGCGACAGCATCATCTGTGCGGCACGGCGGCCCAGTTCATAACGCGGCTGGTCAAAAGTGGTCAGCGGCGGATTTACATAAGCAGCCAGTTCAATGTTGTCAAAACCGGTCACAGAGCAATCCTGGGGCACCCGCCATCCTGCCTGCTGCAGCCGCTGAATCGCGCCGATGGCCATCAGGTCGTTGTAACAGACAATGGCTGTGGGCGGGTTATCAATCTCCAGGAGTTGGGACACGCCGCTCGCGCCTCCTTCAGCCAGTCCGTTTGGCCCTTCGGCCGTGCTCGCCTCGTGAAAAGACAGGCCTGCTTCGCTCAACGCCTGCTTGAACCCATTGAGGCGGTCCACCGTAGTCCGGCCGGCGCGTGCGTTTCCCAGATAGGCGAGGCGCGTATGGCCCAATTCAATCAGATAGCGTGCTACAGCATAACCGCCGTACACATCGTCGTGGGAGACAGAATGGGTCACATCCTCAATGGCCTGGTTATTGATCAACACGGTGGAGACGCCAAACTGTTCAAGTTGGCGCCGGTGCTGCTCACCAACCTGGCTGGAACAGACGATGACGCCATCCACACGCCGCTCACTCATGGCTCGAACAATCGCCTGTTCCCGATCCGGGTCGCGGTTCGACGAGGCCAAAAACAAACCATACCCTTCTGCATACAACAGGTCCTCGATTCCATTTAACACTTGCCCGAAGAATGGATCGACGATCCGTCTGACGATGACACCCAAAATTCCGGAACGTTTTGTCTTCAGCCCGCGCGCGACGGCGCTGGGGATATAGCCCAATTCGTCTGCAATGCGTCGGATGCGGTCTTTCGTTTCTTTGGCAATTGCCGGGTGTCCGTGCAGGGCGCGGGAGACGGTCGTATGGGATACGCCGGCTGCTCTGGCGATATCTTTGATGGTCACTGCCATACGAATCTCCAGTTACCGCACACGTGTGAAATCCGGGTAAAATAAAATGCACACGTGTGCATAACGCATAATTTAGCATGCCCCCAAAGTGGTGTCAACATTGTGATGCTTTTCTCGAATTGCCGCTAACATAGTCGCTCCGCCTGCTGTATAATTGCAGCGTGGACGGTTCAAAGTAAGGTGATGTGATTCAGGATCGTGTCCTACTTTTCGATAGCTCGGTCGTTCCCGGAGATGAGGACAGTATGACGAAATTTATATTCTTCACCGGCGGTGTGGTGAGTTCTGTGGGCAAAGGCGTGACCGCGGCCGCGCTCGGCCGCATCCTCAAAGCGCGCGGGCTCACCGTCGCGGTGCAAAAGCTCGACCCATATATCAATGTGGACCCCGGCACCATGTCCCCCTACCAACACGGCGAAGTGTTCGTTACTGAGGATGGGGCAGAGACAGACCTGGACCTGGGCCATTATGAGCGCTTCATTGACATTAACCTGAGCCAGGCGTCCAATGTCACGACCGGTCGTGTGTATGCCGAGGTCATCGCCCATGAACGGCGCGGCGACTACCTGGGCGGCACGATTCAGGTCATCCCCCACATTACGAACGAAATCAAACGCCGCATCCACCTTGTCGCCGAGACCACCGGGGCGGAGGTTGTGCTGGTAGAAGTAGGCGGCACGGTCGGCGATATTGAGAGCCTTCCTTTCATGGAAGCGCTGCGGCAAATGCGCACGGATGTCGGGCGCGAAAACACGTTATATGTCCACGTTACCTTCCTGCCTTACATTGGCGCCAGCCGCGAGCTAAAGACAAAACCCACGCAGCACAGCGTGCGTGAATTACGCGGCATCGGCATCCAACCTGATGTCATTATCGCCCGCGCCGATCACCCGATTCCCAACGAACACATCAAAAAGATCGCGCTGTTCTGCGATGTGACAGAGCGGGCGGTCATCCCAGCCGTCACAAGCGATGTGTTGTATGGCATTCCCTTGTTGCTGGAGGAAAATGGGCTGGGTGATTATGTGGTGGAACGGCTGCAACTCAACACGGCCGTCACCCCGAAACTGCAAGAATGGGAGCAAATGATCCGCGAGATCCGGCGGAGCAAGCCCACCATTCGCATTGGCATCGTGGGGAAGTACGTGGAACTGCACGACGCTTACATGAGCGTGCGAGAGGCGCTTTACCATGCTGGCATTCCCAACAACCGCCAGGTAGAGGTGGAATGGATCCATTCCGGGGACCTGGAGAAGGCGAAGGGATGGGACCGCTTTGTCGATCTGGACGGCATTATCGTGCCCGGCGGGTTCGGCGAACGAGGCGTCGAGGGGAAAATCCTGGCCGCGCGATGGGCGCGAGAACAGAAAGTGCCTTACCTGGGCCTTTGTCTGGGGATGCAGGTGATGTGCATTGAGCTGACGCGGCACGCATTAGGCAGCGACGAACCCAACAGCACGGAGTTTGATGCCAAGACGGAGCACCCGGTGATCAGCCTGATGCCCGACCAGCACAAGTTAACGGATATGGGAGGGACGATGCGCCTGGGCGCATATCCGTGCGCGTTGGTGCCGGGCACGAAAGCGGCCGCCGCTTACGCCACCTCACAGGTCTCGGAACGTCACCGCCACCGTTGGGAATTCAACAACAGCTACCGCTCTCTGCTGGAGGAACACGGTATGGTGTTTAGCGGCCTGTCGCCAGACGGCCGTCTAGTCGAAATCGCCGAACTGGCTGACCATCCCTTCATGCTCGGTAGTCAATTCCACCCCGAGTTCAAGAGCCGTCCCAACCGGCCTCACCCGTTATTTCACGCCTTCCTGGCCGCGGCCGTACAACATCAATTAAGCCGCCAGGCGCCCTCAGAACAGCCAACGCGGGTGCCAGAACACAGCACCAGCGCATCGTAGCACCAGGGTTTGTGGTACGTCCTGCTGGGAGTCATCGCCTTCCTGACCCTGGCGGCCTACAACCAGGGCGCCTTATTTGCCAGCATCTATCATGCGCTTCAGATCCCGCCGCCCAAAGAACGACATCTCTCTCTGCTTTACCTGATCACCCGTTTTCTCAGCGTGGCTGCCCCCAGCGGCGGCATCTCCGGCATTGTGCTCTTCATCCAGGATGCCCGCCGCCGCAATCTCTCCATCAGCACCGTGCTTGTGGCCAACATCGTGTACATCATCCTGTGGTACAGCACCTTTGGCGTCTTTCTTTTGTTCATCGGCCTGCTGCTCCTATTCCTGGCCCATGACCTGCAATGGTTTGAAATCAGCAACGCCATCATCCTGCCGCTGCCTGCCCTGCTTCCAGGCAGGAATGAAGGGGATCTTCCCTGATCCAGAAATACTCCCTTAAAAAGCCAGCAGCCGTTCCATTCTCCGGCGAATACGGTCCGTCGTCGGGATAACGGCCTCCATCAAGCCGGTGTTGAAGGGCACAGGGACGGAGGGTGCGCCCAATCGTTCCACCGGTGCATCCAGGTCCAGGAACGCTTCGCTGACGATGGTGGCGGCGATTTCCGCGCCAAACCCGCCCAATAAGATGTCCTCGTGGACGATGAGGCAGCGGGAAGTCTTGCGCACGGAATTGAGCACCGCGTCTTTATCCCAGGGTACGATGGTGCGCAAATCCAATATCTCGATGCTGGCCCCTAACTCGCGCGCGGCCGTTTCGCACCGCTCAACCATCGCCCCCCAGGTGACCACAGTCAGCTCGTCGCCGGGAGTGATGATCTTCGCCCGGCCAAAGGGGAGCATGTAATCATCCCCCGGATACGGCCGTCTGGCCCAGGAAGCGTCCAGCATCGCCCGGTGTTCAAAGAAGATGACCGGATCGTTGCCGCGCAGAGCCGTGCGGAGTAAGCCAACCGTGTCCTCGGCGTTGGAGGGAAAAGCAAGCAGCCAACCCGGCTGGTGAGCGTAGACGATCTCGCTGGTCACGCTGTGCCAGGGATCGCCGATCTTGCGGTAGCCGCCGGGAATACGCAGGACGACGGGCGCAGCAAACCGGTTGGCGGTACGCCAGCGAATGGTGCCGCAGTTGTTGATTTGCTCGGTGGCCGGGTCAGCATATTTGCGGAATTGGATTTCGGGCACAGGCAGTAATCCTGCAAGAGCCATGCCCACAGCGCGGCCGACGATGCCCTCTTCACTCAGACTGGTGTCGAATACGCGTCCCTCGCCAAATTTCTTTTGCAGGCCCAGCGTAGCCGCATGGACGCCCCCCTTCCGGCCCACGTCTTCTCCGAAAACGAGACAGCGCGGATTCGCCTCCAGCTCTACTTCCAGCGTGCGCCGGATTGCTTCGACCATATTGATGCGGCGCGGGTCCGCCGGGTGGGGCACGGCCGTGCCCTCCGGCATGCGGATACCCTCTCCCACCAGGCCGCCGACTTCCTGCGGGTGCTCCGGGTCTGACAGCACCAGGTGAGTCACGCTCTCCGGCTCAGGCTGCGGCCGCGTCTTGGCCGTCTCACACGCATCGGTCACTGTCCGCTTGGCCTCTTGCACCATCTCATCCCACGCTGCCTGGCTCATCAAAGCTGGAACCAGGTATTTCTGGAGGGCGGCAATGGGATCGTGCGCCCATTCAGCAACCCGCTCTTCTTCTGACTTGTAAGCTTGATTGTCCACGCTGGAATGTCCGGACAGGCGGGGCACTTTTAAACGGAGCAAGCCTGGGCCTTTCCCCTCACGCACGGTTTGCACGGCCGTATGCACCAATTCGGCCGTCTCCTTCGGATCCGTACCGCTGCCGTCCCAGACCGTGAGATTAGTGAATGAAGCCAGGTTAGCGGCGATGTTACCACCTGGCGTCTGCGCCAGCCCTTTCACCGAAATGGCGTAGCCGTTGTCCTCCACGAAAAACAGCAGCGGCAGTTTCAGCGTGGTGGCGATGTTGAGCGCCGACCAAAAGCCGTTCGCTGCTATGGCCCCATCACCGCAGAAGACAACGGCGATGCTGTCGGCCGCTTCCTTTTGCTTGAGCTGTTCAACCCGGTAACGTATCGCCTGCGCCCAGCCGGCGCCCGGCGTAAACTGAGACCCCACATCCCCAGCTACGGGCAGCACCAGCGCGCGTTCTCGCCGGGGCATGCTGAAGACGATGCCCACATCACGGCCGTTACTGAACGTGCCCGCGCGGGCCATGTCGGCCGCCAATGCTTCCTCAACCGATACGCCGCTGCCCAGCATAAACGGCCGCGACCGGTAGTAAACACTGGCCGCGTCAAACGGCCGTGTCAGCAATTGGCTGATGAGAAGCTGCCCCAATTCGTGCCCGCGGGCTGAAAATTGGTAATTGACATGTCCTTGCGGCGTCAGTTCCGCCTCTTCCAGCTCATCCATCACGCGCGAGGTCAATGCCAGCCGCGCTACCTCATGCCAGTCGAAAGCAGGGTGTAATTTACTCAATTCCGTTTCTCCATATATCTCTATGGCTGGGGACGCCTAACGGGGATCACGGCCGCCCCAGGCTCAAGCTGCGGCAAGTCCAGCGTCTTTCATCCCCGTACATTATCGCCAGGTACACGCGACTGTCAATGATTGCCACAATGCCAACAGCCTGATTCAGTGGGATTGGCGCAGCCAGGCAACCACCAACAGCAGCGCAAAGATGGCGACCGCGACGAGGAACCACCACCCGGTCAGAAAGGCTTGGGGCAGCACAGACGGAACCGGCGTCGGCCGCACAAGAGGAAGCGTCGGCACGGCCGTTGGGGCAAGGATGGTCACCTCGGTGGCCGGCGGCGTTGGGGTTGAAGTCGGTGCGCGCGTGGGCGTACTTGTCGGCGTGCTTGTAGGCGCCGCCGTCCGGGTAGCCGTCGGCGCAGGCGAAGGGGTGGATGTGGGCGTATGGGTGGGCGTCATCGTGGGCGTGTCTGTCGGCGGCGGGGTGACCGTCGCTGTGATGGCGCGGGTGGGATTGGGCGTCGCCGTAGGCGGCGGCGGGGGAGGCATCGTGGGAACCGCTTCAGCCGAAACCCCTTCTTCAACCAGGAAAAAGGGGGGGCCGCCGATAAGGCATTCGCCGTAGCAGCGCGCGCCGTCGAGGGAAATATGGTACGCGCCGTTTTCGGCGGCAATAGGCTGGACTTCCCCGGTGACGGCCGCGATCAGCAAGGCAGACTCCGCCAGCGCCGGTACGTCCAGCGTCACCGGCGACGGGGTGCGCGCCCACAAAACCCGCGTCACCCCCTGCGGCCGAATGAAGCTGACAATGGTATAGTCGCTCCCCTGCTCCCGCTGCACCGGGTATGTGAAGCCGCTCAGGTAGCGGATCGTGTTCTGATAAGCGAAGTAAGCGGGCCGTCTGCTGTAATCGTACGGCCGCAGCAGCCCCCAAGACTCGTCCCCCGGCGACAGATTGATATCAATCAGCTTGTACACCCCGATGCGGGCCGCGCCGGCATAAAAGCCAAGGGCATACGCCTGCACAATGTACCACGCCTGCTGTTCCAGGTCTACCGGGAACTGCTGCACCTCCACCGGCCATTCCGGGTCCATTGAGGGCCGGGCATTGGTTTCGTTCACCCACACCGCCTTCATCGGGCTGATACCCAGCTCCCGTTGCACGGCAAATGCATTGCCGACGATGGTCGGCACCGTCTCCGGCCGGAAGTAAATGTGCAAGGTGATGACATCAAAGAAATAATTGTTGGCGGCCGCCTCCGGATCAGCGATGACCACCCGGAGGAAACGGCGGAGATAGCCGGGATCATGCCAGTAGGTCATCCCACCCAGATGAATTGTTGCCCCAGGATCCGCTTCTTTGATCGCCAGGTAAGCCACCTTGACCAGCCGGTAATAATCTTCCACCGACCCGCTGAACTCATGCCCGTACACATTGGCAGCGATGTCCGGCTCATTCCAGATGATCCAATGATGGACGCCGCGAGGCCCGTAATAGGCGGCGACACGGCGGGCGTAGCTGGCCCATAAATTGTTAGGATCATCAACGGGCAGGTACAGGCCCCGGGGCACGCCGGCGGCAAACTCGCCGTCGGTGGCCCAGGTCGGGGTGTTTTTCAGCAGGCCCACCACCGTGCGGCCGCGAGCATTGGCTTCTGCCAGCCATTCGTCACGCACATGCAGTGAATTCCAGTCATCGGGGCCAAAGGGCTGAATCTGATTCCAGTAGAAGAGGACGCGCTCCCACCCTACGCCCAGGTCAGCCGCTTCGTTGGGCGCCCAAAAGGATTCGACCGCGCCGAACCGGGGATCCACTGCCGTCTGGCCCGGCTCCTGGGCCGGTGTTTCCGCCAGCATGCCGGGAACGGCCGTCAGCCTGTTGAGCGCTGCCAGGAGGAAGAACCAAAGTGCGAACCGTCTCAACCGCAAATTACGCCACATAAACGAGCGGAATTATAAACCCAACCCGCGGTCGAGGGTAATCACGTTCGGCGAGCTATGTTACAATCAGGCCAAATGGATGTCACATTGCGCCCGGCTCAGGCCGAAATCCTGAAATATGAGCGCGGCCTTATGGCCGTCAGTGCCGTGCCCGGCAGCGGCAAAACCTTCATCTTGTCCCGACTGGCGGCCCAGCTCATCGCCGACGGCCGTGTAGATCCCGCCGCCGACCAGCAAGTCCTCATCGTCACCTACCTCAACGCCAGCGTGGACACCTTCAAAGCCCGCATCCGCAAGCGGCTCGATGTGTTGGGATTGCCTGCAGCCGGCTTCGATGTGCGCACCCTGCACAGCCTGGCCCTGGAAATCGTTCGGCTGGACAGCACCGGCCTGGGCGAAGATGCAGCCCCGCATGTACTGGACGAGGCCCAAAGCGCTCATTTTCTGGCGCTGGCCGCCGACGGCTGGATTGAAGCGCATCCCGATGAGTGGTACGCCTTTCTCCCGGAGGACACTCCCCAGTTGCGCGCGCGCTGGCGCGACATTACTTTGCGCACGGCGAGGGCATTCATTCGGGCGGCTAAAAACGAGCGGTATTCACCCGCCCTCGTGCTCGAACGGCTGAACCGCACCGTCTCAGAGGCGCCCTCTCCAAATGAACACACGCCACTGCTGTGGATGATGGCCGGCATCTACGGCCGCTACCAGACCATGCTGGCCCGGCAGGGGGCACTGGATTTTGACGACCTCATCTGGCAAGCGGCCGATCTGGTGGAACGACGACTCGGTTTTGCCGCCGGGCTGCGCGCGCGCTGGCCTTATGTGCTGGAGGATGAGGCCCAGGACAGCGTCCCCCTCCAGGAAACGCTCATCCACCAACTCGTCGGCGATGGAGGGAATTGGGTGCGCGTCGGCGATCCCAACCAGGCGATCACCAGCACCTTCACCGCTGCCCATCCCCGTTTCTTCAACGCTTTCATTGACCGGCCGGGCGTCCTCTTGCGGCCGCTCCCCAACAGCGGCCGCTGCGCTCCACTGATTTTCGGCGCAGCCAATACCTTGCTCCATTGGGTCATGGACGAACACCCGGTACCTGAAGTGCGGCAGAACACCTTCCGCCGCCAGGACATCTTGCCTACGCCGCCGGGGGATGCCCAACCCAACCCGCCGGATGAAGAAGCGGGCATTCGCATCAAGGTCTATAAGCACCGAGAAGATGAAGAACTGCCGGCCATCGCTCGTCTGGCGGCCCGTTACGCCAGGGAGCGGCCGAAGCACACATTGGCGGTGCTCGTGCCCACCAACCAGACCGGGCACCAACTTACCGAGCATCTCGACCAATTAGATGTCAGCTATGACAATTTGCTGCGGGGAGGCAGCCGGGAGCGGGAAATTTCGGCCGCCATGCACGCCATTCTCGCCGTCCTCGCCAATCCGTTGGGCCGCAAGGCCCTGGCGGCGGCACATGCCAGCCTTCATGAATTGGGACACCCAGGTGCGGGTGCGCCCGACGACCTGGCCCGCTTCCACACGATTCTGCGCAGCGTGCATCAGCCGGAATCTCTGCTCTTCCCCTCCTGCCCGGAAGATGTGGCCAACGCCTTACCTGCCGGGGTTGCCTCCTCCAATGATATTGCTCATCTTCACAAATTCGCCGGGTTTCTCAGGGACATCTTTGCCTTACGGCCGCTGCCCATTGACGATCTGGCGCTGGCGTTGGGAGATCGGCTGTTTGCCCAGGAGGAAGCCCGCGAAGCCGACCTGGCCATCGCCTATCAGATCGCCAGCATGCTGCGCCGATGGCGGGATACCCAACCGGAGTGGCGCTTACCGGAACTGGCCGCCCAATTAGAGGATGTCGCCAACGGGCGGGTCAAATTGCCCATCACCCCGCCGGCCGGCCTGGGCTACGAACCCGAACCGGGCCGCATCACCCTGGCCACGCAGCACAGCGCCAAGGGGCTGGAATGGGACGCCGTTTTCCTGGTGGGCATTGACGGCTTCTGGATACCCGGCAACCTGGAGGCTCCTTTCCTGGGATCGCATGATTTTCTGGGAGGAGACCCCACAGCCGAAGTAGCGGCGCAATTGCGGTATCTGATGGAAGGAGATGCGGGGCTGTTCCGCGGCCGCACCGCGACCGAGTCCGCACACATTGAAGTAATCAGCGAGCGGCTGCGGCTGTTATACGTCGGCATCACCCGCGCCCGCCGCTATCTCCACCTCAGCCGCAGTCGTGCCACCCGCCAATACAATCGGGAGCGCGAGGCAGAGCCGGCCACCGTGATGGGGGTGCTTTACCGCTACCTGCAACGCCGGCAGCCTGACGGCCGCGCGCCGCGATAGCCGGTTTACGATTCGGGCGTTAACGATTACAATACAATGATCATGAGCATTGACAATCCATTCTACCATCGCGGCGCCATTCGAGAAGCGAGCGAATTTCACGGCCGCGAGGCTGAAATCGAACAGGTTTTGGGCCTGCTGCGGAACGGGCAAAGCGTGTCGGTGATCGGGCCTCGCCGTATTGGCAAGAGTTCGCTGCTCCTCCATCTCCGCCGCCCACAAGTTCGAAAGCAGTTAAACCTCGACTCAGAACAGGCACTGTTCGTCCTCATAGATTGCCAGGAGCTGGGCGGCGCGCCCGCGGAAGAGGTGTATGAAACGCTGCTCAACGCGCTTTACGACGCCGCTCAGGAAGCCGGCGTGCCCATTGAGGATGTGCAGCGGGAGGGTACCTATCGCACGCTGGACCGTTTCCTGCGCCAGCTGAGCCAAAGGGGCACGGCGGCCGTGATCATGCTGGACGAGTTTGAATTACTGGCCGGCAACGAACTCCTCACCCCTTATTTCTTCGCCCGTTTGCGCGGCCTGACCACCAAGCATGGGCTGGCTTTTCTCACGGCCAGCCAGCGGCCACTCTTTGCCGTCACAGCTAAACAAGAAATCCTCAGTTCCCCCTTCTTCAACATCTTTGTCACCATGCCCCTGGGTCTGTTTTCGGAAGCTGAGGCCCGCGCCCTGCTCCAATGCCGTTTAGAACCCACCCCGATTCGCTTCACGGATGGGCTGATAGAGTACCTGCTCTTTCTCGTCGGCCCCCACCCCTTCTTCCTCCACATCGCCGGCTACCACGCGTTCCAGACGCTGCGGCGAGGACAGCCATTGGAGAATGAGCGGGATTGGGCGCAGTTGGATAGGCTGATCGAGGTTGAAGCCCATTCCCATTTGGGGTATTTGTGGCGCAATCTGACGGCCGAAGAGCAGTATGCGCTGGCTATCGCTGACGGCCCCATTGACAACCTGCGCCTGTTGGAACAGCAGTGCCTGCTGCAGGAACAGGACGGCGCGTACGAGTATACGAGCGAAATTTTGCAGCGGTTTGTGCGCCGCCAGCAGGTGGAAGGCTTGATCCAGGCGGGGCCGTTTGTGATTGACTTACAGCGGCACCAGGTTTGGGCCAACGGCCAGGAATTAAGCCTGACGACCTCCCAGTTCAGCATCTTGATTCGATTATGTCAACATGCCGGACAGGTAGTTCACGGGAATGATCTGGAAACGGCCGTCTGGGGAGACGTGCTGGTCAACGACCCCGATCGACTCAAGACCCTCATCAAACGGCTGCGCCGGGCGATCGTCCCTTATGAAGGCTGGATCATCAGCGAACGAGGCGTGGGGTATGCCTTACGGCCGCCGGACTGACCTCCACGCCTTGAACTGTGCCTGCTTTCAACGCATAGCGGCCGTTGTGCCGCCTGCCCGCCTTTGCCTGCGTTGGTTTTGGCCAGCCCTCCTCCTGCTCGCGCTCTGGTTTTATCAGACGCCAACGGCCGCCGGTCAGTCACAAACGTCGAACTATTGGCAGTACCCCGCATCAGCCCGCCTTAACCATCTCATCCTCGCCGATCTGAATGATGACGGCGTGGAGGAGTTTCTCCTGGCTGACGACAACGGCAAGGTAGACGTTCTCAATGCCGACGGTGTTCTCGAATGGAGTTATACCGCCCAGGGACCAATCACTGCTATCACCGCCTTTAACGCCAATGGGGACGAGCACCTTCCCCAAGAGGTGGTTCTGGCTACCGAAAACAGCCTGATTCTGCTGTCCAATCAAGGGGAACTCATCTGGCAGCGCCGGATCCGGGCCATGTCCGCCCCGATCGCACTGCTCACGAGCGGCAGCGCCAGACAAGCGGAGGCGTGGCAATCCCAGTTCCAGGCAAAGCCAGTGGCGCTGTCCCCGCTTGATTACGATGGAGACGGCCGTGAAGAAATCTTGTTACTGCTCGCATCTGCCCAACTGCAACTCATTGACGCAAACGGCAAGTTAATCTGGCAATACACCAGGAACAGCGCCCCGCTGGTAGACACGCAGCCCCATCTAGCCGTCAGCGACATAGACGGCGATGGAGACAATGAGATTGTGCTCGGGTTTTTCAACCCCCGCCTTCGCTTCAGCCAACTTGCGCTCATCAACCGCAAAGGGCATCTGGTATGGGATCAGGAACAATCCATTTCTGGACGTCTGACGGCGATGACATTGGTGACCTTCGGCAGCGGCCTGGAACAGACTATTGCGGTGGGCACCAAGCGGGGCCAGGTGAACCTGTATGATAAGAACCGCCAGCGCGTCTGGCCGCGAACCGTCAACAAGGCGGTGACCGGTCTGGCTGAGATTCATTTGCCCGATGGCCGGGGTCTGGCGGTGGCAACGGAGGTAGGCACTATCGTTGCTTTCAATGAAGAGGGACGCCGCATCTGGGTGCGCAATCTGGCTGCGCCGGAGGCGGACCGCAGCATTGTGTCCGTGTTCGCCTCAACATACCCTCCCCAGGAAAACCAGCCTTTGTTGTCGGTGGCGATTGAATCTGAAGCGGAGGATACAGAAACCTTCGACATCGTCATGCTGGGCAGCAACGGCCGTACCCTGGAAACGATCTCCGCCGTAAGCCAGTCGCAGTTGTCGAGATTGACGGATATCAATCATGATACCAACGGCGAGTTGGTGCTGACGCGCGCCGGGTCTGTGGAACTACTTGGCGTCGGCGTGGGGGCCAGCGAAATCGCCGGAGATTGGGAATATTCGCTGGCCGGCACGCCCAGCTCCTATCTCGTCATTGACCTCGACCGCGACGGCGCTGACGAACTGCTAATTGGCACAGACAACGGCCGTCTTCACCGCCTGGATGATGGATTGTTCCGTTGGGTCATCGAGCCAGGCAACGCCATCACGCATCTGGCCGGCGTAGATGGCTTGTTCAATGAGTCCCCGCAAATCATCGTCGTTCGCACCGACATGGAAGCTTCACCAGACGAGCCAGGCGCAACAAGTTGGCTTGAGCTTCGTCAGGCGAATGGGGAACGCGTGTGGGAACAATCGTTGCCAACCCAAATCCACGCCCTTCAGGTGGCAGATGTTGAGGAGACTGACGGGCCGGAAATTGTGGTCGGCACGGCCGCCGGTGAGGTGATTGTGTTCAGCGCCGCGGGAGATCTCTTATGGGAGGCCGCCGTTCACGGCAGCGTCGAGCATCTGCTGGTTCTGCCGGGCAACGACAATCGCGAACCGGAAATAATTGCAGTTACCAGCAATCAGATTTTCCAGGTAAATCAAGGCTTCACCTCCTGGCGGGTTGCTTCATTCTCCCAACCCATTCAAGCACTCTATTACCTGGGCCAGTCATCAGCCAATGCCCCTCATATTTTAATGGCCCTGGTTGAGGACGGCATTATGCGCGGGCTGACCTCGCGGGGAACGCCTCTTCCCAACATGGCGCGAGACCTTGGGGGCAAGCCCGTAAAAAGCGTCATCATTGATGAATCGCTGGAATCAGAGGGAGATGTCGTCCGCTCTTTTCTCGTCGCCACCGAAACCGGCCTTCTGATGCGCCTGGATATCCAGAATATGCGGCCGACAATCGCCTGGCAGCTCACCGGAATGCCATCCATCACCGGCCTGCATTGGGGCGACCTCGACGGCGACGCCCTGCCGGACATGGCGACCGGGAATGAACGGGGAACGGTCAGACTATACTCCCACGATTTACAAATCTCAGCACAGCTCGATCTGGCGGACGGGGTGGCGGCTTTGTCAGCGCTGCATCGCGCCGACGGCCAAAAGAGCGACCTGCTGGCCATCACCAGCAACGGTCTGGTGCGATTGTACCGCGCCCAGGAGAATTGGCCGCCGCTGTTAACCAATCCACAGACGGATGTGGCCCAGGGGCAGTACAGCATCATCGTCTCTGTGCGCGATGTGGAAACGGATCCCGTGGATGTGCGTCTGGAGATACAGGACCCGGCGACGGGAGAATGGCTCGCGCAGGAGACAAAGCGCCTCACCAACGGCCGCGATAAGCTGTTCTGGTTCGTCAACAATCCGCCCACCGGCGAGCAGGGCGTCACTTACCGCTACTATTTTGACGACGGGTTCCACCAGGGTTATGTGACGCCGCCGGTTGGGCGTCTGCCAATCCCCGCACCGCCCTTTGCCAACGCATCCCCTGTGGGGTTGGGACTGCTCGGCGCCATGGTCATCGCCACGGCCGTTCTGCTTTTGCGCCAAACCCAATCCCCTACCACGCATGCGCGCCGCTTTTATCGCCAGCTCTTGCAACAGCCCACCCGTGTGCTCACCCTGTTGGAGCGCAAATATAAGGCCACGCTCGGTTCGCCCGATTTCTTGCTCCACCTGGCCGGTCAGGCCCGCCAGAACGACGACCAGACCATCGCCAGTCTCGCCGACGGCTTGTTCCTGCTGGCGGATCGGCCGCACGCCGGGCTGCCCATCATCACCAGTACCCTGGATGAACAATACCGCTCTGCCCGCTGGTGGGATGACATACAGCGATGGCAAATGATTTTTGCCACCAGCCAGGCCTTGTTGGAAGCTCCCTCCATCACAGCATTGAGCCTTCTGCGGCCGCAGCTCATCCAATTACTCGACATCCTGGAGGGAGCAGGTCATGCATCGCCGGCGCTGACCCCCCTGCTCCCCATCTTGACCAATTTGCGCGACAGCGAGCGGGTTGATCTGGCAGAAGACAGCCTGGTTTATCTCAACGAGGCGGCCAACCAGTTGCACCAACTCCAACAAACGCTGTCCCGATCCGCCAGAACCATTGAGAATACGCTCGTCTCCTCCATCGCTGCCCGCTGGCTGGCGCTGGTTAGCGCAGAGATTGAAGACCTGCGCGGCCGCGCCAGTCTGGCGATCACGTTAAAGACCAAGCGGCTGGTCCCCGATAAGCAAACCGATGTCGTGCTGGAAATCCACAACAGCGGCCGTGCGGCCGCCGAAAATGTAGTTGCTGTCCTGGATGAAAACGCCGCCTACGTCGTTATTGACCCGCCCCAGGTCATCCCCTTCCTCCCGCCCGGACGGGCGCGGCAGATCAGCTTTTGCATTGAGCCAAAGGTGAGCAATGATTTCCGAGTTTCATTAACTGTCACCTACAATGACCGCAACCGGAACAACAAGGCCGTCGCCTTTGGCGACCTGGTTCACCTGCTGCCGCCCGTGCGTGATTTCAGGCCGGTAGCCAATCCGTATCTGCCGGGCACACCTCTGCGCAATAACAGCACCTTGTTCTTCGGCCGCGAGGAGTTATTCAACTTCATCGCCGAGAACATCGGCCAGTTGGCGCAGCAACGAAACGTCCTGATTCTGATCGGGCAGCGGCGCACCGGCAAGACATCCGCCCTGCTTCGCCTCGATCACCACCTGCCGTCTCATTTACTGCCGGTGTATATTGACTGCCAGTCACTGGGCGTGATCCCGGGCATGCCCGCCTTGCTGCACGACCTCGCCTGGAGCATCGCCGATGCATTGGCGTCACGAGGTATCAATGTGGATGTGCCGGACCTGGCCCACTGGCGCGAAGACCCCACCGGCTGCCTGGAACGGCAATTCTTGCCTGATGCCCGTGCCCTTCTTCCGGAGGGCACAACCATGCTGCTGGTGTTCGACGAATTCGAAACCTTTGAAAACCTGGTGGATGATAACATCTTGCCACAAACGCTTTTCACGTATTTGCGCCATCTGATGCAGCATGTTGAGGGACTGGGGTTCGTCTTTGTTGGCACGCGCCGGTTGGAAGAAATGAGCGCGAATTACTGGTCGGTTTTGTTCAACATCGCTCTATATCGCAAAATTGGCTATCTCGACGAGAAAGCGGCCACGCGCCTCATTTGTGAACCGGTGAAGCCCAACCTGATCTACGATGATCTGGCGCTGGACAAGATTTTGCGCATCACCACCGGCCATCCTTATTTTCTGCAATTGGTCTGCTATACGCTGGTCAAGCGGGCCAACCTCCAGCACAGCGGCTATGTGACCATCTCCGATGTGAACGCGGCCGTCGATGAGATGCTCCGCCTGGGTGAAGTGCATTTCGCATTCTTGTGGCAACGGTCAACCTTTACCGAACGCGCCCTGTTGACGGCCGTGGCCCATTTGATGGACCGGGATGTCCCGTTCCATCCGGCTGACGTGATGCAATATCTGGAGAAATATGACATCCACTTCACCCCCGCCGAAATCACGGCCGCGTTGGGCCGGCTGGTAGAACGAGATATTTTGCGAGAGGTCTCCGGGGGAACCATTACCCTCTACGAACTGAAGATTGGGCTGGTGGGATTGTGGGTGGCGCAGCATAAGAGCCTGAGCAAACTGTATGCCAGCAACGGGAAGCAGCGCAGAAGTGGTGAAGCAGTCGCCCGCTAAACAGCAAGCGGTTGCCCGCTAAGCAAAGTGGCTCTTTCGGAATTCGTGGGGTTGACCGGCCGTGAAACGTAAAATGTGAAACGTGACCAGAGAACTTTCACATTTCACGCATCACGCTTCACGAGCGTTCGGAGAGTGGGGAAGGCTCGCGCTCTTACCTGCCAGTCCAGTTGACGCCAGATGCTGCACCATCAAAGCGGCCGCCTGCTGCGCCTGGTGCACGCAGTCCGGCACGCCGACGCCCCGGTATGGACTGCCGGCCACGAATAGGCCATCCGGCAATGCGGCTTCGATTTCCGTCACGCGCGCCAGGTGCCCTACATCATACTGTGGCGTAGAACGGGACCAGCGGTAAATACGGTGAAAAACTGGTTCGGCCGTTATCCCCATGAGTTCCTTCAGCTCCCCCCGCACCGTTTCCAGAAGCTCTCCATCAGCTAACCCCATCGTGCTTGGCGTGCGCGAGCCGCCGAAGAATACGCGTATCAGCCCAAATCCCTCCGGGGCGCGGTGAGTGAATTTGGTCGAACTCCAGGTGATGGCGTTAATCGGCCGCTTTTCGCTGCGCGGAATGAGTATTCCGAACCCATTCAACGGATGCGTAAACTCATTACGGCGAAAGGCCAGGGTCACGGTGCCGGTACCGACATAGCGAATACCCGCCAGCCCAGACGCGGCCGCCGGAGCCGCTTCTGCCACCAGCCTAGCGGCCGCATAGGCGGGGACGGCCAGGAGCACCGTCGCGGCTGTGACCCGGCGGCCGTCGTTCAGAACGAGTTCAAATCCCCCGCCGGCTAGCGGCCGGATTGACTGCACGGCCGTTTCCAGGAGACACTTCCCGGTCAGCCGGGGCAGCAACGCATCTACCAGTTCATGCATGCCGGTCCGAAACGAAGTGAACATGGCGGGTGGTTTCCTGGCGTTGGATGGGGGAGCCGCCTGCCGGGCGCGGCGCGCAGCCAGCATGCCCCGGATCAGGCTGCCGTGTTTCTCTTCGATGGCGCGGAATCGGGGAAATGTGGCCATCAGGCTCTGGCGTTCAGCATCCGCATTGTAAATACCGGACATCAACGGCTCAGCGATCTTGTCCAGCGCCTCAGCTCCCAGGCGGCGTTTGATGAATCCGGCCAGCGTCTCATCGCGGCCGTCCTTTCGTGGTGGGATGAGTAAATCCAGCCCCATACGCAGCTTGCCCAGCGGTGAAATGAGCGGCGAGCGCACGAACGGCGCAAACTTGGTGGGCACGATCAACATCACGCCATCGGGCAACGGTGTCGGCCGTCCTTTGTTGAGGACGAAGACGTGGCGCATCTGGTCATTGGTCGGCAGCAGCCGATCTTCCAGCCCCAATGAGCGCGCCAGTTGCAGCGCCCACGGCTTTTGCGTCAGAAAGGAATCTGGGCCGGCCTCAACGACAAACGGCTCAGCCCCCTCACCCTCTACGATCTCCGTGTGAATCTTCCCCCCCCACCGTCCGGCTTGCTCTAACAAAGCATAGATCAGGGTTGTGTCCTTTGCGGCCGCTTCCAACTGCAAGAACCAGGCAGCGCTCATGCCAACGATGCCCCCGCCGACGATCACGGCGTGAAAATCAAGCGTCGCCGGGCTGCTCATACCGGTTGCGCCTCCCCATTCCGGGCCAGCGGGCCAGGGACATATGTGCAGAACGGCTCCTCGCCCAGGTAATCCCCACCCATACCAAATGCGCGCGCCCGGCAGCCGCTGCACAGTTTCTTGAATTCGCAAATGCCGCATTTGCCGCCCAGCAAATCGGGATCGCGGAGTTGGGCAAAGAGAGGGGAATCGTTCCACACTTCCCAGAATGCTTGACGGCGAACGTTGCCTGCTTCCACCGGCAGGTAACCGCAGGGAAACACCTCTCCTCGGTGACTGATGAAGCAAACCCCGGTACCGGCCAGACAGCCCTTGGTCATGGCGTTCATGGGGTGACGGCCACCCGGATGACCGCCTGGGTGACCATGAGCGCCGCCGCCTGCGTGTTGCTGCCGGTGCATGCTGCCCGGCCGTTGGCGAACAATGCCGCGCCTGCGCTCTTCTGCCTGGCGTTGGCGCACAATGCGGAAGTAGTGGGGAGCGCACGTCGCCTTCAACTCGATGCCCCCTTCCATTTCGGCGTCATACATCCAATTAAGCACTTCTTCATACTCTGTCGGGCTGATCTGTTGATCGTCGGCGATCTCGACGCCGCAGCCAACCGGGACAAGCAAGAAAAGGTGCAGCGCCACAGCGCCGATCTCTTTCGCCAGCGCCAACGTTTCCGGCATCTGGCGCACATTATGGCGTGCCACTGTGGTATTGATCTGGAAGGGAACACCCACATTCCACAAATGACTGATGCCGGTCAGGGCCTTATCAAACGCCCCCGGCCCTCGGAAAATATCGTGCGTGACCGCATCAGCCCCATCAAAGCTCACGCTAACGCGGCAAATTCCTGATTCCTGAATCCGTCTGGCCACAGCAGCATCAATCAGCGTGCCGTTGGTCGCCAAAGCGACGATCAGCCCGGCATCGGCCGCATGGCGGGCGATGTCAAATATGTCGGGGCGGAAGAGCGGCTCACCGCCAGACAGGACAAAGATCGGCCGGCCGAAGGCGGCGATCTGATCAATCATGTCATACGCTTCCCGCGTACTGAGGTCTTGCGGCATAAGCTGGTCAGCCACCGTGATGCGGCGGCAGTGAATACAGGCGAGATTGCAGCCAGCGGTCGTTTCCCAAAAGATGAGGCGCGGGGCCGGGTATTGCGTCAGGTTCATTTTGACTCCTTGCACGGGCGTTAATCACCCTTCATCGCCCGTTCTGAATGATAGCAAATGTTTGCGAAGTTATGCAAAACTATGCAACGAGACAACTATACCCAACTGCGGCCGTTCCAAAACATGACAAATGTCATATGATTCAAGAACAATTGCCACATTTCATTTGCCATTCATTGTGCGCCATATCCTCATCCACCTATTAGAGGGCGGGTCCGGCTTCCCCAACAAAAAAACGGCTGGCGAATGGCCAACCGCTTTACACAAGCGCCTAAAAAATAACGTTCTTGTAAGGGGGGTGATCGGGATTAGAGATTGAAGGCTGCCAGTCTCGCAAAATGGCGGTTATTTTGGAATGATGCGTACCTTGCGCTGCCGCCCTTCGCCGATGCTTTCTGTATAGACATCGCTGTGATCGCGCAGGGTCATATGAATGATGCGCCGTTCGTGAGGCAGCATCGGCTCCAGGCCAATCGGCCGTTTCCGGCTGGCCACCTTTTTCGCCATGCGCTCGGCCAGGCGGGATAGAGCCTGTTCGCGCCGCTGGCGGTACCCCTCGACATCAATGACAAAATCAACCCGGCGGCGGAGCCGGTGCCCGGCCATCAGACGGACGATGTACTGGAAGGCATTCAAGGTTTCCCCGCGCGGGCCGATCAAGACGCCCAAATCTTCGCCGTGAATCTCGATAACTTGCAGTTGTTTACCGGTTAAATCATCAGGTTTAGAGAGCGTCACCTCAAGCGTGGCTTTGATCTGCATTTTCTCCAGAAGCTGCTCAATGATCTCGACAGCAACTTCGCGGTCTTGCTCCCTGATTTCAGCCTCATCTTCAGTCAACACAACCGGCTCTGCTGAAGGAGCGCGGTGTTCACGACCGGCCGGCCGTTCCCGGGCAGGCGTCTTTTTCCGAGGGGGCGTCAGGGGGGTGAGGCGGACGACAGCTTCGCGGCCGCCAATCCCCAACAATCCCCGGCTCCCTTCATCCACAATTTCGATGATGACATCGCCGCGAGTCAGCCCCAGCGATTCCAGCCCGGCATCAATAGCGGCCTCTACATCCGGACCGCGCGATTCTATTTCACGGTTATGGTTATTCTCAGTCATGACACTTCTCACTGTTTAGCGCACAAGGAGAAACGGCCGTTTAGCGATTCGCCGATCGTCGCTTGCGCTTGGAGGTTGGCTGCCGCGCCTTGTGCTTTTTCGCCTCATTGGAGCCATTGGTAGAAGCCACCGACGGCCCCTTCTTTGAACCACTCTGTTCTGCTTTCTTGCCAGGGGGTTTTTCGTCAGAATTGGCGGGAAGCACCCGGCGCATGTATAAGCCCTGCATGATGCCAATGATATTGCTCAAGATGAAGTAGATGGATAACCCCGCCTGAAACTGCATGGAGAAGAAGCCAAGCATGATGGGCATCGTGTACTGCATAGACTGGGACATGGCGGCCGTCGGATTGTCTTCCTGCCCTTTCTTATTTTGCTGCGTCGCCGGCGACATTAACTTCTGCTGCAAGAACATCGTCGCGAACACCAACGCCGGTAAGATAAAAAGCGGATCAGGTTGCCCCAGATTCAGCCACATAAAGTGATTGGAAACCGGCAGCAGCTCTGTCAGGTTGATTGAGTCATACACACGCCGGGTCAATTCAAACAAAGATTGCGGAGTGGATCCCAGCAGGAAAATAATGGCCCGGTACAAACCAAGCAAAATCGGCATCTGGATCACCAACGGGAGGCAGCCTGCCAGACTTTCAGCCGGATTGTAGCCAATCTTCTGGAACTCCTCCTGCATCTTTTGCGGGTTATCTTTATATTTCTTCTGAATGGCCTGGATTTGGGGTTGAAGCGCTTGCGTGCGCTGCATTGAACGCTGTTGGCGCATACTGAGCGGTAACGTGAGCAACCGGATTAAAATGGTGAACACGGAGATCGCCAGGACAAAGTTGTTGCCCAACAAATCGTAGAGCATCAACAGCGCGTTAATCATGGGGTTAATAACAAATTGATCCCACATGGGTTGAATTCCTATTTAGTATGTCCTGCCGCCAGCTACTGCGCCGGGACGAACGGTGCCCCTACTTGACCGCCTGTTTCCAGGTTGAAGGCCATGAGCAAGGCAGTTTCACTCTGCATCGCCACCACAATTGTGTCGCCGACAACAACCGGCGTGGTGTACAGTGGGGCTGGTGTGTTTGTTTGCCATACCAGTTCTCCGGTATCAGCAGTCAATGCTGTCAACAAACCCTGCTCCGATTCCACATCTCCTTCCGAGGCGATGAACACCTTATCACCGACCACAACCGGACGGGTTTGAATCGGATGCCCAATTTGTTGCGACCAGATATGTTCGCCCCCAGTCGCCGTAACGGCATACACATTGCCTTTTACATCGGCAAAGTAAAGCACGCCGTTGTCCAGCGTGGGCGCTTCCCATATCCAATCCTCGGCTTCAACCGCCCACTGCTCCTGCCCCGCTGCCATATCCAGGGCGTGCAGTTTGCCGTCAAAGCTGGAGACATAGACCAGGTTTTCATCGGTAACAGGCTTGCCGGCAATTGCGCCTCCCAGCTCTGTTTGCCACAATTCCGAGCCGGTTTCAGCATCTAATGCGTGAACCGACCGGTCCAGCGAAGAGACATAGAGCACGCCATCCTTAAACGACGGCTGCCCCCAAATGCCATGCCCGACCTCGAATTCCCAGAGCAGGTTACCCGTCTCCGCATCCAGCGCCAGCAGTTTGTTATTGGCGGTTCCGACAAATACCCGGTTTTCAACCTGGAGCGGCGCGGCGACGATGCGGTCATCGGCCACGCCCTCATCGGCCCATAGTGTGTTTGGCGTCCCCCGCCCATCTCCTTCGAGCGCGTAAACCGTGACTATCACGCCCGGCGAAAAGAATCCGCCGGCTGCGCCATAATCGCCTAAAATGATACGGCCGTCCTGAACGGAGGGGGGAGCAAAGAATTGGAGGGCGCGGTTGCTTTCGGCCGGGAAAGACCAGAGCTGTTCTTGCGCCTCGACATCGTAGGCAATGACGCTGGGGCCATAAGCCACATAAACGTTCTTGCCGTCAGTGGATAATCCAGGCCAATTCCCGGTAATGCCTCTGGCGCCGCAAGCGGCTAACACCAGGCTGGCGAGCGCAAATATGATAAGGGTCGGCCGAAAAAGCGGCCGTTTTAATGTATACAAAGAGTGACCTCCACTACGGAACCGGATCGTAACCACCAGGAGTCAGGGGATGGCAGCGGCCGACGCGTTTGATCGTCATCCAACCGCCTTTAAGGAGGCCATACTTCTCGATGGCTTCATATCCGTAGTGGGAGCAGGATGGCGTAAAGCGACAGCTTGGCGGAAATGCCCGGGAAATAGTTTTTTGATAAAGTCGAATAAATAATAATGCGATATGTTTCATGCCAAAGCCTACCTGTAACAAGCCGCCCGCAGTCTCACGAATCTGCTTCCAAGAGATTTGCCCGACGGAGCAACTGCATCACGGCCGTTTCTATGTCGGGGTAAGCAGCTTTCGGCGTATTGTGACGCGCGATCAAGAGACAGTCCCATCCCGGCTGAATCTCTGCCAGGTGCAGACGTATTGCCTCACGCATCAGCCGTCTGGCGCGGTTGCGATCCACAGCCTTACCGACGCGCCGACTCGCCAGGAAAGAAAAGCGGCTTACGTTCTCGCCATTGGCATGGACTAGCAGGATCGCCAGAGGATGGCGCCAGCTTCGGCCGTGCTGCCTTACCTGTCTCAGGTCTGAAGAACGCCGCAAGCGGTTGCGTTGTCGCAGCATTCCTGTTCACGCTGGGCAGCCAGCCTATCCCCCCCCGTATCGTTTGACCGATCGGTATGCTGTGGCCGAAGTGCCGTTCCAGTTGACACGCTTAACATGATTGTTCATGCTCACCGTTAGCGCACTACGCCCTCTGGCACGGCGGATTTTCAGAACCCGGCGGCCGCCCTTTGTCTTCATGCGTGCACGGAAACCATGGACGCGTAAACGGCGTCGCTTTTTGGGTTGATACGTTCGCTTAGGCATCTTACTACTCTCTCCTAAAAAAACCAGGGCTTGCAGCCCTGTCGAAATTGCACAGAATGTTGGGCCGACGAGAATCCTACAATTCAATCGTCAAGGCGGCCGAATTCACCAGCCATCTCTCGCCTGCTTCAAAACGACAGAAGATTATACCGAAGCGGTAGAGGGGGGTCAAATCCATTTGAGCCGGTGCGGGCAGCCAACCAGAACGGCCGTCACGCTTCCTCACGTGTAATGACAGCACCCAATGTCCTTAATTTTCGCTCAATTTGCTCATATCCCCGGTCAATCTGTTGAATATTGTGGATGACGCTCGTTCCCCTGGCGCATAATGCGGCCAGCACCATCGCCATGCCGGCCCGAATATCGGGGCTGGGCACACCGTGCGGGCTGGCGATCAGGCGGTTTGGCCCCTGAATCAGCACGCGATGCGGGTCGCAAAGCACAATGCGCGCCCCCATAAAGACGAGGTTATCCACGAAGAAAAAGCGGCTTTCATACATCCAGTCGTGTAACAAAACGGACCCGGCCGCCTGTGTCGCCAGGACCACAGCAATGCTCATTAAATCAGGAGGAAAACCGGGCCAGGGCATCGGCTTAATCTCTAGAATACGGCCGCCCAGGGCTGATTCAATGTTTAAGGATTGGTCAGCAGGCACAATGACGTCATCCCCATCTACCAGACAGTGAACGCCCAGCTTGCCGTAAACAAGCCGGATCATGCCTAGGTCTTGCGGATCTGCCTGTTTGATGCGAATCTCACCCCTGGTCACGGCCGCAGCGCCGATGAAGCTGCCCACTTCCATGAAGTCCGCTCCAATCCGGTACTCCCCACCGCTCAAGCCGTCTACCCCTTGAATGCGCAGGCGGTTTGTGCCAATACCCTCGATTTTCGCCCCCAGTTGGTTCAAGAAGCGGCAGAGGTCACACACATGCGGCTCAGTCGCCGCGTTCTCGATGATCGTCTCGCCCTTAGCCAGGACAGCAGCCATGATGGTGTTTTCAGTGGCGGTGACACTCGCTTCTGCCAGGAGCAGACGTCCCGCTCCGCGCAAGGGATCAGCTTCCATGCGAAAGAGGCCCCGCCGGTTCATTTCCACGTTGGCGCCCAGCGCCTTGAGGCTCTGGATGTGGGTGTCCAGCGGCCGTCCGCCAATCACATCCCCGCCGGGCAAGGGCAGCGTCACCTGACCCAGGCGGGCCAGCATCGGCCCGGAAAAGACGAAAGACGCCCGCGTGCGGCTGGCCAACTCCTTATCCACTTCTGTTTTACGCACATTTTGGGCATGAATACGCCAGCTTCCCGGCCCAATCGAGTCCACGTCCACGCCTAAATCGCGCAAGATCAACATCGTATTGCGTACATCCTGAATATCGGGGATGTTGTGCAGCGTGACAGGCTGGTCGGTCAGCAGGCAAGCCGGCAGGAGTTTAAGCGCCGCATTTTTGTTGCCGCTGGCCGTGACAGTGCCGCGCAAGGGGCGGCCACCCTCTATCACGAATTTACTCATAACTGCTCCTATTTCTCTCTTCCCTGCGAAGATTGTAACGGGCGGGCATAGGCAGGGCAACCAATGACTCCCCTACGCCAGGAGCCGGCAGGTTTTGAAAACCCGCCGAATTTAAGCTAAACTTCGCCCATGCCGATCCTCACACTGAACCATCAACGCATTTTTTATGTACACAAGCGAGGACGACCGGGGAAGCCTACGCTGCTTTTGGTGCATGGAGCCGGAGGCAGCCATCTGGGGTGGCCGGCCGAACTGCGCCGTCTGGCGGATTACGCAGTGTACGCGCTTGATCTGCCGGGACACGGCCGTTCAGATAAACCGGGCCGGGCTAGCATCACAGCATACGCCGACGATGTCGCCGCATTTATTGATGCGCTGGCGCTGGAACAGGTCGTCATCGCGGGTCACTCGATGGGGGGGGCTGTCGCCCAGATGCTGGCATTGCGTCACCCGGGTAAGGCGGCTGGGTTGGTGCTCATCGGCACAGGGGCGCGGCTGCCTGTTTCCGAGGCAATTTTAGGCCAGGCGCTGACGGATTTCGATGCGGCCGTGAGCTTCATCACCCAATATGCCTGGGCGCGGGACACACCGGCGCCGCTGGTGGAGGAAGGGCGCAAACTGATGGCCCAAACGGAACCGCAAGTCCTCCACGATGATTTCCGGGCCTGCAATGAGTTCAACGTGATGAACCGCCTGCCCCAGATTCGCGTCCCTACCCTGGTCATTGCCGGCGAAGTGGACATGATGACGCCGCACAAACTCGGTCAATTCCTGGCCGACCACATTCCCAATGCTGAACTGGTCACGATTGAGGGGGGCGGGCATATGATGATGTTGGAGCAGCCCGGCCCGGTGGCGGCGGCCATTGCCGTGTTTCTGCGGACGCGATTTTAGCCGGGCAGCCCCCTCAGCGCCCGGCGCAGCAGCGGCTCAATCGCTCTGAGCGCCTGACCGCGGTGGCTGATCTGGTGTTTGACGGCCGATCCCACCTGCGCCATCGTCACTCCCCGTTCCGGCAAAAAGAACACCGGATCATAACCGAAGCCCCCCTCCCCGGCCGGCTCCAGGGCAATGCGTCCCTCGCACACCCCTTCGGCCGTGCCCAGCAACGTCCCATCGGGGCCTGCCAGGGCCACCACACAGCGAAAGCGGGCTGTCCTTTGCTCCCACGGAACATGGCGCAGCTGACGCAGCAGCAACTGATAACGCTCAACATGGGTGAGGCCCCTGCCTCCGTAACGGGCTGTATAAATTCCAGGCCGGCCTTCCAACGCGTCCACTTCCAGGCCAGAATCATCTGCCAGCGTCAGCAATCCGGCAGCGGCCGCGTATGTTTTTGCCTTCAGGATCGCAATCTCCTGGAAAGTGTGTCCCGTCTCCGCCACGTCCATGGTGACGGCCGCATCATCCAAACTCAGCCATGCCAGTTCCAGCCCCTTCAGCATCTCGGCAAACTCGGCAATCTTCCCCCGATTATGTGTGGCCACCAACAGTTTTTTCGCCTCCGATTCGCCTACCATACACGTGCTCCTAGTTTCACGTTTCATCTCTCCTATGCTATACTGGCTCCCTTAATTGTATCGGTAGATAACCATGAACAGCAATCAACTATCGCGATTACGATTCAACTTCGGCTTCCTGCTGGAAGCTACTCTGGGCACCAGTCGCAACATCGAGCTGGACTACCCCTCGGTATCCCTGGCTGGCGACCTGACACTGGCTCCGCTGCGGGGCGGTCTCTTGGCCACGCGCACCTCTGAAGGCGTTTATGTCAACGGTACGCTGCAGAGCGCTTACCAGACAGAATGTGTGCGCTGCCTGGAACCGATGCAGTTGGCGATCACCATCTCAATTGCCGAGCTGTTTTACTACCCGCCGGCGGCCGCGCCGCAAAGCGAGCATCAAGCCTTCATTGGAGACACGGGCTATATTGACCTGGGGCCGCTGGTGCGTGAGTTGAGCCTGCTTGAACATCCTATCCAGCCAATCTGCCGCGCCGACTGCCAGGGTTTGTGTGTCAACTGCGGACAGAGTTTAAACGAAGGCGACTGCGGCTGCGAAGAAGACAATATTGATCCCCGCCTGGCGGCGCTCCGCAAGCTCCTGGAAGAGTAGCGGGCCGCCCAGGCACGCGCGATCGGGAGCCAATCACCATGTTTTACGACAGAGCAAAGATTTACATAAAAAGCGGCGACGGCGGCGACGGCATGATCAGTTTTCGCCGGGAAAAACACGTCCCGCTCGGCGGGCCGGACGGAGGAGATGGCGGCAAGGGGGGCGACATCATCTTCGTCACCAACCCGCATCTCAACAGCCTGGTTCGCTTTCACCGGAGAAACCATTACCGGGCCGGAAACGGCACGCACGGCGGCACGAAGCGAAAAACCGGCGCTGACGGCGAGAGTCTGCGCCTGGAGGTCCCGGTCGGTACTCTCATCCGCGTCGCGGATACAGGGGAACTCCTCGCCGATCTGGTTCAGCCGAAGCAAGAAGCGATCATCCTGCAAGGCGGCCGCGGCGGGCGGGGGAACACCCATTTCACCAGCAGCGCCAATCAGGCCCCCCGTCTGGCGGAACGGGGAGAACCGGGGCGGGAATTATGGCTTGAGTTAGAGCTTAAGTTGATTGCCGACGTGGGCATTGTGGGCGTACCCAATGCCGGGAAATCCACCTTGCTGTCGGCCGTCAGCGCGGCCCGCCCCAAAGTCGCCAGCTACCCCTTCACCACCTTGCAGCCCAATCTCGGCGTCGTCGCTTTGGAGGGATTTGAATCCATGGTGCTGGCGGACATCCCGGGCCTCATCGAGGGCGCGGCCGCCGGCGTGGGGCTGGGGCATGATTTTTTGCGCCACATTGAGCGAACTCGTGTCCTCATTCACCTGCTTGACGGCGCAGCCCAGGACCCGCTGGAAGATTGGGCGATGATTAACCAGGAGCTGGCATTGTATGACCGGCGCATGGGCGTTAGCACCCGATTGGAAGAAAAGCCCCAACTGGTTGTCTTAAACAAAATGGATCTACCGGATGCGGTGGCCTGGGAGCCGTTGATTGAAGAACAGGTCAAGAAGGCGGGATACCCCTTTTGCGCCATCTCGGCTGTGACTGGGCAAGGTGTTCAAGACATGCTCTACCGGGTCAAGCGGCTGCTGGATGAGACGCCGATTCCGGAGAGTCCGGGGGAAGAGAGACCAACCATCCGGCCGGCTGAGGACGAAGATGTGTTCACCATCGAGCGGGAGAACGGCGGGTGGCGGGTAAGCGGCCCCCGCATTGAGCGTATTGCCGCCATGACTTACTTTGAGTTTGACGCCACGCTCATCCGCTTTCAACACATCCTGGAAAGCATGGGCATCACCAAGGCGCTGGTTGAAGCCGGCATCCGGGACGGCGACCTTGTGTACATTGGCGAGCAGGAGTTGGAGTGGGGCGAAGAATAGGGCTGCTAGGGGGCACCTTCGATCCGCCGCACCTGGGCCACCTGTGGCTGGCAGAGACAGCGCGGTCACAACTACAGTTAGACGCCGTTTTGTTTCTGCCCGTGGGCCGGCCCCCTCACAAGAAAAACCGCCCGGTAACGGCCACCGCCCACCGGCTGGTGATGACCCGGCTGGCCATCGCCGATGCCCCCCATTTCTTGCTGGATCAGACTGACATAGACCGCCCTCCCCCGCACGCAACCTACACACTGCTTCCGCTGATTCGCGAAGCTTACCCCGACACAAGGTTGTGGCTGCTCATCGGGGAAGATTCGCTGCGAGACTTTCCCACCTGGCAGCAGCCAGCAGCCATTATCACCCACTGCCGTCTGGCGGTGCTCCCTCGACCAGGCAACTACACGGATTTAGCTGCGGTGGAAACGGCCGTTCCCGGTGTTTCTGCGGCCGTTGATTGGCTGGACGGCCCTACACTGCCCATATCCTCTCGCCACCTCCGAGAGTGGGCGCGGCGCGGCCGCTCGATACGTTACCTGGTGCCCGCGACCGTGCTAAAATATATCACAGCACAGGGGCTTTACCGGGACAAAGAACACCGGCGGTGACAGCGAACCAGCGACGGCCGTGATCTGACCGTTACTCGGTATCCTCTTCCGTTTCCCGTTTGGCCGGGACAAATCGCTTCATCTGGGAAATGGGCACTTTGATGAGTTTACGGCAGTTACTGCATTCAATTCCATGATACTTCTGCCGCTTCTCGGCCGCTTCTGCGACCGCCTGCGCCACGTAGTCGCGGTTCAGGTTAAACGAATGTCGACAGTATTGACAACGGATATGCATGAGGCGCTCTCCTTAATCCCAGAATGGGGGCATTGTAAACGAAATGAAGAACAGGTTCAAGCAGGCTCCTACCTCCGACCTCCAAAATAAACGCCCTCAGCAATCGGGATGCGCTGTGACTCGATGAGTGATCTGACCCCCGCCATTCTCGCTGAGATGCTCCGGGAGGGCTTGCAAAGCGGACGTCTGCCCCGGCTTACAGTGACCAGTAACAGCATGGCTCCGCTGCTGCGCGTCGGCGACCAGATCACGTTGGAACCGGTGAGTACGGTCGATTTGAAGCCGGGAGACATCATCACCCTCGCTTTAGAGGAGGAGCTGCTCACGCATCGCTTTTGGGGAACGGCCGTCATCAATGGTCGGGAGCAATTGATCACGAGCGGCGATCGGCCGCTGGTACCGGATACGCCGTCGGCTGCCGCTCAGTTGCTGGGCCGCGTCACTGCCCGCCGCTGCCGCCGCACGCTTTTACTCAATCAGGGAATAGGCGCCTGGCTTAATTGCCACCTAGCCTGGTTATCGAAGGTAGAACGACGCTTATGGTTGGGCAAAGACGCGTTAACGGTCATGCCGGCAACGGCCGCCGGCCCGCTTCCTTCCAGCCTGCCCCGGAAACTCGTGCGATGGGCAATCCTGGTTTGGGCGCTGCTGGTGACGGCCTCGGTAGATGCCTGGGTGCGTTTCGGCCGTCGGGCAGGCTAGCATGGCTCCCGGTGAAGGCAACCATGCGGAGTGATCACCCATCCTTCAGGGCTTCAAGCCGCGTCTGCGCCTCAGCGATCCAGGCAGACGGGTCTGCATTCTGCCACGCTTTGAGCAACACGATTTCAGCCAGGCGCTCGGCCGTCTGGCCTGCCAGATCGGCAATGGTACGCACGCCCGCATCCCGTAATCGTTTGGCGTAGGTGGGGCCAATCCCGTTAATGGACTGCACATCGGCGGCCGCTTGCACCGCCGCACCTCCTGCAGCCCCGGCTGCCAGTTTCTTGCGTAATTCACTCACCTCGGCATTTGCCGCTTGCAGTTGTTCCTCAACCTGGCTCAGCCGCTGCCGCAGCGTGTCTGCCTGTGCCAGTTGGGTTAACGCATTGGCCACCCGCGACTTGAGCCGATTGATGCGCTCAGCGGCCGCCTTATGGTGATTCTCCAGCGCCAGCTTCTCCGTCTGCAAATGCATCGCCTGTTCTTTGACAGAATCCAGCTCCGCCTGAAGCTGCGCGATGGTCTGCTGCGCCGCTTCCAACTGGGCCTGGGTTTGTTGATTCTCCAGGCGCAGCTCGTTCAATTCATCATCTTGAGGGGGAATGTCAGCCGGAAGTGTGTCCCCGGCGAATTCAGTGGGCGCGGGGGCCTGCCGCAGCGACTCGTTTTCGGCCGCCAGACTTTCGGCGCGCTCCTTTATTTCTGCCAGTTCATTTCGGAGCAGCTGCTCCTGCTCCGTCGTGGCCGCCAGCTTTTGTTCAGCCTGTTTCAGCCTTTCTCGCAGCTCCTGCTTGCCGGCGGCGGCCGCTTTCACGCGCCGTCCCAGATTGCGTGTGTCCACAATCAACACAAGCAGCCCGCCTACCATGAACCCTACCACAAAGAGAAGTACATTCACGGACACAATCATTGCACCATTCCCCCACACTCAGGGCTTCACGCAACGGCCGTACGCGCCTGATCCAAAATGGCCTCCGCCCGCCCTGCACTGACATCCAGGATTTCTGCCAGGTGCGCTGCCGTCAGACCGGCCAGGTTTGCAATCGTCTCAATGCCTGCCTGGCGCAAGCGGGTCTCAAACACCGGCCCGATGCCGCGCACCTGCTGCAAGTCATCGCCAGCCACGCTCTTAACCTCAGCAGGCTCTGCTTCAGCCCGGCGGCCGGCCCTGGCTTGCGCCAATTCGGCGCGCAGGTTGCGGATGCGGGCCTCGGCCGCTGCCACTCTATCCAACAAGGCCAGTGCGCCGTCTTCGGCCGACGTGCTCTTCTGCCAGTACCAGACCACCACGCAGACCATCGCGCCGAACAGCAACCCAATCAGGAAATGAGTTGAATTCTTCCCTTTCATAGCTATCACTCACGAGATCAACGTTATCAGCCCGCAACAATAGGTTGAAAACTTGTCCATCGGCTCCCAATTATGTTCATTCTAATTGTCTCTGGACATAAACGCAAATGCAGGTCATGTACAAAGTCGAATCAGCGTGTAATCCCTCTGTTCCGGCCGGCGAAACATCAGGACGTTTTTGTAAACAGAAACTGGTTCAACGCCTCTCGTGCAGCCGGCAAATGCTGCATGGCCCGCCACGAGCCGGGGATGTCGCCTGGCTGTGCAATAGCGAGCAGGAGGCGAAAGGGATCAACCTCAACCGGCTTCCCACCCGCCTGGGTTTGCCGCCAAAATGGTTCTAACTGGGCCTCCCACTCGCTGTAATGCGCCCGCAGCCAGGACCATATGCACTCAAACTCCGGGGCGGCTTCCTGCACCGTTGCTTGGCCCCGGTATACCTCAACCATCATGCGTTCCAGCGCATCCCAATAATGGATGAATTGCTTGAGCCGCCCATCTGTTGACCATTGGCTTAGGAATCGGGTGAATGGATTCATGAATAGACCTTTCCAACAGGGGCCAGGCTTGGCCGCATCACTCCGCTCCTCCTGTTTATCGGCAAATGAGCACCGGCTGTTTGAACTCGCGCAGAATGTGGTCTACGGTGCTGCCCAGGACAAGGTGTTTCACGGGTCGGTAGCCGAAGCCGCCCATAATGATCTCGTTTCGGTCGTAGGCAGCGGCCGTTTCCAACACCGCATCTGCTATCGGTTTCTGGCGAAGCGCATACTCAACATCCCTGATGCCGTACCGCTCGATGTATTGCCGCGCCTTCTCCAATGCGGCCGCGGATGTATGTTCCGTCTCTACCGTCAACACCACCAGTGAAATCGGCCAGCGGGCCTTCAAGTACGTGGCCACAAACAGCGCCTCATTCGCCTTCCGGCTGCCGTCGTAGGGCAACAAGACGCGGTCAAACGTGCTGTTTGCACCCGTGGGCACGGCCAGGATGGGCCGGGGACAATGCTGTACCAGCCGGTTAAAGCCGTGCGTCAGCCGATCCAGCGGCTGCGGGCCGGGCGGGTGCGAGAGACTGGTGACCACCAGGTCAACCCAGGCGGCCCGCTTCACAATGGTATCGGCCACGTTGCCCACTTCCACGGCAAACTCGCCGGTCAGTCCGGCCTGGTCACACCGCTGCCGGAAACGGTCGCAGATGGCCAGGACACGGGGGCTGTTTTTCTCTTCCTCAGTGGCCACCACGTGCAGGCCCAGCAAACGATCTTGTTCCCATTGCGCCAGCCGAATGACCTGATCCAACATCTGCCAGTCACTCTCAGACCCGGCCAGCGCCACCAGGTAATCAGCGAAAAGGCGGTCTCGATACCCGGCGGCGAGTTGTCTTTTACGCCACTGGCCCGGCGCCGGGCCGTCTTCCAGTTCCGGCGGGACAACCGCGCCAAGCACCCGGGCGACGACGCCGCGCTTGCGCCGGTTTTCCTGCTCAGCTAAATCGGAAACGGCCGTCTCTGTGCCAATCTCCCAGCCGAGAGACGCTTCCAGCTCCTCCCGATGCTCGTTCACGAGCAAGAACAAATCCGCCTCCGTCCGCCGGGGAAAGTTGCGCATGATGCCCTGTTCACGCATCAACCGGATGACCGGCAGATATACGTTGTCATACCAATCAGCCACAGCCTCTTCATAAGCGACGTCGCCGAGTTTTCGGCGATGGGCTTCCATTTGTTCCAGAAACCAGGGGAACTGGTTACAAAAGGTGAGCAGCAAGTCCGCATTCGGGCGCAGCTTGTCCAGGTTTGTCTTTTGCAGGAACTCGGCATACCGGGCCTTGCAGATGAGTTCGTTGGGGTCATCATCGGCCGTGAGGGGCACGCGCGTCTTTACTTCGGTCACATAAGCAGAAATGGTATGGGTGCCCAACTGTCGCGCCACAGAAACGCGGTGGTTGCCGTCTTTGACAAAGTACACCTCTCCCACCTGGTACACTTCAATGGGAGGCAGGCCGCTCATGTCCATGACGGCCGCTTTCACCCGCGCCCATCGCTCAACGTCACTGTCCCGCTTAGGCAGGAAATCGCGGGTAAAATCCCGGTACCGGCCAACGCTGCCCACGATCTTTTCCAGAGGGATTTCCTGCACGCCGCGATCTTCCGTACCCAGTATTTCCAGCTCTTCCTCAACCACATTGTACGACAACAAATCGGCCGATTTGCCGGTAAGGCGGGCAATGAGCTGGCGCATGGCAGCTTGCTGGCGCGCCCGGCGAAAATCTTGTATGGCGACACGATAATTAACAGAGTCTTCCGTGATCACTTCCCCTTCTCACGTTTAAAAACACACTGAAACAAGTTGCGTACGCAACGCGGATTATACCCGCTTGTTGATGGTAATACATTAACTCCTTTTTCGTTCATGGGGGTCGGCACAGCCGGCGAACTCTCCTCTGGGGTGGAACATTAATGATATGGTTGGAAAAACGCAGAGCAATACCAAAGTTGAGAAGAGAGGGTTGTCTTCACAGCTATCGTCGCAATTTTAATCGCCGGGAAAGGATCGAATCAACAAACATAAATGAACACACTCTGGAAAGGGCTTCAGGAATCCATGGGGTGGAGAAATAATGGCGGAATAAACCGCCAAACACTTAATACGGTCAAACCCCACAAAACCCGATAGGCCCAAATTCAAAACCATCCCACTTGAACAAATCGAACAAATTGCTACCATTATGATGCAGTTTATCTGCCCTATTCACATATTCAGATAGCACAGGGCACAGAGAAACCACAACACTTTCCCTAGCAGGATAATCGATATGGAAGAAACATTGTCTCAGTTATTGGCAGCAAAAGCAGATTTGGAGCCGCAGTTTAAGGCATTGCGAACAGTGATGAGCGCCTTGAACACAGCCGTTCGCCTAACTGCCGCCGACAAACCAGATGCAATTCCGATGCAAAAGGCATTGACAAAACTGGAAACAGCAGCGGACGAGGTTGAAAGCGACGTATTGGATGCGGCCGTTGCTGCCTTTGCCGCCGATACCCAAACTGCGCTCAACAATCTGGCCTACGACTTTGCTAGTGATTTACGGGCCGAATTTAAAGAACGGGGCATCCAGGTAAACGGCCGTCCGCCTACGCTCATCATCGGCATCCTTACCTTCAAAATAGATATCGCCGCACGTAAAGGACAGTGGTTTTATGGCAAAGAACCGCTCACCAAACCCATTCCCCTTTCCATCGCTGGCATCCTCAAAGCCTACGAGCGACAGGTCAAACGTATTGTCAACAGGGAACTAGACGCTGATTTTTCGTCCAATCTACACCGGGCGTGGGAAGATTGCTTACTGAAACGGAAACAACGGCCGTCAGGCGGGCGCATCAACATTATCGAAGTCTACAGCCAAATGATCCTCAACCTGCAAACCAATCGCTTTTGGAACCAACCCTCCCGCCGCACCTTCAAAGATTACGAACGCGATCTATTCGCCCGCGATCTGGCCCTGGCCAACGAGCAGTCCAATCCCCCCTTCCGCCTTGGTGTCGCCACCAAAAGCCAGGCCGACCAGCCCCATCGCTCCCTCTGGCTCCCTTTCGACGCCGTCAACGGCGAATACTACAGCGACATCACCTTTGACTAATTGTCAATTGACAATTGGCAATTAACAATTGGCAATTATGAACATCTCCCAACCCCTCGCCCGCCACATCATCGAAACCCTCGGCAGCTTTGGCACACCCCCCACGCGTGGCATTCAATATTTCAACGTCGGCAATAAATCCCTGCTGGACGCGCTGGATGAATTTTACCTCTCCTCCTACCTGCAAGATGGCGGTGCGGCCTACAAAATGGTCATCGGCGACTACGGCAGCGGCAAATCCCACTTCCTCTACTGTCTGCGCGACGTGGCTTGGGAACGCAACTTCGCCGTCGCCAAAGTAGACCTCAGCCCGGTGGAGACGCCGTACAACGACCAGAAAAAGGTGTACGAAGCAGTCGCCCAAAACATCATCTGGCACGAAACGGACGAAGCTTTTAGCGATGAAACGGGGCTGACCCGCTTCCTGGAAGGGACGCTGATCCGCATCATCGGCACCGATTTGAGCCTGGAAACGTTAGCCAATCCCCTCTATCGCGGCCTGGTGGATACGTTAGAAGCGACGCCTGTGAACAGCCCAGCTTATCAAACGGCCGTCATCGCCTATTTCGACGCCTTCATCCGCGAAAACGAAGAGCGGCTCGACTCCCTCTCCCGCTGGCTGATGGGGGAACCCACCAGCCCCGACGACACCAAAATCCTGCGCGAAGTCGGCGTCACCGGAAAAATAAATAAACCCAACGCCTTTCGCATGCTGCGCTCCTTGTGCCAGGTCATCCGCGCCCTCAGCTACTCTGGCCTTATCCTGCTGTTCGACGAAGTAGACCGCATGGCCTCCGTCGGCGGAAAGGCGGAAAAACTGGCAACCGATACCTTGCGCGAAGTGATTGACCGCACCCGCGAAGATTTACCCGGTGCGCTGTTTGTCTATGCCGTGCCTCCCCAATTTATCAGCGATGTGGTTCCCAAATACCCTGCCTTGCAGCAGCGAGTTCGCGCCCCCGGCCAGTTCAGCCGCATCAACCATTTCAGCCCGCTCATCAGCCTGGATACGCTAGACCTGGACGAGAACGACCTGATGCTGGCGATTGGCGAAAAGCTGATCCCCATCTACGAAGCCGCTTTCAACGCCCAACTGGATCATACCATCCAGCGGGCCAACGCCGTGATTCTGGCGAACGTGGCCCGTGACACCTTCCTCGACATCAGCCACCGCCGCCTGTTCGTTAAATCGTTCGTGGTGGAACTGTCACGCCAGCATTACGGCGAGGAACACACCATCACCGAAGCCGAAGCCCAGGCCATCCTACGAGGCCAGATTGACGAACTTTCCGGTGTAGAAACGCCGCCGTACTAATTGCCAATTTTGACGATTAGCCATTAAACATTTTTATGATTGGACAACGAGTAGAACACCCTCAATTTGGGCCAGGACAAGTCACGGCCGTCTACCGCAACGGCACCGAGTGGCTGGTACGCTTTGAAAATGGGCTGCGCTTTCGCCGCCCGCGCAATGAGTTTGGTGGGGATAGTCCATCCATCGCCGAACTGGAGGCAGCCTACGCCATCCCTTTCCAGGCAGAGCCAATGTCCGCCACCCAGTTGGAGGCGCGGCAGCTCATCGAGTCGCTGCGAGTGGGCATCGCCCCGGCGCAGCACGTGCCGGAACTAACCATTAACTTGCGGGCGGAGCGGGAAAGCATCATTCGCGGGCTGAACCAGGCGCACCAGCAAGGCGGTGCGGCGCGTGCGGTGGTGGGCGAGTATGGCTACGGTAAGAGCCACATCGTGGAATTGACGATGCAGGAGGCGTTAAATCGCAATTTCCTGGTAGGGACGGTGAGCCTAGATTTGCTGGAACTGCCGCCCCATCGCGGCTTCGCCATTTACCGGGAGGCGATGCGCCACCTGCGCTACCCGGATACGGATGAACGAGGATTAGGGCCGCTGTTGGAGAAAACGGCCGTCATCCCCCACACCATCGCCCAATTACAAGACCTCTCCCCGGCCGAACTTGATCCGCTGGTCATTGGCCTGCAAGCCATCGCCAGCACGCCCTCATCCCGGCAGCGCAACGCCTGGATCAACTGGCTGAACGGCGGCCGCCGGGTGAAAACGATGAACAAGGCCAAGCCGCGCGGCGTCAAATTCCCCACCATCTACAAAGTGGGGCACAATGCGCGGCAGATGGCGTATCTGTTTACGGCCGTTTCCGCTCTGGCGCGGCTGGGCAATTACAGCGGCCTTTGTGTGCTGGTGGACGAGGCGGAGAGTTATTCGTTGTTACGGCCGTACCAACGCCCCAAAGCCACCGCCTTCTTCCAGGCCGTCATCTACGCCGCCCTGCGCGACCGGCAAGATCGCATCCATGATAAGCAATTCCCCCAACACCGCTGGCGCGATTACCCGATGGCCTACGACCAGGGGCAATCCCTTTTCTTCCTCTTCACCATCACCCGCAGCGACAACCGGCTGCCCCTGCATGATTGGTTGGACGACGAAGATATCTTTTACCTGGAGCCGGACGCCGATCCGCAGGAAATCGGCCAATTTTTGCAGCAAATTCTTGGCTATCACGCCCAGGCTTACGGCTATGAGTCGGGGGAACGGCAGGGGCAAATCCGGCGGGGGGCGGCGGAACATTTAGCGATGGGGGTGCGGAACGGCCGTCTCTCCATGCGCGCCGTCGTCCGCCTCGCCGTCGAACTGTTCGACCTCCTCTACCTCTACCCCGACTACGACGTGGCCCTCCTGCTGGATGAACTACGTTCTCAGGTACGGTGATGAATAAACGACAAAAACGCAGAATACCGGGCGTGTACTCCCATCCCCATAGACCCAGCCAAATTCAATGTTCAATGTGAGCTTCCCTACGGTTTGGCCGTCAATTATGTTCAACAAGCCATGAATGACTTTGTTGACTTTTTGGGTTTTATCAACCGGCAGTTGCACATAAAACAAATTGTGCGCCTGGAAAGCTTTCTAATGCCCGCCAATTTCAGTAGTATTGTGGGCGAGTTCATGAATATGGGTATCCCCAAGTATTGCCCTGATTTGGTGAAAAATGAGTATCACAACGGACATCCAGACCTGATGGATCGAGGGTTATACCCTGACGATGCCGTGCTGCATGCTCACGATGGCATCGAAATAAAAGGCTCTCGTCGGGCAGGCGGTTGGCAGGGCCATAACCCGGAATCAGTTTAGTTAATGGTATTTCACTTTGATAGCAATACCGTCAATGACACGCGGAAAGGGGTTGAACCGAAACCATTTCGTTTTTTGGGTGTATACGCGGCTAAACTAGAAACAAAAGATTGGTCTTTTTCAGGGCGTTCAGCAACCAGCCGCCGCACAATTACGGCCAGCGTTACCAAAAGTGGTGTGGCAAAGATGAAAGCTAACTGGGTTTATCAGGATTTAGCGTAGGGCTAACGGTAATTGTTGCTCGCCTGTGGGAACTTCAGCCAGTCGCGGCACTGCATCAACGCTCATCTCGTAATAGTCAGCCAATCGTTCCAACCCAATACAGGTATATCCAATCGCTTCAGATGCGGCAACTGTGGAGCCCGACCCCATGAAAGGATCAACCACAATGCCCTTTCCCAGAGAAAGCGCCGCATACACCATTTGACGCAAAAACGATTGCGGCTTCAAACTTGGATGGTTAGCAATGCCCCGCTCTCTGCGTGGTGTACGTTCGCTTTTGATAGCGTCTTCAAAGGGTTTCCCGTTGGGTTTGCGCCGCAGCCCGCCGGTTTGATGGGTGCGAAGACAGTCGCTGACGGTCATTTTGGATGGCATGGGTTTGCGTAAAATGCCCCAGGGTTCATAGCAACCTCTAGGCATGGTGCAAACATCGGGGAACTCTTTTTCGGCGTTTTTTGGCCTGTCGCCGCCGCGCAAAGTACGCACCATGCGGATAATTTGACCCCGAAATTCAAACCCGGCATCGGCAACGGCCGTAAAAACAATCTGCGATAAAAAAAGCGTTCGAGGCCAAAAAAACGTGGCCTCCAGGCCGAAGGATACGTAAAGCCAAACCGGCCCAATCAAAAAAGAATCGCTGCACTCTTTGTCTTTCTTCACGATTTAAGGCGGTAAAACGGGGCAGTGGCGAGCGGGTATGACCATAAAATGAAGGCGGAATGCGCCAGACACCCCCATTGCCGTTTGTTCTTTTTTCTAATTGCTCCGGTTCATACTCCTTCACGCCATAAGGCGGATCCGTCACAATGGCGTGAATGCTTTCCGGAGGAATTTCCCCCATCCATTGAAAACAATTTGCGTGAAGCAGCAACGAATGACCGATGATGGAATGCGTATAGTCCAGAATAAATGGCGCGAATGGCGTTTGCGTATTCATTGGTTGACTTTCCCGCAATTAGCTACGAGCCATTGTTTTCCGATTGAGTAATTGTTTCGCCCAGGCTATAAACTGGCGTTAATTCACGCACGATATGGGTCATTTTGCTTTGCTCGGCTTGATTGGTGAGAATTTGTTCAAAATCACTCAGGCTGAGTATGATAGCTTGCGGCGCATTGCGACGTTTAATCACGTATCGGGTATGATTAAGAATGACATCATTCAGGATACGGCCGAAATTATTTTGGGCTTCAGTTGAGGCAATCGTTTTCGTTTCCATTGTCAAAATCCCGCAAATTAGCTAATTTGGCTAAATTGCACAAGGTCAGAGATCAACTGTCAAATGGATAAATATTTTAGCCAACAAGCGGTTAAAGAACGCATTCCGCACACCTGGCCGTTGTTCTTTGCCCGGCACGGCCGTTTCACCCCCATCCAACAGCAAGCCATCCCTCCTATCCTTGACGGCCGTGACGCACTCATCATCGCCGCCACTGCCTCCGGCAAAACCGAAGCCGTCATCGCGCCGCTGTTAGAACGATTGTGGCAGCGGCTCAAGCAGCCCGGTTTGTCTATCTTGTACATCTGCCCCACACGGGCGCTGGTACGGGATTTGTACGAGCGATTACGGCCGATCCTGGACGACACCAGCATCACCATCGGCATGAAAACGGGTGATGTGGCCTCACCTCTTCAGTTGCCCGCTATCCTAATCACCACCCCTGAATCCACCGACTCCCTGCTCACTCGCACCCCGCGCCAGTTCATCAACGTCCAGGCTATCGTGCTGGACGAGATTCACCTGTTTGACAACACACCGCGCGGTGATCATCTGCGCTGCCTGCTGCCCCGCATTGATCACATCCGTCAATACGCCCAGCCGGAAGGGGGAGTGGCGCAGCGCGCTGCGCTTTCCGCCACTGTACCTGACCCAGATGGAGTGGTACGGCGGTATTTACAGAACGGACTCATTATCTCAATCGGCAGCGGGCGGCCAATCAGAGCGGAGATACGGCCATTTTACGATCTCTCCGTTTTAGTGGAAGCCCTCAGCCAACGAACGGCGTACAAGTCACTCATATTTTGCAATTCGCGGGCTGAGGTTGAGCAAACGGCCGTTTATTTACGGCAGCAACTTTCCCGCCATGCTCAAATCTTCGTTCACTACGGCAACCTGGATGCATCTGTTCGTCGGGACGTGGAGGAGCGGTTTTCCGCCGCCACCGTTGCTGCCTGCGTCTGCACCTCCACTCTAGAATTGGGAGTAGACATTGGCAGTGTAGACGATGTGATTTTGCTGGGCGCCCCGCCTGACCCCACCTCCTTTTTACAACGGGTTGGACGCGGCAGCCGACGTAAACAAGAGACGGCCGTGCTCTGTATGCCCAAATCTCCCGGCGAATGGGCCCGGTTTGAAGCGCTGCTACTGCTAGCGAGTGGAGAATTCGTCCTACCTGCTCCGCCCGCCTACGCCTTTCGCCCTTCTGTCCTCATCCAACAAATCTTCAGCATCATTAAACAAAGTCCCACCGGCGGCGTGCGTTTGGCTGACCTACGTCGCATCTCCCCGCCTGAAGTGACGGAAGAGGACATTCGCAAGATTTTCACTGAGTTATCGTTCGCCAACTATCTACAGCCTGGCCGCCTTGGCGAATGGCGGCCAGCGGCTAAATTACAGGAATTGCTGGACAAACACGCCTTTTACACCAATATCGGCCTGGGCGAAATGGAGATCACGGCCGTTGACGCCCGCACAGGCCAGTCCATTGCCCAAACTGATCGCATCTACCCGGTAGGAACCATTCTCCTCTACGGCGGAAAACCGATGGCAGTGGCCTGGGTGGAGAAATATCGTTTTGGCCTAGTCGCCGCCCCTGGCCAGTTGGCGTCGGAAATTTTGCCGGCAAAATTATCTTATGCCGCTATTCCGATGGCTGTGTCACAAGCGGTGGCCCACTTGCTGGGGTTAAAGGAGGGGGAGATGCCGCTTTTACCGCAAGCGCTAGGTGCGTTTTTGTTCCATTTTTGGGGAACAGTTTGGGGAGAACTGCTGACGGCCGTACTCATCGCGCACGGCACGGGGGCAGAAGCAGTAAATGAGTATTGCCTTTACCTACACCAACCATTGAGCCAACTCCCCCCGCTGCAAGAAAAGGTTATGCTCAAAGCAGGACGGCGCACGGCCGTCAAGCTTGCCGATCGGATGGAGATGGGACGGTATCATGATCTGCTGCCAGCCGATGTGGCCGCCAACGCTGCCATCACCCTGCTTGATTTACCCCAATTCAACCACGCCTGGCGAGCTGTCCGCCTGGTGCAAGAACCATCGCTGCAAGAATCACTGCATGAGCTAATCAGTTAGCAGCCGGATCGCAGCTTTTTCGAACAACATTTTTGACGGCCGTTTCCCCCTATGCTAAACTTCCCGCCATGAACATGCGTCAACACTTCACCCATCACGCTCACCACCATTTTCGGGATCACTCCACCCTGGGTTGAGGCGTTTTGACGCGCAAAGGCAAGGTATTTCATACCCTCCTCAGCAACCTGGGGAGGGTTTTTTGTTTTCAATGAACAATTATCAATGAGCAAGCCGCTTTGTTCATTGTTCATTCAACCGGAGGCAACAATGACCCGAACCGACATCCGCCTGGCCCTGCCCAGCAAAGGGGTTTTGCAGAGCGGCGCCATTGAATTTTTGACCGCCTGCGGGCTGAAGGTGTACCGGCCCAACCCGCGCCAATACGCTGCCACGCTGCCCGCGCTGCCCGGCGTCACCGTCCTTTTCCAGCGCCCCGGCGACATCGTCGTCGGCGTGCGCCAGGGAAGCGTGGATTTCGGCATTACCGGCCTGGATGTGCTGGCAGAAAAGGGGAACGTCAACGGTGGCCACCCCATCCTCACCCTGCACGATGAGCTAGGCTTTGGCCCCTGCACGCTCAATCTGGCCGTGCCGGAGGATTTGCCGGCGCGCACGGTGGCGGATGTGGCAAAATGGGCGGAGGAATTGGCGAATGACGGCCGTTCCCTGCGCATCGCCACCAAATTCCCCCGCACCACCCGTCATTTTTTGCAAGAGCGCGGCGTGACCAATTTCAAACTCATCAACGCCGAAGGGACGCTGGAAATCGCCCCGGCCATCGGCTACGCTGACCTCATCGCCGACCTGGTTTCTTCCGGCGTCACGCTGCGCGACAACCACCTGCGCCCCCTGGACGACGGCGAGATTTTGCGCTCCCAGGCGTGTCTCATCGCCCACCGGGAAGCGCTGCAAACCCGGCCTGACGTGCTGGCGGTGGCGCGGCAACTGCTGGAATATATCGAGGCGCATCTGCGCGCCGCCGGTTCCTACCTGGTCATCGCCAACATACGCGGCGACTCGCCGGCAGCCATCGCCCGGAAAATGGCCGCCCAGCCGCACATCGGCGGGCTGCAAGGGCCGACCATTGCTCCCGTTTATCCGCCCCAGGGAGAAACGGCCGCCAAATGGTTCTCCATCAGCATCGTCGTCCGCAAACAAAATCTGGTCCCCGCCATCGCCGAACTGCGGGCCATCGGCGGCAGCGGCGTCATTGTGTCTCCTTTAACCTACATTTTTGAGGAAGAGCCAGCGCGGTATCAGGCGATGCTGGCGGCGTTGGACGGTAAGCGGTAAGCAGTAATCGGTAAGCAGTAATCAGTAAGCAGTAATCAGTAAGCAGTAATCCGATTACCGTTCACCGATTACCGATTACCGTTCACCGTTCACCGATTACCAAGGAAACAACCATGATTAAACTTTTCACAGTTCAAGAAGCACAACAAACGATTTTGCGGCGGGAGATGGCGCTGGAACCGGAGATTCCACCGGCGCTGAAAGCGAGTTTGGAGCGGTTGTTTGGCCGGGGAGCAACACCGGAAACGGCCGTCTCCCACATCCTGCGCGACGTGCGGGAGCGAGGGGATTCGGCCTTGCGGGATTGGACGTTCAAAATTGATGGCGTGCAGTTAGCAAGTTTGCAGGTGGCAAGTGAGCAGATAGAAACGGCCGGAATACGCCTGCCTGTTTCTCTCTACGAAGCGCTGCAATTCGCCGCCGGCCGCATCCGCCAATTCCACGAAAAACAGCCCCTGCCCAACTGGACGACCACCGAGATGGGTGGCGTGCTGGGACAGCGCGTCACCCCCATCCGGCGGGTCGGCGTTTACGTGCCCGGCGGCACGGCCCCCCTGCCCTCCTCCCTGCTCATGTCCGTCATTCCGGCGCAGGTGGCGGGCGTGCCGGAAATTGTCGTCGCCACCCCGCCGGGAAAGGATGGCACAGTCCCAGATGTGATTCTGGCGGCGGCGCAAATTTGCGGCATTGAGACGGTGGTCACGCTGGGCGGGGCGCAGGCGGTGGCGGCGCTGGCTTTTGGCACGGAGTCTGTCCCCCGCGTGGACAAGATTGTGGGGGCGGGCGGGCTGTTTACCACGCTGGCAAAGCGGCAGGTGTATGGGATTGTCGGCATTGACGGGTTGTATGGGCCAACGGAAACGGCCGTCATCGCTGACGAAACGGCCGATCCCGCCTGGGTGGCCGCCGATCTGCTGGCGCAGGCGGAACATGACCCGCTGGCAACGGCAATCCTGTTTACCCCCTCCCGCCAGTTGGCCGAAGCCGTCCAGGTAGAAGTCGGCCAGCAAATGGAACGCCTCAGCCGCGCAGAAATCATCGCCCAATCGCTGCAAAACCGGGGCGGCATCGTGCTAACGGCCGACCTCGACGAAGCGTGCCGGTTAGCCAGCGACTACGCCGCCGAACACACCTGCATCGCCACCCGCAACCCGGCCCAATACGTCGGCAAAATCCCCAACGCCGGCGGCCTCTTCATCGGCGAACGCAGCTTCGAGGTGCTGGGTGATTACGTCGCCGGTCCCAGCCATGTCATGCCCACCAGCGGCACGGCGCGGTTCGCCTCCCCGCTCAACGTGCTGGATTTCGTCAAAATCAGCAGCATCATCCAGCTCGACGACGATACCTCCGCCCGCCTCAGCCCCATCGCCGCCCAAATCGCCCGCGCCGAAGGGCTGACCGCCCACGCCAACGCGGCGAGCAAGAGATTGGAGACTGGAGATTAGAGATTTAGATAATGCCTTCGTAATGGGATTTGCAGGAGACGATTTCGATTTGTTGTTCTTGCGGGTAAATGACGTAAATCAGGCGATGCTCATGAGAAACGCGGCGCGACCACACTTCCCGCTCAAAATGTTTCAACCGCTCCGGCTTGCCGACGCCCTGGCGCGGGTCGCCGGCCAGATCACGTACCAGGTCAAAGCATTTCAGGTACAGCTTGCGATTGTGGCGGCGAAACCAGGCCAGGTCTGCTTCCGCTTTGGGCAAGATGAGGATTTTCCAGCTCATGCCAAGTCAGTGAAAATTTCTTCAGGCGTTTTGCCTTCGGTTTCACCAGCATCATGGGCATCGAAAGAGGTGACCAACGCCCGCAGCGCCGCCTTGTCGTTGAGCAAGCGCATCGTTTCCTGGTACGCTTCCCACTCGTCCATAGAGATGAGGACGACGTTGCCCTGCTTGTGGGTCAGAATCACCCGGTCATTATCTTCCACCACCTGCTGGCGCAGTTCAAAAAGTCGTTTACGCGCTTCAGAAATGCTGATTGCTTCCATTTTTTACACCACCTTGTACATTATCTTGTACAAGATTAGCATAAAACCTTCAGGACTCCAAACATGAATGAATCACGCATCACGCATCACGTTTCACACTTCATCAGGCCAGAAATTGCCGAAATGGAACCTTACATCCCGATTGTGCCGTTTGACGTGCTGTCGGCGCGGTTGGGGCGGGACCCGGCGGAGATTGTGAAGCTGGACGCCAATGAGAACCCGTATGGCCCGTCGCCGAAGGCTGCGGCGGCGCTGGCGAATTTGGCTTATGTCAACATTTACCCAGACCCGGAGTCGAACCAGCTGCGGGAGGCGCTAAGCGGGTTTACCGGCGTGCCCAAGGAACGGCTGATGGCCGGGGCGGGCGCGGATGAGTTGATTGACCTGGTTTTGCGTGTGGCGCTATCGCCGGGGGATGTGGTGGTGGATTGCCCGCCGTCGTTTGGGATGTATCCGTTTAGTACGGCCGTTAATGCCGGGACCTACCTCCCCATCCCCAGAAACGACGACTTCAGCCTGAACCTGCCCGCCATCGAAGAAGCGGTGAGGCAAAACCGGGCCAAAGCGCTGTTCATCTGCTCGCCTAACAACCCGGATGGCAGCGTCATTGATGACGACACCCTGCGCCGCCTGCTGCAACTGCCGGCGCTGGTGGTGCTGGATGAGGCGTATGTGGATTTCGCGGGGGGAGTAAACCGCAGAGACGCAGAGGGCGCGGAGGAAAATCCCAAAAGAGTCTCTGCATCTCTCCGCGCTTCTGCGGTTGGGCATATGGATTGGGTGATGGCATATGATAACCTGGCGGTGCTGCGGACGTTTAGTAAGCTGGCGGGGCTGGCCGGGCTGCGGGTTGGATATGGCGCGTTTCCGGCGTGGCTGCTGCCGCAGATGTGGAAGATTAAGCAGCCGTATAATGTGAGTGTGGCGGCGTCGGCAGCAGCGCTGGCGGCGTTGGATGACCAGGCGTGGCTGGCGGAGAAGGTGGCGCTGATTGTGCGGGAGCGGGGGCAGTTGGCGCGGGAATTGGGGCGGTTTGATTGGTTACGGCCGTTTCCCAGCCGATCCAATTTCGTCCTGTGCCGCGTGCTGGGCCGGGACGCCGGGCAGTTGAAGCGGAATTTGGAGCAGCAGGGCGTGCTGGTGCGCTACTTCAACAAACCAGGCGTGGATAACTGCATTCGGGTGAGCGTGGGACGGCCAGATGATACAGACAGGCTGGTAAATGCGCTGCAAATGATTAATGATTAATGATTGATGATTGGAGACTATGAGACTGGCGACGATCAACCGGAAAACATCGGAAACCGACATCACCATTACGCTGGGGCTGGACGGGACGGGTAAACACGACATCAGCACCGGCGTCCCGTAAATGCGCTACAATCTGCACATCTATCCCTTCATCGGCGACAAATTTCATGGCGAAATAGCAGCCGTCGGATAAACCAAATCAGAGCGCATGGTTTGCGCAGCATAAGCCAGCGCGGCACGGATACCTTCCGGCGTCAAGCGAGGATGAGCGGCTAAAAGCTGTTCTACCGTTTCTCCGGCGGCCAGCTTATCTAAAATGAGGTCAACTGTGATGCGTGTACCGGCAATGACCGACTTGCCCATCATTATTTCTGGATCACTGATGATTTGTACGGCCGTATTCATCGCAATACCTCCTGAAAAACATTATAACCCATCTTAAAACAAATATGGGATCTTGCACAAAAAGGCCCAAGCAGCGAACCACACGAGTGAAACAATGAGTAATTCATCAAGATTTTGGCTTAGTCATTTTTTGTCCTCCAAAAAAAATCTAATACTTTTGATTGGTACTATTTTCACAGTAATCGTTGTCATTACTCTTGTCATTACTCATTATAAAAACGTAAGAGTAATACTTATTCCTGGAAAATGTCCTCACAAAAATACAGGCCAAATCATTATTCGAGAAAGCGATCAAACCACTTGGTGTCTACTGGGTGTTACAGAACCTATAATTCGATGGCAATGGTCTCCAGACAACAGTCACTTTGCCTATGCTATTCAAGATAAACACAATCCATTTCGTCAATTGAGTGGTCGTTGGGGATACACAAAGGTTGAAAATTTAAACTGGTTTGTGATGGATACAAATGGATTTTTAGCAAAACGGTTCACAATAGCAGACCCTCATTATTTCACGTTTTCTCCAGATGGAGAATACGCCATCATAAGTAGATATGCTGATTATGGAAGAAATAAATATGATGTAGTAAAAATTTCCAATGAAAGAATAATCTGTCGATATGAGCGTTTTAATTTATGGTATGTCCAGGGAGAGCCCCCATGTGATGGTATTTCACTTAAGAACGGAGAACTCTGGGATATTAAAGCAGAAACAAACCGTGATGCTTGTGAATTTCACGTATCTTCCTGGGGGTGGGATGACTATTTAATAGAAAATGGATGTGTAGAAGCATTGCAAGGAACAAGTTTGGCTTATCCAGAAATAAGAAATACCAACCAAAATTCATCCCGCAATGAAAATCCTGGATCTTATTATCCCTAAGTGAGAGTCTTTCTATGAGTAGGCAAAATACAGTTCAGCGGAAAACATCTGAAACCGACATCACCATCACGCTGGGGCTGGATGGAACAGGCCAACACGAGATCAGCACCGGTGTGGGCTTTTTCGACCATATGCTAACGGCCGTTTCCGTTCACGGCTTATTCGACTTGACTGTCCAGGCGCAGGGCGACCTGCATATTGACGCGCACCACACCATTGAGGACGTGGGCATCGTGTTGGGGCAGGCGCTGGACAAGGCGTTGGGCGACCGGGCGGGGATTACGCGCATGGGGCACGCTTATGTGCCGATGGATGAAGCGCTGGGTTTTGTGGCGGTGGATTTGAGCGGACGGCCGTATACCGTCTTCCAGGCTGAATGGGCTGCGCCCGCCATCGGCCAGATGCCCACTGATTTGGTGCGCCACTTTTTTGAGACGCTGGCGGCCCATGCCCGGATGAATTTGCACGCACGGGTGGTGCACGGCCGTAACGACCACCACAAGGCAGAAGCGTTGTTCAAAGCGTTGGCGCGGGCATTAAGGACGGCCGTTGCTCTTGACCCGCGCCGGGCGGATGTGGCAAGTACGAAGGGAACGTTAACCTCGTAATCCGTGTTCCGATAACGGGTCACGGAACACGGGTCACGAAAATTAGGAAAGTATGGCAACCATCACGATGATTGATTACGGCGCGAGCAACATTCGCTCGGCGCAGAAAGCATTTGAGTACATCGGCGCCAAAGTCACGCTGACCACCGACCCAGAGGCCGCGCGGCGGGCCGACAAGCTGGTTCTGCCCGGCGTGGGCGCGTTTGGCGCAGGAATGGCGGCGCTGCGGGAGAGGGGATTGGATACGGCCGTAACCCGCGCCGCCCAACAAAATATCCCCCTCCTCGGCATCTGCCTGGGCATGCAGTTCCTCTTCGACGAGAGCGACGAAATGGGAGCACACAAAGGGCTGGGGCTGATTCCAGGGAAAGTGACGCGGTTCAATGAACAATTCACAATTAATAATTCACAATTCACAATTCACAATTTGAAAGTGCCCCACATGGGCTGGAACCAGATTGAACACGACGAAAGCCACCCCCTGCTGGCAGGCGTTCCCAGCGGCAGTTACGCCTACTTCGTCCACTCCTACTACTGCATCCCGGCCAACGAAACAGACAGCCTGGCGTTTACGGATTACGGATTACGGTTCACGTCCATCGTAGGGCGGGACAACATCTTCGGCATCCAGTTCCACCCGGAGAAAAGCCAGCAGGTGGGGCTGCGGATTTTGAAAAATTTTGTGGAGATGATATGACAATACCATTAAGCATATTTTTTACAAGCAAGAGGGACACAGATAAACACAGATGACACGGATTTTTAGCCGATTTATATCCGTGTTTATCCGTATGAATCCGTGTCCCCAAAAACGAACAAGGCTATGACAAAATTCACCATTTATCCGGCAATTGATTTGAGAAACGGCCGTGTCGTG